>NZVR01000072.1 GCA_002701545.1 Blastopirellula sp. | reverse complement strand
TGCAACGTTGCTTAGAGGTGACCGCGTTGCTTAGAGGTGGCCGCGTTGCTTAGAGGTGGCCGCGTTGCTTAGAGGTGACCGCGTTGCTTAGGCGGCACGTTTTTTTCGCCGGTAGTGGAAGAGACCGAAAGTGCTCAGCGCGGTCCAGAGCAGCACACTGGCGGGTTCGGGAACCTCTCCACCAGAACTGACGCTGGCCAGATCCCATCCCAGAATGTCCATGGCCTGGGCGTCCAGTGCAGTGTACGTGTCGATTGTGGAAAATCCGGCCGGGGCCGCCGTGGGATCTAAAATGCCGAGTCCTGCGTTGTCCCGCCAGTGGCTTGCTTGACGGCCATCGCCGTGGTGAATGCCAGTCGAGAACGCGTTGGCGACGGTAATCACAGAGCCACCATTGAGAGAGTAATCCTTGGTTCGCGTATCTGCGGTGATGTCTACATCCGCGCCTGCCGTGCGACTGTCCGCGGAACTACGGGTAAAATCCATCGCGGACGTGCGGCCATTAAAAGCACTGTCGGAAAAGGTTGGCGTGCCGCTTTCGGGATTGATGTCGACGATGTCAGCACCACTGAAAAAGCCCATGGCATGCAGCAATTCGTGAATCGCTACACCCACAAAATCAATTTGGCCGGAAGTAATCCCGTCATCCGGGTTGAAATCAAACGTGATAGAGCTGTGGTCGTTAAATGTAATTGTCGCATCGTCGCTGCTTGCATGAGCACCAACAAGCCCGATCGCTTTTGCTTGGGCGCGCGACAAGCGTACCTTATCGTGAGCTGTGGTTGATAGATGGGCCGCCGCACCATCGGTTGTATTACTAATGTAAGGGGTGAACGTGCTACCGGCTGGTAAGCCTGCAACCATCGTTGCATCATCAGCTGAAGTCACATCATCGGCTATGGCGGTTTTCCAATTGCTGAAGCCAACTTCCATTTTCACCGAGCTGGCCCCGCCCAAGATATTCACGCCCAGATCGCTGAAGCCAGCGTCGATTCGGACCGTCACGTCATCACTAAAGCGGGCCACGATAAAGTCGGCGGCCTTCTGAAAACCATCGTCCGCCAATGCATTTCCTGTTGTCGAAATATCGAACACGAGACCCGCAGCAACTGGCCGGACAGAGGTCAACAGAAACAGGGTGCAAATAAGGCTGGTTTGAAGTGCGATGGAGCGCATGCTATTTCCCCAGGTGACAAGATAAAAGCAAATTAACGCGAGGCCGCGCCCGAAGCAAGTAATTTCGGGAAACAATCAGGAAAGCTCCCGACGTAGAGACTCTCGACGGTTGGCAGTTGTGGTTGGTAAACGCGGCCCAATTGCCCCTCTGCAGGCTTGCTCTGGAAGGGGGGGCACCCCCCGCTCGCCAAGTCAGCCGCCGGAGACCCGTTCTTTGACACCGCATCATCTGCCTCGCCCCAGCTGCTTCACTTGCTGCTCCGTTTGCCGTCGCAGAGCGGTGCGTATCTGTCGACCACGATGCCTGCTGCGCACCGTCGTATTTGGGGGATCGATGCAGCCATCGGCATTGACTCAACGAAGCGATCTTTCTAGAGTCCAGCCCCGCATACATCTCTCGTTGGCGGGCAGCAGGCTGTCTGAATCTGCCGTCGCCGCATGCCTAGGAGGCCATCTTGTGCTGAACTCTGACGCCCCACGTATTCTGATCTCGCGGATGAGTGCCATGGGGGATACGATTTTGACTCTGCCGGTCGCCTGTGCACTACGTGAGCGTTTTCCTAATGCCTATCTGGGGTGGGTTGTGGAGCGACGTGCGTCCATGGTTGTGCAGGAGCATGAATGTCTGGACGCGGTCATTGTCTTGGATCGCGGCTGGTTTACATCTCCCAGCGCGATGTATCAGGCTCGACAGGAATTGCGACCGCATGGTTTTGAAGTGGCCATTGACTGTCAGAGTATGACGAAGTCCGCACTTGCCTGCTGGCTTTCCGGCGCCAAGCTGCGTGTCGGATGTCGTGGCAAGTATGGTTGTGAATTAAGTCCCTACTTGAACAATCATCTGGTCGAACCGGTGGCACCTCATCTGGTGGACCGAACGCTTGAACTCCTGGGCCCGCTCGGTATCGAGTCTCCTGAAGTTAACTGGAAATATCCCATCGACGCAGCGTCGGAAGCGCAGGCGGCTGACCTACTCGCCAGCCTGGACCTGCAACAAGAGTTTGCGGTCATGAACCCTGGGGCGACCTGGGATTCGCGACGGTGGGAGATGGATCGCTTTGGAGCCGTCGCCAACTATCTGGCTCAGCAGCACGGTCTGCCGACGCTGGTCGTCTGGGGGAGTCAACGGGAACGTGAGTGGGCGCGTGAGATTGTTGCTCATGCTAATGGCAACGCAAGCTTGGCACCGGACACTCAGCTTGCCACACTTGCGGCGGTACTCAAGCGGTCCAGAATCTTTCTCAGTGCCGACACCGGGCCAATGCATTTGGCGGTTGCCGTCGGCGCACCAAGCATCTCACTGCATGGCGTGACGCGACCGGCCGACAGCGGGCCGTATGGATCGCCTCACTGTTCGATCCAAGTGCGGCATGACCCAATGTCGCGTCGACAGCGGAAACGGACGGACAACAGCGCGATGCGATTGATTACTCCGGAACTGGTAAACCGCCATTGCGACAGCCTGCTTGCGGCTACCGAAGCGTCGGTTCGAGATGCCGCTTAGTGGTGCCTCGACGGAGGCGAAGTGAACAAGCATCCCCGGCAGGAATCGAACCTGCAACCTGCGGATTAGAAGTCCGCTGCTCTATCCAATTGAGCTACGGGGACACGATGTCATCAACGATTCCAGTCTAACGCCTTTGCTTTGGAGCGTTCTGGTGTGCTGGAACTACACGGCGTGAATCGTCCTGTGTTCTCAGTTCTCGGCTTCCACACTTGGCAATCTATTCTAACCGATCCGAGTGACCTCGGAAGCGCCACTCTGACCTCGCAATCGCCACTCGATCTGCCGGTTGCATCGCCTCCGCATGGCGAACCGCATTGCGGATCATTCGCCACGCGAATGGCTCGGGGAACACGAGAGAGACTGGAGCGTTTTGGGGAGAGGGGGATTGATCTCATGCGATGCCGCCAAGGGAGATGTACGTCGACGCGCGCGGTGTCGCGAGCTGCGGGACGCATGACGATCCACGCACGGTAACCGCTGGCTGAGTCAGGTCGGCAGGAAGGCCAGCATCAGCGCCAGGGCGGCAAGCACCAGGGGGAGCAGCAGAGCAGCGGCCGCGCCACCGCAGCCTTTTGATTCAGTGCGTAATCCTCGTTGTTGCGCGAAGCTGTCGACGAAGTCCTTGGCGATGCGCAAACTGACCCCTGTCTGTTCTTTGTAGGCTTTCACGGCCTGGATTTTTTCTCCGCGTTCGAGCAATCTCAGGAGTTCCGCTTCGAGTGCAGCGGACAGCGGTTCGGTGCCTGGCGGCAGATTGCCTGCAGTGCTCGTGGCGAAGGCCTCTACAGCAACTTTCGCCTCGCTCAAGCTGCAGCCCAAGGCGTCTTTGAACGCTTTCACCGCTTCCAGTTTGTGTCCTTGGCCAAGGAGTTCCGTGATCTGGTTTTGCAATTCTGGGGATGCTTCCAGCAACTGAGCGACAGCGGCTCCGCATGCCGGGCAGGAAGTCGCGTCCGGACTGAGCAGGTACTGGCAGTGAGGGCACGATTGCATGTCGACTCCTGTGCGACGTCGGGTTTGGGGTGTTGTGAGATGGAGTCGTGAACGGCGCGCCGGAAGGCACTTCATGCTTCCATGGCAAGCTTGTTGGGGAGCTGGCTGTCGCGGGAAGTGTGTGAATGGCCGAGGCTCCCGCTGTCGCGGGCCAGGTTCCGGGCCAATGCAGGCCCCGCCTAACTGTACCAGGGCTGACCGGTTGAGGCGAAACAGAACAAGTCTGGCCAGCTTCGTATTTGCCGAAGCATTTGCCGAACCGAGCTGGGCTACGAACTTGCGCTTCGCCGTTCCGGCATTTCAGGCGAGCGCTCCGGATGATTTGAGTGATTGACAGGTCCGCGGGCTGGGCTGTCGTCAATTCACCACAGCTGCGGCCGTTTTAGAGGATTTGTAACGCCGCGTGATCAGCCGTTAGGAGCCGATAGCGGTGGATGAGTGATCGCGGCCATAGGGGTTGAGCAGCCGCTTGGAAAGCGTCGTGGTCAGCGAGAGGATCGTGGTCGCCTTTCGGCGGTGGCCTTTTGGGCTTTCATGGCTGCGGCATGTTGTCGCAGTGCGTCACAATTTGGGCAGAAATTCGGCTCGCTGGAGGTCGCTTGGTAAGGCTTGGAACGACGTGGAAAAATAGGGTGAATTTATGCGACAATTTGACGCATTTGTCTATACCAGGAAAAGGTTTATGATTTTTAAGGCGGTTGATATCACGGCCCGATCTCGGTAGATTCTGGTCTCGATTCCGGCCGCTCTCCGATTGCGCTTCTGAGGGATGCCTGACGATGCGGCAGCACCTTCCGGATGAAGGTGATCAGCCGATGATGGTTGGGAGTGTTTTCGGATCTCCTAGAAACAATGCGGTTCCCTGGCATTACCTACGGGAAATTTTATGGCTGATAAAGAAAAGATGTCGGTCGACGAGATGTTGGCAGCATTGCGCGGTGGCAAGTCCCCCGCCAAGTCGGAAGACTCGGCAGGTGAACCGGCGGAAGCTGCTGCACCCGAACCGACTGCAGCGGCGGAAGAACCTCAGTCGCCCGCAGCTCCGGCGAAGAAGCCGAGTGAGATGTCGGTTGCGGAGATGTTGGCTGCAGCCCGCGGTGGTGGTGCGGGTAGCAAAGCCACAGAAGATTCGTCGGCAGATGAGCCAGCTGCTGAGGCGGCGGCTGCCGAAGAGGCACCTGCTGCACCACAGAAGAAACCTGCGGACATGAGCGTCGCCGAGATGTTGGCNGCGGCGCGTGGAGGTGGAAAGAAGGCTGCCGCGCCGAAGCCTGCCGCGAAGAAAGCGGCTCCCAAGCCCAAGCCGAAGGCTGCTGCGCCAGCTAAGGCAGAGAAGCCAGCTCCGTCCGGTCCGCGCGATACGGCGAGCATTCTTGCCGCTGCGCGCAAGACAGCGAAGCCAGGGCCCGTGTCGAAGTCGGCCGCTGCTGAGGCCGGGGTAGCTGTTGCTCCCAAGAAGGCTGCCAAGGCGAAGCTGGCTGTGCCGCCGATGCCGCAAAAGCCGTCCTACGCATCCCCGACCCCGGCCAGTGCTCCGGCGGGTGACAATCGTCGGAATTTCTTCAGCACACTCGCCGGCGTGTTCTTTGGCTCCTCGTTGGCCATTGGGTTCACGTCGCTTGGCTTGTGGCACATCCTGGGGGTTTTGGGGCTGGCTCGCTACATGTTCCCGAACATCCTCACCGAGCCACCGACAAAGTTTAAGGTTGGCTTCCCTGGCGACTTTGCTCCCGGGCAAGTGCAAACCAAGTACAAGGCGCAGTTTGGAGTGTGGATTGTCCGCTCGGATTATGAAGGGCAGCCCATGATTGTGGCTTTGCAGTCTGTGTGCACGCACTTGGGCTGTACGCCGAACTGGCTTGAGGGCGAGCAGAAATTCAAGTGCCCGTGTCATGGTAGCGGGTTCTACAAAGATGGAGTGAACTTCGAGGGGCCCGCACCGCGGCCGCTTGAGCGGTTCGCCATTCGCTTGGCGGATGACGGTCAGTTGGAAGTTGATAAGAGTCGTAAGTTCCAAGAGGAGCTTGGGCAATGGAAGGATACTGCCTCGTTCGTACCCGTGTGATCGTGACTTGGCAGGCTCGCGAGCGTCCTGTTTCAGGGCGGTCAGATTTGAAACAAAACACCCGTTTAAAGTGAAAATACACCGCTATGCCCCCACTCGGTGAAATCATTCGGAATTCGCAGGTCTGGAAGAGTGTCTTTCGGCACCCGATGCCTGTGGATCGTCGTAATCGCATCGTCGTGATGCTGACCAACTTTTTCCTGCACCTGCATCCGGTGTCGATCAAGAAGCAAGGTATCGCGTTGAGTTATACGTGGTGCATGGGGGGAGTCACCTTCTTCCTGTTTCTGGTTGAGACGGTGACCGGCGTGCTGTTGATGTTCTATTACCGGCCAACGCTGGAGTGGGCATATAACGACATCTTGGCGTTGCGCGACGTGACTTCGCTGGGGATTCTCCGCGAGCTTCATCGTTGGGGAGCTCATGCGATGGTGATCACGGTGTGGCTACACATGTACCGTGTGTTTTTGACGGGAAGTTATAAACCGCCGCGTGAATTCAACTGGGTGGTGGGCGTGATCTTGCTGCTGCTGACCTTGCTATTGAGTTTCACGGGGTATCTGCTGCCGTGGGATCAGTTGGCGATTTGGGCGATCACGGTCGGTTCGAATATGGCTCGGGCGACCCCGTTCTTAGGGTATGAAGGTCCGGGTGCTCAGCTGCTCACGGTGGACGGCATTGACATGATTACCAACGCTTCGGACGCGCGTTTTGGTTTGTTAGGCGCGCGGTTCGTCGGCGAAGAGACATTGAATCGTTTCTACGTATTGCACTGTATTGCAATTCCGCTGGGTGTTTCGCTGCTGTTGGCGATCCATTTCTGGCGGGTACGGAAAGACGGCGGTATCAGCGGTCCTCTTTAAGTTTCACAAGGCGACTCACATTTCTCGTTAGTGGGAAATTCAACGGTAGGCATTTACGATGCACGGACAGGATCTCAGTGGCTTTCTCGGTGGCTACTACCTCTTTATCGGGGTGATGAACGCAGTCGCCTCGCTTTATCTGTGGCGTAGTGGCAAATCGCAGACGCTCTGTAATTGCAGTGGAGTCAAGCTCAGCACAACGATGCTGTGGTTGGTGGTCTCGCTGTTCTTTGTTGTGATTTCGGGTATTGCTTTTGGTGGCAACACGACGCTGTTAGCGTTTCCTCTGTGGGTTCGTAATCTGTTTGATGCGGCGATGAATCCGACGCGTTACACCGTCGGCAGTATGGCGTTGTTCTTTCTGGCTTACTTCACTCGCCGGTACTTAGTGAAGCCGGTCGTGGCTTGGTCGTTGTTCAATGCGTCGCTGCTTTACATGGGACTGTCGATGACGGATCCCGACTTCGCTTTGATTGTCGCCAAGCCGGATAATGTTCCGATTGTCGGGTTGATCTTCCTGCTCGGGTTCTTCACTTGGTTGGGGGCCTACAAGGCGGTTCAAAATGATGATCGGGCGCGCGAAGGGTTGCCGCCTCAAGAAAAGGACGACGACGAGAAGGTCTTGGTCTGGCCCGATCTGGTGTATACCGAACTGATCTGCATGATTGCTGTGACGGCGCTGCTGATTGTGTGGGCTGTGTTGTTGCAGGCGCCTCTTGAGGAGCCCGCCAGTAGTGTGAAGACACCGAACCCATCGAAGGCTCCTTGGTACTTCCTGGGACTGCAGGAAATGCTGGTTTATTACGATCCGTGGATGGCCGGTGTTGTGCTGCCGAGTGTCGTTGTTGCTGGTTTGATGGCGATTCCGTTTATCGACTACAACAAGCTCGGCAATGGCTACTACACCATCGAGCAACGTCCGTTTGCTTATCTGATTTTCCAGTTCGGCTTCATCGTCCTGTGGGTCACGTTGATCATCATGGGTACATTCATGCGGGGCCCGAACTGGAACTTCTTTGGGCTCTACGAGACCTGGGACGCTCACAAAGTGGAGGCGTTGAACAACCTCGACTTGAGTGAGATGTTTTGGGTGAAGATGTTGGGGGTGGCCAGGCCGAAGGCGCCCGACGGTTCCGGTACCTTGGTGCAGTTGGGCACGATCTTGCTCCGCGAGTTGCCAGGTATTGTCGGCACGGTGATCTACTTTGCATTGCTGCCGCCCATGTTGGTGGTCTTCAGCAAGTACTTCCGAAACATGTTTATCAAAATGGGTTTCGTCCGCTATATGGTGCTGGCAAACCTGTTGTTGCTGATGGGATTGTTGCCGTTGAAGATGTTGCTGCGGTGGACGATCAACCTGAAATATTTCATTTCTATTCCTGAATACTTCTTGAACTTCTAGGACGAACCTGCATGCCCGCTACGGAAAAAACATGGCGCGATCAGCGACTGCTGCACGTGGTCTTTGCGGTCTCTGGGGTGTTGTTGCTGCTCAGCACGTTGTGGTTGTTTGCTGCGGATCACGATCGCGAATGGAAGCCATTCCAAGCCAAGAACCGGCAAATTGCGCTGGCGAATCTAGACTGGCGAGAACGTCAAGCTGAGACGAATGAAGTGCTGGATCGGCACCAGCAATTGCAGGAAGAGCTGGCGAATCTCCGCAGTTTCCCACTGGGTGGTTCTGCGGAAACGCTGTTCAGCGAATTCTGGAAAGAGGCTGCAGAAGCTGGTGACGGTTACCGTGGCCGGTTTGACAAGCAGAAAGAACGCTTTGACAAGGCGGCTCAGGAAGTCCAAGCGGCTTACGAGGGACAGTTTGGTTACGCCGCGTTGAAGCAGGCCGCTGCGGATGCGGTAGCCGATTTGGCGGCGAAGAAGCAGGCACTGGCGGCCGCCGAAGAAGGGGCTGACCCGGACGTCATCGAAAAGGCGAAAGAGGCGGTGACCGATGCCAAGGCGGAAGTCGAAGCCGCCGATCAGGTGGCTGCAGAAGCGCATGCGACATTGCTGAACGCACAGCAACGTGCCATCCCTCTTCGCGACGCTCTCTATACGACGTTGGGTCGAGTGATGACCGACTTGAAAAACGAAGAGAATAATCGGCTGCAAGTGCGGAAGTTTAAGACGGCGGATCTGGATGCGGCCAAGGCCAACGTTGGTTTGGCAGTGCGTGATGGAAAAGACATCGAGGAACTCGATCGCTTGCAGGGGATCGTCAACACGCTCAAGGTGGAAGAAGGCGAACTGATCCTGGGTTATCAGTCGGTGAACTATCAACGCAAGCAGTTGAATAAGATCCTGACGGACCTCAAACGCGACGAGACTGAGTTGGAGAAGGACCTGCAGGATAACCAGTCGGCGATCACGCAGATCGAAAAGGCGCGTGTGCAGCGACGCTCGAACTACTTCGAGTTCTATGGAGTCATTCCGCTGCCTGGGAAGAAGTGGCTCGAACTGCCTATTCTCGACGCTTTTAATTCGCCGATGAAGATCGACAACAAGTGGAGTGACGGGCTGGAACACGAGTATGGCAGCTTTGGTAATGTGCGACGGTTTGACCGCTGTACCACGTGCCATCAAAACATGGAGCAGACGGCACCAGGTTCTGCCACCAAGCCAGCTTATGTGAGCGAACATCTGGTCGATCTGGTGCTGTTGCCACCGCCCGTAGAGGAATACGATCTCTTGACGGAAGATGAGGAGCGTCGTGCCGTGCTCGTGGAGCAACTGTACGGTATTTCCTTTGCGGACGAGGGGATTCTTTCTCCGGACGACATCACCGTGATGGTGGTGCGCGATAAATCACTGGCGGCGGAATCGACGACCGCTCTGACCGCCGGCGACCAAGGCTTGCAGACGGCCGACCAGATTCGCACGGATCTGATGAAGTCCAACCCGGTGACTACCGAGTCCAGCGAAGATGGCGTTCGCATGGGAGACGTGGTCGTTGCAATCAACGGCGATACCGTGCGATCTCGCGAGCGGGTGATCGAATGGTTGGCGACCGCCGCACGTACACGCGAGCCGTTGACCGTGACTGTGCGACGTGGCTTGCCTCATCCCTACACGAGCCATCCTCGGCTTGACCTGTTTGTCGGGTCGCTGAGTCCTCACAAAGTATCAGTGTTTGCCTGTACCGTTTGTCATGACGGGCAAGGGAGTGCGACGGCATTCAAGTGGGCGTCGCACACGCCGAATAGTGAACGACAGCGCAAAGACTGGGCTCGCGAATACGGTTGGTTTGACAATCACCATTGGATTTTCCCGATGGCTCCCAACCGCTTTGTCGAAAGCAGCTGTTTGAAGTGTCACCACGACAACAATTCGCTGCTGGCCAGCGCTCGGTTCCCCGAGCCTCCTGCTCCGAAGCTGACGCACGGCGAGATGTTAATCCAAAAGTATGGCTGCTTCGGCTGCCACGAGATCAACGGCTATGACAAGCCGGATCAGCAGATTGGCCCCGACTTGCGACTCGAACCGAACTTCTTTGCTGCGGCATTGCAGTTGAAGGGATCAGATGACATCTGGTTAGACGACGTCGCGAAGGACGATCCCTGGAAGGAAAAGTTGTTGGATCTGGCCGGCACCTTAGCGAAGCATCCTTACCGCTCGCATGTGCGACACCAGTTGCAGCAGCGTATTTTGGACGACAAGGATTCGGATCAGCCGAAGCTCACGTCCTACGTTCACAATAACCTTGAGCCCGTGCTCAAGGATATCGAGAGCCCCGGTCGGATGCGCAAGGTCGGGCCGAGCTTACGTTATCTCGGTATGAAGGCAGACTCTGACTTCCTCTACGACTGGATCCGCGAACCGAAGCGTTTCCGTTCTTCGACCAGAATGCCACAATTCTTCGGCTTGTGGGATCATCTGCCCGTTCCCACCCTGGAGAATGAAAAGGCTGGGTTGGAGATCGAGTTACAAGACTTGGCAGAGAAGCGAATCATCGGCTGGAAGCGGCGACGCGACGAAATCAAAGCCCGCATTGCTGAGATCGATGCCGATCTGGTCGAGGCACGTCGTGATGAAGTTCGCTTTGAGCCAATTGAGATCTTTGGCATGGTGAGTTATCTAGAGAGCCGTAGCCAAAAGTTTGAATATCTGACGCCTCCCCAGTTGAAGCAGGCGGATGGTACCGCTTTGGTGCCGAATGCTGAGGCTGGTGGCACTGAGGACGAAGCCATTGCACGCGGTAAAGTGCTGTTCCATGAACGTGGATGTCTGGCTTGCCATACCCACAAAGCGTGGCCCGACGCTGCGGCTTTCCGAGGGGAAGGCGAAGTGCCTCAGGGNCCCGACCTGTCGGGGATCGCTTCGAAGTTTGATTCAGTCAAGGGACGTAAGTGGCTTTACAGTTGGATCAAGCAACCGAGTCGCTACCACGTTCGTACCAAAATGCCCGACTTGTATCTCGATCCGATCGAGCACAAGGATGTCGAAGGCAATGTGATTAAGACGACGGATCCGGTTTCGGACATCGTCTCGTATCTGATGGCGAATTCCGACAACGGTTGGAAGCCAGCCGAAGGCACGATTGCTTCGGTGGCCGACCTGGGTGAAGAAGGCAAGCAGAATCTCGACGCGTTGGTTCTCGATAATCTCAGTTCCGCTGTTTACGTCGCGCAAGCGGAACAGTACAGCGAATACGGGATTCCCGCGAGCTTGCGTGGCGAGCAAAAGGCAGCCGAACGTGAGCTGCTGGTTCCCGACGAAACGTTTGCGGATGAAAAGCCTTTGTCGGATGAACAGAAACTGCTGTACATCGGCCGCAAGGCGATCGCCAAATACGGTTGCTACGCGTGTCATGATATTCCCGGNTTCGAAGATGCGAAGCCGATCGGTGCCGGGTTGGCCGACTGGGGCCGCAAGGATACTTCCAAGTTGGCGTTCGAGCACATTCTGGAATATCTGCACCATGGTCACGGCCATGGTCATGGGCACCAGGAAGATCATGTGGACGCATCTGGCCTGTCCGAGGCCGGAATGGCTGAGGAAGGTCACGTGAGCGAGCAGCATGCGGACCTGGATCACGCAAGTACCGCAAAGTACAGCGAGCATACGGTGTCTGACTTCTATCTNCACCAATTGCACTCGCACAACCGGATCGGATTCCTCTATCAGAAACTGCGGGAGCCGCGAAGTTACGACTACCACAAGACGGAGAATAAGGGATACAACGAGCGACTTCGGATGCCTCTGTTCCCGTTTGATGACAAAGAGCGTGAGGCGGTGATGACCTACGTGTTGGGTCTNGTCGCCGATCCACCGAACGATCAATATGTGTTTACTCCCGATCCGCGGCAGAAAGCCTTAATTGCCGGACGNCAGGTTCTGGAGAAATTCAATTGCGGTGGTTGTCACATGCTGGATGCGGATAAGTGGAAGATTACCTTTGCCAATGGCGAGCTTCCTGAGTTGCCGGAGCAGGCAGAATATCCGTTCCTGCATACCAGTTACACGCCTAAGCAGGTCGCAGCGTCCGAGGTGATCGACTCGGGGAATCGTCTCCAGGGTGTGATTCACGGTGTGCCGTCCATCGCAGACGGAGATGCTCGNCCGGTGGTCGAGTACTANGATCCCGAATTTGAAGAATGGGACCTGTTATCGAATTACGACGGTACCGACGAGTACAAGCCGAGCGATTTGCGTTACCGCTTTGAATTGTGGAAGCCGGCAATGCTCAACGGCAAGGCTTATCAAGTTGGCCAAAAGCTGCCGATTCCATTCGCGAACGTCGAGAAAATGTATCCGTCACACGGTGGTTACTTTGCCAAGTACCTGTTGCCGTACGTCGTCTCGCGAGACAAGGGTGGAGTTCCCGAGTTGTCTCGTCCGGCGAACCCGAATGCGAAGGGTACCGAGGCATGGGCTGCCGTGCCGCCGCCGTTGTTGGGCGAGGGTCGAAAGGTGCAGAGCGAGTGGTTGCACGACTTCCTCTTGAACCCGTACCCGATCCGTCCTCTGGTGAGGTTGCGGATGCCGCGATTCAACATGTCTCCTGACGAGGCAACCGCATTGGTGAACTACTTTGCGGCGGTCGATCGAGCGGAGTACCCGTATGAATTTGATGCCCGGCGTCAGAGCGATCACCTGGCTGCTGCCGAGGCAAAGTATCAGGCGGAGCTGAAAGCCGTGGGATCGCCTCAAGCAGGTGCACCGCACGCCAGGTTCAACGATGGAATGCGCATTCTGACCGACAAGAACGGTTGCATTCAGTGTCACCAGATCGGCGACTACTCGAAAGCGCCGAAGGGGCCTGATCTGGCCAAAGTGTACCAACGCTTGCGGCCCGAATACTTGCGAAATTGGATCGCCAAACCGTCTTCGTATCTGCCCTACACCTCCATGCAGGCACTGTTCAAATACACGCCGGACAATCCGGAAACAGATGGCTTTGTCGTGCCTGGAGTCGGGAAGTACTTGCAAGGTACCAGTACCGAGCAGGTGGACGGCATCGTGGATTTGTTGATGAATTACGACGAGTACATGCAAAGTAAGACCTCGGTTGCTGAGATTGTCGTGGACAACAATCCTCCCGACAAACCAGCGGATGCCAATGTCGATAATGCATCCGATGCAAGCGATTAGTCGACAGATTGAAAGAACATCAAGAGCGGAGTTTGTGAAAGCTGGAAAAACGAATCGTGGTCAGGTTTAGGTGGGTGGCATACAATACTAGGGTGTCCCACCCAACGTCGCCGCCTGGCGATTGACAGCGGTTGAGAAGTGTTTTCTCTGCCGTCCCAGATGACGCTCAAGGAACTCGATGAGCGTTCGGTTTTAACAGCGATCGAACATCGGAAGAAAGGTCGCGAGAGCAAGGATCCATCCATGAAACGACTACTGACCACCGTAGTGACCATTTGTTGTCTGTTCCCCCTGGCCGCTCAAGCACAGTGGGGTGATTTGAAACTGAAGTTTGTGCTCGACGGTAAGCCGAGTGCTGCCGCGCCGATTGCCGTCACAAAAGATCCTCAATTCTGCGGCAAGCACGGATTGAAGGACGAGTCGGTGGTGATCGACGCCAAGACGGGCGCCATCTCGAACGTCGTCGTGTTCATGTACCTGACCTCGACGGCGAAGAAGCCCAAGGTTCATCCGGACTACAGCAAAGTGGATGGCACTGAGGCGTCTTTGAAGAACCAGAATTGCCGCTATCAACCACGCATCTTGACCATGATGACGAGCCAAACGTTGCTGGCTGCGAACCCCGACCCCGTGGGGCACAACACCAAGATCGATACCTTTGACCCGGCCAACCCCGCTCAGAATTTCAATTTGCCGGCAGGGGCTGAGGTGAAGCATAAATTTAACGTCGAAGAGCGTCTGCCGATCCCTGTCAGTTGCAGTATCCACCCCTGGATGAAAGCTTACATTCTGATCAAGGATAACCCGTACATGGGTGTGTCGGATGCGAACGGCGAAGTGACAATTAAGAACGTTCCGGAAGGCTCGTGGAGATTTCGCATTTGGCAAGAGACAGCGGGTTACATTTCCGATGCCAAGTCTTCGGTGAAGCTGAGCAAGGGTCGGTTTGATATCACGATCAAATCAGGCATGAACGATCTCGGGACGTTCAAAGTCTCGGCAGACGAGTTCAAGTAGTCAGGATGGTTGCAAATGACTCGTCACGTTGAGTGAGCATCACCGCGTGACGAGTTTCAGGAAATTAAAATGAGCAGATTACGATCAATCAGCCAATTCGTTGCACTTCTCGGCTCCGTGTCCGCCGTCATGTTGGTGGGATGTTTGCCCAGCGGCAAGGTGACTGCGAACCGCGCGAACGCGGAGGCAATGGAGAAGTATTTCCAGGGTGGCGGTGGAGGTGGCGAAATTGCGGCCGTCGAGTTGCCTGACCCGGACGGGTTCGGCATTCTCAAAGGGACGTTCAAAGTCGTCGGTACCCCTGCCGCGCAACCTGCGTTGACCGTCACGGCTGATATTGGTTACTGCGCTCCGAGTGGCTCGATGCCCAGTGAGCAGGTCGTGGTGGGGCCGGATGGCGGTTTGCGGGACGTGCTGATTTTTCTCGAGATGGACATTCCCCAGGATGAGAAATGGGAGCATCCCGATTACCAGGCGACCAAGGATGCGACGTTAACGGGTCGCGAACAAGGCTTTGACCAGCAGAAGTGCCGCTTCTTGTCGCATGTCTTTGCGATGCGTTCNAGCCAGAAACTGGAAATCATTAATAGCGACACGGTGGGCCACAATACAAAGGTTGACGGTCCTGCTGCGATTAATGTCAACCTGCCGTCCAAGGCAACGGATATTTACGATCCGAAGGGCGAGCAGAAGAATGCTCCGTTCCCCGTTTCGTGCTCCGTTCACCCCTGGATGAAGGCCTGGGTCATCACTCGCGACAATCCTTACTTTGCCGTCACGGATGCTGAGGGGAACTTTGAAATTCAGAATGTGCCCTCGGGAGTTGAGTTGAAGTTCCGAGTTTGGCAGGACAAGTTGGGCTTTGTTAACGTCCCCGTCAAAGTGAACGGAAAGGACGTCACCTGGAAGAAGGGACGTCTCCCTCTGATCACGGTCGACAATGGTGCATCGACGCCTTTGGACGTCGAAATCGATGCCTCAGCTTTTAATTAAAGGCAGTGATCCACATTTGAGCTGGTTTCGCTCGATCCATTATTCAGTTGATAAGGACATGAGTAAGTTGAAAAGCATTTGCCAAACATCGCTGGCGGCTTTCGTCTCCTTGTTGGTTTTGTCGGCGCTCTCAGGGTGCGGCTATACCGAACCTGCGTACTCACTCAATTCCGTGTATGTCTTGCTGCAAGAGAAATCCGGGATTGGGGATTTGGATCGCAGCCAGCAGGAAAACATCGCCGATGTTCTCGGAGCAGCCTTCGGCACACCCGATGATCCGCAGTTGCCGGACGTGGCTGGAATTGGCGACTTCATCGACATCGACAAGCTGTACGTTGCTGCAGGGAAAGTTGGTCGCGACGCGAATGGTGCGAAGCGTGGTTTGTATCGCGAACACTGTGTGCACTGCCNTGGGATTAACGGCGACGGAGTAGGTCCGACGGCCGCTTTTTTGAATCCTTACCCACGCGACTATCGGCGGGGAATCTTTAAATTCAAATCGACCTTGGGACCGTCCGTTCCGCCGACTCACGAAGACTTGCACCGCATCCTCTATGACGGTGTTGCAGGCACGGCGATGCCCTCGTTCAAAGTGTTGGACGAAGGTGAGATTGATGCCCTGGTGCACTATGTCAAATATCTTTCGCTGCGAGGTCAGGTCGAACGCGCTCTGATCGGCTTGTCAGCAGATGAGTTAGAGCCCGCGGATCCCGAAACAGGTGCCAAGGCTCAGTTGCTGGTCGACGTATCGGACCCCGCCCAGGCCCAAGCGGGCGTGGCCGCGACGAAAAACGCGGTGGAAAGTGTCGTGACCAGTTGGATGTCTGCCCAACCCGTCCCCGTACCCTCGCCCCCGAGTAATTTTGGTACGAAAGAATCGATGGCGGAAGGCCGGCGTTTGTTCTTCACCACGTTAACCAACTGTTCGAAGTGTCACGGCGAGACCGCTCTGGGAGATGGCCAGCTGACGGATTACGACGAATGGACGAAGGAATGGGTTGGTGATGGTAAGAACCTGGAAAACATTGAGGAATACGAAGCGGCAGGGGCGTTGCCTCCGCGCAACATTCGCCCACGCAACCTGCGAGCGGGAATTTTCCGTGGTGGGCGGCGACCCATCGACCTGTACTGGCGCGTCAAGAACGGGATCGCGGGCACTCCCATGCCCGCTGCTTCGGGGCAACTGTCGGATGACGACCTGTGGCATGTGGTCGACTACGTGCGGTCGTTGCAGTACGACAAGCTGAGCCAGCCGGGTCATGTCCCAGATTTCCAACGCGAACGCAATTAACCTACCGGAGAGAATAACGTGGGAAGATTCTGGAGCCTGATGTTCTTAGCCGTGCCGATCCTCGGCGTCGGGTGCTTTGTTTGGGCATTGGCCGATCTGCCGGGAATGCGCGGACATTGGCTTCCCGAGAACATCAACGACCATGGGCACATCATCGACAGTCTATTTATGTTCATCCTGGCGCTGACCGGTGTGATCTTCATCGGCACGGGGGTGGCACTTTTCTGGTTCCTGTGGAAATACGACTCGGAAAAGAACACGGAACCGGTGAAGTACAGTCACGGTAGCCATGCTCTGGAAGTCGTTTGGTCCATTTTGCCGGCAGCAACCTTGCTGTTTATCGCCATTTTCCAAATGGATGCCTGGGCCAACGCCAAGATGCGTCGGCCGATCGCGTCGGCCGGGCCGGATGGGATTGAAGGCACATTTGATGACGAATATCTCAAGCCAATTGTGGAAGTGACGGGTCGGCAGTTCGAATGGCGGATCCGTTACGCCGGCAAGGATGGGATCATCGGAACTCGCGATGATATCCACCAGGTCAACGACCTGCACTTGCCCGTTGACGAAGAAGTCGTTTTGCAGATCAAGAGTATGGATGTGCTACACAGCTTCTTTTTACCGAATCTTCGCATCAAACAGGACGTTGTTCCTGGTATGAAGCAATACACCTGGTTCCGGGCGAACCGCACCGGCATTTACGACATCGTCTGCGCCGAGTTGTGTGGCTGGGGACATTACAAGATGCGTGGGCAATTGACGGTTGAAAGCCGAGAAGATTTTGACGCTTGGCTGGAAGACCAGTGGAACAAGCAAGAGCAATCAGAATTTTTGATTGAGGAAGAAGAATAATGGCCAGCATTCCAGCAGGCAAATCAGAGAGCACGGCGCAGGATCATGCACATGGTGGTGGCATGTCCGTGGGCCAGTTTGTCTCGACCTATATTTTCTCGTTAGACCACAAGATCATCGGGTTGCAGTTTCTGTTTTCGACACTGCTCTGGTTTTTGATCGGTGGTTTGCTGGCGTTGGGGATTCGCTGGCAACTGGCGTGGCCGTGGGAAAGTATGCCAATCATCGGTCCGATGCTTTTTTCGGGCGAAGGTGGTCAGATCTCCCCCGAGTTTTACACGACGTTATTTACCATGCACGCCACGGTGATGATCTTCTTTGTGATCATTCCGATCCTGGCTGGTGCCTTTGGTAACTACTTGATCCCGCTGATGATCGGTGCCGACGACATGGCGTTCCCGACGCTGAACATGTTGAGCTACTGGTTCATGTGGCCGGCCTTCATCCTGATTGGTGCCAGTTTCTTTTTCCCGCCCTATGGTGCGGGGGCTGGTTGGACCAGTTACCCACCGTTATCTGCGGTGTGGGAGGCGGCGCCTGGTAGCCATTGGCCGCAGACGTTATGGCTTCTGGGCATCACGTTTGTGGGGGTCTCGTCGATGATGGGTTCGGTCAATTATTTGACGACCATCATTCAGATGCGGGCACCCGGCATGACCATGTTCCGCTTGCCGCTGACGATTTGGAGCATGTTTATCACCGCGATTTTGCAGGCCTTTGCGTTGCCCGTGTTGACGGCTGCGGGGGTCATGCAGATTATGGATCGCACCATGGGCACCGGGTTCTTCATTCCGGAAGGTCTGGTGGTTAATAATTCAGTTCCGGCCAGCGGCGGTGGTCAACCGCTGTTATGGCAGCACTTGTTCTGGTTCTATTCGCATCCCGCGGTATACATCATGATCCTGCCTGCGATGGGCATGGTGTCGGATATTCTCTCGTGCTTTGCTCGTAAGCCGATCTTCGGATACAAGCCGATGGTGTACTCGATATCCGGTATCGCCGGTTTGGGATTCATCGTCTGGGGTCACCACATGTTTGTGTCCGGCATGAATCCCGGGCTCGGTATGGTGTTCATGGTCTCGACGATGATGATTGCCCTGCCGTCCGCAGTGAAGACCTTTAACTGGCTGGGCACCATCTGGGGCGGCAAGATCCAGTTCACGACCCCGATGTTATTTGCCATCTCCTTTGTCTCGATGTTCGTCATTGGCGGTCTATCGGGGATTTTCATGGCTGCGACGCCAGTGGACATCTTCATTCACGACACCTATTTCATCGTGGCCCACTTCCACTACGTCCTGTTCGCAGGTACGGCGATGGCGGTCTTTGGTGCGATCTATTTCTGGTTCCCCAAGATGTTTGGTCGGATGATGAACGAGACGCTGGGCAAGATTCACTTCTTCCTGACGTTTGTGTTCATGAACGGCACCTTTTTTACGATGCACATCCTCGGTGCGGTTGGGTTTCCCCGGCGTCTGGCCGATCCGTATCACTACGAGACATTTGCCCATCTGCAGCCCATGAATCAGTTCATGACGATTTGTGCTGTGGGAATGGTCGCCTGTCAATTGTTCACGTTTGCCCCGAACTTCATTTACAGCATGTTCTTTGGACGACGTGTGGGACGTAACCCGTGGGGTGCTAACTCGCTGGAATGGTGTGCTCCGAGTCCTCCAGGTCACGGCAACTTTGATTTCCAGCCGGTGGTTTACCGTGGTCCTTACGAATACGGTTCGCCGGAAGTGGATACCGATTTCTATCCGCAGNGGCAAGCGCCTCCGTCCGACGCCAAGCCGGAAGATGGCAAGCCGGAAGATAAAGAAAAGCACTAACGATTTTACCGATCCTTAGCGGGCGTTGGTTTCGACGTCCTCATCACCATGTCCTCGACCCTGCAACAACTCGACAGTCCTTGGCCTCATCGTTTGGCGATGGTGTTGTGTTGTGCAACGTTTCCGTTGATTTGGGTTGGTGGTCTGGTGACGACGTACGACGCGGGTATGGCGGTCCCCGACTGGCCTTCGACTTATGGGTACAACATGTTTCTGTACCCCTGGCAGTCTTGGGTGGCAGCACCGTGGGATTTGTTCATCGAACACGGCCATCGTTTGCTCGGTGCTCTGGTAGGAGTTTTGACCCTGGCCTTTGTCGCCTCGGTCTTTCTCCGTGATCGTCGCGTGTGGATGAAGACGGTCGCCTGCTTTGCGTTGGGTGCCGTGATTGGTCAGGGGCTGCTGGGCGGTGCTCGCGTGGTTCTCGACGCGCGACAGATTGCCATGATTCACGGCTGCTTTGGTCCATTCTTTTTCGCATTTACCGTCGCTTTGTGTGTCTTCACATCACGACTGTGGAAGCAGTCGGGGACGACGGATCATTTANCCGCCGAACGTGTGGACTCCAAACGGTTGCTTCGTAACAGTTTTCTGCTGGTGGCCTTCGTCTATCTGCAGTTGATCCTGGGTGCGAATTTGCGACACATTGCGGTGGACGCAAGTCCTTCGGCGTTCCGCGTGACGGTTCTGTTTCATTTGCTATTTGCCGGTGTGGTTGCGTTGACTGCAGTGAATCTGTGGTTGACGGTCTGGAAGCAGCAACCGATTCGCCGATATCTGCTCTGGCCTGCGACCGTGATTTGCCTGCTGGTGGTCATTCAGATTGCGCTGGGTGGCGGAACGTGGATTGTGAAATACGCCTGGCCCGGTTGGGCGACGGACTTGGGGTGGGGCGTGTCCCATGTCGTGCAAGCGAACAGTCTGTCTCAATCGATTACGGTGACGTCGCACGTGGCGGTAGGTTCATTGATTCTGGCGGTTGCGACCTTGATCGCGATTCGTTCTTTCCGACTGGTACCCGCACGCCCTTTTGATCCTTGGCTGGTGGCCGGAGTGGAGGCTGTTGCATGAGTACCTCCACACTAACCATTGACCGACGAGAAGTCACTTGGCTAACGCGGCTGGCCGACTACGCCGAATTGACGAAAGCCAAGATTGCCATTCTGATTCTGGTCACGGTGGTGGTTGCGGGTGTCGTCTCGACTTGGGGACAGCCGGAGCCGATCGTGTTGATGCATGCCGTGCTGGGCACGATGTTAGTAGCCAGCAGCGCCAGTGCGATGAATCAATGGATCGAACGTCGCAGCGATGCGTTGATGACCCGCACGGAAAATCGACCGGTTCCTGCCGGACGCATTTCCGCTTTGGAAGTGTTTATTACTTCACTGGTGTTGCTGCTGGGAGGGGTGATCTATCTCGCCTGGGCAGTGAACTGGGTGGCAACCGCTTGGGCCATTGCGACTTGGGTGCTCTACGTCTGTGTCTACACGCCGATGAAGAGATACACATGGTTAAATACGGTGGTTGGAGCCGTTGCCGGTGCGATGCCGATCTTGATTGGCGCTTCGGCGGTCTCGGACGTCAGTCGCATCAGTTACGATTTACGCTCGGCTTCTCTGTTCGCCATTCTGTTTTTGTGGCAGTTCCCGCACTTCATGGCAATTGCCTGGATCTACCGACAGCAGTACGCCAACGCCGGTCTGAAAATGTTGACCGTTGTGGATCCGACAGGGCGACGGGCGGGGGTTCAAGCCGTGCTCTGTGCTTCGATGTTGTTGCCCGTAAGTTTCATGCCGGCGCTGATCGTGCCGAGTGTGAATTCGGCATTTTATCTGGTCGTAGCATTTGTACTTGGTATCGCCCAATTGGCTTGTGCGATGCGATTCCTGATACGGATGGATAGCTCGTCGGCACGCCTGCTACTACGTGCTTCGTTGATCTACCTACCGTTGTTGTTTATTTTCCTTGTTTGCATTCCGCTCTTGTAAGCGTTTAGAGATTAGAAACATGGCTGACCACGGACACGACGATCACGGTCACATTCACCTGGAATACCAACCGGCCTTGCCGATTCCTAATGGCAAGGTCTGCCTGTGGCTGTTTTTGTCCACAGAGATTATGTTTTTCGCAGGTTTGATCGGTACCTACATTGTGTTGCGGTTTGGTGTACCGACGGGCACCTGGCCGTCGCCTCACGACGTGCACCTGGTGGAGTGGATTGGTGGTTTGAACACCGCTGTCCTGCTCTTTTCGAGTGTTACGATTGTGATTTCTCTGGAATTTGCCAAGCAAAACAAGCCACAGTTGGCACGGGTCTTTCTGGCGCTGACGTTGTTCCTGGGTACCGCCTTCATTTGTGTGAAAGGCTACGAGTACAACTCCAAGTTCAGTCACGGCATCTATCCGAAGAAACCCCGTAGTGCGATCTTCGAGAAACCGGATGTGTATTACATCCAAGCGGTTCGGCAGAAGTTGGATGACCATCGGACTGCGCTGGTCGGCGACGTGAAGGCTGAGGGTGAAGAGGGTGCGGCCGCTGGTGCAGGTGAGGCAAGTGGAGCCAAGCCCGCCGTGGATGAGGAGAAATTGGCACTGATCGACAATCTCCGTACGAACCTTGTCGGCTGGACGGAATACGAAGTGACGCGAGGTACTGACCCGGATGTTCGCAATGGTGTGATTCGCTCTCTGGCGTACGCAATCTACCCTCGTGAGCGCGCAGACGCCGCCGCAGCAGACTACTTTGCTCGCGAAACCGAGGTGATTCGCAAAGAGCGTGCTGCCTTAGAGCCGGAACGCGATGCATTGGCTGCCAAAAAAGAGGCGCTCGTCAAACAACGCGACGCGTTAACCAGCGAGCAGGAAAAGACAGAAGACCAGGAATCCAAGGCGAAAGTTGGTACTCAGGTGGCAGCAGTCACTGCTGAAATCGCTCCGGTGGATGTGGAGTTAAACGCCAAGAAAGCACGGATCGCTCAGATTGACGGGCGGCTCAGCCTGATCGACGATTTGGGGTTGGCCAATCACGACCATGGCGACAGTCACGGAAGTCACGGTCATGGTCACGGGCTGAATGATGAACATCATTGGCTGCATCTGCCCATGGTCATTCCCAGTGGCAACATGTGGGCCAGTACCTACTTTTTGATGACCGGTTTTCACGCAATTCACGTGGCGGTAGGACTGCTTGCGTTCGCCTTGATCTTGCCGATGCGGTTGGGNCCGGATCGTGCACATGTGATTGAGAACGTCGGTCTGTACTGGCACTTTGTCGACTTGGTGTGGATTTTCCTGTTCCCGATGTTGTACTTGTTCTAGATCACGAAACGCGTTCCTGACGAACACGCAATTCACTACGCTTGGCGAGAAAAAATAAGATGGCCGAACATACAGATGACCACGGCTCACACGATGGGCACGAAGATCATGGGAGTATGGGTAAATACCTGATGGTGTTTGTGGCGCTGCTCGTACTGACGACTGCGTCGTTCATCATCGGCTCGCTCATGCAAGGCACTTTTTTCGGTAACACCTTGATGCTCGCGATCTCGTGTGTCAAAGCGTTGCTGGTGATGCTGTTCTTTATGCACTTGATCTGGGAAGCCAACTGGAAGTACGTCCTGACGATTCCCGCCAGTTTCATGAGCCTGTTTTTGGTGTTCGCACTGACTCCCGACATCGGCTTCCGCACCCGTTGGTACGCGGAGGAACGCTGGCTGCATTCTGCGGAAGAAGTCTATGAAGAGGAGCACGAGGCTTCCCATCATGGTGACGCGCACGGCGACGACGCGCACGGTGCTGACGCACACGGTGGCGACGCACACGGTGATGACGCACACGGTGATGACGCACACGGNGATGACGCACACGGCGATGACGCACACGGCGAGGATGGAGCCGCAGGGCACTCGGCGGAAAAGCCGGCTCACTGAGAGGCACACAGATGAGCGCCTCGTCAGCTGTGACCGTTGAGCAGTTGTCGCACGACTACGGTCGACGACAGGCGATTTGCGATCTCAGTTTGTCTGTTGCTGCCGGGGAGATCTTTACTCTGCTTGGCCCCAACGGGAGTGGCAAGACGACACTCTTCCGTCTCTTGTCTACGTTGATGCCTTTGCAACAGGGTGCGGTCAGCGTGCTGGGCTTCGATCTGGCTCGGCAGACACAGGAGATTCGGCGTCGGATCGGGATTGTGTTTCAGTCGCCCAGTCTGGACAAGAAGCTGACGGTTGCCGAGAACATTCGTTACCAAGCAGCCCTCTACGGTTTGTCGGGAAAAGAGTTGCACCAGCGGATGCAGATGCTCATGGAGCAATTGGGGATTGCAGATCGCGCACGCGAGCTGACAGAAACGCTCTCCGGTGGACTCAAGCGGCGTGTGGAGTTGGCGAAAGGGATGATTCATCGGCCGCAGTTGCTGTTGCTGGACGAACCTAGCACGGGGTTGGATCCAGGCGCACGCTTGGATGTCTGGCACTATCTGCGAATGTTGCAGCAAGAGCTCGGAGTGACCATCGTGTTGACCACGCATTTGCTGGAGGAGGCAGATCAGGCCGATCGCATTGCCATCATGCATGAAGGCCAATTGGTGGCGTTGGATTCCCCCAGTAACTTGCGGTCGGAAGTGGGCGGCGACGCGATCCACATTCAGACTTCCGAGCCAGAGGCATTGGCNGCCGACCTGCAATCCACGTACGGCGTCCCGTCCCAAGTCGTGAACGGTGCCGTGCGTTTTGAGCAGGTAGAGGGGCACCAGTGGATCCCTCGGATTGTCGAAGCATTTCCTGACCGTGTCGAGTCGATCACTGTTGGCAAGCCGACGTTGGAAGACGTTTTTATTGCCAAGACGGGACATCGGTTTTGGCAAGTTGATGAGGAGGAAGCCGTTGGCTGATCCGTCATCCATTGCAGTTCCCGAGCATTCCTCGTCGCACGGTGAGCTTGCGGTGCGCCCCTGGCTAGCGGTCTGGACGCTCGGCTATCGCGAGCTGCAACGGTTTTTTCGCCAGAGGAATCGAGTGATCGGCGCCATTGGTCAACCGATTTTGTTTTGGCTGTTGTTTGGTAGCGGGATGCACCAGACGTTTCGCATGGGAACAGCGGGAGACGGTGCCTCGTCGTTTCAAGCTTATTTCTTTCCCGGCACGTTGATGTTGATCCTGTTGTTTACGGCGATCTTTACCACGATTTCGATCATTGAAGACCGCAAAGAAGGTTTCCTGCAGTCGGTGCTGGTGGCCCCCGTGCCACGCTGGGCGATGGTGCTCGGGAAAGTGTTGGGTGGTTCGGTGATCGCACTGATTCAAGGCTTGATCTTTTTATTACTGGCGTTAACGTTGCCAATAGAGATGCATTGGAATGCGGTGGGTGGATTGGTCCTGCTGATGTTTGTGTCGGCCGTGGCACTCACGTCGATGGGGTTCGTGCTGGCTTGGCGGATGCAATCCACACAAGGCTTCCACGCGATCATGAATCTCCTGTTGATGCCGATGTGGTTGTTGTCGGGTGCGTTTTTCCCCCAGCCTGTGCTCGACGCAAACTCAAGCTGGGGGCAGGTGGTGATGCATTGGATGATGAAACTCAATCCGGTGACCTATTGCGTCGCCGGCGTACGGCAGTTGCTGTTTGACCCGCAGGCTTTGCAGGGACTGGAGTTGCCCTCCGAACTGCTTTGTTGGGGAGTCACTGTCAGTTTCGCAGTGATCATGCTCGCTTGGTCCTGGCGAATCGCGGGAAAGACAACCTCTGGAGACTTACTATGAAAAAGTCACTGTTGTTTTTTGGTGCTTTGATCATGTTGCTGGCTGGAGGCATGGTGTTGTGGTACGCCCGTGGATATTACCAACGCGCTCCTGTCGCAATGGAAACGGTCTGGAACGTGGAAGACGAAGAATATCCGGGCAAATCGGAAAAATGGATTACGGACTTCGAATTGACGGAGCGAAGTGGTGAGTCATTTGTCTCTCAAGACGAGATGCCCGGAACGGTATGGGTTTCCAGCGTTTTCTTTGCTTCGTGTCCGACATCTTGTAAGCAACAAAACGCGATTATGCAAAAGCTGGCCGAGGAATATAAAGGCAAAAACGTTCGCTTTCTGAGCATCACATGTGATCCGGTGAACGATACTCCCGCACGCTTGCGGCAGTACGCAAGTGAATTCCGTGCCGATCCGGAGCAGTGGTTATTTTTGACCGGTAACATGTATTACATCGCGCGGGTTGCCACCGAACGTTTTCATATCGGCACCATGTACGATCCCAAAGCGGGACCCACGCATATGGATCAATTCACGGTGATTGACAAGTTTGGAAACATTCGTGACGGCAAAGGTGGGGAGGGTGGATTCAACTGGAAAGACGAATTGCGTTTGACAGAGATGAAACTGCTGATTGACAAATTGCTGGAGGAAAGTGAGCCTCCGGCTGATGAGGTGAGCGAACCCGTACGCGTTGCAGGCATGGACGAAGATGACGATGAGGACGAGCCGCTCACCGATGAAAGTGACGGCAATGCGCCGCCTGAAGCCCCTCAAGCATCGGACTCAGACGAGGCTTCCGCGTCTGGCAAAGCTGATGCTCCTTCGACAACCGACATACCCTCAGCTGATTGATACATCGTGGAATCATTGATCCAAATTCTGCCTCACGTGAACGCGTCCCTCAACGCGCTGGCGACCCTGTTGTTGGTGGCCGGGTACTGGCTCATCAAACAGAGCTATCGCACCAAGGATGCTGCCTTGCGACAACGTCGCGAAGTGGCCCACAAATGGGCGATGCTATCATGCTTTGGTGTTTCCGTTGTCTTCCTGGCTTGCTACTTGACCTATCACTACGCCCGCCATGAAGTGTTGGGAGACGTGGGCAAGCAGTTCAAGTATTCCATCGATGCGGTGCGCTATGTCTACTATGGCATTTTGATTTCGCACGTGGTGTTGGCCGCCGTGGTACCATTCGCGGCCGTAGCGACGATTTACTACGCGCTCCGTGACCGCCGCAGTACGCATTTGCGACTCGCCAAGTGGACGTTTCCGATCTGGTTATACGTATCGGTCACGGGGGTTGTGGTGTACGGGATGCTGTATTGGTTGTCGGAAGCGGCGTGACACATCACCCTGACAGAGCGACGGATTGTCGCATGGTCGTGGAATGATCGAAGACGTATAATGGCAAGAGACGGGTAGGGCCGGTTTCGCCGGCGAGGTTCGCTCGAGAGAACGTGAGACATTCAGATACAGGCAACTCATGAAGTCATTACTGGAAACGCTGCCACGTCCCAAGAGACGTTGGCTGTTGAGCTTGGGGGTCCTGTGCGTCCTCTGCTGCTTCGCCAGTGTGGCTTCGGCATGCCCGACTTGCAAAGAGGCGATGGCGGGAGATCCCGTGCACGAAAGCATGGTCCGCGGCTACTTCTATAGCATCATTTTTATGATGTCGATGCCTTTTGTGATCTTCACGGCACTGTCAACGTATTTCTTTTTGGAAGTGCGTCGAGCGCGTCGCACCCGGCAGTTATCTGCGCTTCAGGCGATGGCCACNGGCAGCTAGATCCCCCNCCGTATTTGACTGGCGGGTGAAGTGTGCCAACCGAGGNGACTCGCCTCTCTCCGTCTCACTTGGCGTGCTGCGGCAACGTNTNCCNGGTCAANTCCGGACGGCGATGTGTCGTTTGATCAAGGTGACTTCATTGCCCGCATCGTTGAAAGTCACTTCATCCATGTGAGTCCGCATGAGGGTCAGGCCACGACCATCGGATGAGAGCGGGNTGATGGTTGCGTGGTCAAAACCGTTACCTTCATCACGGACGCAGAATCTCACGTCGGTTTGTGAAAGCTCGATACGCAAGTGGACATGGCGTTTGCCGAACTGTGGGTCCTTCAGTCGAGTATCCATGGCTGTGCAAGGTTCCATTTCGCGAAACGCGTTGCGCGCGGCGGTAGCGTCGGCAGGAGACAAGGCCAGGTTGCCGTGGAGTATCGCATTGACGATTGCCTCGGTGAGCGCTCCGGTGACGTTGCGTCGGTCGGTGCGATCAAAGATGCGCATGGCATGCATGGTGGGCAAGACGAAGTCGACCAGTCGCGAGACCACTTCCAGGTTGTTGTCCAAGCGAAAGGTAAACGCTGCCTCTTTCATACCTCGAGCAAGTGCATCTCGTTGCGGACGTTTCCTTACCAACGCATGGACTTCTTCGATGGTCGGCACCAGATCTTCTTGGAAATGTGCTTTTGAAACGTAGCTTGCCGCCCCCTCCCGTAACGCTTGTTCCTGCAGGTCGTCGCTGCCTTGTCCGGTCAACAGGATGNCTGGCAAATGAGGAAAGCGATCACGGATCTCCGCGATCAGTTCCAGGCCACTCATTTGCGGCATGACCAGATCGGTCACGACCACGTCGGGTTCAGACGATTCAATTTCGTCCAGGGCGTTTTCCCCGGATTCGGCAAATCGTGCTGCCCACAACGCATCTTTGGCCAGTGTTTGCTCGATCAACTGGCGATCCACGGGCGAGTCGTCAACAACGAGTACCGTAGGCATAACCGTCCTTTACGTTGAGCATGAGGTCGCGGTATGGGAAGTTGTCAATCTAACGTATTCTGAACCCCGACNTGGCCCGGTGAGGCAATGATCGATCGATTCTGATGGATGGACGCCCGTGCAGCGATGGTTGCCCGGTTGCCCGAGGGGCCAGCAGAGTGCGCTTTAGTAGCGATCGATTTTCGCAGCACAATGACGGCAACGATACTCGGTTTCTTTCATGAGCAGACCGACGAAGAACAGCGGCCAGCAGAGTGCCAGCATGATTGCAAAAACGACCCAGCCAGCGGTGGAGATCTTTTCCGTTGCGTAGACACCGGCCGAAGATCTGCAGTAGGGGCATTGGGATCCGACGTTGGGAAGAAATTCCTGAGGCGCAGAACTGAAGCCGGGAGTATCTGTCTGAACGATGTTGGGCGCCGTCGACGCAGTCTTGGTGGGCGGCGCAAACGGAGGTGCTGAGAAGTTGGGGGATTGGGAGTTCTGCGGTGCGTAGCTTGCAGGGCCCTCCTGCGCGGATCCACTCGTCGCAACGGAGAAAAACGCATTGCACGCCCCGCAGCGAATGCGTTGGCCAATGAATTCATCACCGACGCCCACTTTCGTTTGGCAGTTTGGACAATGAACAATGACTTGGCTCAACGTAGCACTCTCCGCCTTCGGAATTCGGCACCTTGAAACAGGTGGGAGTTATTCGCCTGAGTTTATCAGATCTTGTCGGCGATTTTTGAGATCTGCGATTCTTTACCTGTAGGTTGGCCGGTTACCGGGGCTTGTGTGATTCGCTGAGCAGCTTGTGGTAGGTCGCATACTGGTGCACCGCCAGACCGGCATAATGGTCGAATTGGCCGAAAAAGTTCTCTGCTTGCTGTAGTTGTTGCATGAATTTTCCTACCCCGTCGTTGGCGAACGTCCGTTTGGGAGACACGTTTGCGGTCGCGCGAACGACGGATTGTCTGGCTCCCGTTTGAGGATCTGCAAGCGATAGGGTGCGGACGTTGGACCATTCTGATTCCCGTTTCAGGGACCGCACGAAGTGTTCCAGAGCGTTCGCTTGCTGCGGGGCCGACAGTTTGGTGGTGCCGATCCCAAATTGCTTACCGATCGTGCCGAGGGCATGCGTTACCCGGTCACGGTCGGCGGGCGCTAGGGTAGCGGGTAATTCGAGCCCCACATGCAGGTACGTTCCATCATCAAAAACGCGGAGACGATAGCCTTCCAGTTGACTGAGTTTTGCGAGGTTTCTGGCGTTTCCGTGGATTGCTTGACGAAACGCGTCGCGAGGCATTCCTGCCACAAAGATCACTTCCGCTGGCGGATGGTCGAGGGTTTCCACACCCAGATAAAGTTGGGCTCGCTTCACGTCTTGTAGATGCGTGAACAGATTGCGTCCGTGGGCGATGATGCCATCTGTGCCGTGTGCCTGATCATACGGATTCATAATGCCCACGTTGTCTAAAAGTTCAATGGCGTGATAGCTGGCTGCTTGTCGCTTGCCGCGAAACGTGACCATGCCCAAAGGTTCGTCGGTCAAGGCATTGCGATCTTGCCATCCCAGCGGAATATCGATACCGAATTGCAGTTGTGGCGACGTGGTACGGATGCGTCGTTGGCACTCGGCATTGAGAGACAGGAATTCAAACAGAATCTGCTCGCGACGTTGGGCATCATGCCAACCAATCAATTGGTGTGGTTGGTTGTCGAAATGGATGCCGTCAAATTGGTCCAGCGGTGATTTGCCACGATTGAAATCCACCACCGAGTTGACGATCGCTAACGCAACGTGGTGCCATTCGCGCTGCGAATATTCCGGGGATCCTGCCAAGGCATGGATCTCGATGCCTTTGTGGTGCGCGCTGCGCAGGAGGCGCGCGAAGGCGTCTGCACGTTGGATGATACATTGGCTTTGGGGAGCGCGTCCTGGCCGCCGTTGGGAATTGATTTCGTAGAGCAATTGCATCCACAGTTGCGAGATGCCTTGTCGGCGACAGAACGTGAGTAACCGTTCTGTTTGCTGTGTGTCGTCGAGAACTGGTTGGGTTGCGCGGAGCCACAATGCGCGGTCGAATTGTGTGCTGGCGATGGTGGGCAAGGGCAGTGCCGGGGCTGGCGGTGAGTCTTTGCCGCGCTGGACTTTCCGCTGGGATTTGAATGCGACGTTGTCGATGTAGACGGTGTATTGTCCCGGGAGGTCAAAGTCGAAGGTGAGCCCACCGAGACTGTCCAGAGCCAGGCCGTGATCTCCTTCGAGAGGCACCAGAACTTCTTGCCATTGCTGGGTAATCCCACCCGCCAGATATTGATCAATTTTGCCGACTTCGACAGAGTCCTCTTTTTCGATCCAACGTTGGTCTGCCAGCTTGATTGTCAGTCGTTCTCCTCCGACCTGTCCACGCACCCAGAATGACAAGTACTTGAACTGCGTGGCATCGAAGAATTGTGGTTGCAATCCGGAGGAGTTAAAGAGGTGTAGCCAGACGCCGCAGAATCCAGCCGCTTTCCGATCGGCTTGCATTCGCAAGACGCGACTGTAGCGTCCTCCGCGCAGGTCAGGGACAGGTGCCGCCGCACCTCGCGACGGAGCGCGTTGGTAGGTGTTGCGGTGCCCTCCCAGTTGGTTGCGTTCACGATTTTCAAAATCGTCCACCACCAGCACATGCGGAGCAGCGGACGCCTGCGAGGCAAGTGAAAGTGAGAGCAGAAGCAAGCGGAAACAAGTCAAACGGTTGGTGTGCCAGGTTTTCATTGCAACGAAACTCGTAGTTCATGACAGGAGGCGCTCGGTTGCCGATTGGATGTCGGTNGCCGATGGAGAGGAGTTTGGGTCCCGCTTGCGTGCGGTCCCAAGAGCAAGGGCGCGGGGCCGGATGGAAACGCAGCGTTAGCGCGCGTCGCTCGTGACGAGCAGACCGTTGGCATCCTGCCAGTTTGGCCTCGGATGGCTCAGACAGACTGGCAGCGAAGCGAACTGGTTGGCTTGTGCCGCTCCGCCCCGTTGCTCGAATCGGTTGGAGTGGTTTTGCGCGTGGAAGTGATCCGGGTGCGTGGTGGTGTTCACCACGGGTAGACAAGGGTGCGTAGCGCAACGTGCGACGGCACACCCGAGGAAGAAGGATAGCAGGACCACGACAGCGACAAGGAGGTGTCGAAACATCAGATGGCTTCCGTTGAAGGTTGAATGACCTTGCGATGCCCCAGCGCGAAACGACCGAAACCGACGTTAACGTATGACCGCGGATGACTGCTCGGGATTATGGGGTGTCACCACATTTTTTCGTGACTTCCCTGGGGATTGCACGTGTTATGTGGTTCGTTTGGTGTGGGGGTACTTCAACGGCTGGGATACCCCTTTCGATGGCACAGTCCCGGTGACATGAACTAGTGTCTGCTGACAATGGAAGTCGGAGGTTGTTTTTTTTCTTATCGATGTTTCCAAAATGCCGCCTCCAGGTGGAAGTCGAGCTAAGTTTTGGGTGTTCACTTGCTCATGTACTGGGTGGTTCAGGCGTGCTTGCCTGTTTCCGGCAAACGTACACGTCGCAACGACACGTGGAAGAGCGAAGTCGCATGGAAACCAAAACCGATCGCTGTGAAGAACCGTTAGGCGAGCAGCTGGATGCTATTGAATCCGCGCTGTTGGGCGCGGAAGGCGCGGTGGCATCATCTGGTGCAGGTTACGGCTATTTCATGCCGAATGATCAGCCGTCGCTTTACGACGGTAAACTCCCTTCGGGGCCACAGCCATCACGTCTCGCTCCGTCTCCGACGCCCGTCACCGGTGGGGGAAATGCTCCGTTACCGAAGCGACCCAAGGGCCGTATCCTGGCATTCGTGATCGTGTTGCTGGTGTTTGGTTTTGCCGGCCATGCGGTGTGGAATGAGTTTTTACGGTTTGAGGCCTATGGGGAAGTGGTGGGACGCACCGTGGCCGTATCACCCCCGTGGAGCGGCGTGTTGAAGACGTTGCATGTACGAGAAGGGGATGTCGTCCGACAGGGCCAGTTGTTGGTCACGACAGAGAGCTTGGAGCTGAACCAACGGTTGGAGAAGTTGAGTGACGAGCTCAAAGTATCCCAGGCGCAATTAACCGCAGAGGTGGCGGAGTGGAAGTTGAGTCTCGAAGTGCAGCGTGAGCAAGATAAACTCGCCAGTGCGCAATTTTATGAGATGTGGGGGAACCTGCTACAGGAACGTTCGAAGCTACACGAATTACAAGCTGGAGTAGAACGTGCCGAGTCGTTGGCGCGTCAGGACGCGATTAGTACGGAGGAATGCGAGGCACTGCGTTTTCGCCTGGAAGGTCAGCAGGCCAAGGTGGAGAAGATGAAGACTGCGGTGACGGAAATGCATTCCCGCGTCGAAGATGGAAACCATGCGGACGCGTTGGCTGAGTCCAAGTCACTCCAGCCACAGTTCGCACGTCTGGAAGCATTGCAGCGTAATCTGGAACGATTGCGCAAGCAGGCTCACCAGGGAAGCATTCACGCGCCGGTGAACGGTCGCGTGGTAAGGGTCACGCGGCATCCGGGCGAATATGCCGGAGAAGCGGATCCCATTTTGGAGATACTCGCAGAGGGTTCGACAGAAATCATCGTTTATCTTGAACAGCGTGATGCCGAGTTGCTACAGGTGGGGCAGAACTTTTCTGTCAACGTCGAGCCATCGCGCGTGGAGATGAAATGTCGAGTTACCCGTTTGGGAGAGAGCATGGTATCGGCGCCGCAACCGCTCGAGCGCTATTATGCCAAGAACGCTCTTCTACTGCCGGTGCATGCTCGTGTGGGGCTTTACATTGCAAACACCACATCATTGCGCCCAGGTATGACGGTTCGTTTACCTCGCGGTAGCCTTGTCAAGCAACTTCAAGAGTCATTGACTAGATCAGTGACTCAAGAAGGCTTGCAAGAAGTCGCCACGGATGCAGGTGTTGACGAACGGTTGACCAATACGGAGGAAGAGATTTGATGGCTATTCAGGAAGCTGTTCCGACGCGTCTGCCCGCGGATACGGAAGGCTCTGCCGCACACTTCGGTTCGACGGTGCGCGTTGATAATCGCAGAACCACCAATCGTTATGAGTTGTCGCGACCGATTGTTGCGATTCCGTTTGCCGTGAACGGTGAACCGGATACGACGCTGTCGGCTGAAGGCATGACAACCGACATGAGCGCCGGAGGCCTGGCGTTGGAGATTCCCGGTCTTCGTAGTCTGCCCACCAAACGTGTTGTGGTGGGTGTGGAAGCTTCGGATGGAAAACGCTATTACGCGACCTTGGAAGCGAAAAGCACCAAGCCAACTCAAGACGGACTGCGCGTGGGTGGCAGTTTCCTGCGTGACGGAGAAGATCCACTGCATCCCATGAATGTTGTGCCGATGCTGGATCCTGTCCTGCGGCGTTTGAAGTCACGGACTCCCGAGAGCACGTTGCAACGCTGGGCCGAGGTCGGTGTGCTCGTGCCTAAGGTNTGTGACAAAGTGCTGGTCTGCCCCCGCTGTCGCGCGTTGCCGACGCTCCGAGAAGGGTGCCGCCGATGCGGATCTTCGCGTGTCTTGAAAGACAATCTCATTCATCACTTTGCTTGTGCGTACGTTGGTCCCGCGAGTGAATTCAAGCAGGATGGCCAGTTGGTGTGTCCGAAATGCCAAGCCAATCGTCTCGTGGTGGGAGCCGATTTCGAGCACATTCCTGGGGCCTATCGTTGTGAAGATTGCCAGCATACAGACAACGAGCGAGATCATGTTGCTCAATGTCTCAGCTGTGACCTCCGCTTTCCGATCTCGCAAGCACATGAAGAGGATGTGATCGCATTTCATGTTGAACGACTGGACCCAGTGGCTCTGCTCGCTTCGATTGAGTGAGCTGCTGCTCATCATTGCTCCCATCCTGCTGATGGATGCGTCGCGTTACCTGCTGGGTTCGGTCAGCGTCTTTGTGGCCGACCTGACAGGCGATGTGGTGCGCTGGTTGTGGGGAGAATCCGAGCCAGAGGCTTTTCAGCATTGCCCTTCCGTGTGTGCGGTCATTGCCGGCTTGAATGAAGGCGCGACGCTGTACCGCACTCTGGAGACCACCTACGGTACCTATCCTCATCTCGAGATCGTGGTGGTCGACGACGGTTCGACAGATGACATGGCGCAAGTCGCTCATGAGTTCGCGCAGGCACACCCAGGCGTCACTGTGATTAAAAAACCTCAGCGAGGTGGCAAGTCATCTNCCTTGAATTGTGCCCTGCCCTACACGCAAGCCGATGTCATCATCTGCATTGATGCGGACTCGTTGCTGGCAGAAAACGCGATTTGGGAAATCGTGCAGCCCTTTCAGGATCCAACGGTAGGCGCAGTCTCTGGCGCGGTGATGGGGCGTTCCCCGTTTAAAAATCTGGCAACGTGGATGCAAGGATTAGAGTACCTGCGTTGTATCTTCATTGGCCGCATGTTCACATCGAGAACGGGAATTCTCAGTATTGTCTCAGGTGCTTTTGGTGCCTTTCGACGAGACGCGATTCAGCGCGCCGGAGGCTGGGACGTGGGGCCTGGAGAAGATGGAGACCTGGTCCTGCGGTTGCGCAAAGCCGGGTATCAGGTGGTGTTCACCCCGTATGCGCAGTGCTTGACTGACTTGCTAGACGATTGGTGGCGACTGATCAAACAACGCCGACGCTGGGAATGGGCTGTCGTCACGTTTGAATGTCGCAAGCATGTCGACATGGTCTACATCTTCGATCGCCATTTTCGTCTGTCCAACTTGATCATGGCGGTCGATCGTTTCGCGTACGGCGTGCTGTTTCAGTATGTTTTTGTGGCCTACCAGATTTGGTTGTTCTTCCACATGCAACAGCACCTGTTCTANCACTTGGTGTTGTACTACCTGGCTTACACACTGATGGAAGTCGTTCAAGTTGGTGTCATGCTGTATTACTCCAACGAGCGGAAGCGTGACTTTCTGATCAGTTTGATTTTTCCACTGATGCCCTTTTACTATGTGTTGATGCGGTTTGTAACGTTGTTTGCGATTACAGAAGAGTTGCTGACACGACGGTCTTTTCGTGACAACTTTGTGCCAAAGCACGTTCGCGAGGCCACCTGGCATTGGTAACAGCTCGCATGCTGTGGCAAGCGTGTTATGTTAAAGAGAGTGGCAGTGGCAGCAAGATCTTCGCGGGGCGCGACGCTATGTGGCGGAATGTCATCATCTCCTTGGCCGGGTGGGTCAGTCTGACGGTCGCGTCAGAATTGGTTGCCGCACCGCCTGCTGATACACCACTTGCCGGTACTGCAACTTCTGACACAGCGCCGTCTTCTGACGCACTGCAACAACTGGTCGACCAATTGGGAGCAACGTCATTTGCCCGGCGCAAAGCGGCCGCCGCAACGCTCGTGCGCGTGGGAGCACCGGCGAAAGCGATACTTCGGCGACGCGCACGCGACCCGTCACTCGAAGTGCGGCTGGCAGCAGAAAGTGTCTTGCGGCGCATTTTGCAACGCGAATTTGATGAACGGTTACAGGCTTTTGTTGCGGACTCGCGCCCCATCGATGGCCGGTGGCTTCCCTGCTGGGATGAAATGCAACAGCTCACCGGTGACCGTCCCGCCGCGCGACAACTTTACGCTCAGATGTTGCGTTCCGAAGGGATGTTGTTGCTCGCGTGTGCGCGACAAGAGGAGTCGTTTGACGAGCAAGTGTTGCAGCGTGTTCACACGCTGCAACCGTTTGATGTGAACGGGGAGTATGCGGCGCGGCAGTTACCCGTCCCGACGATCGCGACCTTGTTGTTTGTCGGGAAGCGGACCATGTCGGCAGCTGAACAAGGGGGATTGAGTGAACTGATCACCTTGCTCGCTCTGAAAGAGACGGTAGTAGCCATTGAGTCAAGTTCCCAGACCGTGGTGTTGCGGCCCCTGCTCGAGCAGTTTGTGCTGGCGTTGGCTGATTCGCAGTGGACTTCGGGCCGCCTGGATTCGGGGCGTTATTATGCGTTGGATTTAGCGTTGACTTACCGCCTTGAGACGCCCGCTGCGGCTTTAGCTCGACGGATTCTCCTCTGGCCGAACTCGCCTCCGCGGATGCTGCAGCATGCGTTGTTGGGATTGGGGCGCTTTGGCGATTCAAGTGATGTGGATCTCCTGCAGCCGCACCTGAAAAACCGGATGTTGTGTCACACGCCCTCGCTGCTACCCGATTCGGAAGGGGCTGGTTTACAAGTGCAGGTGCGCGACATTGCGCTGGCGGTGGACATTCATTTGCATCGTCGGCAGCCCCGCGACTTCGGTTTCCAGCGGATTGCCCGCAGCCGGAAAACGCTGTTTGTTCCTCAGTCGTGTGGTTTCGTTTCGTCGGACTCCCGAGAAGCCGCATTTGCCGCTTGGCAAAAAGAAAAGTCACATCGATAGCTGGCCATCCAAGCGGTGGCGTTGGCATCGAAGTAGGGCCCGCAAAGGTTGTTGTTGCTTGTGGCTGATCGACGTTTTATAACGAGGACAGTGAAATCCATTGTTGACATGCTGTTGGGGAACCATTCATGCATACCACTCGACCAGACCAGGCAATGCTGTCGCGCCGGAGTGCCCTGCAAGTGGGGGCTGGTTTGTTTGGTTTGTCACTGCCGCAATGGTTGGCCAGTTTGGCCCATGCCAAGGGAAAGCGGCAGCAGGATATGTCGTGTATTTTCCTTTTTCTAGCAGGTGGCCCGAGTCATTTCGAAACGTTTGACCCGAAACCGAACGCTCCCGTCGAGATTCGTGGTCTGTGGAGTCCGATTGCGACCAGCGTGCCAGGAACGGCCATCTGTGAGAAGATGCCACTCATGGCGCAACGCATGCANAAGGTTGCGATTGTGCGCTCCTGGCAGGGGACGAGTGGTTCGCATGCCACGGCNTCACANCACGTTGCCAGCGGCATGTTGCCTCCGCAAGCCGGNCAGTATTTTCCCAACTTCGGCTGTCTNGTGTCTGCACTGTTGGGTAGCCGAGCTGAGGGCGTGCCGCCCCACTTTGGTATCCCTNTGGCAGCGCGTTACACCGATCCTCCCGGGTATCTCGGAGCGGCGCATGCTGCGGTGGACCTGAAGGGCGCACCGGGTGATGCCAGTTTTTCGTTCGGCAAGATGCGGCTCAGTCGCCCGCGTTTCGAGGACCGCAACTCGATGTTGCAGCAACTGGAAAACCTTGGACGCCTGCGAAATGTGCTCGATCGCGGCATGGATGCCAANGATACCTTTGCAACCCAGGCGATTGACCTGCTGACGACCGGTAAGATGCAACAGGCGCTCAATCTNGAAGACGAGCCGACGGCGTTGCGGGAACGTTATGGTGCGAACCTGTATGGCCAACGCGTGTTGCTGGCGCGGCGTTTGATCGAGGCGGGCGCTCGGTTCGTTACCATCAATCAAGCGGTGCAGGGTGGTCTGTTTGGAAACGGCAAAGTCAATGGCACTTGGGACAACCATCACCTGCTCTTTGAGTCGATGATGTCGTTTGCCGAGACACCTCCCAACGTCCCCAGCGGTTACGAATGGCATCGTGCGCGAGGGCCGGGTAATCTGCCGCAATTAGATATGTCACTCTCGACCTTGTTGGATGATCTCGAAGACCGCGGTTTGCTGGATACGACATTGGTCGTAGCGATGGGCGAGTTCGGGCGGACTCCCAAGATCAATAAGTACGGTGGGCGCGATCATTATCCGGGAGCTGGCAGTGTGTTGCTGGCTGGAGCTGGGGTTGCTTCTGGANCTGTGATTGGTGCGACCGACCGACAGGGAGCCGAACCGAAGACACGGCCCTGGCATCCCGAAGATTTTGCTTATTCGATTTACCATGCATTGGGGATCGATCCACATGGCACCTATTTCCCACGGTTGACTCGGCCGACACCGATCGCCAACGGTTCGGTGATCGAGGGATTATTTGCATGACCTACCAAGCGTTGACGATCGGTCAAATACATCGCAGACAATGTTTGCTGGGCGCGGCGGGAGCGGCTGTGGCGTCTCAATTGCCCCGGCATGCGGCTGCCAATCAGGCCACCGCTTCGGTGGTCGTTGATACACATCTGCATTGCTTTGCGGGGAACGATCCAAAGTTTCCGTACCACGCACGGGCGCCGTATCGGCCAACCACTCAGGCAACTCCGGAGCGTTTGTTGGAATGCATGGATGGAGCTGGGGTCGATTTTGCAGTGGTCGTTCACCCGGAACCCTACCAGGATGATCATCGTTATCTGGAGCATTGTCTGCGGGTGGGCGGGAAACGATTGAAGGGAACCTGTCTGTTCTTTTCAGATCGAGAGGGATCGGTGGATCGTATGGCGGCGCTGGTGAAGCGTCATCCGGGGCAGATTGTGGCGGCCAGATTGCATGCCTATGCCCCCGGCCGTTTGCCTCCGTTTGGAACGCGCGCCTTGCGACACCTGTGGCGAACGGCTACGGAGTTGGGACTGGCAATGCAATTGCATTTCGAGCCTCGTTATGCTCCGCAGTTGGAGCCGCTGGTCCGTGAATTCTCGCAGACGACCGTGGTCATCGACCATTTGGGGCGGCCGATGCAAGGGACGGTAAAAGAACATGACGTGGTGCTGCGTTGGTCACGATTCCCCAACACGATCATGAAAGTTTCGGCGCTCCCCGATCAGAATCGCTATCCACATCGCGATGTCCAGCCAATACTCCGCCGGCTGACCGAGGCCTTTGGTTCGGAACGGATGATCTATGGTGGTGGTTTCCATGCGGAAGCGACGCCCGAATCATATCGCGCCTATCGTGACCGAGTTGCTGCGTTATTGGCACACCTCTCTGCTGGCGATCGGGCGAAGATCTTGGGGCAGACTGCTGCCAAGCTGTATGGCTTTTCGACGGCATCGTAGCGACCGTGGATTCCTTGTAAGAATGCTCACGGTGAGACACGCTCTGGTTCAAGCAACCTTTGGCTTGTCATCAGCCGTTGGTGGCGATGAGAGTTTGCGATAAGCAAAGAAGACAGGCACCCCGAGCGCCATCAGGCCGATCCCGATCCGTGATTCCAGTGGACTGCTGAAGTAGATCTGTGCCAGGAACCAAGCGTAGGCGACCAGGAACAGCAGTGGCACCAAAGGGTATCCCCATGTTTTGTAACGTCGCGGACGATCCGGTTCGCGAAAGCGGAGGACGAGCAGCGAGAGGACTGCGAAAAACTGGAAGACACTGACGGAGAAGATCACATAATTCGTCAATAACGTGAACGTTGAATCATTGCGGAGACTGGCCAGGATCTTCTGTCCCAAGTCGAAGCGAATGGAATCAAGTGGGATGGAAGCGGTGAGCTCTTTGCCGGCAGCCACGGTAGCAATCAGTAGGACGGCCATCGTGGCCGTCGTGAGGATGGCTGGCACCGGTGTGCGGTATTTGGCATGCACACGGCCCAGGATCCGAAAGAAAACACCGTCCCGACCCATGGCAAAGGTGATTCGTGGGGCCAGCAGCAGATTGGAGTTGATGGCACCAAAGGTACTGCACATGATCACGATGGAAACGGCGGAGCGGCCGAGCGGCCCTGCCAGACGATAAAGCATTTCTTCGGCAACGTGGTCCCCTGCCGCTCGCATCTCGGGGATGGAAAGCACTCCGTGATAAGCGACATTAGCGGCCACATAGAGAGCGATGAGAATACCGATGCCACCAAACAGGGCGAGCGGAATGTTGCGTTGCGGGTTCTCGACTTCTTCGGCCAACGGAGTCACGCCGTGCCAGCCATCGTAGGCCCACATGACGGCTAGCAGGACGGCGGCGATCTGGGCGGTGACGGGGGTTTCGACGGGGGTGGTTTGAACGTAGTGACTGGTGGTGATTTCCCAACCTGTAACAGGGATGCACAGTAACGGGGCTAGGGCGACCAGCAGGAGGAAGACCGCTTTGACAATCGTCGTCAGCAATTGCAGTTGCCCGCCCCACAGGACCCCCAAGACATTCACCCAGGCAACGCCCAGGATTAACAGACCGGCAGCGACGACGGTTGCGAGTGACGAGAGCGGAAGGTTGCACGAGACGGACAGCGAGCCCACAAAGATGACTGCCAACGCACCCATGGATGCAGGTTTGACAAATAGAAACTCGGTCCAGCCATACAGAAAAGCGACCAGCTTTCCGTAGGCATGTCGGAGGTAGACGTACAACCCACCCGCTTCCGGCATCATCGTGGCCAGTTCGGCAAAACAGAGCGCACCCAGAATGCAGAGCACGCCGCCCAGAATCCAGACGCCGAGAATCAAGCCGAAGTTCCCGGTGTCGTTGGCGATCGCTCCAGGTTTTGCAAAGATTCCAGAGCCGATCACGTTGCCCACAACGACGGCTAACGCGATTTTGAATCCTAAAGCGCGCTTCAATTGCGGGCGGGCGTTTTCAGGGTGATCGGGGGACGGGTCGTGATTCAAGGCGAGGTACCTCCGGATGTCGCTGACCGCATCAGGACGCGGCCGGGTTTGCGGAGCGTGTGTTGACCCGCATCAAGGACCACTTGGCCGTTGACAAGGACGTAACGAATTCCCTCGCTGTAATGAAAGGAATTGGTGTAGGTGGCCCGGTCGATGACTTGTGCAGGATCGAACACCGTAACGTCGGCGAAAGCAGCTTGCCGCAGATACCCACGGTCTTTGAGCCCTGCCTTGGTGGCATTCAGTGAGGTCATTTTGCGAATGGCATCTTCGAGCCGCAGCAGACCTCGTTCACGCACATACACCCCCAGAACGCGCGGGAATGTTCCGAAGTTGCGGGGGTGCGGGTTGCCACGACGTAACGGACCGGAAACCGCATAGGCCGAACCGTCGGAACCGATCGAGCACCAGGGTTGCTGTAACGCCAGATTCATGTCGGCCTCGGTGTGGTGTGCGTAGACAGCACTCACCGAACCATCTTCTTCTACGAGCAAGTCCAGCAGTTCGTCGAGCAGGTCGGCCTTCGGTCGGTTTTCCGTGCGCAAGGCCATGACGCGGTCCATCGTCAGACCTTGGTAACGCCCCGCGCCGCTGACGAGGATTCGTGACCAATCGCTCCCCACTGCGGTGAAGTGGTTATACCAGCCGGGAATCGGTTTCGGTTCTCCACGCATATCACGTTTGAGCCGCTCGCGCAGTTGCGGGTCACGCAAGCGGGCGAGCAGTTTCTGTTTGCCTCCTTCGTGAGCCCAAGGGGGAACGATGCTGACCAGATTGTTGTTGCCACGTGTATAAGGGTAGACATTGGCTTGCACATTCACACCCCGGCGACGGGCGCCTTCAATCAAGGCAACGACTTCATCCATGCGCCCCCAGAGTGTTTGGTCGGCGATCTTTAAATGGATAATGTCGACTGGGATCCCGGCCCGTTCACCGACCTCAATCGCCTCCTTGACGGCCGTGAGCACTTCGGTGCCTTCGTTGCGAATGTGTGAAGAGTAGATTCCCCGGTAAGGTGCGACGACTTGACAGAGTGCCACGATGTCGGAGGTGGTGGCTAGTGACCCGGGCGGCATCATTACCTGGCTTGAAAGCCCCAACGCTCCATCCTGCATCGCTTCGTCCACCAGGGTTTTCATCTTTGCCAGTTGGTCGGAAGTCGGCCGTTCAAACGACTGTCCCATCACGGATTGCCAGACATTGCCTAAGCCCACATACGAAGCGACGTTGGTGGAGATGCCCGATCGTCGCAGGACAGCGAAGTACTCTTCGAGTGAGGACCAATGGACGGTCTCGCCCGCAACTTGCGCTGACTTGCGGGGTAGCAGCCCGGTTCGCGGACCGGCGGAATGGCCTTCCCCAAGAACTTCCGTCGTGACGCCTTGGGTGATTTTGCTCTGCGCGTTGCCGTCTTCGAGCAGAAGATAGTCGGAATGTGAGTGGATATCGATAAAGCCTGGTGCGACGATCAAACCGGACGCGTCAATTTCGCGCCGGGCAGTTCCTGATATTCGTCTGGCGACCTTGGCAATCCGGTCACCGCGGATGGCAACATCCCCCAGAAACCAAGGGTTGCCACTCCCGTCCACGATCTTTCCGCCGCGAATGAGTATGTCGTAATGCTCGGTAGCAGGTGCCTTGGCGAGCAGACTGAGTGTCAGCAAAACAAGCCACCCAATGTGAAACAGCAGGCGCATGCGGTGTCCTTCTGGTGAGTTTTCGGTCGGTTTCTGGCGACGGCGAGATACGGTTTGGCACGATGTTTTCCCAAACGTCGTCACGGTCAAAGGCAGGACCGCCACCGGGGTCTTTCTGGGGTTAAGCGAGGTCGGTGTTCTCCTCCGTCGTCGCAGTTGGCCGTCTGGCACTAAACCAGCGAAGCGCGAATGTGGCGATGCTCCCTGCAATGGCCAGGACGAAAAGAAAGAGGAAGATCTGATGATACCCGGCCAGTACGTCACCTTGACGACGTGCTTCGCGAATCAGCCATCCTGTCAGCGGTCCCATGTAGATTTCTGGTGTATAGCCGACAAAGGAGATGATACCGACGGCGGTACCCGTCAATTCGCGCGGCGTCCCTGATTCCTCCAGTAAGGCAAAATAGATGCCGCGCAAGGCAAAGAAGCTGAGGCAACTGATGACCATATTCGTCACCAGCAACCACGCCAGACCTGGGTGTGGTGTGATAAAGAGGAACATACCGTAGGCGAGTATGAGCACGGCAAAGCAGACTTGGATGGTCCCCCGGACGCCGAGACATTTGTCAGCTAAGACACCCGCACCAAGTGCCGCCCCCACACGGACGTAGCTGATATTAGCGATCAGGTGAGCTGATGCGGTGCGCGTGTATCCATAGGCGTCTTCTGCATAGATGCCATAGTTGTCAATCATCTTGAACGCGCTGTAAGCGGCGATGATGACGATTGCTTGCAGCCAAATCGCTGGTGAACGGAGCACCTGCCCCAGTCTCCTTAACAGACTCGATTGTGGCTTTGAGTTGTCGGCTGGTGGCTGAAAGCGTTTGGGTTGGGTGTCGGGGACGAAGCACCAGACACAAAACGCGGCGACCAGACAATAGACGCCGTAAGAGTAAACCAGATTGCGGATAGCGGCCAATTCCACATCCGGGGCAATCGTCGTTTGGTTACCGACCATTGCTGCAAAGGCGAAGGCTGCAGCGGAAGCGATGACGGCAGAAGCCAATCCGCGGCCACCATCGAGGATTCCGAAAGCAAGGCCTTGCTGGTGATCTTTAGCCCACTCGCGTGTCGCCCGGATCAAGGGCGCCCAGAAACCCAGGATGGTGGAAACACCCCAGAACGCGAACAGTGCCTGCAAGCCGTTGAAGCTGGGGAATTGGGCCATGTACAAGCTGCCCAATGCGGTGATGACCAGCGAAAGACTCATCAGCTTACGCGGCGCCCAACGGTCTGCTAAAGGGCCACCTAAAAAGTAGCTGACGGTCGCCAAGACTCCGTAGAGCGCCCCCAGTCGTCCCAGTTGAAACTCGTCGATTCCGTAGGTCGTAAGTAGAGATGACTTGAAATAACGACCCAGGTGGAAGGCGGGCAGGAAAATCGTTTCTCCCGCCAGGATCAAGCTGAGCATGGTCAAGGCTCGATAAATCCGCGATCTCAAAGGGCATCTCTCTGGGCGGGGAACTGTGTCCGGCGTGCTTGCACGTACAGGTTGATTGTAACAGGCCCCCTGCCTTGTGTCTGTCAAACGTTCCCGATCCGCGCGCATAGCCACAACCGAAGGCAACGAAGTTTTTCAGGGAGAGCGGGGTACATTGTGCCGCAGGGAATCTGGCGATGGGGGTGCCGAAAAAGAGTCCGTTTTGTAAGGCTGGTGAGTTAAGATACGAAAATGACTGACGACACTCCTGGAAATCAAGAAGGAATTCCGAACTGTGATGGCTCCGATCAGAATGCTGCTGTGTTGTGTACTTCTTGTCTGTTTGATTAGCGTTTCGCCTGCTGGTGAAGAGCAAGCCAAACCGACACCGCGATCGAAACCGCAACGGCGGCCGAACCCGGCGATGGCGAAAGTCGAAGATGTTGCGGGCTTGCCGCGCGTACTGCTGATCGGTGACTCGATTTCGATCGGTTACACCGTGCCTGTCCGCGAGATGCTGCAGGGAAAGGCCAACGTGCATCGTCCGTTGACCAATTGTGGGCCAACTACCAAAGGTGTTGCGGAAATTGACCAGTGGTTAGGTGATGGCAAATGGGATGTCATTCATTTCAACTGGGGTTTGCATGACCTGAAATTTATGGGCCCCAACGGAGAGAACCTGGCGGATCCCAAGGCGTCCACGAGTCGGCAGCAAGTACCCTTGGAGCAATACGAAGCAAATCTGCGGCGGTTGGTTGCGAGACTCAAGACGACCGGCGCGCGTTTGATATGGCGGACGACCACTCCCGTACCCGCAGGTGCCAAAGGCCGCGTGGTCGGAGATGCCGCGAAATATAACGCGGTCGCCAAGAAGATTATGGACGAACATGCGATTGCGATTGACGATCAGTACACGTTCGCCCAGGCCAGATTGAAAGAGATCCAGCGTCCCGCGAATGTGCACTTCACACCTGCAGGATCAAAAGCACTGGCCCAGCAGACCGTTGCTGCGATTCACAAGCAACTCAGTGCGGAATCACCCTGATGGCGATCCTCTTGCGGTTGTCCGCATGGGGTAAAAGCGAGCGTTTGACTATCCGGCCGGTGCTGTCTCGTCTGCCTGAGACACGGTAATTTCACCGTGGAACGCTGTCGGGGTGTCAGGCAGTACAATGCGGAAGTGCAGTGAACACGGTAACGCGGCTGGCTGAAACTCAGGGCCGGCGTACCAGGCGGGACTGCCATCTGTTGCATAGACCGTGGCCGATTCGGTGGCGTCCCCCGCGGGGCTGTCCCAACGGCAGAATACCATCGCATTGGTCACTGGTTTGCCGTCGCGCTGAACGACGGCAAGCGGTTTCAAGGTTCCACCTGAGTCGGCATCCACTGCCTCAAAGCCCAGGTCGATGGTGAACGCTTCATGGACGATTCCCCGTTCCAGCCAGTGCGCCTGATGTTCGTGCTGAGATGATGGGGACCAGCACCCGGTGGCAGAGGAGACTAGCAAGCAGAGCAAAGTCAGTTGGTATCGCATGACGACGTTGCCGAGTGAAAGCATAAGTTGCAGGAAAGCTCGTTGAACGGCGCGGCTCGAGCAAAGCAGGTGCCTCAGTTTAATCAAGTTGTGCCCCAGGCGGGAGGGATGGGGGATGTGAGGGACTCGGGGGGGGGTGTTTTGGTGGGGAAATGTAACATATCGTGTAACTGACGTGCCCGACGCCCCGGACGTCGGGCAACGATGGTAAGATGCTGCATTGACAAGAGACGTTGTTTGGCGGACCAGCACCGCAGTGTGCCTGGCCCAAACAACGGATGACCAACGACACTTCATTCCCGTTACCTCCAGGAGGTTTGACCAATGCCCAGAAAGCTCGATTCATCGCGCCGTGATTTTCTGAAAACGGCTGGTGTGGCTGCAGCAGCGGCCCCTTACGTGATTACTTCATCCGCCTTGGGCGATGATCAACGCCCGCCGGCCAGCGATCGAATTGTGATGGGCGGTATTGGTATTGGAAACATGGGACGTGGTGATCAGAACAATTTTCTGAACCGAGGTGATGTGCAGTATGTCGCCACGTGTGACGTGCGCAAGGGTGTTCGCGAGAAAGCCAAAGAAAAAGTTGACGGCAAATACAGCAACAAAGATTGCACGGCGTATAACGACTTCCGGGAGTTGTTGGCGCGTGACGATATCGACGCTGTCCACGTTGCCACACCTGACCATTGGCATGCCATCATGGTGATCGAAGCCTGTCGTGCAGGGAAAGATGTGTATTGCCAGAAGCCGGAAACGCGGACGCTGCGTGAGGGGCCGTTGATGATCGAAGCGGCGCGGCGCTACGGCCGTGTCGTCTCAGGTGGTAGTCAGCGCGTGTTGCAAGATTACCGAGGCGTGGTGAATAAATGTTGGAGTGGTGAGATTGGCAAGATCAAATCGATCAATGTCAACGTGGGACCACTTTCGCAGGCATGCAATCTGCCTTCGGAAGATACGCCCCAGGATATCGATTGGGATCTGTGGTTAGGCCCTGCACCGTGGGCTCCTTATAATTCCAAGCGTTGCTCGGGCAGCTTTTCGACCAGCGGTAACAGCTGGCGATCTTACATTGATTACTCAGGTGGTGGGATGACGGACTGGGGAGCACATCACTTTGGTGGTGCCACCTTTGCCGTGGATGTTCGCGACCTGCAGCCCGAAGAAGTGGTTTATCACAACGAGGGTGGTAAACGGCATCTTGAATACCGGTATCCCAATGGTCTGCTGCTCACGCATAACAAACCTGGCAAAGGCAATTTGGCAGTCGAGGGTTCGGATGAATCGAAAGAGGCCAAGCCGGTCCCGGTGTACAAGGGTACTGGAGGCATTTATGGAGACTTCATTGATTGTGTGAAAACACGTGAGAAGCCGTTCCGTGATATTGAGTATGCCGTCAATTCGGTCATGGTCAGTCATCTCGGGATCGCCGCTTACACGCTCGAACGCTCATTGAAATGGGATGTCGCGAAACAAGAATTTGTGAATGACGAAGAAGCCAATCGGCTCCTCGACCGCGCTCGCCGCGAACCATGGCAACTGTAGTGCCGCGGGACCTTGCGACCATTTCGATTTCATTCTTCAAAACAATCTCCTGAATTAGGAATACATCCATGTTGGAAAACGCCTTTGAAGCCCTGAAGAGCTATGACTGGGGCACTGACCCGAAGACCTTGAAGTCCATTGACGAAGCGGTTGTCAGCACGCACGGCGATGCCGCAGCGCGTGCCGAACTGGAGCAGCAACTGGCCGCTGCTTTGGGCACCGAGTTGTCCTACGATGCAAAACAGTTTTTGTGTCGCAAGCTGATGTTGGTGGGAACGGCGACGTGTGTCCCGACTTTGGCGAAGTTTTTGAGCGACGAGAAACTTTCCCACATGGCGCGTTATGCGTTAGAGCGGATTCCGGCTCCGGAAGCGGCTGCTGCCCTGCGAAACGGTTTGGCGCAAGTCAACGGTGCCTTGAAGGTTGGCGTGATCGCCTCGCTGGGGGTTCGGCAAGATGATGCCAGTGTAAGCCCGATGGGTAAGCTGTTGAGTGACAGCGATCCGGCGGTTGCCCAGGCCGCAGCCCACGGATTAGCGGCGATTCGAACGGCCGCCGCCGCGGACGCCTTGGCTTCCAGTGATACGAACCCCGAGGCGGGAGCCGCCGTCGACGATGCGAAATTGGCTTGTGCCGAGTCACTGCTGGGCGACGGTGACAAGAAGGCGGCCTTGGGACTTTACAAAAGTCTGATTGGCTCGAGTCGCAAGCACGTCAAGCTGGCCGCCACCCGCGGGATGCTGGAGTGTGCTAAACGCTAGTGAGATGCGCTAGTGAGATGCGCTAGTGAGATGCGCTAGTGAGATGCGCTAGTGAGATGCGCTAGTGAGATGCGGATTACCAGTCCGTGATCACGCGCGGTTCATCGAGAGGATGTGAGAGTGAAGTTGTCCCAGCAACTGCTTGTCGTTTGGATTGGCGTCGGAATCGCAAGTGCCCTACCGGGACGACTACCGGCGGACGAGGTCGACATCCAAGTGGTTGTCGACCTCTTGGCTGAGTCAGACAAGGAGTTTCGAGCGGTCGCGTTCGACCAGATTCGGAACGCGTTTCCTGGCGCAGCCACGACGAAGCAGTTTGCTGCGCTGCTTCCTACATTACCTGCGGAGACCCAAGTGGGGTTTCTCAGCGCGTTGGCTGATCGAGGTGATCAGGTGGCCGCACCCGCCGTACGCGCCTTGTTGGGCAGTAGTACGGATGATTCCGTGCGCGTCGCTGCCGTCAAGGCGTTGGGGAGTTTAGGAGACGCGTCCGACCTGCCTGCGTTGTATCCGTTGGCGCTGGGGTCGGCCGAATCGGTTCGGCAAGCGGCTCGGCGAAGCCTGGTCGTCTTGCCGGGAACGGAGCCCTCGGCAGCGATGGCTGAGATGTTGTCGGATGCGGATGCAGCGCTGGGTGTTTTACTGATTGAGACGCTGACCGAGCGTCGGGCTCGTGAGACCGTACCTTCGATTCTGGCCGTGGCGGTGGGAGACGACCCGGAAGTGCGCGAAGCTGCCATGCAGGCGCTCGCCGGTTTGGCCACGGAATCAGATGTCGCCGGGATGGTGCAAGGCGTATTGAAGGCCGAGCCGGGCGGCGAACGTGCGGCGGCTGAACGCGCGGTGATGCGTGTCTGTCAAAAAGACGATCCAGAAGCGGACGCAGCCAAGCCTCTGTTGGAGGCACTGGACGGTTTGACGTCTCAGCAACGTCTGGTCTTGTTGCCGACCGTCGGGCGAGTCGGTGGTCCAGCGGCGCTGCGGGTTATAGAAGAAGCGGTTCGATCGGATGATGCGGCACAACAGGCGGCGGGTTTCAAGGCGTTGTTTAACTGGCCCGATGCCTCCATCGCGTTCCGACTGTTGGAACTGGCGCGTACGGAATCGCAACCTCAACGACGACGTGAAGCGTTGCGTGCACTGATTCGCGTGGCCCCGTTGCCGGGCGAGGAAAGTGAGCAGTTTCGGCTCGATCTGTTGCGCACGGCGATGGCCATGTGCGAGCATGACGAGGATCGATTACGCGTGATTGAGCGAGCCAAAGCGGTACGCGCGATTGAGACCTTACGCTACGTCGCACGCTATTTCGATGAACCAGCCTTCCGCGAGAAAGCTTGTCTCACCGTCGTGGAACTGGCCCATCAGAGTGGATTACGTGAATCGCATCGAGATGAGTTTCACCAGGCACTCGACCGGGTGATTGCCATCAGTCAGGACGCGACTGTGATTGACCGTGCGAAGCGATATAAAAAGGGAGAAACCTGGGTGCGGCCCAAGTCTTCTTGAGAGAGGTGGCGATTGTGGGCACCCTCTCTGCCTGCTTCCATGATCTCACCAGCGGGGTGAACGAGCGAGTGTGCTCAGGGGTTAGCAGGTTTTGGCGAAGGTTTTGAGGTTGCCCTGGCGTCGTATAATCGGCACGAAACGTATGATGCGTGTTGTGAGACGGCAAGTGTGGTAAACCGTGGCAGATTCTGCTGGAAATGGAGCATTTCGTTTTCTTCAACGCTATCTTTGCGAGGTTGAGAAGCAACGGATCGTCACACAGGGGCAGGACATGACGACTTTCATGCGCACGCTGCGCGCATCGGCAGACCTTAGGGACAGGCAGAGGCCTCGTCCTGCGTCGGAGTTGGTCGAATTCGCCAAACGCCGGATCGTTCACGCGAGGCTTCGCGAAGCTTGCGAATGTCGCGTGGAGACGCGTGAGATGGTGGTGATCCCTGTTTTGGTTCAACCTTTGGACCACGCTTTGCAACCTTTGGGGGCAACTCTGGAAGCCGTGACGCGGGATTTGACAGCCGAGGGGGCTGGGCTGCTCTATTTCTCGCCGATGCAATGCGACCATCTGGCACTGCAACTGCACCTGGATGACGAAGTGGTGGACATCATCGCTCGTGTTGCGTGGCGATCGCCATTGGGACCTTTTTACGGTACCGGTGTGCATTTTCTCGAACGCGTCGCGGGTTTACCCCGGGGTCGTCGAGAATCCAGCGGACGAAGTATCGAAATGCGGCGAGGAAGTGTAGCACCGACGGTAACGGAGGTGCGACGTGCGATCCGGACGATCGAGGAAACGAAGCAGCCGGGGGCTAAGATGGCTGCGTCCACGATTCGAATGGACTGCCGCATCGATTAAACGAAAAAGCCCCGATTGCATGCATCGCAATCGGGGCTTTCGTTTTTTCGCTCTGCTCAGAATAGTAGACGGCGTTCCGCAGGGCAGACCGCGTTCCGCAGGCTACTCGGCTGCCGGAGCTGGCAGAACCGCTTCTTCGGCTTCAGACGATGCGATCTTCTTATAGACCTCCTGGAACACGGCATTCGAGTACGGCATGCCAGGATCGGCGCCCCAGAGTTGCGCTTGAGCCTGCTGAGTCTGCACTTGCATGTAATTGTAGGGTCGGAAGTAATAGTACGTTTTCGGCGCGGCCAGATAAGGCATGTGTTGATACATGTTGTCGGGGCCACAGAACAGCGCGTGAATGAATTTGCCGGCGTTGCAGTCGCATTCACATCCGAAACATACGGAATTGCAACTGTGGCACGTGCTGCCGCTGCAATCATAGAAGAGATCGTCCCTCGCGGTTTCGCCGGTGGCATCGGCTTGTGGCTCGGAAGAAGTAGATTCCGCAGCTGGGGTGGGTTCGTTAGCTTGCTGTACGGGAGCATCATCCGCAGAAGGTTCATCCCAGGCGAAAGCGGGCATCGCTAGCAAAGCGGAACAAAGGATAGCGTAAGCGGCGACTTTCATGGAGTTTCATCCTCGCAAGGAATGTGATGATGGTGAGAGAAATCGTTGATCTTGTTTCTTCATCATTCATCATTCGTCATAACCGGCATTTCGCGGTTAGAGCTAATTCTTCACCGCGTACATTTTCCGCAGACTCCCAAGTTGCCCAAGTCATTGCTTGCATGCGGGACCGGATTGTGATGGTCCGCGCTATGTAAAATCAAAAATAGCAGTGCTATTGGCAGTGCTATCAGAATTCGCATGAGTGGCAAATGCCGTAGAACCGTTCAAGTCACACTTTCCAGATTGCCGAATGAATTTGTGATGGCGCGAGAATCGAACGTGTCTGCCGTTGTCCACCTAACACTTTTGCGATGTTCTACCATGCAATGCAAACAGCTTTTTCGACTGCTTCGTGAGCACGTTTTGAGGTGCGAGAAGTTAGCACTGCTACTCGCAGTGACGTTTGTCACACCACTTCTTGCCCAGCAGGACAATTTGCAGCGGATTCCGCCCCAGTTAAAAGCACTAGCGAATCCAAGTGCCGCTGCACTGCAAAAGCAGGATCAAATGATCGAGAGTGTTCTCGAGCCAGAATTGATCTTCAAGGTACAACCGAGCCAATCGAAGATCGTCAAGACGCGTCTGCCGATCACTCGAGTGGCGATCACGGATGCAGGCGTCATTGATGTCAATGAAATCAGCCCGGCTGAAATCGAGATTGTCGGCAAGCGAGCCGGGCAGACCACGATGACGCTGTGGTTTCAAAATGGTGATCAAGAAACCATCTTGAGATATCTCGTCCTGGTTGCTGCGAATGACATCGAGCAGGAGCGAGGTGAGGTGGAATTTGGCCGCCTGCAGACCCGCATTAACGAACTCTATCCGAACAGTTACGTTCAACTGATCCCAATCGCGGACAAACTCATTGTTCGCGGACAGGCACGCGACTCCAAAGAAGCTGCCGAGATCCTCGCGATCGTAGGTAGTCAGTCATTGGACCAGGGTGGGAATATTATGGGCGGCGGCGTTGTGAACGTTGGCAGTGTGGCCAAGTTGCCAGGGGCAGAAGATCTAGCGACCACGTCCGTGGTCAATCTGCTGCACGTGCCTGGCGAGCAGCAAGTTATGCTCAAAGTGAGAATTGCGGAAATCACCCGCTCGGCACTCCGAGAGTTGGGAGCTGACTTCGATATCGTCAAGAATTCCTGGTCTCTATCTCACTTCATCGGTGGGGCCGGTAACCTGACGGCGATTCTGGACAACCAAGATGTGAACCTGTTCATTCGAGCGTTCACGACAAATGGTTATGGCAAATTGCTGGCGGAGCCAACACTGGTAACGCTCAGTGGTCAGTCTGCCAACTTCATCTCGGGTGGTGAGTTCGCTGTTCCCACAGCCGTCGGTATCGATGGCATCGGTGCGGTGTCCACGACGTTCCGCGGATTTGGTACTCAACTGGCGTTCACGCCCACGGTGATCGACAAGGACCGCATTCGGCTCAATGTCGCTCCCTCCTTCAGCTCGGTAAATCAGGATAATACGGTAGACGGTATCCCAGGGCTGGACGTTCGGGGTGCGATGACGACCGTCGATTTACGAGAAGGGCAGTGGCTGGCGATTGCAGGTTTGATCCAAGACCAGCAGGGTGGAAACCATAAGCGGCTTCCATTCCTCGGTGACATCCCGGTCGCAGGTGCCGTTTTTGGTAACCAGAAAACGGATCGTCAAGAAACTGAGTTGGTCATCCTGGTCAGTCCTGAGCTGGTTCATCCACTGGAATTCGAACAGGTGCCGTTGTTGTTGCCGGGTATGGAAGTGACCGATCCAACCGATGCACATTTCTTCTTCCTGCAGCAGACTGAAGGATGTGCGGATCACCATTACCGCAGCACCGTTTGGCCTCAATACCGTAACCAACTTCACTTCGACGCCAAGATGGCTGCCAAGGCAATGCGTCAGTCGAAGCGGCATTCGAAGTTCCATGTGAAGCAACAGCAGTACATTGTTGGCCCCCACGGTTTCTCGGAATAACGTTTGTGACCTGCCGGAAATTACCCAGAATCCCAAACGACAGCAAACGCTCTCCCGTCGATGAGGAAGGATCCGTCGCGATGAAGATAACGCTCAGACTAGGCACAGCACTGCTGGTGATCGTACCCGCAGTATTTATCGGCTGTAAGAGCCCCAAGGGGGCGGGGGTGGTTGCTCCTGATTATCCACCTCTGGGTACGCAACATGACGAGATCATGATGCAGCAAGAGATCAATGCAGAGGCTTCCAAGTATGTTGTTTACTCACACGAGTTTGACGACTTGGACAAGAATGGCCCTGGTTGGAAATTGACGCCGTATGGTGAAGATCACGTCAAGCAGATTGCAGTGAATTTGCAGCGCGGCGACGAGTTCCCGGTCGTCTTGGAAAGAAGTGAAATTTCGATCCAGGAGGGCACGGAGTTGGAATACCCGGTGCACTTCAACGAAGCATTGGATCGCAAACGCCGTCAGATGTTAGTGGCGTCACTGCAGGCTCTGGGCGTGGCCGATGCTGACGAGCGAGTGGTTGTCGGTCCCGCATTTGCCGAAGGGATTACCGGAACGGAAGCTTCCCGAGCATATGGCCGCGGAATCCGCGGTGGTCGCAATGGCTCTGGCGGCGGCATGGGCGGCATGGGCGGCATGGGCGGCTTCGGCGGCTTCGGCGGCTTCGGCGGCGGATTCCAGTAACAAACATTGCAGAGGGAATGTAGCACATGCGTCGAATATTCATTTGCATCGTCATTACGATCAGCTCGACGAGTTGGATGGGGTGCTCCCTGTCCAACCACAACTTGCACAAAAATCCGCTGGTGGGTTCTTTCGGCAGCAAGGCACGGCCGGCAACGGTTGACCGCCAGTTGGCGTTAGCACGTCTGAGCGAACGTCACGGTCAGCCCGGTAAAGCGGAACAGATTTACCAAAATGTGATTAGCCAGGTCCCGAACGAGACGATGGCCCACCAACGACTGGCCATTCTGGCGGCCCAACGTGGGCAGTTCGAAGTGGCTATGAAGCACTTTGAAAATGCCAAGCGCTCAGGTGAACCTTCTGCGAATCTGCTCGGCGATATCGGCTACGCTTACTATTTGCAGCACAAGCTGCCAGAGGCGGAAGCGCACTTCCGACAAGCGCTGCAGGCGGATCCAAATGATCAGCGTGCACGCACCAACCTCGGACTCGTGCTGGGAGAGCAAGGGCGATTTGAAGAGAGCTTGGCCGAATTCCAACAGGCTGGCGATGAAGCATCCGCCTACAGTAATCTTGCCTTTGTGCAGTCGCAGGTCGGGAATCTTCGAGATGCAGAAGCGAACTACCACAGGGCGCTCAAGATCAATCCAAAAAATCGCAATGCAGCGGAAGCCTTGATCCAAGTGGTTGCCAAGAACAAAGCGTTGAGTACGCCGGCTCCGACGAATCCGAGGGGAGTGCACGCAACGGAACGAGCACTGGCCACACGGCCAATCGCTCCGCAAGGCCCGAATGCTCGCCAGTCGGCAGCACCTCAAGTGCAGCAAGCAGTTGCTCAGGTGTCCAAGGCACCTCAGGGTGCGGCGATCGCACAGAGTCGAAACGGTAACCCGCAGGTCGCCAGANCTGCTGCGAATCGGACAGCACCGGCGCGGCAACAGCCGGTGGTTCCACGTAACAATATGAGCCGCTCGCCTAAGGCCGGTACGCCAGCTCCGCAGGCCCGCAATGCGACCACTCGGGTGGCGCAAGCCCAGCGCACTGCCAAGCCAGCAGCCAAGCCAGCAGCCAAGCCAGTCGCGGCACCTGCAAGCACAGCACAGAGAAAAGCTGGCAACCCATCGTTGGTGCAAGTCTCTGAAGTGCCGACGCCGTTGCGAATTGAGAACAATCCCTTCCTGCAAAAAGGTAAGGGATCGATCAAGATGCATACTCCAGCGGCTCAGGTGAAGACGATCCAGATGACGATGCCGACCGCGGTACCGATTCACCACACCAAAACGGGCCGAAGCTTGCCGAATCAGCCGACTCCGCCTGCAGTGGTCAAGCCGGGGACGCCGAGCACGCATCAGCAAGGTGCTGCGTCGCAAACTCGCCCTGCCGCACAAGGGACGATTTCTCTGTCGGATGGTCAGTCGGGGAAACAGACGCTAGGTGCGCCACAGTCATCCCGGATACCACCGTCGCTGACCAAGCAGCCGACGAGAAATCACGTGCCATCCTCCTTGATCTTGCCACGAGGCGTTTCGATCACGCGATAGCGTGGTGCCAAAGGATGCTATGGCTGATTGCGGACGGGTGCGTTGCGTTGTTCGTTGTCTGATGGATTACGAAAACGCTGCAGACCGGTCGCTTCTGCTTGAGCCTCTTGAGACAGGATGCCGCCCGCTTGGTTTTCGCGAACCATGAAGGTTCGTAACTCCAGGACGGCAGGTCCGAGCAAGAGAACATAGATGGGCGGGGCGAGGAACAGGACCATGGGAAACATGATCTTGACTGCGGCTTTGTTGCCGCGCTCTTCCGCCCGTTGACGGCGCTCACGGCGAATGCTGTCTGAGTAGTCTCGGAACGCGGTGGCCACGTTACCGCCAAGGCGGTCTGCGTGTCTGGCCATGGTGGATAATGCGATGACTTCAGGCACATCGATCCGTTTGGCGAATGTTTTCAAAGCTTGATCCAAAGAGCCTGCTTCGGATTGATGATTGACAATCGCCAGTTCGCAGGCCAAATCGGGATGAGTGGACGCGATTTCTTCAGAGACGCGTTCAATGGACTGCCTGACAGGCAGGCCACCGGTGACCATCATATTGACCATGTCCAACGCGTCGGGTAACGCATATTGGATGCGTTGCACGCGGCCTTTTGCCAAGGCACCGAGAATCAGACTCGGGACGGCGTAGATCAAAATCAGGATGACGGTACCGCCCACGGCGGTTTGGATGATTTCTGAACGGGACATATCAAGTAAGAGGATGGCTGCGGCAATGAAGGAGAGCCAGCCGATGACTGCGACGTTACGCAGTGCAAAGAAATCATAGGCGGCGCGGCGGTGGTAATAGCCGGCCTTGATGACGTCGGCCCGGACTTCTTCCCAACGCTGTGACGTGGTGGGAATGACCGTGGCGAACGTGGTTGTCACGAAGTTGCGGAACGGCGATCGTTTTCTGCTGATTGCATCGGGACGGTTTCGGCCACCGAGCAAGACGCGTCCTACGATAAGGACTGCAAGTGCGATGCCGATGAACGTTCCTGAGGTAATGAGCGCTGGGACCATAGTGTTGCTCTTGGCTTGGAATCGGCCATTCGCCGGCGAGCGAATGGACTGTGATTAGTAATCTCGTTTCAAAACTTGCATGACCCAAATGATGCCTGCCACCTGAGAGATGACAGCCCCGATGAGCATCAGGCGCCCCGTGGGATCTTGCCACAAAGCGTTGCCGTACTCGGGTTGGAACATGAACATGTACCCAAACAGCAAGGGGCCCAGTGCCAACACCAGCATGATCGATAAACGTCCCGCACTGGTGACACTTTTGACTTGCCGGATGTATTCGTGGCGATCGCGGATAACGCCTGCCAGCCGTTCTAGGGTTTCTGGCAGGTTGCCACCCAACTCACGGTGAATGGACAGCGTGTTGCTGAAGATACGAACATCCATCGAGCCGATGCGTTGTGTCATGGCTTCCATCGTTGCGGAGACGGATAGGCCCATTTCGAGTTGTTTGGAGCAGCGTCGGAACTCGGTCGCAACCAGGTCGCGAGATGCAGTGGCAACCAGATCGATTGCCTGTTCCAGGCTTTCTCCCGCCCGGACGGCCCGGGAGAGAATGTCCAGTGCGGTTGGGAATTGGATTTCGAATGCCTGTAAACGCCGTCGCTTGGTGATTTCTAGCCAGCACAGGACGATCATGGCGGTGAAAATTCCAGCAATGATCGTGAGTGTCGGATTCTCGGTCAGCACCAGGGTGATGCCTCCGGTACCGAGTACAGCAATGACCAAAAGTGCAACCGCCGTACCTGTGCCCATGTCGAGCCCGGACAGATAGACCGTGCGGTCAAGCCAGTGGTCGACTTTGCCGATCGGCGATTGATTCTGTTGATCCGCTCGGGGGACAGCACGGACGACATCACGCAAGCGTGTTGCGCGTTCGCGGCTTGGGAAGAACAGTCTTTTGATCACCAGCAGCACTGCGGTCAGAGTAACCACAATGCAGGCGAAGGCGATGAAGACGACAACGTCGTTCGATAAGACAACGTCGTTAGGCATCTTGGCGACTCCCGGGGATTAGTGGATCAATTGCTGCTGCAGCGAGGTAGATGGGATTCACTCGCTACGGCATGTAGTTTTATTTGGCGAAGACGCTGGCAGGGACTTCGACTCCCTCGTCAGCAAAGNTTTCGATGCACTTCGGTTGGTAACCCGTTGTGTAGAATTCACCCTTGGCAACTCCGTCCTGATCGAGTCCTTGCTGGCGGAAGCCAAAGATCTCTTCCAGTTGGTAGTCGCCGTTTTCGAGTCCGACGATCTCGCTGATGCTCATCACGCGGCGTGCTCCACCTTTGAGGCGAGCTACATGAACCACCAGTTTGATTCCGGCTGTGACGTATTGGCGGACGACGGAAACGGGTAATTCAAAACCGGTCATGGCGACCATCATTTCCAGACGGGCCAGGGCATCCAGAGTATCGTTGGCGTGAATGGTCGTCAGCGATCCCTCGTGACCGGTATTCATCGCTTGTAGCATGTCTAAGGTTTCTGCACCGCGGACTTCGCCGACCAGAATCCGATCAGGACGCATGCGAAGGCTGTTGCGAACAAGATCGCGTTGCGAAATTTCGCCCTTGCCTTCCGTGTTCTCCGGTCGCGTTTCCAGTCGTGCGACGTGCCGGTGTTGGAGCAGTAACTCTGCAGAGTCTTCAATCGTGACGATCCGTTCGTCGTGGGCAATCGCGGCGGTCAAGGCATTCAGTAAGGTGGTTTTTCCCGCACCTGTGCCGCCTGAAATCAGGAAACTGGTGCGGGCAGCAACCGCGGCTTCCAGGAACGTTGCCATCGATTGACTCATGGAACCATTTGCTAACAAGGCCTCCGTGGTCAGGCGGTCGGCGCCAAAACGTCGAATGGACAATTTGGGGCCGTCCAAAGCGATCGGTGGAATCACCGCGTTGATACGCGATCCGTCAGGCAGACGCGCGTCCACCATCGGACTGACTTCGTCGATGCGACGATTCACTTTGGCCACAACGCGTTGGACAATCCGCATGACGTGCTGATCGTCGGCAAACACGATGCCGGTCGGTTCCAGTCGCCCGAGTCGTTCGATGTAAACTTCACCGGGGCCGTTGACCAGGATATCGCTGATCGTAGGGTCGTCCATCAGACCTTCCAATGGTCCCAATCCGAAGACTTCGTGTTGCAACTCCTCAAGCAACCGAGAACGAGTTTCCTTGGGCAGGTTGAGTCGTCGGCGTTTGACGATGTCGCCGCTCAGTTCGCGGACTTCTTCCCGCATTTGCTCGTTGTCGATCTCTCCCACGGCCGCGAGGTCCAGGGATTCGACCAGTTCTTCATGCACGGACGTTTTCAGTCGCTGGAAATCGATTTCCGCGGGGTCCACCTCAGGGAAGTCAGTCGGTGTGGCATTGCTGATCATAGTATCTCGTCAATCAACCAAATGGTTTATGGGAATAGTCCTGTCGAACGCAGCCGCTACTGGGAATCCTTTGCTGGGGATCCCACCGGCGTAGTGATGGCCGGGCGAGCTGCGTGACCTGCGGCATAGCGTGGTGCCGATTGCGAAACCCGCTGGTCGTCTTCAAACTGGATGGTTTGACTGGCATTGCCACGATAGATTGTCATTTGTTGCCGAGGCACAGGTTGTACATTCAGCAACTGATGAAGTGTTTCGGGGCCAGCAGCAGACACGAGTTGTTCGTCGTCAGGATTACGCAGAGCCAGGGAGAGTGTTCCGCGGTTGTTCACAACCTGTAACGAAGCAGCTTGCTCTGGTGAGACAGCAAGTGTGACCGCTGCGTTCGGAGTGCGTCCGGCTCGGTTGTTAACGGCGACCCGTGCTCCCTCGTAAGTCTGTTCATCGACGGCCAGGATTTTGACGCGTTCCAGTAGCAGTAAAGTCACTTCTTCGTGAATCGGATCTTCGCTTGCCGGATTGGTAAAGTAGACGTCAACCCAAGTA
>NZVR01000071.1 GCA_002701545.1 Blastopirellula sp. | reverse complement strand
AATGCAAAACGACCGCCAAGTACATTGCGATGCCGTCAACGCCGACCTGTCGTCCGTCCGCTGCGGGTCAGCGAGCAACGCTGGTGATCGGGCTGCCGGGACGACAAAAACGTTGGAGGCGTTCGGGTTGGGCAGCAAAGTGAATCTGCATGGGGCTGGCGAGCACCGCACCGTATCCGATCAGGCAGGGATCCCCAGCGTGTGTCCGCGAAAAAGTTTCCACTTGAGGGCGGCATTCGAATTGCAAGCGGTTGGTGTGGTAGCCGCGCAACGTGTCACCACGATTTCCCAACCAGCAGTCTTGAGTGAACGTCGTTTGGGTTGGCACCGGTTGGCAAGTGGTATTCTGAAGATGCGCGGTGGCCGGCAGAAGACCGACCATGCGATGCGATGTGTCATCGATCACCATCTCTTCACAGAGGTACCCCACAGCAGAGCATTCGGCGTATACCAATCCGCCTTGCCGCACATGTTGTTTCAGTGTCTGACGCAGGCAGCAGTTGTGGGACAGCGCGGCGGCATGCTGCTCGATGGAGCCGCCGCCGAAATAAACGACGTCCACGTCGGTGGGCACGCTTTCGCAGCGGAGTGGCGAAAAATCCACCAACGTTGCGCCACGCTTCTCCAGGAGTTCGAGGGTGTCTGGAAAGTAGGAATGAAAGGCGTCATCGTAGGCGACGGCCACACGGTGATTGCTGAGATCCACGAACTGGCCGAACAGGTCGGAGGGAGCGACGCCACAGGCTGCGCGCTCGGCCGCTTGCAGTAATGCTTCCGGCCAAAAGTGTGCCGACAAACTATGGGCCAGGGCATCGCACAGGCTGACGGGAGGCTTGGTGCCCGCAGGAATGGAATGGATGGCCGTGCGGACTCCGGTGAGTTGCGACAGGCTGCCGATCACAGGGGCCTGGAAGATCGCCTCGAGATCCGTCTTGTAGCGATAGAGTTCTTCGACGCTGGACACCCCATCGAGAAAGAAACCGTCGACTTCCGCCAGCAACTTTGGCAAGCCAGTGGTGCGTAGCCGGCGGACATCGACGACCGCCAGGCGAGGTAAATCGAGCCATTCGCACAGTCGGTCCAGGCTACCACCCTGGGGTCCGTCAAACGCACAATCATAGCTGCCTTCGATGACCGCCACATCGGCATGTTCCGTTCCTTGCAATAACGATTCAACGCAGACCTCCGGTGACATCGTCCAACTGTCCAGGTGGCGTGCTCGTTGCCCCGTGGCGACATGAGCACCATCGAGCGTTGTCAAAAGGGAACGTGAGCCAAACGATTGGACTTCGAAATCCATTTGTTTCAGCAGTCGCAGCAAGGCCCAGGATGCGGCTCGCAAATCAACATCGGGCTGCACCGTACCAAACGCAAAGCGTAGCAACGAAGACATAGTAGCTGGCCTGACAGAATGCACGTGAGTGGGTGATTGGCCGGGGTGACGCATGCATTGGAGGCGGGACTCCCGGTGCCTCCGTGGGGCGCGTCTGCGGACCGTCGAATCGGGCGGCCAAGTGCATTGTTCGGCGGCACTGAGGCAGGGTCAAGTGTTGGATTGCCAAATATGTCGCTCGGATGCGGGGGACGGGCGGCGTTCTGCCGCCACGCCAGCCGGCACGTGCTGATGTCGATTCGTCTATTGCGGTGCTCTCAGGCTGGCTGTTCTGCCCACACCTGAACCAGCTCGACAATGACTTCGGTGGCTTGGACCATCTCATCCAGGCATGCCCATTCCAAGGGCGAGTGGGGATTGTGCTGTCCAGTGGAGAGGTTGGGCGTGGGTAATCCCCTTTCGGTCAACTGCGAACCGTCCGTTCCACCGCGGATGATCGCGCGCCGTGATTCGTATCCCAGCCGTGTGTGCGCCTGTTCTGCATAGGCGACGGCACGCGGTTCCTGACGGAGCCCATCGGCCATATTCCGGTACTGTTTTTGAATGTCGACTTGGATCGAGCAGCCCGCGATGGTTGCTTCGACTTCTTGCGCGACTTTCCGCAGTAAATCGGCTTGGAGCGTCAGCGCCGCTGTATCGAAGTCTCGCAAGATCACTTTGATTTTGACTTCGGCAACACCGCCTTCCATGGTGTAGGGGTGGACGAATCCGTCGCGACCAGACGTGCACTCGGGGGCCAGTGTATCGCGTGGCAGTGCGGCCAGTAGTTCGCCTGCAGCGCGCAGTGCGTTCACCATGCGACCTTGAGCAATCGAGGGATGGATGTTCACGCCCCGGATGGTGATCACCGCCATATCGGCTGAAAAAGTTTCGGTGTCGATTGCACCGGCACCTTCGCCATCGAGTGTGTAGCAGACATCCGCCCCGAGTTTCTCCAGGTCGACATGGTCCACTCCGTGACCGATTTCCTCATCGCAAGTAAAGAGGATCCGGACCGGCCCGTGCGCGATGTCGGGTTGCTCCATGAGCACATGTGCCAGCTCCATGATGACTGCCATTCCCGCTTTGTCGTCACCGCCCAGCAGTGTCGTGCCATCGGTGGTGATCAGCGTTTTGCCGATCAGCTCGTTGAGCCGGGGGTTCGCCTCCACCCGAAGGACTTGCTCCGGATCTCCTGGCAGCGGAATATCACCGCCGGCGTAATTCTCGATGANTTGCGGCTGGACGTCTTTTCCCGTCGTTTCCGGCGAGGTGTCAAAGTGGGCATTGAATGCCACGACGGGAAGCTCGCCCGATTGTGTCGCCGGGACGGTCGCATACAGCAGACCATGTGTGTCGTGTTCGATCTCTTGTAACCCGAGTTCCTCCATCTCGCTCACGACCATTTGGCCTAACGTAATCTGTCCGGGGGAGCTGGGGTACATTCCTGCTTCGTCTTGTGCCGTGGTGTCGATGGACACGTATCGGAGAAAGCGGTCGAGCAGTCGTTGGCGGTTGATCATGAAGCGTTCCGGTGCGTGGGGAGTGGATCAGCGGATAAGCGCGGTCATCCTGTGCTGCTGATTCTACGAAACCCCCATAAAATCCTCCAACGGGTCTTGGGCGACTTTCATGTGGGGGGGACTTTAAACCACTTGATCCCCTGGAGTCGAAACGCGAACATGGGTACAACGAGGTGCTGGTTTCCCCCCACAGCGAGCGAAGCGTCGAGGAGATTCCCAGCGGTAGTGGCCCCGTCTGCTGCCGAAATGCCCAGCCCCCAGCTTGGGGTGACTTGCAGAAAAACGCCGAGGTGCGAAAGCTCGATCGCAAGGAATTGCCATCTCATCCCCAACCGGGAGCCGTCCGACTTGCAACTATTTCGTAAGCTTGAAGACATCCCCGCCGGCTTCACTGCGGGTGCGGTTTCGATTGGCAACTTCGATGGCGTGCATCGTGGACATGCACGCATTATCGAACAGTTGCAGAGACGAGCGATTGAGGCGAACGGGCCAGCGGTCGTGTTTACGTTTGATCCTCACCCGGTGCGTCTTTTGCGCCCCGAGGCTGCTCCGCCACCGCTCACCTGGACGCAACGCAAAGCCTCCTTGTTGGCTGAACTGGGGGTGAACGTCGTGGTCGCTTATCCGACCGACGAGACGCTGTTGTCCTTGTCTCCGGACGAATTCTTTGCGCGCATCGTGCTCAAATCGCTCAACGCACGCGCGGTGGTCGAAGGCCCGAATTTTTTCTTTGGTAAAGACCGCGGTGGTGACGTCGGGACATTGCGGCGGCTATGCGAAACGGCAGATATTCACTGCGATGTGGTGGAACCGATCAAGGTCGAGGGGGCGTTTATTTCCAGCAGTCGGATCCGGAATCTCCTCAAAGAAGGGTTGGTTGCCGCCGCCGCAACGATGTTGACTCAGCCCTATCGCATTCGCGGGATGGTGACTCATGGCGCAGCGCGAGGGGCAAAACTCGGTTTTCCGACCGCCAACATCGCCGCCGTGGACACGCTGTTGCCGTTGCGTGGCGTGTATGCTGGGAGAGCTTACATTGACGACCGAGCGTGGCCGGCCGCGATCCACATCGGCCCTAATCCGACCTTTCAGGAGGAAGGTTTGAAAGTCGAGGCCCATGTGATCGGCTTTGATGGTTCGCTTTACGATCGGCCGCTCGAGGTTGACTTTTTGGATCGCCTCAGGGACATTCACGCATTCGAGTCCACCGCTGAACTTACGGCACAATTGACGAACGATATTGCTCAGGCACGGCAGATCTGCGGCGCGTAGGTCCGCCAGAGCCCCGTTGCCACAAGCGGTAGGGCTGCCGATTCCTGTTTCCCGCTAACCGATTTCCAACCACAAAGAAGATACGTCTCATGACTGTAGACTGGGCCGCTTTTGCAACGCTAATTCAGGCCAATCATCGCTTTATTTTGACCAGCCACATACGTCCGGATTGCGATGCACTGGGCAGTGAGTTGGGCATGTGTGGTGTGTTGGAAGCCTTGGGTAAGGAAGTCATCATCGTCAACGGGCAGGAAACCCCGCCGAACTTGGCGTTCATCGACCCGGATCGAAAGATCAAAACACTGGGTGATGATGTGACGGTCGATGAGCTTCGCGAGGGATACGATATTTTGATGGTGCTCGATACGAGTGCCTGGGCGCAACTGGGTCCGATGGGTGATGTCATCAAGACCACGCAGGCGAAAAAAATTGTGGTGGATCACCACGTCAGCGAGGACGATCTGGGGGCGGAACCATTCAAGAACACGACCGCGGAAGCGACCGGGCGTTTAGTCGTCGAGGCCGCGGAAGCGCTGGGAGTGGAGCTGACACCGTCGATGGCCACGCCGATTTTTGCCGCGCTGGCGACCGATACCGGCTGGTATCGCTTTGGATCGACGACCGCCTATACGTATGAGATCGCCGCCAAACTGTTGCGGGCAGGTGCGGTACCGGCAGATATCTACGCGGATCTTTATGAACGAGACACGTTGGGACGCGTCCGTTTGCGGGGCGAAGTGCTGGCACGCACCCGCACCGAGCTGGACGGGCGATTGGCCCATACCTACATCTTGAGAGAAGATTTCGAGCGAGTGGGGGCCATTCCGAGTGACACCGAGGACCTGGTTAACCTGATTCTGGCCATTGATGGGACCGAAGCCGCCGTGATCTGTATCGAGCAGTTACAAGGCGGCTTTAAAATCAGCTTTCGCAGCCGGTGTCAAATGGAAGCCAGTGCCGTTGCCGAGCAATTTGGCGGAGGCGGTCACAAAGCCGCAGCGGGAGCATTTGTCGAGGGAACTCTGGAAGAAGTCCAGCCGCAGATCCTTGACGCTGTTCGTGCCGCCATGGGATAATAGACCAGTCGCCGAACTCGGAATCCCCCACGCCCGCCTGCGACGCCCTCCCTCGCGAACCCCTGGAGTATGGAACCATGAGCGACTCTTCGTCCCCGCAAACGCCTGCATCCGGGGAACCTACGGACGAACCGCGGCGTAACTTCATTTATGCTTTTGCGTCGGTCGTGATCGGTGGGATGATTGGTGCGATCCCCGCTCTGTTGGGGCTGTTCTCCTTTCTCAACCCGCTGAAAGGCAAACGCAAGATTCCGACCGCGTATGCCGAGGCGGGAGAGTCCGCCGCGCCGGATATGGTCCGCGTCTGCTCGCTGGACGCTTTGGCAGAGAACGGATCGCCGCAACGTTTTCCGGTCATCGACAATCAGATTGATGCTTGGAACTTCACGCCGGATCAGCCGGTCGGATCGCTCTACATTCAGCGGATGAGCGGTGACGATCTGCGTGTCTTCAATACCACTTGCCCCCACGCCGGTTGCAGCGTGAGTTGTGACGGCAAAACGTATAACTGTCCCTGCCATAACAGCGCGTTTAATCTGGACGGCAGCAAGCTGACCGCCGACTCTGGACGCGAGAACCCCAGTCCGCGCGACCTGGATTCACTCGACTTCAACATTCAGGACGGCTACGTGTGGGTCAAGTTCCAGAATTTTTACACCGGCCGAGAACATAAAGAAGCGAAGCAATGAGAGCGATCATCAACGGCCTGAATAACTGGCTTGATAACCGTACCGGATATCGTGAACTTCTGCGGGAAACACTGTACGAGAACATCCCCGGTGGCTCGCGTTGGATTTACATTACCGGCAGCATGCTGGTCTTTGCCTTCGTGACGCAGATGATCACGGGGATTTTCCTGGCGATGTTTTACAGCGCCGGAAGCCAGAACGCTTGGGAAAGCGTTTACATGATCCAGCACGAAGTCCAAGGTGGCTGGCTGTTGCGTGGTGTGCATCACTCGATGGCGCAAGGCATGGTCGTCCTGCTGCCATTGCACCTGATCCAGGTGGTGGTGTGCCGGGCTTACGTGGCACCCCGTGAGATCAATTACTGGTTGGGGCTGGTGTTGATGCTGATCACCTTGGGGCTGGGTTTGACTGGTTATCTTTTGCCCTGGGATCAGAAAGGGTATTGGGCCACCAAAGTGGCTACGGAACTGGCGGCACTGACCCCGGTGTTTGGTGCTCAGGTGCAAAAACTGGCCGTGGGTGGCGCCGAATACGGTCACTACACGNTGACCCGGTTCTTCACGCTGCACGTGATGGTCCTGCCCGGCTTGCTGTTGCTGGTNCTGGGAGCTCACGTGGCAATGTTTCGCAAGCATGGCATTACGGCGAAGAGCTCTGAGCGTCGCCCGGATGAGTACTTCTGGCCCAAGCAAGTGTTTAAGGACGCCGTCGGCTGCCTGGTGCTGCTGGCAGCGGTTGTCGGGTTCGTGATTTGGGAAGGTGGAGCTGAATTGGGGCCACCAGCAGAGCCTACCGAAGCGTATGGTGCGGCTCGCCCTGAGTGGTACTATCTGTTCCTGTTCCAGCTGCTGAAACACGCGCCGACTGAGTTCATCGGCGCCATTGTGATACCCGGCGCAGTGATGGCCTTTCTGTTTATTTTGCCCATCGTGGGGCGTGTGAGTTACGGACATGTGATGAACGTCGCCGTCCTGTTCGTCCTGGTGGGATGTGCAGGCTACCTGACCTACGAAGCGATTTCCCACGACGATTTCGCCAACAGCGGGGCGGCCGAGCCGACCGACAAGAACGAGCGCCTGCTGTATCTGGAACGCATGAAAGGTTCGGAAGACTTCTTGTTGGCTCAGCATATGGCGGAGCTCGAAGCAGAGCGGGCTGTCGAGTTGGTGCAGTTCTACGGGATTCCCAAGCAAGGAGCGGCTGTCTCGATCATTAAGAATGATCCTGAGATCCAAGGGCCACGCATCTTTATGAAGAAATGCGCGAGTTGCCACAGCTATACCGATGATCGAGGAACAGAAGACACACACGATGATCTGGTGATTCCCGGTCCCCGTCCGCCACGTGATGCCGATGGATTGCTGGAAAAGAATCCCGCACCCTACGGCGCGCCTGACCTGGGTGGCTTTGCTTCGCAAGCCTGGATCCAGGGAATGCTGACGCCCGAGGGGATCATCAGCGACAAGTACTTCGGACGCACCGCACACGGTGTTCAGGACGAAGACGGTGCTTGGAAGTCGAGCGGGATGGTCGAGTTTGTGCACGATAATCTGGCCGATTTGTCTGACGAAGAGAAGGCCGCGCTGAACGATGCTGCCGCGGCATTAGCTGCTCAGGCAGGGCTGGTTGATGATCCGATCGATGCCCAGCAGGTAGAGCGTGGCATGACCGCCATGTCCGATTTCGGTTGCTTTGACTGCCACAAGTTAGGTGATGAAGGAGACCTTGGTGTCGCGCCCGATCTGACAGGATATGGGTCGGCAGCATGGTTGGACGACTTCATTGCCAACCCCAGTCACGAACGTTTCTACTTTGCTGAACCGGGCGAAGCGTCCGGTAACGATCGCATGCCCGCGTTCGCTGAGTTTAAGGATGAATCCAAGAACAAGTTGTCGAATCACGAACGGCGGATGTTGGTCCGCTGGATTCGTGGCGACGATCGGCATCTGGGGAAAGCGGAGGCGGCACACGTCACGGCAGACGAAACGACACCCGCAGCGGAACCCGTTAATGAACCCGCCGATGAACCCGCTGGGGAACCCGCGGGCGACGAGTCCTCTTAAAGCAGAACTTTGATCCGTGGGGTTTGCGTCCCCATGAACCGCTGCCCCAATTGCTGTGGAACGCAAGTCACGGTGGGGCTCCGTTCTCTGGATGCCTGCTGGGAACGCGTCTGGACTGACCCAGGGGCGACGCCTGGCGATGACGGCCCTGCGACCGGCGTCGGCTGATCCAACCCTGACGCATTATCGGCGGAATCGGTAGAGCCCAGCGTCTGGTTTGGCCGATCGATCTAATGGCGGTCATATCCAAAGTGGCCGCGCGCGCCTTCAGGACGGAAAAAAAACTTGCTATGCGGTGTGATCGTCGCGAAGAAAATGGTTCGCTATCGAACGATCGGATGGTGCAGCGTGACCCGTGTTGCCCTCCGGACGGGGCCGCCGAATCGTTGGCATTGGCATCGTGGCGGTCGCAGTTGCCGTTAGACGCGTCGGGACTGGATGCCGATTTACGACATGCCCAACGACTGGTTGCTGAAGTCCGAAGCGCCGGATGGTCGCCCGTGCGTAACGAGTTCACTTCAGACGCTGTGTCCCAGCAGCCAGCTGCCGCCGCACGGCTCGCCGGTAGCGAAGCCAATCTGTTCTGGAGCAAGGTTTGTTGGATCAGTTTTTGCCTGTCGGCCAGCACCTGCCTGGCCGGGATCGGTTGCCTGGGCTGGGCCGAATGGGCTGGTCAGAGTGCGTGGGGGCGAGTTGGATGGCCGCTGTTGCTGGTGGGACAAACCGGTGTCATCCTCAGCGCCTTGCTGCAAATCGAAGCGCGCTGGCGCGCGCGACAACCAGAACGGGCACAGGGTGAGTCGCCCGAGTCGCCGCAGCAGGCCTGGTGGAAACCGTCCGCTCCCTCACCCTAGGTTCCGGTAAATGGTTCGGCTGCTCGGGGGGCTGTGCAACCCGCAGACTGATGTGGCGATACGCCAGCGACGCCGCGTGATCACCGAGGCGGTCGGTTACTGTGCGGCCTGATCGTGTTTGCCTTGCCAGGAATCACGCCGCAATAGTTCGGCGTTCAAAGCATCGCGTACCGCCGGTTTGTCGAGACACCATGACGGTCCGATGAAGTACTGCGGAGGCGCTTCGCCACTGATCCGCTCGACGACCATGCGCGGAGGCAGTAACTCGAGAAAGTCGACCAGCGTGTGAATGTACTCGTCTCGCTCCATGAGTTGCACTTCGCCGCGCTCGACCTGGTCGGCGAGCGCGGTGTTCTTGACCGCGTACAGGTTGTGGATTTTGACAGCGTCGATCTCCAGCCGCACAACCTCCCGTGCCGTGGCCAGCATGTCGGCATGCGTTTCACCGGGAAGTCCCAACATCACATGGGCACAAATCTCGAACCCGCGTCCCCGGCTGCGCTCCACTGCGTCGACGGAGACATCGTGGTGATGGCCGCGATTCATCCAGTCCAGTGAGCGATCGTGCATCGTTTGAATGNCATATTCGACGGACAGATACGTGCGGCCTGCAAGTTCCTCTAAGAGCTCCAGAACATCCTCCGGAACGCAGTCCGGCCGGGTGCCGATCGCCAAGGCGACCACCTGCGGGTGGGACAGCGCCTGCTCGTACAGGATGCGCAACTGTTCCACCGGGGCATAAGTATTCGTCGCTGGCTGAAAATAGGCCGTAAAATGGTCACAGGNGTAACGCCGCTTCAGCCGGGAAATCCCATTTTCGATCTGGTCCAAGATGTCTAATTTCGGTGCTCGGCGGCTGGGGCTGAAGCTGCGGTTGTCGCAAAACGTGCATCCACCAGTAGTTACGCTGCCGTCGACGTTCGGGCAGGTGAACTTCGCATCAATACTGACTTTTTGGACGCGATGACCAAACCTGTGGCGTAGAAAAAAGTTATAAGCATGGTAGCGTAGGCCAGCTGCCCGCCAGTCGGGATGCTGTGAGCCGGCCTCGTGGACTTTGCTCGTTGACTGAGCCATGCCGCTTGTCTAGAGTGAAAAAGGAAAATAAGAGTGAGGCGGGGCAAGTGGAGTCCCGATTTAGATTTGCATCGATGCCTCGCAGGCTTCAATGCTACTCGCAAACAGGATATGAGAGAAGATGTTTGGTCGGTTAGTTCCGGTCGGTGGGGGTGACCCGATACCTCTTTTGAAGGATCGGTTGCTGGTTGGTCGACGCGAAAGTTGCGACATTGTGTTGCGTTTTGCCAATGTCTCCGCGCACCACTGCCAGCTGGTCTTGGAAGAGGGATATTGGTTCGTCAAAGACCTCAACAGCCGCAACGGCGTAAAAGTCAACGGGAATCGCGTACANCGCAAACGCATTGACCCCGGCGCGCTGTTGGCGGTTGCGAAGCACCAGTATGAACTGGACTATTCGCCGATGAAAAATGGCGCCTCTGGCACTCCACCGCCAGATGAGGAGCAGATTGGCACCATCTTGCGTAGCTCGCTGCTGGATCGCGCCGGTCTGGATCGTCGAGACGCTGGCCGAGCCGCCGATGAATACGAGGCAGCTGCGGCGGCGAGTCGTCGGAAGAAGAACAACCCGTCGTAACGTCGCGCCGGCTACGTCCGCTCGTACATGGCGGCGATGACGTCGTCATGTTGTTCGGCGATCTGGTCTCGTCGCAAACTCAGCTTGGCGGTCAATTCGCCTCGTTTGATCGAGAAGGGTTCCGCCAAGAGGGTGAATTTGCGGACTTGTTCGTGATGTGAAACGTCCTGCAGGCGTGCTTGCACGACTTGTTCAAAAAGCTCGCTGACGACCGGATCCTGCAAACTGCGGGTGGGATCCCGAGAGAGTTCCTCTGCGTTCAGTTTGTGTTGCAGCGCGGCCATGTCCGGTACGATGAGTGCGGTCAAGAAGTTGCGTTGGTTGCCAATGACCATGGCTTGCATGATCAGTGGGTCTTGGGTGAGCAAGGCCTCCAGGGAGACGGGGGCGATGTTCTTGCCGGCGTTGGTGACGATCAGTTCTTTTTTGCGACCCGTGACAAACAGGAAGTTGTCTTCGTCCAGGTGCCCGAGATCACCTGTGTGGAGCCAGCCTTGGCGAATGATCTGATCCGTTTCGTCAGGTCGTTGATAGTAGCCTTGCATGACGTGTGGTCCGCGGGTCAGGATTTCGCCGTCGTCTGCAATCTTGATCTCGACGCCGGTGATCGCTTTTCCCGCCGAGCCTCGTTTGGCAAACTGCTCGGTGGACATGGAAATGACAGGGGAGGTTTCGGTGAGTCCGTAACCTTCCAGCACGGGCACAGCCTGTGCTTGGTAGAAGTCGAACAGGTGGACGGGCAGTGGTGCGCCCCCGGAGCAGCAGAAGCGTATGGCGCCGCCGAGCACTGCGCGAACGACCCCGGGTTGGTTCTGCAGTCCTTGCTCACAAAGCGACCGGAAGAGCTTGTCAAAGAAGTAGGGTACGCCGTTCAGTACGGTCGGGCAGGTAGCCTGACAATCTGGAACCATGGTCTCTGGGGATTCGGCAAGCACGAGCTCGTGTCCTACTGCGAGCCAGGTGTAGAGGTCACAGGTGCGGGCAAAGATATGGCTCAGCGGCAGGAAATTGATGCGGCGATCGCTCTGGTCGTACTGAAAGGCGCTACTGGCGGCCAGGGCATTGGAAATGACATTGGCTTGGCTCAAGACGACTCCGCGCGGTGTTCCGGTCGTCCCGGAGGTGTACAGGATGGTGGCGACGGAGAGGTCGGTGACTGCGGCTGTCTGTTCTTGGATGGCGTCGATGCGGTGGTCAGACAGGGGGGCCGTCGAGACGGTGAAAGGTTGGCGCGGCATCTGCGGGTGCGTCACGGTCTCTGAGGGGACGCGATCGAACACAAAGCAGCTGGTCGCGTGCTGCAGTTCCTGGGTGGGGTTACCCAGTTTGGCGACTTGTGCCTCGGTCGAGAGAAAGGTGACGCGTGGTGCGCAGTCGTTGATTTGCTGGGCGAGTTGCGCGCCGGTCAGCGGCGAGTGCATCGGTACGTGGATGGCACCCAGCAGGTGAGTTGCGAGGTCTACCAAGATCCATTCGACACGGTTCTCGCTGATTTGGGCGACGCGATCACCGGCGGCAACATCGTGCCGGAGTAACAGGTCGGCGGTTTGGAGAACTGCCTGATGCAAATCTCCCCAGGTCCATTTGGCAAACTCACCGGCCTGTTTGTACTGCAACGCTGGCCGTTCGCAGTCGCGCGTCACGCGCTGTTGCAGCAGCTCAGGGATCGTACGGCAGGATTCCACGGGGGCGATTTACAATTCTGCGGTCAGGTACTCTTGGTGGACGACGTAGAATTCATAATCCGCTGCGCTTTGTTGGACAGCAAATTGTGTNCGCTTGACTTCCGGNAAGCGGTGTCCGGCGGAGGTCGCAGCTTGGATTTCAATTTTGGTCAGATGTTGGCAAAGGTCGCTGGGGAGAAACTGCAGCGTGATGCGACCTTCTGTGGCAATGCCGGCTTTCGTCAACAGCTTTCGATTGGCAGCGAGGACGTCTGGGTCACGGCCGCTCATATAAATCCGCTTTTCGTCGCTGCCGCGTCCTGTCCACACGCGGGGTGTGGCGGTGGCGAACTGGTTGGCGTAGTCGAGCAGCGGTTTGCCTCCGGCGCATCCCAAGTCGATCTGGAAGTAATCGAGTTGTTGTGCGTATTGATCGAGCGAGACGATGTTCCATTCGAGTTGCCAGCGATTCCATGCGGGGATGGCATCTGGGGTGCCCGTTTTGCGTACGTCCTGTGTGCGGGTGGTCAGTCGTCGACCGCGTGGCTGAATCTGTGGGGTGTCGGTTTCCAGGTCGGCAACGGAAGGTGCCAGGACGGCGACTTGTTGCACCAGGTTCTCGACGGGCGATTCTTCCAGACCCAGCTCTTGGGTTTCAGGAATCACCAATTTGCGACGTTGTGTGTTGGATTCGGGGGCAGCCAACAAGCTGGCCGTTTCAATCTGATAAAAGTGTTCGCGGATTAACGGGGTGGAGATGCGCACCAGCCAAAACGCGAGTAGGAGCGTGACTGCGAAAGCGAGCACCAGATTGGCGGCGACAACGGCACTGGTGACCTTGTCGTAGGCCGAAGTCTTCAGGCAATCCCCATCGATGATTTCCACCGTGGTCGGTGCATCCTCAGTTTCGGTTGGGGGTTGGTTGGTCGATTCGTCGGACATGGCACCGGTTCAGCGGGAAAGACGATCCGCGGAGGCAACGAGATTTGCCACCTCACNCCAGAGATTATTTTCCCCGTTCGGTGGACGGTTGTAAACACCGCGCAGCGGCAGAGGTTCCTGATTTGCCGACAAATCGATGGCCGTGTTTGCGGAAGAGGTTACCGAAACGGACGGAAAATACTCTAGATACGCTCGAAAACGGTGGCGATCCCCTGGCCCACACCGATGCACATGGTGGCCAATCCGAGTGTCGCATCTTGCTGCTGCATGGCGTGCAGCAGCGTGGTGGCGATCCGCGCTCCACTCGCCCCTAGAGGGTGTCCGATGGCAAGTGCACCGCCATGGACATTGACTTTGGCTGGATCGGCATCCAGCATCCGCATACAGGCCAGTGCCTGGGCAGCAAACGCTTCGTTGAGTTCGATCAGGTCGATATCGTCAAGCGTCAAGCCGGCGCGCTCCAGAGCTTTGTGGGTGGCTGGGACAGGACCGGTGCCCATCACGGCAGGTTCGACACCGGCGACGGCGGTCGCGCGAACCCGTGCCACGGGGGTCAGCCCCAGGGTGTTGGCTTTGTCTTCGGACATGATCAGCATGGCTGCGGCGCCGTCATTCAGCGGCGAGCTGTTGCCTGCGGTGACCGTCCCCAGCTTGGGCATGAATGCGGGGCGCAGGGCGGCGAGTGCTTCGAGACTGGTGTCAGGTCGGACGCATTGGTCGGTTGTGACCAGAAACCGTTCTCCTGCTTCATCGCGACCATAAAGGGGAATGATTTCCTGCTGGAAGTGACCTTGGCGTTGTGCCTGGTCCGCTTTCTGGTGGCTCGCCAGAGCGAACGCGTCTTGGTCAGCTCGTGAGATGCCGTTCGTTTGTGCCAGGAACTCGGCGGTGACTCCCATCATCAAGGCACCTTTGGAGGTGCTGTGAAACAGTTTCGGGTTCAGGTCGACGCCGTGATCCATGGGCAAGTGCAGCATGTGTTCGAGCCCGCCTACGATCTGCACGTCTTCGGCACCGGCAATGATCGCATGCGCCGCCTGATTCAGCGCTTGCAGGCTGCTACCGCACAAGCGGTTGATGGTCGCGCCTCCTGCGCCGACACCGACACCGGCCATCAGGCCGACGGTGCGTCCCACATTCATGCCTTGCTCGAGCGTCTGATTGGTGTTGCCCAGCAGGACATCTTCGATGGCTTGAGGGTCAATGCCCGTACGTTCGACGAGTGCCTGCACGCAGGCGACGGCCAAATCGTCACTACGGATATCGCGAAACCAGCCCTTGTCCCGATGAGAGCGACCGATCGGGGTGCGGACACAGTCGACGACGACAGCGGATTTCATGGAGCTTTCCTTGGCTGAAGGGCGTGGCAGGTGCGCTGCGAAGGGTGTTTACAGGTCATAAAACTTGCGGTGATCTTTGGCCATCTCAAGCAGCAGGTCGGTCGGTTCCATCCGTTTGCCGAGTGCTTCGAGTGGTTTCAGCATCTCGACAATCTGAGCTGCTCCGAGGGTNTCTGCCCAGCACAGCAGACCGCCACGGAAGGCTGGGAAACCGAGGGCGAAGATCATACCCAAGTCGATGTCGCGGGCGTTGCGTGCAATGTTGTCTTGCAGCACGCGCGTGGCCTCAACCAGGGTGGGCAGCATGATGCGCTGCGTGATTTCTTCCTGAGTGAAATCGCGTTTCTTGCGAATGAACGGCTCGATGATCTCGTCGGCTTGCGGGTCGGGTTGCCCTTTGGCTTTGCGGTTCTTGTAGGCGTAGAAACCGGCTCCTGACTTTTGGCCGAGACGCCCGCGTTTGACCAATGCGGGTACGATCGGAGACACTTCCACACGCTCGGGGAACGCTTCGTACATCGTGCGGCCGCAGGCTGCGGCGGTATCCAAGCCGACCACGTCAAAGAGCGTGAAGGGACCCATGGGGAACCCAAAAGTACGTCCGGCTCGCTCCAGGTCCGGCAGAGGAACGCCTTCGCTGAGTAAGGCGACTGCTTCATTCATGTAGGGCAAGAGCAGGCGGTTGACAACAAAACCGGGGCCATCGTTGACCACAATCGGCATTTTGCCGATGCGCTTGGCATAAGCTACCGCACTGGCGATGGTCTCGTCGCTGCTCTGTTCGCCACGAATCACCTCGACCAGTCGCATTTGACGAACCGGGTTGAAGAAATGAATGCCGCAAAAGCGATCCGGGCGTTGCAGGTCGGCAGACAAGGACGTGATCGGCAGCGTGGAGGTATTGGATGCCAGGATGGTCTGTTCGCCGAGGATCGGTTCGAGTTGTGCGTACAGCTGTTTTTTGATGTCGGGCGATTCGACAATCGCTTCGATGACCAAATCGCAGTCGCCCGTCTCGGTGGCTTGTTCTGCGAGATTCAGCAGTGGGGCGAATTCGATGGCACGTTTCGCATCCGTCCCCTTGGTGGCTTTGTTGTAAGCGACTTCCTGCATGACCTGTTCGCCACCGGCCAGTAAGGATTCGCGCGAGACATCGCTGAGGACGACGCCCAGGCCGCGTTTCAGGGAAGCGGCACCGATTCCTGCGCCCATGATGCCCGCGCCAATCACCCCCACACTTTCGATCGGCAACGGCTTGGCAGTGGTGCTCTCAACCCCCTGGTCTTTCTTATTGCGGTCGGTCAAGAAGAAGACGTTCAGCAAGGCGGCATTAATGGGGGTTCCAAAGAGTTTCGCTAACCCTTCCGCCTCCAGTTGACACGCGGCACCGGCATCCAGTCCGGCAGCACCGAGCATCAGTTCGAGTGCCGCTTCGGGGGCGGGATATTGGCCCTTGGTCTGTTGACGCACATAGGCCGAGGCGGTCACCCCGAGAAACCCCAGTTCGGTTTCGGACATCTCAATCGGTTGGGACCAGTTTTTCCGCTGGGTCACGTACCGTGTGTGCTGCTGTTCGTCGCGAATGATGCGGATCGCCGCGGCGAGCAAATCTGTAGTGGGCACGACATCCGTAGCCAGTCCCATCGTCAATGCCTCGCGTGGCTTCAGCGAGTTGCCGCTGGTGATCATTTCGACGGCGTTGGAGAGCCCGACGATCCGAGGTGCCCGCACCGTGCCTCCCCAGCCGGGAAAGAGGCCCAGTTTGACTTCGGGAAAACCAAACTCGGTCCGCGGATTTTCCGAGAGCACCCGATGGTCACACCAGATGGCAAGCTCGGCTCCCCCGCCGACACAAATCCCGTCAATTGCAGCGACGGTCACAAACGGGCAGCTGGCAAGTCGGCCAAACAGCTCCTGGCCACGGCGGCACATCTGCACCACCTGAGAAGAGTCGACATCCAGAGCGGCCACAAATTCGCGGATATCCGCACCGGCAATGAAAATGTCCCGTTTGGCCGAGAGAAAGACCAAGCCCGCCAAATCGTCTCGCTGCTCCAGGGCGTCCAGAGCGGTGGCCAGTTCGTCCAAAACCGAAGACGACAGGATATTGGCACCTTTATCCGGTGTGTCGAGCGTCAGCAGGGCGACATCGGGTTCAGGCATCGATAGGTGAAGGGTCTTGGCGGCGGACATAGGTGCCATTCCTGTGGGCTGGGATTACATGCGGGAAATCAAGCATGTTGGAGACCGGGGCCATAACGGCTGGGTATCCACCGGAAATGCTATCGTTGGAGGTAGTTGGAGTGAACCCCCAAGTCAGATCTGCAGAGAAGTGACCTGGACTCTAGTATTTGGGGAGATTTCGAGTCAAAATGCGTGCTTGCTCTTTCTATGAGCCACTTTGGGGAGTTTGACGATATGAATTTGTGGGTTATGACGCGCCGTGACTTCTTGCCGCTGGCCCTGCTGGCGGGGCTCAGCGTCTGGGTTCTGGCGGATCACGGGCTGGCCGAAGCAGCTGACCAAGAGGCAAAGGCCCCGAGCATCTCGTTGACGGTCGATTACGGCGATGGCGTCCAAAAAGTGTTTTCCCAACTTCCCTGGCGCAAGGGGCTGACGGTTTTACAGGCGTTGGAGTCGGCTAAAAAGCATCCGCGGGGGATTACCTTTGTTTACAAGGGGACCGGGAGCCGAGGGTTTCTCACCCAAATCGATGACCTCAAGAATCAGGGGCGTGGCGCGAACTGGATTTATCGTGTAAACAACCAGTTGGGGGACAAGAGCTTTGCAGTTTTTGAACTGCAGGCGGGCGACGCGGTCTTGTGGAAGTTTGGAGACTATCGATAGAATCGGCAGTGCTGGAAATTCGAAGTACTTCCGAATACCGTCATATCTTGTTTTTTTCTACACAGCTTAGGTGATTGAAATGAAGCCTGACCATCGGTTTGTGAAAGAATGGGTCGCATTGGGAGTTCTGGTGACCTTGGGAACGGTTGGTCGGATCATTTGCGATTCGTTTCCGAACGTCGCGCCTGTGGCTGCTGTGGCGTTGCTGGCTGGCTTTCTGTTCCGGTCTTGGTTCCTGGCTGCGCTGGTGCCCATCCTGGTGATGGGGATTTCTGACGTGTTCATCGGCCGTTCGGAATGGACGACCCAAGTGGCGGTTTACAGCATGTTGGTGGCACCTGTTTTTGCGCGCGGCTATCTGCGACGGCGGATGCGTTTTGCGGGTCGTCCATGGAGCTGTGCGGTCCGGAACGCCTGGCTTGGCATTCCCCCGGCGATCGTGTTTGCCGTGAGCTTTTTTGTGGTGACGAATTTCGCCTGTTGGCTGGCTTGGTACCCGCATACTTGGGCGGGCTTGTCGCGATGTTACTTGCTGGCCTTGCCGATGTTTCGCGGCACGCTTCTGGGTGACGTGAGCTTCACGATCGTGTTGTTTGGCGGCTACACCTTGCTCCGCTGTCTGGCGGCCAGTTGGGCATCCCGTCCGACGCTGGAACAGACGACCTAACGTCCGTCCTGCGGGCCCTGGTACGCGGGGGCGTGCTGTAGTGACGGTGTGAAACTGACCGTTTGTCGGCCAAGTGTCCCTGAAATTTTGCCATTTCCACGGCGGCCAGTTACCGAGTTCGCGTATCGACCCGTCGCAAATTCGGATATAGTTTGAGGTCTGAACGCACCGCTTTCCGGCGGGTGGTCCGTTGGCGATGAATCGCCCCACCAAGCGGACAGATGCTTCGGTGTTGCATACTCCCTCCACGGTTTCGACGGAACTTATGGCTAAACGAAAACAATCTCAGCGATCTTTTCCACACGATCCAGTGACGCGTTCGCGGCGCGAGACTGTGGAGTCGATCGTGGTTGCAGTGATCCTTGCTTTTGTTTTCCGAACCTTTGTCGCCGAGGCGTTTGTGATTCCTACCGGTTCGATGGCCACCACCTTGATGGGGCGGCACCTGGACCTGGTTTGTGAAGAGTGTGGTTACAACTATCGCACGGGTGCCAGCAGTGAGAATGCGGATNTTCGCGGTGGTCCTATTCNTGTCGAGACAACGGTCTGCCCGCTTTGCCGCCACGTATGGAAGTTGGATGATCCGAAAAACAGAAAGGCGAACGAGAACTCTTTTAATGGCGATCGTATTCTGGTCAGCAAGTTCTCCTACGACCTGGGAGATCCGAAGCGTTGGGACGTGATCGTCTTTAAGAATCCCTTGGATGCCAAACAGAACTACATCAAACGTCTTGTGGGACTGCCGGGCGAGTCGATCAAGATTCGGGATGGTGATATCTACGTCAAGGCACCTGACGCCGAGGGGTATCAGATTGCCCGCAAGCCGAATAACAAATTACTGGCGATGACACGTTTGGTTGCGGATACCCAATACCGCTCCAAGACATTAGAGCAACTCGGTTGGCCTTCATCGTGGCAGCGGTGGGACGTGACAGGTCCTGATCAATTGACTGCTCTTAAGCCGCGACGCAAGCTGGCCGAGGATGCTGAGCCGATTCCGCTGCAGTCGAGCGGCGAGCTAACCTGGTTGCGTTACGAGCACCTGATTCCCAGTGAAGTTACCTTGGGGACCGGGGCTTCCGATTGGCAAATCGCCATGAGCGGGAAACTGCCAGCTGACATTGACGAGCGCCCTGGGCAACTGATTTCGGATTTTTCTTCGTACAACGCTTTCGGTTTGCAAAATCGACTCCGTGATCGGGGAATGGGGCAGGTTGACTTTCATTGGGTTGGGGATCTGGCTCTCGAGTGTCAGCTGAAGGTGGAAAGTGATCGTGGGGAACTTTTGTTGCAGATCGTCGAAGGAGGCTTGCGAAATACTTGCGTGATCGATCTGGCAACGGGAAAAGCCACGATGCAATTGAATGCGGGTGAGGTTGAATTCCAAGATGCCAAAGGCGAGAAGTATGCGTCCGTTGTCGGGCAGACGTCCGTCAAGAAACCGGGGACCTATCGCTTGCGGCTGACNAACCTCGACAGCGAGATGCGTCTCTGGGTCAATCGGCGACCGATTCAGTTCGACAAGCCGGCCACTTATGTGAGTCCTGAAGAACGTCGGCCGGAATGGTCTGTCGACAACCCCGGCGATACTGCCCCTCTGGGAATCGGCGTGCGGGATGCCAGCGTGAGCCTGTTACGCATGCGCGTGTTGCGAGACATCTACTACACCAACACACGCAGCCAGTGGGAAAGTCACGATTATCGAATTGCCTCCAATAATTTGGGGAATATTTCTCGCGAGGACATTGCCGCTTGGTTCTCCGATCCAGCGATTTGGGCGACGTCACCGTTGTTCAATCCGGAAGATCGCCTACCGGCCGTTCCGTTCGACATTCCAGATGATCAGTACTTTCCACTCGGTGATAACAGTCCGCAAAGTCTCGACGGACGCTATTGGGGTGGCTCATTCATCGACGAAGAATTGTTGACCGGCAAAGCTCTCTTGGTTTACTGGCCTCACGGGTGGAATGCCCCGATTCCGGCTTTGCCGAACTTTAAACGGATGAAGCTGATCGAGTAATGGACGTGCCGAGCCGTTGTGCAGACGCGGCAGTGACACTCGACCAAGGGATGCATTCAAGCATCGCCCCGTGCGCCGACACTTCTGCATGGCAAGTTGCTCATGCTCAATCGCCACGTTGAGCGACAAGGGCAAGACGAGGGCAAGACGAGGGCAAGAAAAAAAAGGGCCCGCTTGCAAGCAGCGGGCGGATGTTTGTTATGGATGAAACCGGAAGGTTTCCCGATCCAGAGAGCGCCGCTGTCAGCGAACGCTCTCGAGCATCTCTTTTGGTGGATCTTGCATGGCGCCCTCCTGTCTTGGGTGACTGAGAAAGGTGGTTGAGAATTCTCATCGGACGTCACCTTGCTTGTAGCAAACGCGTCCAGTTTCTTACAAGCAGATTTCGAGGTTTCTTGAAAGATTTCTCTCGGGGCCGCTGAAATGCGTTCGCTTGTCGTGTTTGCGGAAGCGATGCGCGTTGCCGAAGGCTGGCCGGTGGCTTGACCACCGCACCATGCGCAGGCGAGCGAATGGGTTTCGCTGCGGAATGGCGATGGCACGTTCTACGGTCGGCGATCGCTGGCTTCGGCCGGGATCCGGATTTGCAGCGACTGGGATTCGTAGTCAAAGCCGACGACGGTGCCTCTGCCCTGCCAGGTTTCTCCCGCCTGCTCGTGGAATTCTTCGGTGCGCTCGGAGGGTGCGTAGAGTGTGAGCGGCAGTTCGGGATGGGAGAATCGGGCTTGGACGATCGTTCCATCGGGGTAAGCATGTTTGGTGGGTAGGTCGTCGGCGAGTCGTCGTCTCAGGATCACGCATGGAAATTCCATCTGCAAACCGATGACCGCGCTGACCACCCGTTCCACCTGGTCGGGATCGTCACGTACCGTCCAGATCAGTTTGGCTGTCTCGGCGAAACTGATTTGCGGCGCGACTGTTTCCGCAGCTCCTGATTTGGCCGGGTCGACCTCGTGGTTCTGGCGCGGCACGACGGTGACCGATTTTTTTTCTTTCCAGTCCGGCCAGCGCGGGATATCGACCGTTGCCTGGAGCGACCAGAGCAGTTGGTTGTCGTTCAACATGAGAGTGGGAGCCGCGTTGTCGGGAAGTTGCAGGTGAAAGGGATACGCGGCTGGTTTTCCTGCTGCTACCGTGGACGTCGTCGCGATCATCTCGGTGATTTCAAACAAGATATGCCGGTGAGTCCTGCGGTTGCTACCGGAGCCCGATACGCATCTTTCCTGCGCCGAAAGAGTCATGGAGATTTGATTGATCGCCAGATTGCCACGGGGTTGGATCGACAGGTTGCCGGTCAAGGCTTCTCCAGCGGCCAACTGCTGCTGGTCCACATGAAAGTTGACTTGGCCCAGTTTCCATTTGGGCAGCCATTTGAAGCAGAACCAATAGCCACTACCTACCAAGGCCAGGCCGCCGAAGATGGCCAGCACGAAAGGATTGAAGACGAAAGCCACACTGAAGCCGATCAGCGTGCCGACCAGCAGTGCGGCGACCAGGAAGCCGATGACATTCGACATTTGGTTTGGTTCGGCTGGCGGGATTGCATTCGGATCTCCGGTGGGGATGACGCGAATCGGAATTTCCGTCTTGGGGTCGAAGGCCCAAGGGATTTTTGCACGGGCGCGAACATAATGATCGACATTCAGGTAGTGGCCATGATAGGTAGGGGGCCAGCCAGCAGTCTCCAAGTCGAACGCGTAGCGATGCTCGCCCGGTTGCCATTCGCCACGGTAAACCGACTGTTGAATGGGGGTTGCCCGTGCGATGTTCCCTCGGCCGTGCGTTTCCCATCCCAAGGTGAGTTCAAGATTTGAGCAATGAACTTTTTTATCTGTTCGAACGATGATGGTCCCGCGTACGCGGTCGCCACCGTGGTATGCCCGATCTGGATCTTCCAGTTCAATCGTCAAGTCGCATTTCGCCACAGGTTACTCCGGAGTATTGCTGGATACGCTCATAAAGAAAGTCTTCAATGGCGCGGACGTTGTGACCGAAGCGATCGATCAATCGCTGTGCCATCGGGAGATCGACGTGCGGTGTTGTACCGGTGCCTAGGCTGGTCAGTGCAATGCGGCGATTCAGGATCTCGCACAAACGATGGGCACTGAGTTTGCCAGAGACGTTCACGGTGTGGACGCGGTAGTTCGCTCGCTTGAGTGAGGATGTTAAGTCGCGGTGAGTCCCTAACACCAGAGGCTCGCCCCGCCGTAACACTTCACGCCGTCGTCGCCATGGTAGCCGTTGTGCTTCGTCGATGAACAGGGGAGTGCCAGTTGGGATGGGCGGGCAAGGTCCGTCGGGGGGCAGGTACACGTAGGTCGCTTGTGGATAGCAGGCGAGTAATGCCAGCATGTGCGTGGTTTTGCCATGCCCGCAATGACCGATGAACTGAATGGCCCCCTGTGGCTCGGCCAGAACCGCTTGTAGCGAAGCGGTCTCGACCACCGCCGCCTCGGTGCGCTGCTCACGTGTCAGTTCACCAAACGGATTGCGATGAAGATGCCAATGCGCGAAAGGTAGCCAGGCGTAGCTTGGCGAGGCATGAGGTGTTGTCATCAACGCATTCCTGACATGCCGTTCGATCGTCCATGATTCAAAAACACTGGCAAATCCACAGTGGATTCGGGTGCCGATAGGATAACCCATCCCGAGGCAGCACGCGCGAAAACGCATGCCAGTTTCGTGCTTCTGAGCAGTCGTGATGGTTGCGATTCACGCGGTCAGAGTCAACAATAGGAGGCCATGATCTGTCGTGCCGTTTACCTTGAGGACACTATGAATTCGGAATCCCAGCAACCGACGTCAGTAGACGTCGACAAACGTCGTGTTTTCCTCAAGCAGGTTGGTGCCGGAGCTGTGTCGGCAACGGTGGCTTCCGGAAGTGGCGCTGCCGCCGAAGCAGCACAGGAACCCCGGCCCGTCGATGGCAAAGATGATCGGTTGGTCGTTCTGAAGGCGTTTCCCGCAGTCCTTGAGACACCCACCCCGCTGTTGACCGAAGATGGGTTGACTCCCGTAAATCTGCTGTTTGTACGGAATAACCAGCAGCCGAAAGATGCCGGCACGACTTCCGCGCCGTCACTGAAGGACTGGAAAATTGAACTCACCGGCAGCTTGAACAAGACACTCGCCTTCGATGCCTCTGAGCTTGCCGATTTCAAGCAAACCGAAGTGGAGATGGTGTTGCAGTGCTCTGGCAATAGTCGCTCGTTGTACGCCCAAACGGTGGAGACCAAAGGGACACAATGGGGACGCGGCGGCATGGGGAATGTGAAATTTGCAGGAGTGAAGCTGAGTACCTTGCTGGAGAAAAAAGGCGTACGAGTCAAAACGTCTGCTCGCTATGTGACCGCGGAAGGGCGAGACGATCCGTTGCCGGGAAAGGAAGACTTCGAGCACAGCTTGCCGATCCAGGATGTTTTGGAGCGATCGATTCTGGCACTCCGTTTGAATGGCCAACCCCTTCCCGCGATTCACGGTGGTCCCGTGCGTCTGGTGACGCCCGGTGTGTACGCCACGATGAACATGAAATGGCTAAGCCGGTTGCGTTTCGAGGAGGAAGAGACCACGAATTACAATCAAATTCCGCGTTATCGTGTGCCCTTGCGGCCCATTAAGCCGGGAGAGGCGATTGAATACACCTATGCCAACAGTCGGTTCAATTGGGGCATGAAGGTCAAGAGTGTCGTACTTGCGCCGACCCCTCATGCGCGGCTCGAACAGGGACCCGTTCAAGTTCAAGGTGTGGCTTTTAATGATGGACGCGCTGAGATTGACAGCGTCCAAATTTCATTAGACCAGGGGAAAACTTGGCGACGTACCAAGTTGCAACGGCCCAAAAGCCCGTACGCCTGGACTCGGTTTGCCATGACGGTTCGGCTGCCGAAAGGGAAACACACCATTTGGACACGTGCCGTCGATCGACTGGGACGCAGCCAGCCATTGGATGGATCAGTTGCCTGGAACCCCTCGGGATACGAGTGGAACGGTGTGGAAAAAATCGACGTAGAAGTCGTGTAATCGGTTGCCCATACCGAGCATACCGAGCAGCCCGACGCATACCGAGTAGCCAGATAGCGGATGCAGGTGGGAACTGGGGTGACGGAAACGTAGGTGTCCACCGAGGTGGCGCGTTGGAAAGAGAGTATTGCGGGGCGATCCGGACGCGGGCGCTTGGAAACGACTTGCAGATTGGTATGCTGAAAGTGAGCGCAGGTCCAACGTGGTCAACTCGTTTGCGCTCGGCCAGGGCGCGGCAGCAGTGCAGAGAAGCAATTATCTGAGGGGGGATATGGCGACACCACCTGAGACTCACCATGCCCATGCTCGCCGGTCGAATCGGTGGATTTCCGTGATCATTGTGGTCGTTGCCACAGTGGTCGGTGCTGTGTTGCTGTTCGGGTTTTCGCTACGGCATCTGTTTCAAGGTCAGGCGATGCCGGTGGATACAACGGGCGCCGAGCGTGAGGTTGTCGTATCGGCTGAATTCCTCTCGACACACCTGGAAGGTTTTCTGCTGCGTCGGGATGCGGAACGCTTTCGTAAGACGCGCTATGTCGATCAGCGGGTTGAGCTGGAATATGACTACGAGCAAGACGGAGTGGAGTTGCACACGCGCATTGTTTTTTTTGGTAATGCGCAGGAAGCCCAGGCCCATTTCGGTAAGCAACGCAAGTTTCTGTCAACGCTTATCGAGTTGCTTCCGCCAGAGGCTAACGTGATGCCATTGGACGACACCTACCGCTGGGGTGAGCGATCGGCGTTTGTCGTGGTGCAACGGGAAGGCGAGTTGCTGGGCACCTATTTTGTTGGCTTTCAGGAGGAACGTGTGTTCACCTTTTGGATGGAGGGGGCCAATGTGGAAAACAACGATGCTGTGGTGAATCAGCTTCGTCAGCAGCTTTTTGCGTTGGAGACCTACCAGCCTTAAACGGGGCGCAGGGCTTTTCGCGTGGCTTCCCCAAGTCATGCACGGGACGCGCAGGTTTGGCTGCGGATGCTCACATCCGCGTTTCGCGCCAGCTATAATGCCGGGGTCTTCTGTTCATCTGTTGAGGAGCTTGGTCATGAGTCGATCGTTGTTGGCATGTTTTCTGGTGATGCACGTCATGGTCTGTGACGTCGGGGCAGAAGAGGCCTCATCGGCACCGACTGCCGCGCCCCGCGATTTACATCTGTTTCTGCTGGTGGGGCAATCCAATATGGCCGGACGTGGGCGTGTCGCAGCAGAGGATCGCCAGCCGTTGGATCGCATATGGAAGCTGGATCGGTCCGGCCAATGGGTGCCGGCAGTGGATCCCCTGCATTTTGACAAACCCAACATCGTGGGTGTCGGACTAGGTCGGACGTTTGCACGCGACTACATCCAGGCGCATCCCGGCGTGTCGGTCGGGTTGATTCCATGTGCCGTCGGGGGATCGCCGATCTCCAGTTGGCAGCCAGACGGCTATCATGCACAAACGAAAACACATCCCTACGATGACATGCTGCCCCGCGCCCGCAAAGCTCTGCAGTCGGGTACGTTGAAAGGCATCTTATGGCATCAAGGTGAATCGGATGCCAAGCCGGATTTGGCGGCAGTTTACGAACAACGGTTACATGCTCTGATCGCACGCCTGCGCAAGGAGCTCAAGGCCGAGAAGGTCCCGTTTGTGGCCGGTCAAATGGGCCAATTCAAAGAGCGTCCCTGGAACGCGGCCAAGCGGCAGGTGGATCAAGCGCATCAACGGCTGCCGAAACAAGTGGACGGGACCGCCTTTGTGAGCTCAGACGGTCTCCAACATAAAGGTGATGAAGTGCACTTCGATAGCCCATCGTATCGAAAGCTAGGGCACCGATATTACCAGGCGTATCAGGCATTGATTGGGGGCGGCAAGTCCACGAAACAAGTGCTGCCATGAGACAGCGACGCGCAGTCGATCGATGGTGGGTTTGCCGGATCGCGATGGTCTTGCTGGTGTTGGCGATGCCGCGCAGTGAGGAAATCCTCGCCGAGGATACCTTGACCGTACTTGATTCGCCCGCGACGCCCGTGCGGGTGTTACAGCGGTGGCTACGACCACAGGTCCACGCGGCGCTGGATCGACGATTGGAACGCATCGAAAACCTGGTGGANCCCGCTGCCATCCGGGAATATCAAAGTGGCTTGCGCGACAAGCTGTGGGNAAGTTTGGGAGGCCGATTTGNNCAGACCGATTTGCGGCCACGCGTGGTTGGCNCTTTGGATGGCGAGGGATACCGCGTCGAAAAGATTGTTTTTTCCAGCCAGGAAGGGTTTTATGTAACGGCGGTGTTGTTCTTGCCACGCACTCCTCCGCCGTACCCCGCGGTGTTGATTCCCTGTGGCCACACCGAAAATGGAAAAGCCGGTTATCAGGCGATTGCCATCGCACTCGCGCGTCACGGCATGGCGGCTTTCTGCTACGACCCAATTGGCCAAGGGGAACGCAAGCAGCTGTTGCATCAGCAAGCGGACTTGGCGGTGGTGAAGGGTCGTTATCGAGCGACCATCGAACATAATTACGACGGCATCGGTCCNATCCTGTTGGGAAAGAATCTGGCCACCTATCGTGTGTGGGACGGCATCCGCAGTATCGACTACCTCGCTTCTCGAAATGATATCGATGCGACTCGGATTGGGTGCACCGGGAACTCGGGCGGTGGATTGATGACGAGCTACCTGATGGCTTTGGAGCCGCGGATCATGGCGGCCGCCCCTGGGTGCTTTATCACCACTACACGGATAAAGAACGAACGACCGGGGCCGGGCGACGCCGAGCAAAACATCTTTGGTCAAATTCAGTATGGGCTGGACCATGCGGACTACGCGATCCTCCATGCGCCACGGCCAGTGCTGATTCTTGCCGCGACGAGAGATTTTGTACCCATTGAAGGAGCGTGGATCTCGTTTCGGCAGTCCAAGCGAATTTATGGCCGCTTAGGTGTCTCCGAATGTATCGATTTGGTCGAAGCAGATGAGAAACATGGATTCACGAAACCGTTGCGAGTCGCTGCGGTGCGTTGGTTTCGGCGGTGGCTGCTGGGACGGGATGATGCGGTTGGCGAACAGCCATGGACGCCGCATCGGGACGAAGATTTGCAATGCACGCCGCAGGGACAAGTGCTGGCACTGGATGGGGCGCGATCGCTGTTCGAACTGCAACGTGAAGCGGCAGCGCGGTTGCAGCAGACGCGCGAACCACAGTGGCGAGAGCGAACCATCTCAGAGCAGAGGAGGCAGGTGAAACACGTGGTCGGAATGCAAGCCGACATGGGCGATGGAAAACCGGCAGAACTGCGGGGGAATGTGCGGCGCCAAGGGTACACCATTCAACGACTGCGAATCACCGCCGATGACGGGTTTGAACTGCCTGCGCTGCATTTCCTGCCGGACAAAAAAGATGCGGACGCCGTGCCGCTGTTGTGGTTGCAGCCGGAAGGGAAAGCCGCCGCAGCAAACGTTGGCGGCGCGTTAGAAGCATACGTGCTCGCCGGGCGCGAGGTGCTGGCGATCGATGTGCGCGGCTATGGCGAGACGGCGACCACCCCGTGGAGATTCTCAGGAAAAGCCTTCGGAAATAACTCGGCCGAGCATTTTATCAGCTACATGTTGGGCAAATCCCTGGTCGGTTTTCGCGCCAGCGATTGTCTGGTCGGTGCACGCACCTTGCGAAAACGTACCGGAAAACGTGCCGTGGATCTGGTCGCCGTGGGCGATCTCGGTGTGCCGGCGCTACACGCTGTTGCTGTGCAGGCCAAGTGGTTTCGGCGCGTGGAGTTGCAACGGTGTTTGCGCAGTTGGCACGAGGTCCTGCGGGATCCTGTGATGGATGGACAATTAGAGAACACGGTCCATGGCGTGCTGAAATTCTATGACCTGCCCGACCTGTTGCGGCTGGCAACATCGCAAGGTGTTGAAGTGCACTACGACAAGAACCTTGAATTGCAGAGATGACCTATGAAACCGAAGTTATGGATGACCTGGGCCGCTTTATCCGTTTGGTGTTATCTGGCAAGCGGCTTGTGTGGTGAAGATTTCAATGATCTGTTGCCCAGTACCGAGAGTGCGCCCAAGACGCGACTGGTCTATCAATACTTGCAAGGTCAAGCCGAGCGCGCGTTGCAACGTCGTAATGAACGGTTCGAAAAACTTGACACGGCAGAAGCTATTCAGGCGTATCAGCAAGAGCAAAGGAAATTCTTTCAGACGCAGTTGGGGGGATTCCCGGAGCGAACGCCATTGGAATCCCGCGTCGTCGGAAAACTGGCAGGGGATGGCTACACGATCGAAAAAGTGATTTTTGCCAGCCAGCCAAACCATCATGTGACGGCGAATATGTACCTGCCGGAGACCGCGCCCCCGTATCCCTGTGTGGTGGTTGCCAGCGGCCATAGTCGTACTGCCAAAGCAGCGGACTACAACCAACGCTTTGGCATCATCATGGCCAAAAACGGCATGGCTGCGCTGGTTTATGACCCGATCGGCCAGGGGGAGCGTTCGATGATTCTTAATGCGGCTGGCGAGGCCAAGCATAACAGCACGACCGCTGAGCATTTTCAGATTGGCGTAGGATCGATCTTGCTGGGAACCAATACGGCACGGTACCGCGTGTGGGATGCGATGCGCGCCATCGATTACGCGCAGAGTCGCGAGGATGTGATTGCAGCGCGGATTGGGTTCACCGGCTGCTCTGGCGGTGGTACGGTCACGAGCTACGTCATGGCGTTGGACGATCGCGTGCGGTGTGCCGCACCAGCATGTTATCTGACCACGTTCGGNCAACTGATCAGTTCGATTGGGCCGCAGGACGCCGAGCAGAATATCTACGGGCAGATTCGTTTCGGNATGGATCACCCGGATTACGTATTAATGCGTGCTCCCCANCCGACGATCATCAGCTGTACCACNAACGATTACTTCGGCGTCGANGGCGTTTGGCAGAATTTTCGGCAAGCGAAGCGGATTTATACCCGACTCGGGTATGGCGAGCGTGTGGGGCTGGTGGAAGGAGATGGAAATCACGGTGTGCCGCTGGGGAACCTCAACGCCATCATGCGCTGGATGCGCCGCTGGCTGCTGGACCAGGATGATGCCGCCTGGACGGACCAATTTGTGACGCGGACTCCGGAGGAATTGCAGTGCACGCCGGCCGGGCAGGTGTTACAGCTGGCTGGGGAAATCAGCGTGTATGAATTGAATGCGCGTCGGCAACGTTCGTATGAAAAACAACGCGCGCAGTTCGCGAAATTGGATCCGTCTGAGCAGCGCCGACGGATGCGACAGCTACTCAATATGTCATCCGAAGAGACTCTGCCCAAGTTGGCAGTGACCGAGGTTGGCTCGGTCAGGCGTGAAGGGCAACGGTGTGATAAGGTGATTTACCAAGCTCCGGATCAGCTCCCGATTCCAGCGGTTGTCTGCTATCCCCGTCAGAATCAGCGGCGCGTTTGTCTCTATGTCAGTGGTCAGGGCAAGCAAGCTGCNTTGCAGGATCGTCAGCTGCAGGAACGACTGGCAGACGGCCAGATTGTGGTTGCGGTGGATCTGCCCGGTATTGGCGAAACACGCGATGATCGCGCCAACGCCGTGTTGGGAGACTGGAAGAACTTCTATGTCGCTTACCTGTTGGGTAAACCTTATGTCGGACTGCGGGCGGAGGTGATTTTGCAGCTGGCACAGCGATTAGAGAAGGATTTTCCCGACCAGCCAGTGGAACTGGTGGCGACGGGGGAAGCGGCAACGGCCGCCCTGCATGCCGCGGCCTTGAGCGACCACTTTACTCGTGTTGAGCTCAAGGATGCCTTGGAGAGCTGGGTTCCGATTGTCAGTGCGATCGAGACGGAAAATCAACTTGTCAACACGATCCACGGCGTGCTCGGCCATTACGACTTGCCGCGGCTCACCGAACTTCATGGCAACGTGCATTACGTGAAGCAAGCTAAGTCTACTGACAAGTGAGCGGTGCGATTTGGAAATCGCCGGTTATGAGTGCGGTTCGCTCGCAAGTTCCCGAGCGTCGAGCGTTTCCGATGGTGCCGTGGACGAGGCAGGGAGGCCGCCAGGGTTACCGCATCCGCGCCAGCGAATAATAGCTGGGGTCGATGTGCGGCGTCTCGCGGTTCATCAGTTCACTGACCAATTTGCCAGTTCCCGTGGCCATCGACAATCCCAGCATATTGTGACCGGCGGCGAGCATCACATTGGAGTACTTGGGGGTCCAGTCAATGAATGGCCGTCCGTCGTAGGTCATCGGTCTCCAACCAAACCACTCTTCTTCCACGGTTTCGCAATACGGGTCTTGTAGGTAATGGGCGGCACCCGACTTGAGCATATTCAGCCGCCCTCGATTCAAGTTGGTGTCGTAACCGGCGAATTCCATGGTGGATCCAATGCGGTAGCCGGTCTGCATCGGCGTGATCGCCACACGGTGTTCTTCAAAAATCATTGGGATTTTAGGGCAGTTGTCCGGCCGAGGCATCGTGAGCGAGTAGCCTTTGCCGGGTTGGATTGGGATCCGACAGCCCAGGTGTTGATTCAAGAAGGGAGTGAGTGGCCCGGTTGCCACCACGAACGAGGTTCCTTCGATCTCTCCGGTGGACGTTTCACAAGCCACACAGTCCCCCGCCTCACCTCGCAAGGCTTGGACCTTGACGTTTTCCTGAATCTCAACACCGAGGTTCGTCAGGACGGTCCGCAGTCCCTTGAGCAAGCGGTCGGGACGCAGGTGACTATCACACTCGTAATGCCACGCTCCTGCGGCTACTGGCTTGAGGGCGGGTTCTAGCGCGACCAGGCCATCGCGGTCATAAGGTGTTGCCGAAACTCCAAATTCGTCGGTCAGCAACGTATTGGTTGCCGCATAGTCATCGAAATGATGCTGGGACAGAAAGACGAACAGCAATCCGACATTCTCGAACTCACACTCGATGTGTTCGTCGCGCAGGATTTGTGGATACAGGTTGGCGGAGGATTCGAGCAGGGCGTGGCGAGCTGCGGCGGTGGCCAGCATGTCGCGACGATTGCACTGCCGCGAAAACTTGTAGAACCAAGACCATAACGACGGTGACAAGCGGGGCTTGATGTAGAACGGCGAGTTCTTTTTGAACATGACCTTGAGGGTGTTCCGCAAAGCGCCGGGTTGGCAAAGCGGTAGCACGTGGCTGGGAGAAACATACCCGCAGTTGCCGTGGGAACACCCACTGCCAAAGGCGTTTTGGTCTACGATAGTCACGGCGCGTCCAGACTTGGCCAGGAAGTAGGCGCACATGGCACCAATCACTCCCCCACCAATCACGACCGTGCGGTTTGCTTCACTCATGCTCAATTCCCCAGCAGAACGGATCCGCCTCGTCAAATAAGAGTGTGGTCTCAGCATTTACGAATGCCGTACCGGTAATGGCTGGAATCACTTGGTCGCCATCCAAGGTAAACGTCCCGGAGAAAACACTACCAATAATGCTCTCCTGTCGCCAGACTTGCCCCGGTGCGAGTTTTCCGTCCGCGTGTAAGCAAGCCAGTTTAGCGCTAGTGCCTGTTCCGCATGGCGAGCGGTCGTATGCGCCTCCGGGACAGAGAACAAAGTTGCGACTGTCTGCGGTGGGGCTGGGTGATTGCCCGAACAATTCGATGTGGTCAATCACTTCGCCGTCGCTTCCCGTGACGCCTTGTTGCTCGAGTGCCTGCCGAATCTTGTGGGTCACCTCTAACAGCCGCGGGATATTGTCCGCCTCCAGCCGTTCTGGGTGATCATTCACAAGGAAAAACCAGTTTCCACCCCAAGCCACATCTCCGGTGACGGCCCCGACGCCGGGAACCTGCAACGTGACATCGGTTTGGTATCGGTAGCTGGGGACGTTCATGACGGTGACCTGCCCGTCGTCATGCAATGTTGCCCGGACCACGCCGACGGAAGTGTCGATGCGGTGTTCCCCGGGTTGCATCCGGCCTAGGTGTGCAAGCGTCGCCATCAGTCCGATCGTGCCGTGGCCGCACATGTGCAACACATCGGCATTGTTAAAAAAAATGACCCCCACTTCGCACGTTGGATCGGCTGGTGGACAGAGGAGCCCGCCGACAATGACGTCGGACCCGCGTGGTTCATTCACTACGGCTCGTCGAAAGTGGTCAAATTGTTCACGCAACAGGGTGCGCCGATCGGCCATCGACCCGTTGCCCAGGTCCGGTCCACCGGCGACCACGATGCGGGTGGGCTCACCACCTGTATGGGAATCGATGACCTGTACGCGTTGGATCTGGCGAGTGCTCATAACGTCGTTGCAAAAGGGGGATAGAGATCGATGATACGGAGCCTCGGCAGGGGTGACCAGAGGGCATCGGTTTGGCGAGATCCTGGTGGCCGGGAGGGTACTGCCGGCTTGTCAGCTCCGTCCGTTTGCCACGACTTGAATTATTTGCTTGCCAGAATCGACTTCAAGGCCGTGCGGATGCGTGCTTCAGAGCCGCGGTCGACCCACAGCCACGAGTCATGGAAGTTGTCTTGGAAAGCGGATTGCGTGGGGATATAACCTGGCCAGCATTCTCCGTAGCCAATGGACATGACGAACGAATCGGGCCGCATCTGTTGCGCCATCAGCTGGTAACCGATGAAGGATTCACCGGGAAACAGCACGATTTGCGCGGAGCCCAAATCCAGGCAGCAGAGGTCGATCGGTTGTCCTGCTGCGACGCGTTGGCGGCTGGCGAGGCCCATGGCGGCAAGGATGCGCTGTTCCGTGGAAACCTTGGGGTCAGCCAGACGGGCGGCCAGCCGTTTCTGACTGACCACGTCATGCGAGTAGTAAGGTAATTGAAGTTCAGCGTGCCGGAAGGTAACGGTCTGCAGCGGTACGCGTTTCGTTGCCTTCCAGGCGGCGACCATGGCCTGATACAGTCGCTCGGTCAACGCGACGCGGCTGTCGGGAGACCCGTCGTTGAATTTGCCGGCAGTCACATCTCCGCTGCATCCGGAAACATAGATCTGTTTGACAGAGAAGTCATCTCGCTGTCGTCGAGCACGTGCCAGACCAACGAAATCCGCCGAGACTTCACCACGTCCGTAATAGCTCATCGGATGCGTCGCATAGCTGTGCAAAGCGAGCAGAGGTTTTTCACCATTCCAGAAGGAGATGGTTTTCAGCATCGGATCGATCAAGCCGACGGGAGCTTCACGGTAGAAGTCATTGGCTCCGCTGCGGCTGCCACGGTGGAATGTTACTTGGCCATCTTTGACCACGCGTCGATTCGAAGCAATTTCGCGCACCTCGGCCTCGCCCAAACCGATATGTGTGACCGGTTGTGCGTTCGCCAACGCGTCCTTCAGTGCTTGCGCGACCCGTTTGATCGTGGCGACATGAAAAGCTTCGTCATAAAGTTCGTTCTGCAGTCCGACCTCGTTCAGTAATTGAGCTGCATCGCGATCCGTCACAGGAGCATCATGCTGGTGCAGGGAACTGACCAAAACACGTTCGCGGCTGGTTTGAGCAGCTTGGGCCAGAGCTTCACGCCAGTCGTCGTAGGCTGCGTTGCGAATCTCACACCAGTCGACGGCACATTGGACGATCGGTTTCTCAGGGCCCAACAAGACGAAGCCATGTGCGTAGAGCCGGTCGGCAACTTTCTGGGACTTGGTCGGCAGAACACCCATGCAGCGATGGCCAAGCGGAATCGTGACGTCCACCGAGAACGAAGCCAAACGCCATGCTCCGCAAGCGTTTTGCGGTGTGACGACTCCCCCGAATAGCAACCATCCGGTGAGGACAACGATCAGGGATTGCAGTGACTTTTGACTCGGGAACAAGAAATGAGACATGCCATGACCTCAGATGCAAAGTGTGTTGCCAGGTCGTGACGGAACCATCGTCCGCCACCATGACAGGCGTTGCTGCGCATGTCATGCGTTGAATGGGAGTCACTTACTTTTCGGAGCGATCTCCGGAAGCCTTCGGCTCTTTCCATTTCCCGGCAGCCCAGTTTTGGATGTGTTTCTGAGCGTGGGGTGTCCCGTAGTTCTCCAGGTTACCGCTGCCTACGATGCGTTTGGCAATCGCCTGAAGCTGCTGACGCGTTTCCGGGTTTTTGTTGAGATAGACTTCCAGCTCCGCAACCGCTTTGTCGACGGCGTTGTTGTCTGCCGACTTTTGCAGGATGGGTTGCAGCAAGCTGCGAATATTTGGGTCTGGCTTTGGCGTGTTCCCTTTGGTGTCGGCCATCCGACGACGCATGTTGGCGCCGACGAGATCATTCAGTTCGGGGACTTTGTCTTCGCCAAGTGTGGTGACGATCGCCTTGACGATCTTGGGGACATCGGCCTGAATGCTTGGCTGAACCAAGGCGAAGTTGGCTGTGACTTTATTTTCATTAGCAACGATCACGGTGAGCGTCACGTTGCGGTTCAAGCCATAGGCACCCGGTCCTTCGACTCCGTCGGTCGAGATGCCGACAGGGGTTTTTTCCGGCATCGCTCGTTTGGCCCGTTGGATCAGAGCTTCGGTCGCTGTGCGATCATCGGAGAGAAAGACGACGCCACCGGTGAGCCCAGAGGGAGCTCGCTTGGCGACGTAGTTCATGACGACTCGCATGACCCCTACCGAAGGGCGAGTTAATTCGTGAACGAAGATCAACGCGATCGGTTTCCCCTTGGCGCTGCTGACCAGATCAAGCGGCTTGTCCGTGTCGGCATGTAACACCGGTTGCACCTTAAACCCGGTGAGCGGCTCGCCAGCCTGAGGACCGGAGAAGACCGGGTCATCCGCCTGGGCAAAGGAAACAGTTCCTAAGCAGACGGCAAGGAGTAACCAAGACAAAGTTCGTGCGACAGGCGTCATGTGATCTCTCTTGCTAAGGAGTGTTGGGCTCTTGAGATTTCAGCAATCCCGTGGTGAAACCGAGGATGTCATCTTTTTCCCGGCAGTACTTGAGGAAGTCGTCATACGTGCCTGCGGCTTCAGATAACTCTAATAGCGTCGGAGCCTGACCTGTCGGTCGAGCGTCCTCCGGGGAAAGCCGCAATGCCTCACCGATGGCGTCGGCGTTGCGGCCCACGCGGGACAGTAAGTCGACATAGCACTCGATCGGACCAAGGCCATGTTCGTAAGCGTCAAGTGACTCGGCTTTCTCACGGAAATATTGGATCGCCGTGTCCACCTCTTCACCCAGCAATGCATGGAAGTAAAGGGCGTGGCTGGGGTAGATTTCGGCAAATGGTTCGTCTCCCTGGTACTGGAACTGCTCGCTCAAATGGCGTCCGTATGCAGTCAGGTCCAATGCCAGACGGAGTTGAGACTCGTCTTCGAGTACACGTGCGAAGCGGACGGTCGAAGCAAGATGCGTCGTGTCGACGTGATAGGAATGTTCGCCAAACAACCAGTCACGGTCATCAACCAGTGCTTTGAGCGTCGTTTCGGGTGGTTCCGCATCCTGTTGTTGTGCAATGTCAGCTTTGACCGTCGCCACCAGTTCACCATGGAGATGTTCGACCAGCATCCCCGCACACGCTTGTTGCTCTGTGCGGCTTCGTTGGTGCATTGCCGACTCATACGTGGTGATTGAGTTACATGTCCCGTAATGTTCCAGGACCAAGCCAAAGCCGCGTGCCGGGTCGACGCCTTCGTGCAAGCAGACTTCTACCAGCTCGTCAATGTTGTCCTCGTCGGCCTCAATACTGCCGATCAGCTTGGCAACGGCGTCCTGTTCTCCGACGGGCCGCAGGTACATCCAGCCTTCACGGACGGCGCCGTTGGTCAGCAACGCATTTCCCACTTCACGGCAGGCATCCAGAAGCCCTTCTTCGAGTTGATTGCGAGTTGCTTCATCCAGCTCCTCACCGGACTCGCTGTACAGCAAGGGGAGCCCGATGCGTTGCCGAACTTGCATCTTCAACGCTTCGAATAATTCGTGGTAGCGTTTGGATTCTCGTAGTTGATTTGCCAGTCGATCGAGAACTGCGGCGGGGCCGTCCTGCTCGAGCGTCGCGGCCAGTTGGTCGTATTCCGTTTGTGTCGTGGTCATGACGCATCCTTCAATAGTTTGGTACTCCCTGATCGTATCAGGCGATCGGGGATTGCGGTAGCAGCAAACTGCAGAACGGCGGGCTTCGGCGCCGTACAACGCAGGTGTTTCGGTAGTTTGGGGAATCGCCTGATGGCCTCAAAGGGGGCCCTGGAAGGTGGTTAGCCAGGGATGTCGCGAAGTTCAAGGGAGTGGCAATCTGGCGACGGATTCAACGGGTGGGTGAGTTGGTCAATTGGTATGTGGGAACTGGTGAGGGACGCAGTGATGTGATGTTACGCTGCGCTGGTGCGCAACAAGATTTCGCCACGGCCGCCTTCAATCAAATCCCCATTGTAAAGATCGTAGTCGGCCGCGAAAACATCTGCCGGAACATCAAAATCGTGCTGGCGTAATTCAGCGAGCAGCAGCGACATGGCATCTGGCCGGAAGCGGCAAGCGTGTCGGAATGTCGGCAAGAGAGGTGGATGGCTATCACCGAGAAAAGCGAGCGTTCCACGCTTCATGCCGGCCGCGTGGCGGATGCCACTGGTGCCGAAAATCAAGATCGTCCCGGCCAACATGTTGAAGGCCGCGAGATCACCCGTGTTGCCGCCAACGGCGATCAAGCCTCGACGCATGCTGTGCCCTAATTCATTGCCGACGTCACCGTCGACCAAAATCGTGCCGCCAGTCATGCCGCGTGGGCTCCCGCGGTAGGCCGAGCCCACCAGATGCCCCGCGCGGCCATGCACACGAATCAAGCCGCGATGCATTTCGCCGCCCACCCAATCGCCCGCATTCCCGTGGACGTGAATTTCGCCGCCCCGCATCTGGCTACCGATGTGTCGACCGGCATCCCCTTCGATGTGCACGCTGCCGTCTGTCATCTTGGCCCCGATCCAATGCACTCCGGCAAGCTCTCCAGACCACTCCAGACGCGCATCGGACGCGTCGCCGGAAACGGAGAACAATTCTCCCAGCCGGAGCTGCTCGTTGCCATGATAGATCGCCAATTGCTCGATTTCGGCGAGGTCTTTGTCGCGCAGTGCGTCCGGGGTGATTCCCTCCACCTCTACGGGGACAGAGGAAGTCTGCTTATACTGCAAGCGAAGTGTCATCGATGATTACCAGGTGGGGAGATAGGTATCTTTTCACAAGCCATCGAATTGAGGCAAGGTGCGTCGATGGCGAGTTGCAAACGTTCAAGCCGGATCCGAGTTCGGCATGGCTGCCTGCGTTGCGGAATCGGAATCTGGTATCGTACCAGATCAGCCTCTAGTATAGCCACGATGGCTGCAGCAACGAAGGGCGTGGAGCCAGTGAGAGATGAGTGTCGGAGCGATTATTCTGTGCGGCGGTAAAAGCAGTCGTATGACCGTACCGAAAGCGACGTTACCGTTTGGGCGTGAAACGCTTTTGGAACGTGTTGTACGGATCTGTGCGGAGGAATTGTCGCCCATCGTCGTCGTGGCGGCGAGCCAGCAAACCTTGCCGCCGCTCGACGAACAGGTACTGGTGACCCACGACCGACGTGCCGGGCGGGGACCGCTGGAGGGCTTGTCTGCCGGGCTTGCGGCCATCCAGCCTTTCGCCGAGGCAGCCTACGTGACCTCCTGTGACGTGCCGTTTCTGAATCCGGAATTCATTCGGACGCTTGTCGATCGGTTGGACACGCACGATGTCGTGGTGCCTTGCGACGAAAAATATCACCATCCTTTGGCCGCCGTCTACCGGACGTCGATCTTGCCGGATGTCGAAGCGTTATTGGCACAAGATCGCATGCGCCCGTTGTTCTTGTTCGACGCGGTCAACACTTTGCGGATTCGCACCACGCAGTTGCGTCACGTAGATCCCGACTTGCGATCGCTGATGAATCTGAACCAGCCCGCCGACTACTTTGCAGCGTTGGAGCTGGCCGGTTTACACGCCTCGCCGGAATTGCGCGAGCGATTCCAGTCCGACTGAAAGCCGTGGTGCTGGGGATGCTGCCGACGGTGGGGTTGTCGTTGGTTTGCGGTCTGCGACATGCCCGCACTCGCTCGTTGCCCAGGGCAGATTGTGGAAGTCGCAAAACGTTTCTGTTATGTTCGCTCTCGCGTTTCGGCGTTGCCCCCCCGTGTTCAGCCCATTCCAGGAGTGCACAGCATGCCTTACTTTTCATCAGGCTCCATCTGGTGCGCCAGTGCCCTCGTGATGCTCGTGTGTGTGTGCGAGTCCACGATCTGTTGGGTCGAGGCGGATGAGCGCGAACGTAATTACGCCGCGACGGAACGCTACTATCAATCGATCCTCAATGTGAACCGACCTGAGTCACCTAATCTCGCCGCGCTGACTCAATTCTTTTCGTTGATGCCAAAGGGGGGTGACCTCCATCACCATTACTCCGGCGCGATCTACGCCGAGACCTTTCTGGATTGGGTCGCAGCGGAAGGTCATTGGATTCATCGACAAAGTCTCAAAATTGAAATCGTGAAGACTCGGTATAGTTTGACCGTTGCTCAGTTGCGAGCGAATGATGCGTTATATCGAAAGCTGTTAAGCACGTGGTCGGATAAAGATTTTGATGACTATTACCACGAGGAGCGACCGCCGGATGCCCAGTTCTTCAGTACGTTTGCCTACTTCGGACCGTTGGCCTCCCGACATATTCCAGCAGGGCTAAGAACGCTCAAGCAACGCGCTCTGGAGCAGAACGTCCAGTACCTCGAGACCATGCTCGCCTCGGTGGAGTATGCGCGCAGTGACGCGGAAGTGGACGCACAATTGTGGGCTCTGCAGAAACAGAAATCCGAAGCTTCGATACGGGAGGCATTGGCGACCTTCGCTAGGAAAATCGACGCGGATCCAAAATTTGTGCAGACAGTCAAAGCATTCGTCAAGAAAATAACGGCAGATCACCGAGGCCTGGATGACCAGCGTTTTACCATGCGGTATCAGACGTATGTCTACCGTGACATGGCCCCGTCACTTGTGTTTGCCAGCCTGTATGCTGGATTTCTGGCTGCCAACGAAAGCGAGTTGCTGGTGGGAGTGAACATCGTTGGTCCAGAAAATGGGGTGATTGCACTGCGCGACTATTGGTTGCATATGCAGATGTTCCAGTGGTTGCGGGCGAAATTCCCGCGCGTGCGTATTGCCATGCACGCAGGCGAATTGACGCTCGGAATGGTGCGCCCGGAAGAACTCACATTTCACATTCGGGATGCCATCCAAATTGCCGGTGCCCGACGTATCGGGCATGGTGTGGACATCATGCACGAAGCGAATTCGCTAGAACTGTTGCAAGAGATGAAAAATAAACGCATTGCAGTCGAGATCAACTTGACGAGTAACGAGTTTATCCTGGGCGTGTCGGGTGCGGCTCATCCGGTCACGATCTATCTCCGGCACGGCGTCCCGCTGGTGATCTCAACGGACGATCCCGGTGTCTCCCGCAATGATCTGGCCAGCCAATACACGTTGCTGGCCGCCCGTTACGGAGTGAGCTATGCGGGCATCAAAGATTTGGTGACCAACAGTATCCGCTATTCGTTTCTTGACGAGCGTCTGCGGCAGCGGCATGTCGCAGAGCTGAAACAGCGATTCGCGACATTTGAAAGCAAGGTGCAGAAGTTCACAGAGGGCGCAGAGGGTGGAGAGGGCGCAGCAAAATAGCCACGTGGCTTGACATGGGAGGCGCGCGCTTGCCAGCTCCACTACGTGCTTGTGTTTAGTCGTCAGCGGGGTTCGATTCGGGGAATGGCTTGGTTCCCACTTGCCAAGGAGTGCTCGTTGCACGCGTGGTCGGATAGGTGGCCGGGCCGACCGGTTTCGGTCGATTGAACCAAGCGTGGTCCGTCGGCGCAATCGACTGCTGTTCGAAGACCCGGGCCTGGACACGCACTTGTTGTGCCAGCCCACGCAGGCGATCTGCATGGTCGTACTGTCGTTGATCTTCGAATTGCATCGCCTGGGTATCGAGTTCACGACTCATGCGTCGCAAGATGTGGGTGATCCCGTCTTGGTCCGGCGAATGGCTGAGGGGCTTTCGCGTGGACGGACAGAATGGTTGGCCAGGCGCGGACGCCATGGCGCGTTTCAGTTCGGCTTCGAAGGTCGGTGTGCTGGAATCGGCAGGATCCGTTTCGTCTGCTGCGCCAACGACACTGATCTCAACTTCGGTCCCTTCGAATAAGCTGCCAAACATTTGCCGCAAGGAAAGAATTTCTTTCATGACGGCGGCCTGTTCCGCGGGCGAACGTTCTGTTTCCGCCGTTGGGTTGACGGGGTTCGATAAAATCACCTGCTGCACGTCCTGAGGAACTGGTTGAGTGGCTTGCGTGGGGGATGTGCCGGGTGCTTCACCAGAGACATCTTCTTGGGCCAGACTGGTCACCGTGAAACTGCTGAGCAGAGGCAAGAGAGAGGCAACGAGCATCCACTGGGGGCGAAAACGCATGGTCCATACCTTCCTTGAATGACACACGAGTTAACTGCGGGAGGCGGAATTATAGAACCCGGGGTCGTGAAGTCGAAGCCCAGATTTGCGCTGCAGCCCAGGCCATGCCAGCATCGCTGGCAGATTGCCTCAGGACGTTACAGGACCAGCTCTTTCTCGCGATAGCTTAAGTCCAGCAGATCCATCGGATGGATGATTTTCAGATTCTGACCCTGCAGACGCGATTCACAGCTGATTTGCATCAGGCAGCCAGTATTGGCGGTCACGACGACTCGCGCACCCGTCTCCAGGATGTTGTTCATCTTGCGACGACTGAGACGTCCGGCCATTTCTGGTTCAGTCAGGTTGTAGGTGCCGGCGGCGCCGCAACATAAATCGGATTCTGCCAGTTCGACCAGTTCCAAACCCGGAATCTGCTTTAACAGGTTGCGTGGCGCGTCACGGACGCCTTGGGCATGTGCCAGATGGCACGCGTCGTGATAGGTCGCTTTGACCGGGATTCTACCTCGCGGTGCAAGCAAGCCGAGGTCATCCAAAAACTCATTGACATCCTTGACCTTGTTGGCAAATGCCTCACGCTGACCTTGCTTGTCATCGCTCCAATGATGCCCGTAGTCTTTCAGCATGGAGCCACAACCCGCCACGTTGACCACAACGGCATCGACGTCGGCTGGCTTGATCGCGGCGATGTTCTGGTCTGCCAGTTCTCGAGCCGGATCGCTGCTGCCCGAATGGAAATGAATGGCACCACAGCAAGCTTGGCCTTTGGGAACGATCACGTCGCACCCGTTTTCCTGTAAGACTCGGGCGGTGGCCCAGTTGGTGCGACGGAACATCACGTCGGAGACACAGCCGGAGAACAACGCCACGCGGGCGCGCCGTTTGCCCTTGGCCGGCAGAACTTTGGGTAGCGTGGTGGAGGGTTTTTCAAGCTTGGGGAGCATGGTGACCAGACGCCCGAGACGGCCCGGCAGCAAACGCCAAAGTCCGGTATTGAACACCAGTTTGTCGAGCCCGATTGCCTGGGCGACCCGAGCTGGCAGCAAAGCACGTTGCAGGCGTTTGGGGTGTGGGAACAGGCCGAAAAGGATCCAGCGGTGAAACCAGTCGTCGCGTTTCGCGGGACCCTCTTTTTGTTCCTCCATCGCCACGCGAAAGGGCTCAATCAGTTTGCCATACTGCACGCCGGAAGGGCACGCGGTTTCGCAGGCGCGACAGTCCAGGCACAGGTCGAGGTGACGGGTGACTTCATGATTCAGCGTCAGACGCCCGTCCGTTACCGCTCGCATCAAATAGATGCGGCCACGTGGGCTGTCGTTTTCGTTGCCCAACTCCGCGTAGGTCGGGCACGATGCGGTGCACAAACCACAATGCACACAGTCCAAAAAGTAGCCGTAGTCAATTCCCGAACCGGGAGTCTCACGGCTGACGACAGGTAGTGTCGGCGCGGTGTTGGCGGTGGATTCGTCAGTTGCCTGCGTCATGGAGAAACTCAAAGACAGCAATCGCTCATCTGCTAGAACCTGCAGTATAAGTCATCGCGTGACATACGAGAAGGTCGTAGCCCACCTGGAGGTTACCAGTTTTGCCACCCTTGGACTTCGAACAGTTGGCCTTTTTTCGGGTCGAGCGGTAGCGGAATTGGGCGAAGTAGCTGTTGTTCTGCCATCAATTCCCGCTCGACAAGATCCCGCGTGACGTAGTCCGAATAGCCATAATTCCCCGGTGCTCGGTACCTTTCCAGTTCACGCCAGAAGATGTAGATGTGCGATATCTTGGCCGCTCGCAGGGCCGCCAGCCGCTCGTCACGGGTTTTGCCCGCAAACATCTGTTCCATGACACAATCGTCAAAACAGGTGTTGTAGAGGATGTCCCGGTCGATCGGAAACACCTGTGCCTCCCCCACGAGCATGACACGGTTGTTCCGGGGCACTTCGTGATTGATGTATCGATGCGCCTCGTTCATGTGCGAGTAGTCTGGGTCCACATCCAGAACTTCGTCTTCTCGGAGGTCTGCCAGGGCAACCAGATAGCGTGTATCCCCGCAAGACCTTGATGTGATGCAGGTGACACCCGTGATGAATCCAAGGCCGAGGAATACGATCAAGAACCTGTGCCAGGCAATGCGGTAGGTAAAGCACGCCCCCAGGCCGGCGAGCAGTGCGGTGAACGGCAGGAACGGTAACAGGAAACGATCGAGTCGATGCGTCAATAGCCACCACGTGGCGAGTCCAAAACAGATGATGGCGAACAGCAACAACACGTGCGGTTTGCGCCAGGCGGAAATCAGGCCGAGGATTGCCAACGGCACAAGCAAAACACCCTGGTATGCACTTTTTACGCTGATTTTGGTGAGACTGTGGCTCAATCCCGCGAAAGATAACCCACCGCCTGGTGTGCGGTGAGCACGTTGCCACTGAGCGGCATTTTCGGGGGTGCGTGTTTCACCGCCGAATACCTCGTACAGCAAAGGATATGTCGGGTTGCCTGTCAGGACGGCGTTCTTGCCAAACCACAATCCACAGGCCAGCACAATGGCGACCGTTGCCACGAGGAAACGTGTCGCCATGTGTGGCAGTCGCTGAGAGATCTGCCGGGGCAACGTTGTGTCGCCGGTGGACTGGGAAGCTGCCTGACGCACGCGTTGGATTTCGTACACCGCCATGGCCGCCAGCAGCGGCATGACGATGAACAGCAGGGCGGGGTATTTGCAAGCAACGGCCGCACCCGCCATCCATCCCGCGATGAAGACGTATCCCAGGGCGTCTCGCTGCCGCGTACTCAACAGAAACGCATAAAAGGTCGCCAGCGAAAAGAACGCCAGGACACCATCGATCATGCCGGCGGTGGACACGTAGGCGGGCCACGGCGTGCAGAGGTAGATGAACGCGCTGATGATCCCGACGCTGGGAGAAAAGAAACGACAGCCCATGGAAAACAGCATGGCGGCGGTGAGGCCTGCGCAGCTGGCAATGACGGTTTTGCCGACCAATGCACCGTGCCACCAATCACCTAGCAGCGCCATGCCGGGGACGGCGTGCATTGCAGCGCCTTGCGGCATGTTGCCATAAACATTGTGCGGCATGAAGCTGACCTGCCCCTGTTGAAACCACTCCTTGGGCACTTGGGAATGATACTCGCGTACATCGAAGTGCCAGGGCGGTAACATGCTGCCCAATGTGATGCAGAGCGTGATGATTAAGCAGCCGAAGAACAGGGTCAGCCGGACTCGCCGCGAGAGTTCGAGCGGTTCGGTGGGCCCCGTCGAAGAAGAATCGGGTGGAGTGGGGAGCCAGTTGACGGTGGCAAAAAATGAGCCTGCGCGCCAACGCAAAAATGCAAAGCCAGCCAAGCCGCCGGTCGCCAGCAGCAGGAAGGGAAGCGGGCTGCGAAGATCGCCGAATAGTCCGCAAGCCAGGGTGAACACGGAGAGGAAATTCAAACCACTGGCGATCGCGAACAGCGTGTTTTCCAGGCGGCTCGATTGTCGGTCGACACGAAGTGCTTGCAGTAAAAGTCTGCCCAGGAGAAAGCTAACAAAGAGAATCAATCCGGTGGTTGCCAGGATCGGCAGCCGATCCAGCACGCCGAAACGTGACCAGGAACCACCCACCCAGAGCTGGACCAGCGCGTCTGGGATAATCAGGTAGAGCAGTGGCTGGAGACGCGTGACTTCTAGTTCGGTGTTGTAGACCGCAGCGACAAAATAAATCGCGATGTAGATCAGGCAGACGGTGATGGCACCCGCAATGCACCACGGCTTGCTCCGCCATGAAAGCGGCTGTTGCGTACCTGCACCCTGTGCCGGATGAACCATGTTTAAACCGTTAGGCAGCGGTCACGTGAGGCAATCGCCCACCGTTCGACGACTTCACCGTCCACGACAACGTGAGCGTACTGATGTAAGGCCGAAGTGGGGCAGACATGGCGGGGAATCGCAAACTGCTCGTCGCCGGGTTGGAATTCATCGGCGCGCGAGGTTTCGATTACCAGATGCTCTTCGTTCTGCAACACTTCCGTCGCATCAGGGATCTGTGGAAAGTATAGTCGGTTGCCTTTAGGGGGATCCGATGCGCAGGCTTTATAGCCCAAGTCGAAGGTAACGCGATTGGCCGTGGGGCGGCTGATCACACGCGTTAAGATGACGGCCGCTGGCGTGAAATCCAGGTCGGGAAAGGCTTCGCCATAGCCGCGGTCATGCAGGACACATGTGCCGGGGCTGAGTTCAAGTGCCGGGTCGTCAATCGAAGCGAAGCAGGGGAAAGAGCCGGTTCCGCCAGCGACGATTCGCGGCACGTCATGGCCTGCTGCCACCAACGTATCTCGCAATTCCGCCACCGATTGCCAGCAGGCGAGTACCGCGTCGTGACGCTCCTGATAAGGCGTTTGGTGGTTATGGCCGTCATACAAGTGCAGGCCCGCCGGGGTTAAACCAGGCGTTGCTGTTATCAACTGGTAGAGTTCTCCAGCAGCCTCTCCCGGCGGCAAACCCGTACGATGCTGACCGGTGTCCATGTCCAGCAACACACCAATGCTTGTGTTGCTCGCGCTCATCGCTTGACCAAGTTCACGAATGGGTCGTTCATGGTCAGCCGTGACCATGAAATTGACTTGTGGGAACTTCTCGACGAACGCCACTGCGCGCCCAATGTTGGGGCCGACCAGGCTATAGGCGAGAAAGACATCCTGGATGCCCGCCTCGGCTGCCATCTCGGCTTCGGCAAACGTAGCACACTTGGCCTTGTCGATGCCAAGCTCACGCTCCATCACGAGAATCTCGGCCGTCTTGTGGGTCTTGCAATGCGGACGCAGGCGTTGCGCGTCACCCGCAATGGTGATCATGCGTTGAATGTTATGGTGAACAAGATCGCGAAAGATCACATAGCCAGGCGAGATGAGTTGACTCGTGTCGCGAATGGAATACAGGTCATTCATCAGCACACCGCTCGGTTAGTTATGCCATCGCTTGAACGAGGTTCTCGTCCAGTTTCGCCAGGAATTCGTTCGTGGTGAGCCAGGTTTGATCCGGTCCAACCAAGATCGCCAGGTCTTTGGTCATGAATCCACTCTCGACCGTTTCCACGCAAACTTTTTCCAGCGTTTCCGCAAACTGCACGACCTCGGGAGTGCCATCGAATTCGCCACGGTATTTTAATCCGCGAGTCCAGGCAAAGATCGAGGCGATCGGATTCGTCGAAGTTTCTTTGCCTTGTTGATGCTGTCGGTAGTGTCGAGTTACCGTACCGTGAGCCGCTTCGGCCTCGACCGTCTTGCCATCGGGTGTCATCAGGACCGAAGTCATTAATCCCAGCGATCCAAAGCCTTGAGCCACGGTATCGGATTGCACATCGCCATCGTAGTTTTTACAGGCCCAGACAAAGCCGCCCGACCACTTCATCGCACAGGCCACCATGTCGTCGATCAGGCGATGCTCGTAAGTGATGTTGGCAGCAGCAAATTTCTCTTGGAATTCGCTTTCAAAGACTTCTTGGAACAGATCTTTGAAGCGACCATCGTAGGCCTTCAAAATCGTGTTCTTGGTCGACATGTACACGGGCCATTGCCGTTGCAGTCCATAATTCATGCAGGCCCGAGCGAACCCGCGAATGGACTCGTCCAGGTTGTACATCGACATGGCGACACCGCCACTCTCGAAGGTGAATACTTCGTGTTCGACCGCTTCGCCACCGTCGCTTGGTTCGAACTTGACCGTCAGTCGGCCGGGGCCGGGGACAACGAAGTCCGTTGCGCGATACTGATCGCCAAAGGCGTGACGGCCAATCACNATGGGTTGGGTCCATCCCGGTACCAGTCGCGGCACGTTTTCGCAGATGATCGGCTCACGGAAGACGGTACCACCCAGAATGTTGCGGATGGTCCCGTTCGGGGAACGCCACATTTTCTTGAGACCGAATTCTTCCACGCGTGCTTCATCCGGCGTGATGGTCGCACATTTGACACCGACGCTGTGCTGCTTGATGGCATTGGCCGCGTCGACCGTGATTTGATCGTCGGTTGCGTCACGCGACTCGACGCCCAAGTCAAAATAGATCAGCTCGACGTCCAAGTACGGAAGAATGAGCTTGTCTTTGATGAATTGCCAGATAATCCGCGTCATTTCATCGCCGTCGAGCTCGACGATGGGGTTGTTTACCTTGATTTTTGCCATGGTCGTCGTGGTATTCGTAATGCGTTGTGGAAGTGATGTGGATGAGGTAGGAAGCTATCACACCGACTTACAAGCGTCAACGAGACTGAGCCTCACGAGTGTCCATCTCGCTGGCCCTTAAACAGCCGTTAAGCGTTATCCTGGCGCTGTTTGAGGCGCTGAAAGCACGCCCCGCACGGCAACTTGCCCTATCATCTTGCCCAGATGTGCAGGTTGCCGTTGCCGGAAGTTGCACCCCCGTTGGAGGGCTCCGGCGAGGGTTGAGCGGTGCCGGAGTCGTCATCCGTGCCACGTGGTGGCAACCGGGTCAGTTCGGATCACTTGCGACCGGCAGAAAGCGAAGTGAGTAGAGGTCTGCTTCGTTCATTGCAAATCGAATGCGGACGACTTTTCCGGCAAGTGCGCTCAGATCCGTCTGGTCTTGCCATTGGACAACACCTGCGATGGCGTCCCCTTTGATCGCTTTGCAATCGTCCAAAGTGAATCCGGGGAAGGGCTTGCCGGCCTCGTCCTGCAACTCCACACGCAACTGCCCCGCGCCTGCAGTCGAGTAGTTGAGTTCCAATTGATGACCGGAAAAGGTCAGCGGTTTCGTGATGAATTCCCCGGTTTCGTAGCCAGCGTGAATAGAAACAAAGCCATCCAAACGGAGTACATAATGGGCCCCGCCGTACATGAACAGGCTGAGCTCGGTGGGACTTGTTTGGACAGCATTCAAGGTAATGTAGTTCGCTCGATTGCCCCAGCCTCGTGGCCCGAGCCCGGGGCGGATGAACGCTTCCTTGAAATGGCGATGGTAGCGGTCGCTGCCTGGACGCGTTGCCATCAAGACAATGTCGGTAATCGCACCTTCGCGCGCTTGGAAGCGAGTGGGGAAGGCCAGGTAGATATGCGGCGCGCGAAAATAAGGCTGAGTGCAACTTGTGTAGAGATGTTCACCCGGTTCGTTGGCTTGCATGTCAACCGGGTCACTCCAGTTGAGAAAGTCTTTACTGGTGGCCCTGCGAATCGCGCGTCGGCCTTGGTCAAACCAACGGAAATAGCAGACGTATTGCTGTTCTGCGGGAGACCAAAAAGCGCCATTTTGTGAGTCAAAGCTACCCAGGCTCTCGGCGATCACCGGCTCTTTCCGGAGGAGTCGCCAATGGATGCCGTCAGCCGAGGCAAAGGCTTTCAGGCCGCCGGGGCCATATTGTTTCAGTAGCTTGTCGCGCTCGTCGGCTGTTTTCCAACCGCCCCAATTGGCAGCTGGATATTTGCCGCCCCCCAAAGCTTTGTAACGCGCGTTGTCTGCCACGCCTTCACGCGTATCGATAAATGGCGTGAAGTTGTGCGTTACCAGAAACGTATCGTCACTCATATCTACCACGACATTGCCCTTGGGGATCTGAGGGACGTCGTGGAGCGCGAGATTGGGCTCGGTCCAGTGGATGCCGCGATCGTTACTCTCAGCGTAGAGCGTCACCTCACCCTCGTGATATTTCCCCCAGCCATTGCGCCAATGAGCCCCCGGAACTTTATCGCCGCGATAATACAGCCGCAATTTATCCTTGTCCTGAAGCACCGTTGCATAGTGTCCAAACGGTCGCGCAGGGACGTGACGTAGCTTGTGCGGGGTGTGCAGTTTCAGCCGCGTCCCGTCGAGTTGGCCGAGCAGTAAGTCGTCAACAAAAAGTTCTCGTCGAGTGCCAAGATGTACCGGCTCGTCACCGTCAACCAGCGCGCAGGCGGTTGTCAGTTGCCAGCTAAATAAAATCGCGAGCAAAGTGTATTTCTTCATGGATCACCCGTGCGAGAGAATCTGGAAGTATCCGGCGGGATTGTCGTGGGGGAGCGCGCGTCGAGCAACGGACTTGCTGCGGCTCACTTTCAGTCTGTCGTTGTGCCGAAGAAAGGGAATAGTTTTTTGATGTCTTCTAATTTCGGTTGGCGACCATATCCGCAGATTTCGAACGCTTCGGCATAGCGAATCTGCTGGCCGCGTTTCTCTCCGTAGAGTTCCACAAGCTTGGCGCGGAAACGATTGGCTTCGTTGCTCTGCCGTCGATCCCAACGCTCGTGAAGCCAAGCTCGGCGAAGTTCCGGATGTTCGGCGGAAGGGACGCGAGCCATTTTTTCAGCACTACCCAGCGCGCCGCCTTCGAAGTGCTGAGATTCCAACGCCATCAGCGCATCGACTTTCTGTTTGAAAACGCTGTCCAGTGAAATCACGATGTCGGCTTCGAAGGGATAGGGTTTTTTGAAGCCGTCACTGCTGTACAGAAACACCGGGTTTTTCTTCAATGCCGGTACGTCAGGACAGAAAAACGGAACCGTGACCATGAACGCGGCATCTTGCACCAGCACGCCGACGTAACGGTGGTCCGGATGATAATCCCAGGGTCGATGGGCAATGACAATGTCGGCCTTCCATCGACGAATCAACCGAGTGATCGTTCGCCGATTCTCCAAGGTGGGCATGAGTTCGCCGTCATGGATGTCGAGCACCTGAGATTGAACCCCCAATCGCCGACATGTTTCTTTGGACTCGGCTGTGCGGCGTTTGGCCAAAGCGCCACCTGACATCCGCCAATGCCCAATGTCGCCGTTGGTGACCGACACAAGTTTGACGTGGTGTCCCTGTTTGGCCCAGAGCGCTGCCGTGCCGCCTGCTTTGTATTCGGCGTCATCGGGATGTGCGCCAAAAACGATGATCCGCAACTTGCCGTCCTCCGGTGGCACTTCGTCCGCAACTGCGAAACAGGTGGGGATGGCGAGAACGATCAGGCACCATAAGACGCGAAAAGAAGCTGCCATTCGCATAATTCTTCCTCTTGAGGTGGGCGCGAAACGAAACATTGGAGGGCTGGGGAAACGGCTGGGACGACAATCGGTCGCCAGGAGGCAACCCAATCTGAGCGTGAGATACGGTTTACTTACGACCGTATTGTAGTGGGCTGTCGCCGCAATGCGACATGCGCATGCGCAGAATGTGAGCGCTCAATTCACTCACGGTGGACGCTCACGGCCCATGCGGAGAGATGGATCGATGAACCTCGTCCTCGTGAAACCATGGGAGCCTCCCGCCAGTTCGGCGGAAGCGACAGGAGTCGAACGATCAGGGAACGCGGGTGCGATGGGTGATCGCACCCGCACGTTTCGTTCAACGGAGTGCTGTGGGTACGACTCGGCTTAGCGTTTGGGAGGATTGGCTTCGCGGACGACCGCACCATTCTCGTCACTCATGATCAGCAGACTGAACTTGTCTACGAAGTCCAATTCGTTGGTGTTGAGTGATGTGTAGTCAAAGCGGCCACGCAGATCGGTGTATCCATCTTTGTAAAAGCGGATGCGGCCATCCTTCAACCTGGCATACACTTTTACGTAAGCCTTGGAGATCGGTTTCCGCGTGTCAGCGTGAGCTACGCGGACTTGCCCGTAGTTCTCGATCACCTGCAACGCCAGCGAGTTGGAATAGTACGCTTGCGTCTTCGTCTGGCCAGCACCGACGATTTCGACCAGGACATTGCTGGTGTGCAAGTCCTGTGGCAGTTCAATCGTCGTGGTGTTCTCGTTCGGTGCCAGGTCGAGAGTGACACTGCCGTTGGGCCGAATGTAGGAGAACTGGCCTGAGTACTGCTGGACAAACGGATTGCGACTGAAGAGCAGTTCGATATCCATCAGGTAGTAATTGACCCGTACGGATTTCAGATTCTGGTGTTCCAATCGGATCTGCTTGGCTTCCACTTGGAAGTCAAAGCTGGGTGCCGTGGCGGCCAGGTTCGTCTGTTGTTCCGTGCGGTTTTCGTCGTCGACCACGACGTTGTCCTGGCCTTCGATTTCATCCAATTGGGTGCGGATCGAAGCAAAGGCGTTGCGCCACCGATCGACCGGATGGTCGGCGTACTTTTCGGTCAAGTCACGGGCGATCTGTTGGTCTTCGGCAAAGAAGCTCAAATAGGCCGTCATGTAGTCGTATTGCATCTGCGTTGCCAAACCGTTGGCATTGACCTGGCCATAGAACTTCAGTCCGTCCGCCACACGATCTTGCAGCAACATGTAGTACGCCACTGCCAGTCGGTCTTCATTTTTCAGCTTCCGTTGGTAACTGAGGACTTTCATGAGCCGGTGGTACTGGGCGTAAAAACGATCGTTCAAGATCTGGCGTCGCCGTCCCAGCTGATGAGCGCGGGCATTGACCAGCGGTTTGTATTCCATGTGCTGGTACGTTTTCCGCACGACTGGGTCGATGGTGACCAAGGGGCTGTCGAGCGCAAGGCCGCAGCGATTAAGGAATCCATCGGCGTGTTGCAAGTATTCTTGGATCGCCACGGGTACATCGTGCCGGATGCCGTAAGACCACAGCGTGTGATCGTAAGCATGTCGGGTGGAGAGCAACGAGATGACCTTTTCAAAGTACGACTTGTTTTGCATCCGCCAGGCAATGCGATCCAATTGGGTGCGATGCAGATTGTTGTTTTTGAGATATTGCAGCACATCCTCAGGTGACCCGTTTTGTGAAACGTAGTCCCACGACTCGGTGTCGATCTTGCTTAACTCCTCGACGACCTGGAATACGAACGGTTCGGCGAAAGCCAAGACCTCTTCGTTGCTGGCGACGTGCACGGGATAGTGCTCGTATTTCCCCGGGGCGGGGAAATAGAAGTAATACTCGACCGTTTGTGTGTTGTACGGCTGCAGATCCATGTTGACCGTGCGCGTCATCTGACCGTTCATGACGGGGATGGCACCGGTCGGTACTTGCAGCAAGAGGTTCAGGCGGCGTGGAGATGATGTCGGGTTCGTGACAACGACCTGGCAACCGTAAGCGACGTGGACGAGGAACTCGTCGGTGACGTATTTGTCGAGCCGTTGATTGTTCACGTGCCGATAACGATCACCATGACGGAAGAAATTCTGGCTGACGAGAATCGGAGTTTGTTCCGCGACGTTCGCTGCGGGGCGAATCTCTTCGTGAAAGACGATCATCGGGCTGCCGGCGGAAATATCCATTTTGGCGTTGTCGAACTCGGTCTTGTGTTCTTTCGCTTCGAACGGGATGTCCAAGACCGACAGCGCGAACATCATTTCGGTGAAGTTGCGTGAGGCCTCAGCGAGATGAACTGAATAGAACGGCTTGTTGGGGTCGTGCGCCGCGTAGTCCGCCCAGAAAGCATTGGCCGTGACCAGCCCGGCGTTCTGGCGCTCGATCGGCAACTGGTAGTAATTGTTCTCAACCCACTCTTTCGTCTTGTCTAATTTGCGATATAGCTGACGTTGATTGGCGTCGCGGAGATCCAGGTTGTTTTCAAAATATTTTGCATCCTTAGCAAGTGATTTTCTTTTGGAATACTCTCGGCGTCTTGTTCCTCGCATTGACTCGGCAGATTTGTTTTCAGCACCAAACTCAGCAATAGGTTCAGCCTCTGTGGCAGATCTAATCGTCGGCTTTTCTGCATCTGCCAGAAAGGAGTCGTCTTCTGCATCGTTGCCAACAGGTGGGGGGGCGGCGCCAGCCGCTGGGGCAGCTGGAGCATCCATCGCCTCGCCGCTGACGCGTTGTTTCTCTTTGCTCTCTGTGGCTTCTAATTTCGACAGGTATTTACTGAGTTCCCCCTCGCCGTTCAACGCGTTGGTTTTGACTGCGGTGTTAAAGAGTTGGTTGAACTGATCCACATTTGGCGGGATCAGTTGGAACAGGTCATGAACGTGCCGCGCTGTGTTTTTGCGTTCGCCTGGCAGACGTTGCGCCAACAGAGCGCGTTCGACGATGTTCAGCTGCTGATACTTCCACGGTTTGACGTACGCCTTCAAGTCCGCCTCTGTCAGCCAGTGATCGAGGAAAGTTTTGTCCTTCTTGTGAGTCAGGTAGTCCTGAATGACCGCCTG
>NZVR01000070.1 GCA_002701545.1 Blastopirellula sp. | reverse complement strand
CCGTCAGCGTCGTTTGCGCCGTAATGATCTCGATGTTGGGAGACCGCACCGGACCAGCCTCGCTGGTGGCAACTACCACACCATCGTTCTCGTCGCCCAATTTCGAATTCTCTACATCGACGGTCATGATCACCAAGCCATCCTGATTGATCCGCGGTGTGACCCGCAACAACAATCCGGTTTCCACGTCGGTGACATTGTTCGTGATCCCACCACCTTGGTTTGAGTTGTTCGTCGACCCGGTGATTCGAGACACGGTTTGCCCGACTTGGACAAATGCAAACTCTCCGTCCAATGTTTTGATCTGCGGTCGACTGAGGACCTGCAACCGTCCCTCTTCTTGCAGTGCACGCACCAGAAGATTCACCGACTCGCTCGCTGCGGACAACACCAAGCCACCAGCGCCGGTAAGCCCCTCGCGCCCCAATGCCAGATTCGACAACGCCTGTCCGGCTAATTGGCCTTGCCCAAACGTATTGGCATTCGGCAACGCACCGGTGCTATTGAAATTGAATCCTGGCGTGCCCGGTGTGCCCCCGGAAGTAATCCCACGATTGAACAACAGCGAATCCTGCAAGCCCAACTCCACACCCAACTCGAAATCATCGGTTAACAGCACCTCTGCGATAACGGCCTGCACCATCACCATTTTCGGGCGGAAATCCAGATCCTCGATGACGTTGAGAATCTCTTCATAGTATCGGGGCGACGCACTGACAATCAGGCTGTTGGTAACCAATTCGGGAATCACAATCACTTCGCGATCGATCTGGTTCGTCGACGGTTGAATCCCCAATTGGATCTGAGCTTGAGTGATTGCGCTCTGGCTGGTCAGGTAATTCTGAATGGCGGTTGCCACGTCATTCGCTGGTGCATTCTTGAGCCGGTGCACCCGTGTCGTGCGCTGCTCCACGCCACTTTCGTCCAAACGGAAGATCAACACCTCAACGGTCTCAAGATCTCCTTCGGAACCGGTCACAATCACGCTATTCGTACGCACATCCGGTGCAAAGGACAGCGGAATCAACTGGCTTTCTGCGGGACCACCACCGACGGTATTGGTTTGCCGTAACGCTTGATTAAACGCCTGGTTCGTCGCATTCAATCCGGCGTTCACAGGTTGGCCAAACAACTGCTGGAGCAACTGAGCCATCAGAATCGCGTCACCATTCTCGATCGGAAACACTTTGATCTGAGCTTGGGCTTCGGGCAGTCGGTCGAGTTGCCCAATCAGTTCGGCAATCAACGCCATACTCCGTGACGGAGCTCGCACAACCAACGCATTGACATTCGGTTCTGCGGTGATCGTAACGCCGGCCAGGATCCCGCCATCTTCTGGGACACCTTGTTCGTTCTGGATCGTCACAGCCCCCATCGGCGCTGTGGCCTGCGAACCCGCCCCACCGGCTTGCGTTACCTGATTGCCCTGCACCCCTGGCAACGCCTGCTGACCACCGTTCGCTTGGCCGGCCAAGGCACCTACCAAGACTTGCTGTAATTCTGTTGCCAAAGCGTACTGCAAACGGAAGACCTTCAACTCGCTGGAAGCGGGTGACGTCTCCACGTCGATCTTCTCCAGGAACAACTCAATTTCCTTCAGGTCGCGTGGACTTGCCTGCACAATCACCGAATTCGATCGATAATCCGCAATCGCCACGATTCGCGGCAACAGATCGGAAGTCTCGTTGTCCTGGTTCCCTTGCTGTCCCCCCGTCCCACGCGTGGTCACGGCCGCACCATAAAAGTTATTCACCAGGGCCGCAGCATCGACCGCCGACATATGCAGCAAATTGATCACTTTGAGCTGCGAATCGGGATCGACCTCGGTGTCCAACTTCGCAATCAAATCCAACATCGTCGTGATGCTCTCGGGAGCACCAATCAACAGAATGGCGTTTGGTTTCCCGAGTCCTGTGATACTGACCGGGCTTTGACGTACACCATAAACGCTCTCATACAGCCCGAGCACCAATTCAGCCACCGCCTTGCTATCGGCGTGCTTCATCGGATAGACCTCAATCATGGGTTTCGTTTTTACACTCAGTGTTTCGATCTTATCGATGATCGCCTGGATACGCGCCACATCACGTTTATTACCGGTGATCACCAGACCAAACCCCTCGATATATTCGATCTTTACCGGGCCCAGCAATCCTCCCGCTTCATCATCTCCAATCAGATCCGGGTTCTCGTCTGGGTTAATTGCCTGCTCGTCCGGAACCGCTTGTGCATCCGCCTGAGGTGCCGCATCTTGGACCGCGTCACCACCACCATCTTGTTGGAAAATGTTATTCAGAAACGCAGCCTGGCGAGCAGGTGCTCCCACCGGAACAGCGGCCACGGTTTGCCCCGACTTTCGGCCGGTCTGAAGGATATTGATCGCTTGCCGAACCGTTTCCGGGTCCGCTCGACGAAGTGGTACGACCTGTTTCGCCTGATTCGGCCCCGGATTAGGCGTATCCAAGGCGGCGGCTAATTGACGCCATTGCTTGGCCACAGGCGCATTGGCATTCACTGCCACGCGGTGGCTGGACTGATCAATCTGCAGCACGGGCATCGGCCCCTGGGGCGTTTTTACAGCGACAATGGCTGATCCGTCCGGATTGCGCGTTACCTGCACATCACTTCCCAATTGCTGACGCAGGATCGACTGCAGTTGCTCGGCAGTCAATGACGTCAGTTGCCGCTGTTGCCCAAATGCGACGGGCTGGACCGGCGAGGTCTGAATCCCGCCATTTGGCCAAGGTGCTCGGTTTCCGAAGGATGCCGGTGGAGTTGCTGTCTGCCCCGTAGGCAACGCGACAGACGACAATGCAGCAGCAATCTGCTGGTGCTCCTGGGGCGTGGCGATCACCATCACTCGCGACAGACGCTCGTCGGCAGCGGCGCGCACACTGGGAAACTGCTTGCGAACCCAGCTCACCGTGCCCGCTAACCGGTCCCTGGCCACGGTATAACCTCGCGGCACCGGACTGGCTGTCGCCGGATTTGCCGGGGGNGGAGAGGCCGTGGACGTTTGCGAACGTTCCAACACGCGAATCGTTTGCAGTGCCACTTGCTGTACCTGCTGGTCACCTCGCACAAACAACTGGTTCGTACGGGCGTCCACCTGCATCTCGAACTGCAGGCCACTTTGCGACAACAATCGTTGCAAACGCGACTGTGCATCGGTGGCGTTGACGCTGACCAAGGTGTAATTTCGCCAACCGTTATCGGGGATCTGCTGTGGTTGGGCCCACAGCTGCGGTACCTCGACCGCAGTAACGAGCAGCAACAGTACAGCTGGAATAGATACCCACCAGGTTGCCGTATTTCGATACATCATCGTATCCTTCAAGAACTTAGAGCGTCAGTGACTGGGCTAACTGCACATACCCTCCGCATATGCAGAAATACCGCTACCGTGGGTATAATCGGAAAACTCCACCACGCCCTTCATTGAATCGCTCAAAACGATACATAACGACACGCCTGCACCGTGTTTGCCAGCATCTGGTTTCCTGGTGGCCCGTCAGGCGCTTCGGTGCGCATTTCGCTTAATACAAGCCGATTCCGATCAGCTCGGCTGGATTTTCCGCCGCAACAGGAACGACAGCGGCGACAGCACCACCAGCACGCAACCACCAGCATGTGTGCAGGTTGCGGCAGCAAGGACCGGACGCACCCGAGACAGCTCATCCGGCGTGATCAGGTCGTGTTGCAGCAGCGCACGTCGGGCGCGAACACTGGCGTTCCACTCCGCAGGCAGATTGACCAACTGGAGGACCATCGTGGCGTTCAGCAGCACGACACCCAGTAAGACCAGGATCACGCCAAACTCGCTACTTTGCTGTGCCAACCCCCNAATACCGAGCCCCAGGAGCACGCAGGCGACACCGGCCTGATTTCCCAGACCAGCCCCCAATACGGCAGCGCCGCGCAGCTTGAGCCGGAGATCGTGCTGCGCATCCTGCAGCGCATGTCCCACTTCATGTGCGGCAATCCCGACCGCAGCCCATGACCGACCATGAAAAGCGGCACCGCTGAGTCGTAGTACCTGATGGCGTGGGTCGTAGTGGTCGGTCAACACGCCGGCCACCAGCTCGATCTCGACCTCCTGCAGATCGGCACCATCGAGCAGGCGTCGTGCCGTTTCGTAGCCGCTCATGGGGGCGGCAATCTTTTGGGCACGTCCATACGCGGATTTCATCCACATGTGTGCGGCAAATCCGAGCAACATGGGCGGCACTAAAAACAGCAAATAACCGACCAGCATGGCACAGCCCCTCGCTTCTCACGTGATGATTCCTGCACATTATGCCGGAATTCGAACGATTGAAAACAGCCTGAGTCAGCCGGTGGGAACGTTGAACTCGCGTGATCCATGGTCTAATGTGTTACGTGCATTCATGACCGACCTACGAAAGGATCCGACTTCGATGAACGAATCTAACTCACCCGCGACCGCTGCCTCGCACACCTCCCCCAACGCGCTCGGTCGCCGCACCTTTTTGACTGCGGCCGGTACCGCCCTTGCCGCCGCCACCACGGCCCTCGGACGAGACTACGGCCCAGGTGCTGCACCCGTACGCTACCCCGACCCCGACATTGTCGTGCTGGACGATCGCTTCAAGAAATACAAACTCGGCAACACACCAATTCGGCGTTTACACACCGGTGCCTTGTGGGCGGAAGGGCCTGCCTGGAGCGGCGTGGGACGCTACCTTCTCTGGAGCGATATCCCCAACAACGTCCAATACCGCTGGCTCGATGAAGATGGACACGTCACGACCTTTCGCAGCCCGTCGGGCAATAGCAATGGAAATACCTTCGACTTCGAGGGCCGCCAAATCAGCTGCGAGCATGGGAACCGACGCGTTGTACGCTACGAACATAGCGGCAAAGTCACGGTGCTGGCGGACAACTGGCAGGGCAAACCGTTTAACGCCCCCAACGACGCCATCGTCCACCCGGATGGAGGCATTTGGTTTACCGATCCCGGTTACGGCAGCTTGATGAACTACGAGGGTAACAAAGGCCCGTTGCACATCAAAGAAGCCGTTTATCGCATCGATCCCAAAACGCTGCAGATCACGAAACTGACCGATGAGATCTACAAACCCAACGGTCTCTGCTTTTCACCGGACTACAAAAAACTCTACGTAGCGGATACAGGTGCCTCTCACTACGAAGCGGCTCAAAAAGAAATCAAAGTTTGGAATATCAGCGCTGATGGCAAGAAAGTCAGCGGCGGCAAAACCTTCACCTCGATGAAACTTGACGGGTTCGACGAAGCGGGAATGGCGGACGGAATCCGCGCCGATGTCGATGGCAACATCTGGGCCTCCGCTGGCTGGGTGGGTGCAGGCTACGACGGCGTCCACATCTTTGCCCCCGACGGCGATCGCATTGGCCAAATTCGCCTCCCCGAAATTTGCAGTAACGTCTGCTTCGGTGGCCGCAAGCGGAACCGCCTGTTCATGACGGCCAGCCAATCGCTCTACGCTGTCTACGTAGAAACTCAGGGAGCCCACATTACCTAGTCCAAGGCACCGTCTCTGCCACCCCTGATGTCGCGTGGCACTCCCCCGCGTGGCACTCCCCCAAACGCATTTTGGCTACGCGGGCGTCTACGGACGCCCGCGTCTTCGACTTGCTGCGCTCGTTGAATTCAGCGTTCGCCTGCCGGGCGCCCCGGTCCATGGACAACCAACCGTACCGGTCGCCCGCGGGACAGTTGCCCGATGATTGCGCAACACGAGCGCGCGTCCAATGATCTGGCGCCGCTACCGACGTCGCATCGCGAGGTTAGTTGGAGGATTGATTTCCCCAGAGAATGTAACCCACAATCGCGATTGGGATGAAAGAGACAAAGAGGATAAGAAGCAGACCAATGATCGTCTCGCCGAACATAATTCCCTCGGTATCGGTGCGTGGAACAAACCGCTAGAGTATCCTGACTTCCAAGGGAAACGCAAGTCCGTCTGTTGCGATCCTGCCACAAATGGGTCGGTCCTGTCCGTTTTCCATCGGCCCGTACGCCGGGGATTCCCCTTGCTTACCAGGAGCACACGACCCGTGAACTATCATCTCAGCGTCCCCGTTCGATGCGTTGCCCCGGCAGCCGCCTCAATCCTGCTCTTGTTCGCCAGCCTCTACAGCACCCTGGCNGACGACGGACCGAAGCCTTCAGCGGCGNCAGNAGAAACCTCAACCACCAGCTGCACCCTACNAAGGGGCCAAATCGGAGATTTACAAACAGCTGGGGGACATCCAACTTCGCGTGTACCTATTTACCCCTCCAGGTCATCAGCCCACGGATCAGCGCGCCGCAGCCGTCTTTTTCTTTGGAGGCAGTTGGAACGGTGGATCACCTGCNCAATTCGTCCCCCACGCTCGCTATCTGGCATCTCGCGGCATGGTGGCGATCGTCGCCGACTACCGTGTCCGATCGCGGCATCAAACCACGCCTTTCGAGTGTGTCAAAGATGGCAAATCGTGCGTGCGTTGGATTCGCTCCCATGCCAAACGGCTGGGGATTGATCCCCAACGCATCGCAGCCGGCGGCGGAAGTGCCGGCGGGCACGTGGCAGCGGCGACAGGTAACGTCCCCGGGCTGGAGGAAACCAACGCCGACACCGCGATCAGCAGCCGTCCCGATGCACTCCTGCTGTTTAATCCCGTCTACGACAACGGCCCGGGNGGCTATGGCCATTCGCGAGTCAAAGATCGCTATCAGGAGATCTCACCCTTGCACAACATTCGCGCCAACGCCCCGCCAACGATCGTTTTTTTCGGAACCAAGGACAAGCTCGTTCCCGTCGCCACGGCACAAAAGTACGAGAACAAAATGAAAGCAGCNGGAAACCGCTGTGAAACGCATTACTTTCCCGATCAACCGCACGGGTTCTTCAACGAGTCCCGGAGCAAACGCAGCTATCAAGAAACCGTCCTGTTCATGGATCGGTTCCTGATTTCACTCGGCTACCTGACTGGAGAACCGACGATGAAGGTCACCGCCGAAAAGTAGCCTGGTGAACGTCCGGCAGTCACTCCTGAAGACCGCCTCCAACCAGTTCCGGGTTTGCCTCGTCCAAGCCGTTGTCACCGACTGCGTCCACCTACCGCCGCCGGCGCCGAACTGACAAGTGCAGTCGTCCTTGGTGAATGCACCTGACGCACAGTCGCTGACAACCTCGGCCTGCGGATTGCATCCGGCGNCGNAACGGAGCAGAATAGAGGGCAAACTCGCAGACGCCCCGCTCTCTCAAGGATCGCATCCCGATGCCACACTCTGCCAATCGCCGTCAGATTCTCCAAGCTGGTGCTGCCAGCGTTGCCGCCGGGCTGACTTTGGCCGCCACACCCTCGGCCACCCAAGCCCAGGATGCAAACCGCAAACAAGATGCGTTTCGCTATTGNTTGAATACCAGCACCATTCGCGGGCAGAAACTGCCTCTCGTAGAAGAAATCCGCCTGGCATCGGCCGCCGGCTACAGTGGGATCGAACCCTGGATCCGTGAAATCACACAGTATCAAGAGTCCGGAGGAAAACTCCCCGCCCTGCGGAAACGCCTGTCCGACGCTGGCTTGGCCGTCGAAAGCGCCATTGGTTTTGCCAGTTGGATTGTCGACGACGACGCACAACGAGCCCAAGGCCTGGAAGACGCCAAACGCGACATGGCACTCGTGCGTGCCATCGGTGGTACACGGATCGCCGCGCCTCCCGCCGGAGCACGCGCACCCATTGCACTCAACGCCATCGCCGATCGCTATGCCAAACTACTGGAACTGGGCGAACAAATGGGCGTCACACCCCAACTGGAATTATGGGGGCCTTCGAAAGCGATCAGTCGCCTCGGCCAACTGATGTTCATCGCCAGTGAAGCCGGCCACGCCGACGCCTGCATGCTGCCCGATGTCTATCACATTTACAAAGGTGGCTCCGACTTCCATGGGCTGCAAGTCATCAACGGCCAAGCCATCCACTGTTTCCATATGAATGACTATCCGGCTCAGCCGCCGCGGGCCACCATCGGCGACAAAGACCGTGTCTATCCTGGTGATGGAATTGCTCCGTTGACCCAAATCTTAAACACACTCTACGACACCGGCTTCCGTGGCGCCCTTTCCCTGGAATTGTTTAATCCAACCTACTGGCAGCAAGATGCCGAGACGGTCGTCAAAACAGGGCTGGCGAAGATGCAAGCCGCCGTCAAACAAGCGTTCGCTTGATGCGCCATAGTGCGCAAATGACCTCACGCACACTGAGTCGTGTCAACACACCTGCGGCTCCACTTCCGCAACCGTTCGCCGAAAGCGCACCCACGTATCTCCGGTGACAGCGGAGTTACAGCAGCGCCCGGTGCTGCTCGTTACGATTCAGCGCGGCTTGGCAGAAATACAAAACAGATGGCGTTCACCACGAATGAACAATTCATTGCCAACCGGCGCGGGAGTGGCATCGACTGTTTCGCCCACTGAGTTCGTTGCCACAATCTCCAGTTCCGGCCCGTCCTTGATGACGACGGTCGTACCGCTCCGATCTGTCAGATAGACATGCCCTCCAGCAGCCACAGGCGACGCATAGATTCGACTCAACCCTGCGATGCGACTCGCCGTGTAATACGGCTTACCCGTCTGGGCAGCGACACACGTCAGCAAACCGGTTTTGCCTTTGTAAAAGTAGAGTCGCCCGTCAGACAGCAAGGGTGACGCAATATCCGGAGTGTCGCGTCCCACCGTCCAGGAAACATTCTCGGTGCCTTCAATATCGCCTTGTCCGTCCAACCGAAACGCCCCCAAGAACGCGCCCCGAAACCCGCTGCCGACAAACACCAAGCCACCACCAGCAACGGCCGACGCCGCAGGCCGGTCCGTCTGACCACCACAGCGCCACAACTCCTGCCCCGTCTCCACGTCGTAGGCGCGGGCACAATTCTGGCCGTTCATGACGATCTGCTTGGCGCCGCCGCGTTCGACAATCAATGGCGTGGCCCAACAGGTCGGTTCGTCTCGTGGCGTCTGCCACAACGTCTTGCCCGTCGATTGATCCAAGGCAAACAAAAACGATTGACCTTCGTGATCCCACGGAACGATGATTTTATCGTCCACCAACGTCGGCGAACTTCCTTCTCCAAACCCATTGCGCGTTTTCATGGGCCCGAAGTCATCGCGTTTCCACTTCAGATCGCCGGCCATGGTGTAGCAGTACAAGCCACGCGAGCCAAAGTGTGCGTACACATGGCGACCGTCGGTGCATGGCGAGGCGGATGCATAACCATTCGTCGCATGCGTGCCCTCATGTGGCACCGCCTCCGTGGCGGTCCGCTCCCACAGTAGCTTGCCGTCGCCCCGGTCAAAACAGAGCACTTGAAACCGCAAGGAGGCACGTCCAGAGGCGTTCTTACCCGCCTCCCCAGGAACCGCGGTCACCACAAACACCCGCTCTCCCCACACCACGGGTGAGCCCGATCCGCGCCCGGGAATCGCACGTTTCCACTTCACATTGTCCGTCTCACTCCACTGCACCGGTGGCTTCGCAGTCTCCGAGACACCATTGCCCCCGACTCCACGCCAATGCCCCCAATCCTCTGCTTGCACGCGACACGCAAACAACACCACCACACTGATCAACAACAAGCTCTTAAATGACATGAAACCTTCTCGGATAAAAACGGGAGGAGAACCATTCCGCAATGCAAGGAACTCACGTTGTAACATCTCGGAGCACGTTCTGCGATTCGGCGGCAACTGGCTCGCTCGCCGCACCACCTCAGACGGCCAAAGCAAGTTGCGTCACCGGCCTGGCAACCAGAGAGACCCCAAACCGGAATCCAACGCCGCAACCGCACGCCTCACTTGGCGGCAGTAACATGACCTTAACTCGACCACCAACGAGTTACTGCTCGGCGGGCGGCGTATCCCCGTAATCGTAGATACGGTAGGTCTTGGTGATTTTGGCACCACCGCGCTTCAACGTCTTGTAGGACAAGTGGTTGCTTTCCAGCACCCAAGAGAACTCACCCTCTTCCATCCCCCACTCCAGGGCCCGAGGCAAAAGGTCTCCCATCGCGACCAAACCGAGGCCCCACTTCTGCCACTCCGGCACGACGTTCGAACTAATCAGGCGGAGGCGTTTGATCTGCCGACGATTCCAAAGCAATCGAATGAAACCGAAAGGAAACAGCTTGCCGTCAATCTGCTTGATCCGTGCGTTGTAGTCCAACAACGAGAAGGCCGCACCGACCGGCTTACCTTCCACTTCCAGGATCGTGGTCAACTGCGGCACAATCAGGCGTTTCAGGCCTTTCGCCATGTGACTCGCCTCAGCATCCGTCATCGGCACAAAGCCCCAGGTCCCAACGAGCGACCGGTTATAGATATCGAGAAACAGCTCGACGTCACGCAAAAAGTTCTTACGGTCCAACGTGCGCATCTTCAAATTGAACCGATTGATCGCCTCGTTAAAGATGAAATCCAACTTGCTATCCAACGACTCCAACTGGCTGACATGGCCCGAAAACGCGTACATATCCTGCGCTTTATAGAAGCCATAATTTTCAATCAACTGGTGATAGTACGGCTTGTTGTAAGTCATCATGAAGAACGGCGGTTCCTCAAAACCATCGACCAACAGACCACACTCGTAGTTCAACGAAGGGTTCGTCGGTCCGCGCAACAGATGCAGATTACGTTCAGCACACCATTCTCGCGCCGCGTCAAACAGTCCATTGGCGGCTTCTTGATTCTCCGTACATTCAAAAAAGCCGAAGAAACCACGCTCTTCCCCGTAACGCTGATTGTGACCCTTGTTCCAGATCGCCGCGATTCGGCCAATCGCCCGGTCGCCTTCCAGGGCCAGGAACGTCTGCACTTCGTTTTCGTTGTAAAACGGGTGGTGCTGATAGCCTACCAGCTCTCTCTGACTCTGCCGCAAAGGCGGAATCCAAATCGGATCGCCTTGATATAAATCCCAGGGCAATTTCAGAAATTGCTTTTGTTCGCGTTTTGTCTCAACCGGTTTGACGATCATGGTGCAACGACAAGATTAAAGGGGCGGTTTCAGCGGAGTTGATAGCAGATATGCGGTGGTTTGAAAAGTCAAAAGCCTCTAAAACGAATCAGCGTGAGTCGGCCCGTGCAATCGTTGACGAATCCAACTCCCCTACGAGCCGCGGAGCTGACTACCACTTCAACACCTTCACGACGTTCGAAAAATCGTCCGTCCAGGGTTCGACTCCCGTCGGCTTACCAAGCAATTTCCAACGCGGATCGCTGGGTAAATCCCGCAGGTGATCAAGATCGCGCGCCAGCATCATGAAATGACAAGCTGCACCTCCGTTCTTACTCTCAACCTGCGATATGTCCGTCCCCGGACAGGACAGACAGACCAAGTCGGCGTCCTCTGCCAAGGCAGCAACCACCTGCTCTAAATCGACAAAGCGATTGGTAATGTTGAAGACAAGCACACCTTCAGCGGACAGTTTACTGAGATAAATCTGCACTGCCTCGCGGGTCACCAGATGGACCGGAATCGCATCCGAACTGAATGCATCCATAAAAATGAGGTCATAACCGTGCTCCGGTGCCTCTTGCATCGTGAGTCGCCCATCCCCTAGAACCACTTCATAGTCGGCCACCGGCAGCGCACTCAGGAAGGTGAAAAACGAGCGGTTCTCAGCAATCCGCTTCACCACCGGATCAATTTCATAGAACGTGAAATGGCGGTCGGGCTCGTGATACGCGGCCAATCCGCCGCATCCCAGCCCCACCACGGCAATTCGCTTCGCTTCGTCGACGTCATATTGCTGGAACAACGCACCGATCGGCCCTCCGCGGTGATAATACGCCATCGGCTCATGATCGCGTGCGGCATCGAGCGCCTGCCAGCCATGGGCTGTCGTCCCGTGAAAGATTTTCCGCACCTCCTGTTCGGAATCGGTCGCCACCCGATTAACGCCGAAAAAGCTCCGTTCGGCGTACAGTTCTTCGCCTTGGAACAGATTAAACAGCATGCCCGATAACAGAATCGCGGCGACACCCAACCCAAACCGCACCGGCCGCTCGGCGAAGGTAAAACTGACCATCGCCGGAATACCGAGCAACACCACGCGGCCCCACCCACTGTTCCCCAGGTCCAACACGCAGGCCAAACCGGCAATCACCGCCACCAACAGACTTGGCAAGACAAAGTCGAGCACGCGGGCCGTCCGTTCCTGTCGACTTGCTGCCTTGCACGGAATCACCAGACAAGCCAGGACAAGTGCAAAGGAATACTCATAAATGCGATCAAACAATAACGGCGCCACCATGGCATTGAAGATCCCACCCAACACACCTCCGAAGGACATCCACAAATAGAATTCCGTCAGGTATTTCGTATGAGGTCGATCTTTTGCCAATTGCCCATGGCAGACCATCGACGCAACAAAAAATGTCATCAGATTCAAACCGATCAATAACCAAACCGCTTCCCGCGACGCCGTCGCATTCATCGAAATCGCCAACGGGATCGCCAGCCAAGGAAGCAAGCGTATGACCATCGACTGGGGCACGATTTCTCGGCGAGCAAAGACCAGAATAAAGGTCAACAAATAAAGCGTGAGTGGAATGATCCACAGCAGGGGAAAGGACGCCACATCCGTCGAGACATGGGTTGTCACGCCCAACATCAAACTGGATGGAATGAACGCCCACAACACCCACTTGAGCCTGCGCCGCCAGGCCGGCCGTTCGGCAACTCTCGCAGAAGCCTCGTCTGCCACCGACTCGGAAGCGACCACTGCCGGAGAACGCCAAAGCAGGATTGCGGACCCCAACATCGCCAGCACCAGCAAACCGTAACCCGCAGACCACAACCACCCCTGAGTTGCCAACCGCAAGGCAGGCTCCAGCAACAGCGGATAGCTGACCAACGCCAGGAGACTTCCCACGTTGCTCGCCGCATAAAGAAAATAAGGATCTTTACACGCCGGGTGGCCCGTCGCCGAGAACCACGTTTGCAACAGCGGATTCGTCGTTGCGATGACAAAAAATGGCAGGCCCACGGAAACGCTTAACAAAGCCAAGAGCCAAAGCACGGGGTTCCCTCCCGACGGCGGCTGCCAGTTCGCTGGCACAGCAATCGGCAACAGCAAGATCGGTAGGAACATCACACATAAATGAACGACAGCCTGGTACTTGGGAGACAGCCACTTGGTCGTCACATGGGCATACAGATACCCCAACAACAAAGTCGCTTGAAAAAACACCATACAGGTATTCCACACTGCAGGTGTCCCGCCTAATAGCGGCAGTACCATCCGGGCAAACATCGGTTGCACAAGAAATAACAACAGGGCGCTCAGCAGGATCGTCGCCGTGTAGGAAACCATCAGGAGCCGATGCCGGGAAAAACTGGAAATCATGGCATGTTTCTCGGGAAGCTGGGGGAGGCAAGCACGAGGAACTGTAGCTTTTTATCAACATCCCACTGCGAGTTTCCCTCGCCGACACTTGCCAATTGCCGCGCATTCGCTCAGTCGCTGCATGACACAACCCGCACAGCTGACACATGCCGTANCACGGCNGGCAGACATCGCCAACACGGCGAGCATCCAGTTCGGCAGCTTCGGCACCAGCCTCAACCCAACGGCGGGGCGGCGGCGTCCAGAAGGTGTCAGTGGTTCGCTGCCGCCGCTGCCGAGGAGCGCAAATTGCCCCACAGGGCGGACTCACGTGCGTGATAATTGTGGCACGTGGTACAGCCACTTCGCAGCTCAGTCCCGGCGTGACAGCCAACGCACGCATGCTTGTGGATCGCTTGAAAATCACTGGCCATCACGCTGCGGTCCGGGTCCCACGACGTACCGTGTTGCACATGCCGCTCATCGAGCACATGGCACGTTTCACAATTCCTCAAACTCGGCTGCGTCAGATGCGGCTGATGGGAAAAGCGGGTCAGTCCACCCACTTGCAGCCCGCCTGTTGTGGACCAAATGGAAGCCGCCGTATCCGCTGCCCGCTCGACATGATGGCAAGTGCTACATCCGCCAAGCTCATGCAATCGCACTTGCTGCAACAGCGATTGCTTGCCACGCATGTTTTCTGTCTGCGCCTCGTGCCACGCCCGCAGGAAACCATCGCCATGTCCGGAGCTCCGGTAACACAAGGCGAATACCTCGTCGTCGCGAAACCAACCACCTCCCGCGACCCGATCGGCCGGACTAACTTCTGACGCCCGTTGCCGCGCAGGTCCTGGAATGACAGCGAGATCCTCTCCAGAAGCTCGCCTTGCCTCCTGTTCTGGCCCCGCCGCCTCCGCACTCTCAGGCACCATTGCGGCGCGACGCGGTAACTGCGGTTCGCCCGATGGGAATGCATCCCCATCCTCGCCGGCCGTCCCTGACGTCAACGGGCCAATGGTTGGCTGACGGATCGTCACCGCACGTGTACCCTCACTTAACCCAGTCGCGGATTGCCTGACCGGTCGCAGCGGATTCACCGGCCAAGCGGGCGTCCCCTCGATGTACTCGCCCTGACGACTACTGGCAGGTAAGACCTCTGCCGGTTCCTGAGATTCCTTGACACGCTGCACTAACGGTGGCCATTGCCCCGCGTCACGCAACTGAATTTCCTTTGGTAAATTGGGGAGCCAAGTGGCGTTTAACTCATAGAGCAGGTCCGCCGGCAGTTGTGCCGAGAGCTTCCCGGCCTCGGCCGCCGACACGTCTCTTCCCAATACCTTGGTCAGACGTTCTCTGATCGCAGCTTGCCCGCGTGCCCCCAGATCATAAAGCAGACGCTTGATCGACCACACCATCTCAGCCGCCCGGCGAATCTCTTGCGGGTTATCTGGATCGATGTCGCCAAACGCGAAGTCCGGACCGACCTGCTCCCATCCCTGGCGTGCGTTCTCGTCCGCCAGCAGCAACAGTCGCATGAATGGCGGGATGGATCCATCAAAATCTCCGGTACAGAATTCCGGCCATTCTCCGACATCCAACTCCGCGTCTTCGAACGCGAGCTCGTCAATCATCGGCAATTGCAGAAATACCAAACCGTCTGCAGTCCGATCCGAGAGCGGTTGATCGTGACACGACGCGCAGGCCTGTTGATAGTCCACACGACCGTCGATCTCACCCGCCTCGTCCGAGCCATGACAGCTGGCGCATTGGAACTTGGCCTGCTGTTTCGGGAAATGCTGAAACCGATGCGCTGCATGGTCAAAATGAATCACCGGCTCTCTTCTTCTCGGCCAGTTGCGAAACTCGGGATGACCGTGAGCCAGATCGCGGAATTGCTGCGCATGGCAAGTCTGACACTGCGCATCGGTCATCGCCGTCAAATCATGTGCAGCGCCATGATGTTCCTGGTGACACGTCGCACACGCCAGTTCCCGTTGGCCTTGCTGTGTCGCCGCCGTTTCCTCCACGCCACGGAACGTTCGCACCGCTGCTAACAACTGCCGAGAAACTGAGTGCGCGAGTAAAGCGGCCTCTGGTTGTATCGTGGATTCATGGCATTTCAGGCACAGGGTCGATTGTGGCGTCCCCACGCACTGGCCACCGGAACACGTCGCGACCAACCACTTCAACACTCCATCCTCAGCGGCAGCATGGCAGTTCTTACAGCGACCTTGCTGCTGGCTGCCTGCTAACAGCTGTTGATGGCCCGATGCCAAGCTTCCCGGTGCCAGGATCGCATCACGTGACCGGGAATGGAACACGATCGCCAACACACCGATAGTCAGCGCGGTACAACAGAATGTAAACCACCCCCGCCGTGCGTGGACACTGCGAACCGGCGCACACTTCGTAGACGCGTTCGCGCACTCACCTCGAGGGCCCGGGCCATGATCACAAGGTCCACCGCGATGCGCTGGTCGATTGCACTGCCAGCGATCGTCGATCAATTGCGGTGCGCATTCGGACGCCGCACCGCAAACTCCCAACCGACTCGGTCCCAGAGGGCAAGGCTCACCCTCACTGGCATGGCCACATACCCAAGGCAAGCCGGGCCGTTCATAATGATTCCCCTCAGCAGAATGGAACTCTCCACTCATGGCACTCCCCCCGCAAAGGCATGTGCCATGATGCCATGAACGGTGGCGATCACCAGCAGGCTGTAGGTCAAACCTACGTGAGCAAACAACCACACCTTCAGCTTCCACTGCTGTGCTTCGTGGTAGTCGAGATCGTCTTTCTTGCGCACCAGGTCGGCCAAACGCCACGCAGTCTGTTGCTCTTCCTGCGAACAGTAACGCTGCAAATCCCGGATCGCGTCAATCAGATCGCGTCGCTGCTGGCTGGTGGGCCAAACGCGATATCGCCAGCTACGCGGGCGATCGAAAAACGCGTGCAGACGTTCGACATAGAATTGCGCAATGGTCACCGACGCCAGCCCACCCTCATCCAACGCCAGCGCACGCGACTGCTCGCCCACCTGCCGGCGCTGGCTCGGTATCCGCTCGTAAATCACTTCCTCTCGCAGGTTGGCTAGTTGCTTGGGAATCCTACGGGTGATGTACAGGCCGTACAAACCACTGCCGGCAACCGTCCAAAAAAGGNCCGTCANGCTGATTTCCAAAACACCNTTCGGCAAACGCAAACCAACGTGCATCCAAAACAAACCGAGGCTGAGNAGACCCACGTAAATGTGACACTGAGCCCAGAACGCGGACGATCCCAGCGGCAACGCCGGCAATTTCTTCCGCCAGTTATATGCCGCTAGAAAAAAGACCACCCCCAGTAGAATGTGACCACTGGTAAACGCATGCCGCTCCAGTCCCTGATACTGGCTCCTCAACAGCCAGCCAAGACCGACCACCACGATCAGGCAAATCGTCAGATTTCGCAGGCGTCGTGTTACAAGTTTCATCGCCAATCCATGCGCGTTCGTAGTTCCGCTCAGCCGTGAGCGCTTACCGCGTTACAAAATTCCCAAGTGCCTTGAGATCGCTCATATCAATNCGGACCAGGGCATCATGAGGACAGGCACGCTGGCAAGCCGGTCCACCGAGTTGGTCCGTACACANATCACACTTCGTCGCTTTTTGTACAGGTTGTTTCAGCTCCTGATCCACGATCACATGGCCGCGGTGATCGCGGATCTCCACCATTTGAATGTTGTGATAGGGACAACTGCTGGCGCACGTCCCGCACCCGATGCACGTGCTTTCATGAATCAACACATTGCCGGTCTTGGCATCACGCGAGATGGCCCCGGTAGGACANCCAATCATGCAGACGGGATCGGCGCAATGCATGCACGCATTGGCGAATTGCAAATTCCCATACCGCAAACCGTCTCGGATGAAACGGGGATTGCCGTCATGCGTCGCTTCACACGCTTTGACGCAATCGTCGCACCGCGTGCAGCGATCCAAGTCCAACATCATCGTCTGCGTCCCATTCATCAGACGACTTTCGACCAGAAACTCCAATAATCCGGTCTCCACACCTGCCGGCGCTTGTTGTGATGACGGCCCCGACACTCCGTCCGTTGACGGCATCGCCTCGGCGATCAATCCGCGGATTTGATAGCGGTTCAAATGCGGCAACAGACTCTGCTCGACAATCCTCGTTGGGATACGAATGACATCCACATAACCCACAGCGCGTAACGATTGCTGATAGGCAACATTCTGTGACTCACTCCAATTGTGCGCCAATTCGCCCAGTCCGTAATATTGCCCTTTGGCGAGATAGGCCGACGTCTGATGACCGTTGCCTTTTCNTCGACTGAGCCGCGCGAATCCCGAGCGAATCAGTATCAACCCGTTGGGATAATGCCCTTCTTCAACAATCAGCGGCTCATCATCCAAGCTGTGTTCAGCGGCCGACGTACTCGGTTGTTCAAACTTATGGTGCCAGTCAAACGACCCGTATGACTCAAACTCGGCCCCCGCGACGATATCCGCAAACGTCTCTGCCGGCAGGCTCGACAGGACAGAGGTTTCCCGCANGTGCGACAGCAAGCTGTTTTGGCGATACAGGTCGTCGATATGCTGTCGAAACTGCGGGGCCCGTTGCATGATATCCCGCAACCCTTGCCATCGCATCTCCAGCAACTCGACCCGCCCTTCCGCAAACACGGTCGAACTCCGTGGGGTTCTGGTCAGTGCGGCCAACTCGCCAAACACTTCCCCNNCCCCCAGCGCCAACGAATTGTACTGATCAAGCACGCCCGGAACGTCTCGCAAAAAGATCCGTTTGCCCGTGGCACTCTCCCGGCGCCCCGTACCCGCGCCGGCAGAACGGTCCAGTCGCGGACGCGTTTCCGGATAAGCACGTTTGCGCCACAATTGCGTCAGCGTACGGAGCAGCGACGGTGAATGACGCTCCGGCTGGCCGAGCATCGTGGCCGGCAACAGTTCCAACGTCACACGAACCGTTCCATCCAAAATCATGAAGGCGCTGGTTCCGTACTGGCCCTGCAGCGTGACAATGTCACCGTCGCGATACTCCACGACGCGACAGTCGTTCTGCAAAATATCTCGCAGGGTACCGTGTGGAGGAAAGCACGACTCATCCATCTGTGCAAAAGGCGCCAGGGACATCAAGCGGTCGACCACCTGCGCAGTCATACCTTCACCGAAAGGTATTTCCCAACGACTTGGTCTTTCGACGATTGCCTTCAGTCCATCCATGACCTGACGCGTTTGCGCGTCTCCCTAATCCTTGCGATTCCGTCCATAGCGATACGCTTCGGGCCCAGGCAGGAAAGCATCGATTGCTTCCAATTTCGTTCCATCTCGCGACTCGGCAAAACGATACGCCGCCGCGCCGACACGCTCGGCCGCCTCCAGCAATGCTGCCTTGTTATCCAGTTTCAGGCCGGTCGCATAAGACGCTTCGATCGCCTCTAACAACAGGTCATCCTTAACCAGCGTCTGAATCTCAATCAGTTTTTGCCGCATATTGGCAACACGATTCGCATTCACCACGGCGAACTTGCCGCGTTGCGTGGCCGTGGCCGTGGCCCGCAGGGCATACTCGATGTCGGTCAACACGCCGACGACGTACATCACCCGCAATCGTTCCGTCTCAGAAACCGCGTTCGCCTGTCCATGCGTGCGTAGAAAATTATGACGCACAGCACCTTGCGACCAGGCCACCAGTTCAAAATCTAAACTCCCCGCCTGATGTCCACCGATATTCACGAGCTTTTCGTTCGGCACGGTGTGACAATCGTAGCAGTTGCGGGCGATCAAATAGAGGTTCGTCGGGTTGTTCATTCCGGCGGCAATGCTTTGCTCGCGGCGCCAACGCTTGTGTTCCGCGGTTTCCGTTTCCTGGCGCACCTGGAGCCCGCCGTAATCTCGGTGCACTGCAATCCAATCCTTGGCGGCACCATGACACGACTCGCATGAGATCCCTTCGATCGCACGATGCTGGCCCGCTTGCGCCACTTGCGACGTGTAATGGCAGTCGGTGCAGATCCCACCGCGTTTGATTGACCGGAGCCCCATATTGTGTGCGATCTCTTTGGCGCGAGGATCGCGATGCAGCGTCCGAAATGTGGCGTAGTGCGGGGTGCCTTTCCAGACCTCGAAGGCGTTCCCATGGCATTTCATACAGGTATCCGACCCCAGGATCTTGGCCGGATCCTGTTCGAGTGTTCGACGTTCCTCCGCTGTCGGCGCCGCACTCGCTCGTGAGCCGCATACCACGGCCGCAACGGTTGCCAGGCAAAGACAAGTCAGTTGCTGTGAAGTCATGCTGTCGTCGGTCGTTCGTACTCGCTGGGCACGGCGCAGCGGTTCCGCCAGAAGCGTTGGGACGATTTCGTGAAGCCAATCTGTCGCTTGCACGTTGCACTTCCAATGAAAACATAGTTTAGAACAAGGCCCGGGTGACCAAGGTCTCGGCCTAAGCGTCCAGTAATACTTCACCCGCAGGCACACCAATACACGGCAGACACGATCCCTCCTCCACCGTCACTCCCCGATCGTTGGGATAAACGACTTTGCCGGATTTAACGGCCAGCACACATGCACCACAACTACCGGCGCGGCATCCCGACTCCAATGCCACGCCCGCCGCCTCACCGCATTCCAACAGCGACGCATGCGAGCCATCCCACGTCACCGTCTTCTGGGATCGAGCAAAACCCACTGGCCAACGCTGCTCAGACGAAACCTGCTCACCTACCGTCCGCCCAACCTGAGCCGAGTTTTGCCCAAACGCCTCCGACCGAATATCGTCCCCGGGCACTCCCCAAGCTTCCAAACCACGGCGCATCGTCTGCATGAAGTCGGCAGGACCACACATCAGAAATTCATAGTTGTTGGTTCCCAGCAAGGCTCGTATCCGTGGCAGGCTGATTCGTCCCCGATGATCGTAGTCGCGGCCCGGCTCGTCCCCAGATAACGGCTGCGTATAAAACACCTCCACACGAAACCGATCATCTCGCCGGAATGCCTCCAATTCACTCTTGAAAGGGTGTTCCGACGAGGAACGCATACTCACCAATACGTGGACTTCTGTCCGTAATTGGCTCACCCGCATGGCGTGCAGCATGCTCAATAAAGGTGTCATCCCAATGCCCGCGGCCAGGATCACCACCGGCCGCTGCCGATGTTCTTCCCACGTGAAATTTCCCCGCGGAGCGCGCACATCCAGAATGTCTCCCGGTTGAATCTCGTCCACCAGGTACGAACTCACTTTCCCCGGCAGGGCATCCGCCTGACCCTCCTCCGGTAACACCTTCCGCACGCTGATCCGGTAGTAATCCAAACCAGGTCGTTCTGACAAGGAGTAACACCGCACCAGTGGCTTGGAATGCCTCTCCAAGGGGAGCGAAAACGTCAAGTACTGTCCGGGCAAGAAGTTGGCAAGTTCCTTGCCGTCGTGTGGATGAAGGTACAATGAAACCACATCTTGGCTCTCGCGCACTTTCCTTTCTACACGAAACTTCCGCAGCCCCTGCCAACGGTCGTTGTGGGTCAAGGCGCGCTGCTGCTTGGCCTGCAGCGTTTCAAGCCGCGTCTCAAGCAACCGGTGGCGCAAGCGAAACTGCTTCCACTCCGCCCGATAAGACTGCACACCGCGCAACACGAGCAGCGCCAGCTGGCTGCCGACCAGGGCACAAATGCCGCTGCCCAAAAACACGCCCAGCGTTGCACTATCCATCACATCTGTATCCCGCGTCCACTGTGCCGACGTTCCAGGGTGGCAGTTCACCGCACCCTGAGCGATTGCCCTCTATCAATTCCATCGGTCGTGCGGGTTGTCGCAGTTAAACCTGTGTCGACTCGCGACATTCCATTGCCGCGACAGCACTGCCAGCAGCCAGCAACGTAGAGTTCCCATAGAGAAGACCTGTTACCAGATCGCTGAGGTGGGGCACCGCACATGATTGAACTAGGAATTTTCGACGCTTCCCCTCATGTCCAACTGACCATTCCGAGTCACACTGTCCGCCTGCAACACGCCGACCAACCCGCGCTCACGGACAACCACCTCGCACATCCGCGTCTACACGGAATCGATCTGACCCTGGAACTGATCGAAGGTGCTAGCGAAAAAAAACTTCGCGTGACCAACGCTGCCAGCACCTTACTGCTCGAAGACGGGCAACGACTCAAGACAGGCATTCCACAAACGTTGCCACTTCCAGTGCGTCTGTATGATGGCGACCGCGTGCTGATGATGGACGACCCCAGGCGACTTGCCGAGGATCACCAACAACTCGAAACGATTGAACGGCCACGCCAAAATGGCAACGCGCCCGTGGTTTCACTCGAAACCCTGGGCAAACCTCCTGGTGCCGCAACGGTCAGCCGTTGGCTTGAGGCGTTGGGCATCCTCCAACAATCGACTGCATCCGCGCCGCATTTTTTCCGCACGGCAGCAGAATTCGTCACGCATCCAGGTGGACTCGACATGGCCCTCGTGTTGTTGCGTGACGGCACCGACTGGGAAATCAAAGCGAGCCGGTGGGTCGATGAAGAACTCGGCGACTTATACCGCCACGACATCATCGATCAGGTCGCGACCGAAGCCCGCACGTTTTTTCACTCGCCACCCTCCACGGATCAACCGAGCCAGACTCAATCAACGACGGCAGTCGTCGCTTCACCGATCTTTGATCGCCACGGCACGGTGACCGGCATCGTGTATGGCGCCCGCCACTTGCATCGGCTCAATGCGCGGCAAGGGATCCGCCCCCTGGAAGCCCAGTGGGTGCAGTTGGTCGCCGAAGCGGTCAGCGCGGGCATCATCCGTCTCGAAACGGAAGCTGAAAACATCCGCACGCGGGTGTTGCTCGAACAGGCATTCCCTCCGACCGTCGCACAACAGCTGGCTTTGACTCCACAAGCGTTACGCTCGGAACAGCGACCAGTCAGCCTACTATTCGCCGACATCCGCGAATCGACCAAACTGGCAACCCAACTCGCACCGGATACGTTGAACACCGTGTTTACCGAAATCCTCGAGTTGCTGACAGAACAGGTGTTATCCCATGGCGGCGTGATTGTGGATTATTCGGGAGATGGCCTGGCAGCCATGTGGAACGCACCGATTTCGCAAGCGAATCATGCCACGCTGGCCTGCCAGTCCGCCATGGAAATCCTGCGAGCACTCCCGGCATGGAACGCCAAGTGGGCTCACCAACTGCCGGCCAAATTGCAACTCGGGATGGGAGTCCACACGGGCACGGTGACTGTCGGCAACACGGGCAGTCAGCGGCGTTTCAAATACGGCCCCCGTGGACTCGATGTCGCGTTAGCCTGTCGCGTCGAAACCAGTACCAAACGCCTGGGCGTCCCTTTGGTGATCACCGAGGCGACGCGCCGCGAACTCTCGCCCGACGCTGTGACTCGCCGACTCTGCACCGCCCACTTTAGCGAATTCGAAACCACCGTCGAACTCTTTGAACTGTGCGGCATGTCCTGTGGCGAAGTCGATGCCAGCCAGAAACGGTGGATTGACATGCATGAGACCGCTCTGTCAGCGATCACTGCGGGCGAACTGGAGGCAGCTTGCGATCAACTCATCAGCATGACCAACGCCACCGCCCGCCCCGATCCGCTCCTGAAAGAACTTCTCGGTCGTGTCGAGCAGCGACTGGACGCAGCCCAGCCAGCCAACGCGGCGCACGAACCGCAGGATTGCCTTGTTTTCGAGTTGAGTCCCTCATCGTGATCAGCCGCCACGGCGGCAGCCCTCTTGGCACCTCCCCTGGGAACCCGGTTCCCGACACCGTAGGATAGATGCAAATCATCTTGAACCCACGGCGAGGTAACCACGTGTATTTCAGCGGGATTTCTGACGAAGCAGGACAGGCGATCGAAACGCAAATCAAAGCCCATCGTGAACTGGGCTGGGACCATCTTGAGTTACGCTTGGTCGACGGCACCAACATCACGCAACTGAGTGACGCCGACTTTGATCGCGTTTTCGAAGCGGTCACCACCGCCAACATGCGCGTGTCTTGCTTTGGCAGCGCCATCGCCAACTGGGCTCGGCCGATCACCTGCGATCCCCAGATCGATCGTGACGATCTGGCCCAAGCCATTCCGCGGATGCAACGCTTCGGCACCCAATTCATTCGTGTCATGAGTTACCCGAATGACAGTGAACACCCCGTTTCCGAACCGGAATGGCGTGACGAGTCCATCCGTCGCATGAAATATCTGGCGAACATGGCCGAAGATGCCGGGATCGTGCTCTGCCACGAAAACTGCAGCGGCTGGGGCGGACTCAGTTCAGAGAATTCCAACATCCTGCTGCGTGAAGTCGACAGCCCGGCGCTGCGGGTCGTCTTCGACACCGGCAATCCAGTCTTCTATGGACAAGATGCCTGGGATTACTATCAAGCCGTCTACAACGACATCGTTTACGTGCACGTCAAAGACGGGCGCCAGGACGATGGCGAAGACATCTACACCTACTGCGGCGAAGGCAACGGGTACGTACGCGAAATCCTGACGGACCTTCTGGGCAAAGGCTACGACGGAGGCATTTCGATCGAACCTCATCTTGCCGCCGTCATCCACACGGGCGAATCGACCGACAACGCCGCCGAACTTTACAACTCGTACACCGAGTACGGCCGCCGCTTAATGGCCATTGTCCAGGAACTCCAGTCTGCAAACGCCTCCTGAAACGGCACAGGCAAACTACGTGTTGTCGCGCGGGGCTCAAACGCCCCGACTCCACGGAACGGCGATACCCGCACCACTACAGCGACCGCACTCTCGTTGGCTGCGTCCTTAGTGCAGGAACTGCGGCGTGGGCCTAGTTCTCCGGAGATTCCTTGATAATCTGATCGTATGCGCGGCGGGCGACGTCGAAGGCCGCTTGTGCCGCTGCTTTTTCGTGCGCTCGAATCTGCCCCTGCTTCGACTTCCAACAGACGTCCACCGCTTGGCGACACCATTCCGCGCTGCGCCGATTAGCTCGTATCGGCTGCCCATCCACTTCGACAAAAATCGGATTGGTGTGTGACGACGCAAACACCCGCAACGCCACCCAACTTGATTTCGTTAGTTCGGTGTCAAAGGTCAGGTCGTGCACCGTACCGTCGGCCACGATCTCTTGTTCGCCCACCACTTCGCCATTCACGATCAATTGCACCGGCACCTTGCGACTATCGCCAATCCGCGCACGCTCGACATGCCAATAAGGTTTTTCATCCAGCCTCCGCTGGCGAATCTGTGAATTCGGCTGTTCGTCCAAAAACGCAGCAGCCTTGGTCGTCACCTTCACGGTCTGGCCACCGTCGACCGACAGGACGCTCGGTTTGCCGCCGGGAGACTTCTGTCCCACCTCAAAGCCATTGACCTGAAAGTCAATCAAATGACTCAAGCCGTCGGAACAGTAACTGCGTCCCGCTTGGATGCCAAACACCCAGTTATCAAACGTCAGCGGTTGATCCTGCAATTTGACATAGGCCCGTCCAAGCCCGACGCGTTCGCCGTAGATGCAGGGGAAATCCGTCTCACCGCTGATGCGACATTGGTACCCGCAGTTGAGCGTGTGATACCAAATATTCATTTCCCAGATAAACGGTGTGTCGACTGCCGAAATGAAATCACAAGCATCGTGCACCACATCCACCACGTATTCGTTCGCTCCAATGCCATCAAAACGAGGCATGGCATAATCCGGCAGGCGATCCGGTGCCTTGCCCTGCCAACCGGGATTCGCGCCTCCCCAATGCCCAGCGGGAAAACGGCGCGAACCGTCCGGCATGTAGTCGGGCAACTGTAACCCCCAACCACTATGGGAAAAGCCGACCACGCCGCCTTGCTTTTTACCCCATTGCAGAATCGGAAGATCCCAACTTGGCCATTCTCCCACCAGTTTCGTTCTCCGCCCTTGGAACGTCCCACGCTCTGGCCCAAAGGAATAATCAAATTTGACATCCTGTGGATACGTGTAGTCATCGTCCGTGAGCCGCAACAAACAGAGATGCCCCGCATGTTGCGATGGAAAACCCGAAACTTCGACGTCGTACCGCATCAGATAGTTTTTGGTCGACAACTTACTGATGTCACCCTCAAAAAAGTCTTTCTGGTAATACCAACACGGCCCCCAGGAAAGCACACAGCCGACATTCAGGTCTTCGCCCAGAATGTGTCGCATCATGGCTGCCGGAGTCACGCCCTGTGTCGGTGCCTCGTAATGGGCACAGCCCGCAGCATGCACGTGATGATCTCCTGAAAACCACCCGTGATCGGTCAATTTAATCCAACGTTTCAAGCGAAACGATTCGCGATGCTGCTCGCCCGCCGGCACCGTGATTTGCCGGAGCAAATTCCGATATTCCGGACCCCGAGAATAGACCACCTGATAATCCCCAGGTGGCAACAAGACATGCTCGCCGCTGGCTCGGTAAATCTGGTCGTGAAAGAAGAAGTCCGGCGCGAGTCGACGAGACCGTGCGGGATACACCCGCCCCTTACTGTCTCGGAATACGAACTGTGCAGTCGTTGGCTGACCGTCGTCGTCCAGCACATCCAACACCACTTTCACCGCCGGAGCACACTCGAACAACACCGCGATTTCGTTGCGAAACCCCAGATCCTGCGAACCTTGCCCCACATGAAACGACAGCTTAGCCTCCCGTTTGCCGTGGTCTCGACTGTACATCTGCACGATCCGATATTCGACCGCCAGCCCCGACAGTTTTTTTGCCAGCGGTTGCGAGTCAAACATCTGCAGGTCGAGCCAGCGATTCACCACATCGGCCGGGGTAATATCCTGCACCGGCCGTTTCGAAGAATTCGAACGGCGCTGCAGTGGCGCCGCATTCGGACTTGCTGCTTCTAACTGCGGGGTGATCCCCGCTTGATTGTGAACCTTGATCAAAAACACCGACCAACCTTGCTCAGTCAGCAACGCTGGAGCAGCACCTCGTGCTACCTTCACGCGTTGCTCAGGATTGATATGCACACCGGCCAGCACAAGTGGGTCCAGCGCCTTTTGAATCGCTGCGCTATCAGCGGCCTGAATCGCTGCCACAAGTTGCGTGCGCACCTGATTCGGCAACGGTTGCCCGAGAAAACCAAGTGCGTCCACCACCCGTTTCACCTGCGATGATAACGGCTGAGGTTCAACGTTCGGCACCACTTCCAGATCCTCGGCAACCCCGGATCCACACACACAAGTGACTGCGATCAAGCACAGGAACAATCGAAATGGATATCGCACAGGAAACTCCTCGCTGGGCTGATTTGGAAATCACGCTCGCGATTATAGCGATGGGCCGTTTCTCCAATCAAGCAAACGCCCGCGATACGCCTGCCAGCCGTTTCGACTGGCGAACATCCCGCGACAACATCTTGTCGCTTCGTGGCCAAATTCATTTCTGAAGCGCCACCGCGTGCAGCACCAACCGAGCAGGCCTCCACGCCCGTCTGCTGCAAACGGCCAGGAACCGTGGCAGTGAACCGACCACCCAACTGTCTGCCCAGCCCACTCTCCGATTCACCATCAGAGCCAAGCAAATCCGCAATGCCCCCTTTGATTCTGAGTTCGCCAACGAAAAGATAGAGTGGCGTTCGACGACCGCGACAACTTGCCGCAGACGCAGTGGCTGCGACCGAGCGCACGCTGATTCGATCCCTCTCGTCTTCCGTCCTGCCAAAATCGTGAGTTATCGCACGACCAAGTTCCTTTTTCTCCGCTCCCATCAGCGCACCTCTCCTGGTTTCTCTTCCCCGTCACCCCAGTCCACTCGCCTGAACATTTCGATTTCTTGTGATGCGAACCCAGTCGCAGCCCCACCCAGCTTGAAAGAAACCGTTATACTGATTACGAAATAAGTAGAGAAATACGATCCCAGCGATCCACAACTCCTTTTAATCAAAGGCTTAACGTAAAACATGACGCACCGATTGCATTCCGTGGCAGTACGTTCTCTTTGCCACACGTTACTCGCCGTCCTCCTTCCCTTCCTGGCAATTCAGACAACGTCTGCTGCCGAGCCGTTTCAATTCCAGAAAAACGACGTCGTTGCGATCTTCGGCAACGGGTTGGCGGACCGCATGCAGCATGCTCCGTGGGTCGAGACCGTCCTGCAAAGCAATCTGAAGGGCATGAATGTCAGCTTTCGGAATATGAGTTTTTCTGGTGACATGGCCAACCGGCGTCCCCGCAACAAGGGCTTTACCAACGATGCGGAATACCTGCAGCACGTTGCACCCGATGTGGTCTTTATCATG
>NZVR01000069.1 GCA_002701545.1 Blastopirellula sp. | reverse complement strand
CGCGAAACGCCCATCCCCTAGTGCGCCAGGATCTCAATCAAACGGAGCAGTTCCGGTCGAATCGGTTTGTGCGAGGCGTACGTTTCCTCGAACGGTGTCAGCGCAAATTGTCCGTTGCATCGACCTGCCATGACGCCGGTATGTCCCCCAAGTAACGACTGCACTGCATGGTCACCCAGTTGCGCCGCGAGAATTCGATCTTCCGGGGTGGGTGCACCGCCGCGCTGGAGATGCCCCAGGATCATCACCCTTGTCGAGAAGGGGCAATCGGCCTGCGCTAATTTCTGCTGCAAACTTTCCGCACCGCCTTCCTCATCACCTTCCGCCACCACCATCATCACCGACGTTTTCCCCCGCTCTCGCAGGAGTTGCAAGTCACGGCAGATGCCGGCGATGTCGGTTGGCGTTTCGGGAATGCACACCGTTTCGGCCTGGGCGGCCAGTGCCGTGTGGACGGCAATGTACCCGCTGTGCCGACCCATCACCTCAATCACAAACATCCGTTCGTGGCTTTCCGCCGTATCGCGAATCTTGTCCACCGCATCCACTGCCGTCTGGACTGCGGTCGAGAACCCAATCGTGAAATCGGTGCCCATCAGATCATTATCGATGGTGCCNGGGCAACCGATGATCTGGCCATCCCATTGACTGGCGAGATCCACGGCTCCGTGNAACGTCCCATCCCCGCCAATGGGTATCAAGGCGTCGATTTGGTTTCGTCGCAGAATATCGGCCGCTTTTTGAACGCCCGCCGGTGTATTGAATTCGGCACTGCGGCTACTACGGAGAAACGCGCCACCGAATCGGGCCCAGTCGCTGACCGACCGCAACGTCATCGTACTTTCACCTTGCGCGTTGACAAAAAAATCTTCTGTCAGCAGCCCGGCATAGCCCCGGCGGATTCCCACCACCTGATGCCCTTCCGTCAGCCCTCGTCGCACAATCGCTCGCACACAGGCATTCATCCCGGGGGCGTCACCGCCGCTACAAAAGACTCCAATTCGCATCGCAGGGCCTCGACTGATTATTCTGGACCGTATCAGGCACGGTGTCTCCACCGGCGGCAGAGAAAATGCCGGCATATTCACGCGGCTTCCGGCCCATGACTGGTGTTACTTTATCGTGCATTTGCTACGATCGGTAGAGGAGGCGTTTCGTCCGGAACCGGTACGCACGCCTGAACAGGCTGATTTCGAGAGGTGGAAGTGTGGCACAAACCAGTGAACCTGCTGTTGGAATTGATTTAGGAACGACGAACTCGGTCATTGCCCATCTCGACTCCGATGGCAAACCGAATACGATCTTGAATTCCGAAGGCGATTTAACAACGCCCAGCGTGATCTACTTTCACGAATCCGAAAATGTGGTCGGTAAGGAGGCGTTCAAATCGGCCGCCTTCGAGCCGGAGCATGTGGCTCAATTCGCCAAACGCGATATGGGCAAGTCGTTGTTCAGTCGCGCGATCCGAGGCGAACAACTCCCACCCGAAGTGCTCCAGGCACTGATCCTGCAAAAATTGAAGTCCGACGCCCAACTGAAACTCGGCGATTTCTCAAAAGCCGTCGTCACCGTACCCGCGTTCTTTAACGAACCGCGCCGCAAAGCAACGCAAGACGCCGGCAAACTCGCTGGACTGGAAGTGCTGGACATCATCAATGAGCCCACTGCGGCGGCCGTCGCCTACGGTGTCCAAATGGGCTTCCTCGACGACTCTGGCGAAGCCACTGAACCGGAGACGGTCCTGGTTTACGACCTCGGCGGCGGGACGTTCGATGTGACCCTGATGAGACTGGACGGGCGTCGCTACGAAGCGATCGGCACCGCCGGTGATGTGTTCCTCGGTGGGATCGACTGGGACCGCAAGTTGGTGAAGTATCTGGCGGAACAGATTCAAGCAGAACACGGCTTCGATCCACGCGAAGATCCCGCGGCCAAACAGTTGCTGCAACAGGAGGCCGAAGATGCCAAACGCTCACTCACTTCGCGCCCCGACACGACCATTCATTTTGCCCACGACGGACGACGCTCGCGGATCAAAATCACGCGACAGCAATTCGAAGAACTGACCGAAAGTCTCGTCCAACGCACCATTTTTACCGTCGAACGCCTGTTGCGCGACACCGGNAAAGNATGGGCTGAAGTGGACCGGGTCTTGTTGGTGGGCGGCTCNACCCGAATGCCGATGATCCACAATGCCCTGGAAANCGTCTCCGGCAAACAAGTNGATCGCTCGCTTTCACCCGACGAAGCCGTCGCTCACGGAGCCGCGATCTACGCTGGGTTCCTCCTCAAACAATCCGAAGGTGAATCCCCCCAAGCGGTCATCACCAACGTCAGCTCACATGACCTCGGTGTCNTGGGGGTGGAAACCAAAACNGGCCGCAAACGCCGGCACGTCATGATCCCCCGCAANACCGAGTTGCCAGCCGACGGCAGAAGCCAATTCACNACCTTCCGTGACGACCAGGCNAACGTATCNGTCAAAGTGGTCGAGGGTGGTGACGCCAGTGGCAACGGTGCCACCTCGATTGGCAAGTGCGTGATTACCGATCTNCCACGCGGCTTGGCAAAAGGCACGCCGGTCGTCGTCAGTTTCCAGTACCTGACCAACGGCCGCCTCACCGTCACGGCCGATCTGCCCACCGCGAATTGCGAAGCCACCATGGTCATTGAACGCGCCGCCGGATTGTCCGACGANGCGATTGCCGAATGGCAGGCCCGTCTGCACGACGGACTCGTCCTGANGNCACCCGATGCCATCGAGGACGACACCGAACCGGGGGACGCGACGTTGCCCGTGCCCGTCGTCGCCGAACCGGTGGAACACCCGGCACCTCTGGACGAAGTGCCCGCAGCCATTCCCGTAGCCGAACCGCTGCAAGATTTTGTCGACGTCGAAGAGGCCGACGCCTTCGCTGACCTCGCCGATGACGACACGGAGATCGTCGACGCGGAAATCGTCGACGCGGAAATCACGGAGCNCATCGTCCACGACGCACCTGGCGAAGAAGCGATCGACGAGCAAGAATGGGTCGAAGAAGAGCCGGCCGAGCCCTTCGAAGCGCTCGCTGCCGAAGAAGAGGAAGAAGACGAGGAAGAGGAACCGGCCGGCGGGGACGACGACCTCAACGATTTCCTACGTGGGCTCGGCTAGGCCCTGTNGCGAGGTTTCCGAGCGACACCCAAGGCCCTGCACCTGCCCCGCACCCGCGTGGGTCAGTCGTTCNCTAGCGGACTCGCGCCCGGACTCGCGCCAGGAGGNGGTGTCCCTTTCCCTTCCTGGACGTAGTTGGCACGTTGCGCCGCGTATTCTTCGGCCGTGGGTAACTCGCCAGCCNGATCCGCGCCGCCACCCGCTTGCTCAAACAACTTCTGCAAAAACGGACGACACCAACCACACCCCGTTCCGGCGCCATAGCATTCGCTCAGCTGGCCGACTCGGCGCGGTTTTTCGATGCGGATCCAATTCACCACTTTGCGTTTGGTGACGTGAAAGCAGAGGCAAAGTTCGTCGTCAAGGTCCATGGTTGCTACTGTCCGGTGTGGAGGATGGAGTCGCCCCNGTGACTANGTCGTGGCCACAGGTGTTTNGATCCGNGCCCTGCGAAGGCTCGCCACGGAGACTCATTCGCGGCCCAATCCGGTCGGCAGCGAACCCATGACGTGTTGAGAATAATCGATATTCGAACCGGTCACCACGCCCGACTCCTCACTCAACAAATAGAGCGTCAGTCGGGCCACATCTTCGGGCTCGATGAGTCGGCCAAAAGGTGAATCCTTGGCCGCGGTTTCCAGCCAATCACTGGGACTTCCCTGCGCCGCCTGTACGATGTGCTCGTTGGGCGTATTGGTCCACCCCAACGTCACGCCGTTGACTCGAATCCGNTCACGCCGCAACGCCATCGCCAGGTTCTTGGTCATGGTCGTCAACGCNCCTTTGGTCGAGCTGTACGACAACAGGTTTTCCAGTCCGCAATAGGCCGCCACCGACAGAATATTCACGATACCACCGCCTTGCCCCTCGCGACGCATCACCCGAACGGCCTCTTGGCTGAGCAGGAAGGGGGCGCGGACATTGACGTGGAACTGATAATCCCAGAACTCGGGCGTGGTACTTTCAATCGTGCCTCGATTGGTATCCGCCGCCGCATTCACCAACGCATCGACACGGCCAAACGTGGCATCGCACTGTTGAATCACATTGCGACAGTCGTCCACGGACGACAGATCGGCAGCGACGAACAGACCTTGCGCGCCCCGCGCGTTGATCCGCTCGACCACCGCTTGACCCTTCGCCTCCTGACGTCCGGTGATCACCACACCCGCGGCACCGTTTTCCGCTGCCAGCAAAGCAATCGCCTCGCCAATGCCTTGTGTGCCTCCGGAGGTGACCAGCACCTTACCCGTCAACTTCGTCATGAGCTTCACCTCGAGTTTCGCTAGCGATGATCTGCAGTAACACTTCGGCGGACGCATCCANAGGCCGCTTGCGCCGGGCTTCGGCGTGGATTCCGTNCGTACACACCTCGACTAACTTGACGCTACAATCCGCTCCACCGAGATACCACAGTTCGGCATGCGGTTGTGTCGCCAAGGGGGGACAAAACGACACGTAAATGTCGCGGGTCTGTTCGGCAGGCTCAAATCGGATTCGCAGTTGCCCGGAAATGCTTTCCCCGCCCGATACTCCGGTCCGTTCAAACAGCTGGGTCGTCTGCGGTGCGAGGGTCTCTTCCGTTTCGTCGTCGAACGAGGGCGGGCCGGGACCATCCTGCGTACCAGCCACTTCCGGCCGTGCGGTCTGCCGTGGCCATGCATCACGTAAGCCTAACTGCCGCACCTCCGGCTGCGTGTCCTCATGTCCGTGACGAGGTGTTCCCTTCCCGTTGGTTCCCTTCCCGTTCGGAGTGTGGCCATTCCCGCTCGGAGTGTGGCCGTTCCGAGGCGTGTCACTCACCAAGTCCTCTACTCGTGCGTCGCCGTGTCGCTCCGAGCTGGTCGCGCGTTCGACTGCGTCGGTGCCGTTGGTTGACCTCCCACGCCACGCATACCACCAGATCATCTCCTCGGCGAGCACCAGCAGCCATACCGCGCCGGCGATTCCAGGCGCGCGCTGGTCGCTCAGCGCGACAGCAAAGCTGAATAAGGCAACCGTTGGCAGCGCCAACAACAGGCTGGCGGGCAACGGGGCGAGATAGGGCAGCAGAGCACGGCGCGCTCCGAACGCCGTCAACGGCAACACCACGGCGAACAACGCTACATTCCAACCGGGTCCAATGTGCATCGCGCCGGCAAGGCGGCGCAGCACAATCAACAGGCTGACCAACAGCAGTGCGCTGAACAGGGTCAATGCCATCACGCCGCCGAGTCTGCTGACATCGGTGGGCAGGGCTGGTTTGGAGTTGGTGGCCGGGGCGTCCATGCTGGCTTCAGTCGTCCGAGTAGAGTGTTAGGCAGTGGCAACAGCCTGAGCCGCTTCGCCCAATTCGGCGGCGCGATCTGTCTTTTCCCAAGTGAATTCTTCTTCCGAACGGCCAAAGTGTCCGCCCGCTGCGGTTTGGCGGAAGATCGGCCGACGCAATTCGAGGTAATCAATAATGCCGCCGGGTGTCAGGGGGAAGAAATCAGTGATCACTTCACAGATCCGGGCGTCATCCACGGTCCCCGTACCTTGCGTGTCGACGTGCACGCTGACCGGCTCGGTCACGCCGATCGCATAGGCCAGTTGCACTTCACACCGTCGCGCCAGACCAGCCGCTACGATGTTCTTGGCCACGTGNCGGGCCATGTAGGCGGCACTGCGGTCCACCTTGGTTGGATCCTTGCCGCTGAAGGCACCACCACCGTGACGTCCCCAACCGCCGTAGGTGTCGACGATAATTTTGCGACCGGTCAAACCNCAGTCGCCGTGCGGGCCACCCACCACAAATTTGCCCGTGGGGTTGATGTGGTACTTGATGTCCGAGACATCCAGGTTATCCGGAAGTACATCCTTAACGACCTGATTGATGATGAAGTCTTCAATCGCATCGTTTTCAACGTGCGGGGCGTGCTGAGTCGAAACGACCACGGTATCAATTCGTTTCGGCTCAAAGCCGTCGTATTCGACCGTCACTTGGCTCTTGCTGTCAGGACGCAGCCAATCGACTTCGCCATTGCGGCGGGCTTCGGTCAATCGGTTCAGGATCCGGTGCGAAAGCGCGATCGGCAGAGGCATCAGCTCAGGTGTATCGTCACAGGCGAAACCGAACATCAAACCTTGGTCACCCGCCCCGATTTCTTTGCCACTGTCGCTGTTTTCATCGACACCTTGCGCAATGTCGGGACTTTGCTTGTCAATCGACACCAGGACGGAACAGGTGTCAGCACAGATTCCCATCTCATCGTCGGTATAGCCAACGTCGCGGATCACATCACGTACGACCTCTTGGTAGTCGACCACGGCGTTGGTGGTGATTTCGCCGGCAATCACTGCGACACCGGTGGTTACCATCGTCTCACAGGCTACGCGGCTGTGAGGGTCCTGCGCGAAAAGCGCGTCCAGCACACCGTCCGATATCTGGTCGGCGAGCTTGTCCGGATGGCCCATGCTGACGGATTCGCTTGTAAAAAGATACTTACCAGATGACACAGTGTGCACTCCTCGTCATACGTCGCGATGTAAAGGATCTCGCCACCACTGACTCAGCAGCCATGGCAAATGTTATGATCATATTCGACGGTGATCGTGTTCGGTGGCAAACGGACCAACACACGATCGTTGGTAAAGGCCCGCTCCGAACCGCCAGTTCGAAACCAGCGTCCTTGATCAAGCGAGTAGTATAGCTGTTTCCACCAGAAACGGCATAGGGTACCCCCAAGGTTGTAGCCAGGATAACGGGAACGATGGCCAAGGATTCTGCCAGTAAGTCACCGAAGGCCCCGGTCGACGGGATTCCCAGCGGTGTTCCCAAAGCGGTGGTCAGCCGATTGAGCTTGTACTTGCGCGAGCTCCAGCATCTGGTCCGGGATGGCCAAGTCACGACCAATTCGACCGAACTTGGCAAATTATTAGGGGTTACGAATGCTCAGGTACGCAAAGATCTGGCCTGTTTCGGGCAATTCGGGTACCCCGGAGTCGGCTATCGCTGCGAAGAATTGATCGCGGCCATTAAAAACATCATGGGGACCAATCAGGTGTGGGCGGTCGCGTTGGTCGGCGTCGGGAACCTGGGCCGCGCGCTGTTAGGCTATCGCGGCTTCCAACAACAGGGGTTCGTGATCGAAGCTGCCTTTGACACCGACGCGACCGTCATNGGCGAGACCATCGACGGCGTGGACGTCTTTCCATTTGAGGCGTTAGAGAGCGTGATTCACGAGAAAAAAATCAAACTCGTGATCCTGGCCGTACCGGCGCTGGCCGCTCAGGACGTCGCCGANGTCCTGGTCAAAGCCGGCATTCAGGGNATCATGAATTTTGCCCCCGTGACGATCAAATTGCCTCGCCAGGTCAGCAGCGTCGGCATGGATCTCGCCATCCAACTGGAGCAACTTTCTTACTCTGTCGTCAAGCAGCCCGAGTGAGTGCGTCCTGCGTCTCCCCGTCCTGTCCGACGGCCCGTCACTCCGGCTTCGCTGTCGGCTTGACCCAACTTCCATCCACGTATTGCGACAGCCGCGGATCGAATTCGGTGGCGTGGGTCAGTGACGCGGAGAACACCGGCTTGGCGGTATTCGTGTACACGATGGTCGACCAATCCGGGTCCCGTCCTGCGAGCTGACTGGCTGCCGCCACGTTCACTCCGTTTTGTCGATCCTTTAACAGGCTGACTTCCAACGCCAGAATCTTGCGAACATCGTCGTTGGAAACGGCGCGTGTGCGTTGTTGGCAGATCAGGAATAACTCCTCGTACAACATGATATGTCGATACGGCAGCATTGCTTTCTTAACACCCGGCTTCTCGATCTCTTTCAGGGCGAGCCGTCGGTCCTCCGCTTGGAGCCGACGCAAGCCCAGGAGCAGCGAATCGAACCCTGGCGGTGCGTCATCCACCTTTTCCGCCGCCGCCGCGGGTGTACCGGTTTTGCGCAACAAGCCTCGATCGTGGTTGGGGTCGAGCAGATAGGCCAGTCCGCGGAAGAGGCGCGCTTCGCGCGGGCTGCGGGCCAGCGCCACCAAACCCAGGCAACTGCTGCGTCCCAGCGTATCGGGCGCGAGATAGGCAGCGATCAAGTACAAACGAATTGCAGTCACATGGGCGTCCGGATCTTTCTTCTTTTCCGCCAGCTCCTCGGCATAGTCTCGATAGGTCTGCGGTTTCTCCGGATCCAACTCAGCCAGTCGTTTCTGATCGACTGCTTGAATCATCAAGTCAATTTCATTTTGTGGAATGCTCCTGATGGCTAGCCGGCCATCCGGTAACACCTCGCGGATCTTCACCAGGATCTCGCTTTTTTCGATCAGGTATCCCCGTGTCTCTACATCCTTACCTTTCTCAAAGATCAGCACGCCGTGCGCGTTGCTGGCCAGACCTATCAGCAGGACGAGTATGCTGGCCCAAATCGGGAGTTTCATGGTGAGCCTCCGCTTTCCATCAACAACCAGCTACGCAAAATTGCTTCCTCGCCATCGCGCAACTGCACAAACAGATCCGCCGCCGCACGATCTTTGGCAGCCAGCTCGCTGGCCAGCTGATCCGCTGCCTGCGCCGTGTCCGGCAGCTTACGTGTCACGTACATCTGTACAAATTGCAACCACGTCCTCTGCAGCGCCACGAACTGTTCGATTTGATTGTCCGATACGTATTCGTCGACCGTCAGGACGTGATCCAGCTGCCTGAGCCACTCCGCCTGATCGCCGTCGGCCTGAGCTAACAACTCGGCACCGAGCACCGCGATCATCCGTCGCAGCAGCGCGGCCGGTTCCTTGGCCGCGTTCAACACCTCATCCGGTATCTTCAGCAGGCTGGCTTGTTGCCGGTAGAGTACGGTCAGCTGATCTCGGCATGAATCGTAACTTTTCCCGGCGTTCGACCCATTGCCGTCGGCGGTCAACACGTCGAGAACATTTTCCAGCAACGCAATCCGCCACCCTTCTTGCCATTTTTTCACATCGTCGTGGCGCGTTTGCTGCCCCGCCAACATTTCCAACATCTCATGGATCTGCGGGTCGGGCGCCTTCAGGTTGTACAGTTGTTCGGACAGTGCGATCTGGACGCGTTGCCAGCGTCCCAGTTCTTTGATGTGCGTCAGGATGATTCCGTGCTCATCGCTATTACGGTCGCGTGGCCGTACCAGATATTTGGCCAGAATGGTGGCTTGCGGTCGGGAAATGTACTCAATCTCATCCGTCAATTCTGCCAGGTTTTCCAGCGCGTCGGTCCGTTGTTTGCCGAACCGCGATTCGGTCACGAGTTTCAACGTGGCCCGTAGTTGCCGCAGAGCATTTGCCTCGCCTTGCGGCGCCTTGGTTGGCCAGCGTCGCAAAGGTGGTGTATTGGAAGCGGCCAACCGCGGGGGTTCTTCTCCCACCCGCGATCGGAACAATCCGTCGGTGGCAGAACCTCGCGAAATCATCACAGCCAGTGTATTGAGGTGGGCCCGTGCCAGTGCTTGGTTGAGCACGCGGTGCAGATTCGCTTGATCGGCTAACGGTGGCGCCGCCACCCGAGTTGCTTGCAGGGCCAATTCGGACCAGCGTGGATCGGGTAGGTTTTCCGTTTTGCCGCCGAAGGCCCGGTTCACTTCACGCACCACAGACGCCACATCACGTATTTGCTGATTCGGTGCAGCGCGTTCCAGCAGACGCACGCCCAAGTATGCTTGTAACTCCCATGAAGCGGTTTGCTCGTAAAACTTGGTCAACCGTAACACCACGACTGGGTCGGCCTCGGCAACGCAACGGTCGATCAATGATTCGAATTGCCGCCAACCGTCCTGAAGCTCGGGCAAAATCGCCAACAGGAAGTCCGCTTCCAGATCGATCAGCGCCGATCCGCTCAACAAGGCTGCCGCGTGCGTTGCCAGCGTGGCGTGCAACGCCACTGCGGTATTCGCTTGGGTGGTCGCCAGAACCGTGATTGCCTGATACGCCTGCCGCAGACAGGCCACGCTGCACAGGTTTTGCATTTCCGCGCGGGGCAGGGTGGCATCGATGTTGACCGCCAAGTGTGCCGCCATGGCCCGCGTCAACTGCTCGGCCCGCGCTGCCGGCGTCGCGCTATAGGTGACCATGTTGGACAACACGTCGATCGCTGCAAACGCCTGATCGTACGCCAGCGGACTTGCCGCTGCTGTTGCGTCACTGGCCGGCACCAACTGCAACACGTTGGCTTGCAACCACTCCACGTTCGCCGTTGCCGGTTCCAGAGCAAAGCAGATCGCGAACAGCTGCGAAAGCCGCAGCCAATCGTCACCGTTAACGACATCGGAACCCGTCACGTGATTCAGCAGACCGCGATACGCCTCTTGCCGCCGAGACGGCTCGGCCGCCCGTAACTGTCCAAGATCATCCCGCCACGCCTCAGCATGGACGCGGGCATCGGCCACTGCCACCTGAAGATCCGAATTCCACCATGAGGTGTCCTCACGCGACGCCGTGTCGATCGTGGGTGCCGGTTCCTGATCGACTACCGGATTCAGCGGCCCGACACGCCTGCTCGCATTGCCGGTCATCACCACCCACAGGATGGCGATCAACAGTGTCATTGCGGTCGTCAAAGACAGCCCCAGGAGCAGAGCGGTCCGTCTTCCCTGGCGACGTTGCTGCTGCCAGTTGCGAACCATCTCTTCATCGACCAGTGCGTTCACTTGCTCGCGCCGCAGTCCCCACTGCTGGGCTTCGGCATACAGTTGCTGCAGCGCCGCGGGTGGGAGTTCGGAAACGTCTGACAGCGCGTCCGTAATCAGCGCCCGTAGATGCTCACTGGCATTGTCTTCGGAGACGCTCAACACCTTCATTTCCGTGGCGAGCGAGGCGATGGTGCTGTCCACGGTCTCCCGTGGTAGTCCTTCGCGGAATTCTCCCGCTTCGAGTAACTGACTGCGAATTCTGGGCGTCAGTATCCCATTGGGGAGCGCCTGCAGCGCTTCGCGCAGATGCTTATCAAACGACGCCTGCCGTTCCTGCAGCTGCTGCTCCCGATGGTCATCCGCTTTCGCCGTCGGCGAGGTCTGCCCTTGCAACGAGGCAATCGCTGCTTGCAGCTCCTCGTCCGTCAGTCCCTCTTCGGTGGCGACGGCCGACATCAGCAGTTTGCTACGTGCATTGATCCCTCGATATTCGGCAATGATCGGTGCGACCTGCTCGAGGAAACGGTCGAGTTTGGGATCCTGGTTGCCGGTGTCGGTCGTGGGCGGACGGTTGTGCGCGGCCTCTTGGGACAGCACCCGCACCCCTTGCTGTTCCGCGACCTCCGCCAGCAGGTGCTGAATGTAGACCGAAGCAAGCGAGTGACGTTTCCGCCCGACGCGGACAAAACGTTTTTCGATTTTCTCCGACACGATGCCCGCGGTCAGTTGCCCCATCATTTCGCGCAGGTATTCCCGATACGCTTCCGCGGGCGGCACCGTTTCGGCCGCAGTTGGCTCGGCAGCCACCGGCGGGGCCACCGGTGCGGGTTGCTGCGCGGCAGTTGCCGGAGGCGCACCGAACGGCGCAGGTTCGACGCGTGCCGGAGCGGGGGTCGCCGGTGCGACCGGGGCCGGGGCGACCTGCGGCGGCGACGCGGGGGCCTGCTGCCGCTGAA
>NZVR01000068.1 GCA_002701545.1 Blastopirellula sp. | reverse complement strand
CGGGTTGCATGCACGCGGTCACCACGTCGAGGTCTACTCCCTCTCGTCACCACCCGCTGCCGGTCGCGATGGCTTGGTCAATGAGTTGCAAGCGGCGGAGATTCCCACACACTTCCTGCATCTGAAGTCATCTTGGCAATACTGGTCGGGCGTGCGGCAACTCCGGCAAATGCTGCTGAAGCAACGTCCCGATGTGCTGCAATCCTTTCTGTTCCATGCCAACGTTCTGGCCGTCAGTGCCGCTTCCCGCGCGTCCGTGCCAACGATCTTTCAAGGTGTTCGTGTGGCCGACCCCACTTACTGGCGACAACAGCTCGAGGGGTATTGGAGGCGTCGGGTCCAAGGCGTCGTCTGTGTGAGCGAATCGGTGCGCGCGTTTGTCGAGCAGCAACGCCTTTCCTGCCCACTCACCGTCATTCCCAACGGGATTGATGTTTCGCGATTCCAAGATGTATCGTCTGCCGATCTGTCGGACTCTGGCATCGCGCCGACTCGCCGACTGATGACGTTCATCGGCCGACTGCACCCACAAAAAGGACTCGATCAGCTACTTCCTCATCTGGCAGATACGTTCGCTGCGTTGCCCAGCCATGATCTGCTGGTGGTTGGTGACGGGCCGGCCAACGCCGCGCTGCAACAGCAAGTGAGAGAGCTACAACTGACACAGCGCATTCACTTTGTCGGCTATCGCCAAGACATTCCGCAAGTGCTGGCTGCCAGTGACCTGCTCATCCTGCCGTCGCGTTACGAAGGGATGCCCAACGTCGTCATGGAAGCGATGGCCGCGGCGAAGCCGATTGTCTGCACGCGCGTCCACGGTATTGAAGAACTCCTTGGCGAACTGACCTCAGAACAAGTCAGGGACGACGGTGAAGCGTCGTTCGCAAAACAAATCACCCGACTACTGCAGGCCCCCGCTCAGGCCGAACAACTTGGCCAAGCCAATCTGGCGCGGATCGCCGAGCATTTCTCTCTCGCCGCGATGACCGACGCCTCCGAACAGCTCTATCGCATGCCGGGCCACGACTCCACGCCAGGCTGACCCTCGCCTACGCTCGCAGACCCGTTTCTTGCGCAGGTGGCCGAAGATCTTGAGGAGGTCAGAAACGCTTCGGCTCGTGTTCTCCCCACCTCACCCCCGAATTCCCACTGCTCACCCCAATTCCCTAAATCGTTACTAAAAGGTGACTTACACCACCAAACCCAGTCGCAAAAGTCGTTATGTGGCAAAACCCACGTTGACGTTATCACCTGAATGGTTATGTTTGGGGATTATTGGAGACGAATGGGGAAAAATGGTGATTCATGCTCTTAACTGGGTCATTTGAACGAACGGTTGATGAGCGAAATCGCATTGCCGTCCCCAAACGGATGCGGGAGTTGCTGCTCGCCCAGAGCGCCGCAATCTACCTCGCACCCGGGACCGACGGCAGCCTTTCCCTGTACTCAGAAACCGCCTTTACCCATGTGGCCGAACAATTGGCTCACGCATCACCCACCGCTCAGGACGTCCGCTCATTCAGTCGGTTGTTCTATGCTCAAGCAGAGCGGATGGAAATCGACAAGCAGGGTCGCGTCCGCATCTCGGCGGAACTGGCTCAGTTTGCGGCGTTAGACAAGGAAGTCATGCTGATTGGTGTCGGTGACCACCTGGAGATCTGGAANAAACAACGCTGGCAGCAGTACCTTGCGCAAAAGCAGGCCAGCTATGACGAGTTAGCCGAGGGTGCTTTCACCCGTGGCTCCACACACGCCCCACCCAACCCAGCCACCACAAAGGAGCTTGCCCCAGCCCCAACCCGTCCAACGCACCCGCGTTAGCCGGACCGACGTGAGAAGTCGTCTCATGCAGCGTGCCCCCATGAGACACCCTGCTGTAGCCCCGGCCAGGAAGCTACAGAAGTCCATCCCGATGGTTCGCCTTGTGTGAGAGTTGGAGAGCAGCCGGAGGCCACCGCCTGACTCCCGCCCGTCACTGGGCGTATCTCACAGATACGAGCATGACGCTCGATCGCGAACCGTGAGCTTCGAGTTTGCTTCGAAGTTCACAAGCATCGACCCACCTTGAGCGCACGGACGCGCTCAGGGTCGTTCGCTTTCTTTTTTCTACCCGGCCATCCTCAGCCGTGCAAGCATGCCAGGGCATCGCGTCTCAATGGACTGGGGAAGAACTGTGGCCATCTCTTCACCTCCCTGACTTGGCATAGCACAAAAACATCCCAACATGATGGCGTCATGCGCGAACTGATTTCCGTTCGCAACGGCAGAGGTTGGTCGGCGACGCGAGAGACAGTACGATGCCTGCCTCACCGCACCCCAACCGTGGAGCTACCCAACACATGGCGTTTCATCCATCCAGCTTGCAGAGCCTGCGGCGCGTATTTCACCACAGCTTCACTGCTTATGACATTACCGAGCCTTTGTTTTCCTGTGACTCCACGGCACCAGCAACCTCCAGCCGCGAATGGATGCAACAGCACGACTTTGATGTGATTGGTGTGCGCCAGGATGGTGTGGTGACCGGCTATGTCGAAAAAACGTCACTCGGCACGGGGCTTTCCGGCGAGCACATGCAAGCCTTCGCTGCCCAACAGGTCATCATGGATAATGCGTCCTTGACCGAAGTGGTACGGGGACTCAAGGACTGCCACCGCCTGTTCGTTACGGTCTTCGGCACGGTTGCTGGCATTGTCACTCGCAGCGACTTACAAAAACCACCTATGCGCATGTGGCTGTTCGGAATGATCACCCTGATTGAAATGCGTGTGACGACCATGATTCAACGCGCCGCCTCGGAAGACGACTGGAAAGCGTCTTTGTCGCCAGGACGTCTGCAGAAAGCCGAAGCATTACTAGCTGAACGTTCACGACGGAATCAAAGCCTCGGGCTACTGGACTGTTTACAGTTTGGCGACAAGTGCCAAGTGATTGCCAAGAGCGAACGCCTGCGTTCCCGCACGCGATTCCACTCGCGGCGGCAAATCGAACAAACCGCGAAACAACTGGAAAAACTCCGCAACAGCCTCGCACACGCCCAAGACATCATTGCCAGCGATTGGGAAGCCATCGTGAACTTGTCTGAAAACATGGATCATCTGCTGGTCGAACCACCTCACTGGGACACCGAGCAACCATCCTGAGAGCCGGGCAGCCCACGCAGATCAATCACGGCCAAAAGCCTTAATCACCGCCTGGAGGGCTCCCATAACCACCACGATCGCAATCACCCCAATGACGCAAACCACCTTGATCCAAGGCGCCTCGACTTCGCGTGACCCAGCCAGTCCTATCAGAATGAAGCTCACAATGGTTACCCACGGCACTTGCAGTAGATACATCCCCTGAAACGTCTGCATCACCGGCTTCTTCAAGGAAGACCAGCGCATGATCCCATAAACGATGGGCCAAAATGGCACGACGCAGCAAAGAATGGCATGCAAAAGGCTCTCTTCCTCTTCATACGCGTGCGTGGCAATGCTTCCCCAATTCAAATTGACTTTGAGAAAACCAGCCACGTAAAACAAGGAGGCAACAATCATTCCTATCGGTGCCCAACCTGCCTGTTGCTCCAGTGCTTGTGCCATCGCAACGGCCCACAGCAACTGCGTCGCCAACGACAACATTGCAAAAGTGGCTATCTGCAACTCGAACAGACTCCCCAAATGTGTTGTCCTAAGACCAAGGTAAATGACGTTGTAGCCAGCCCCAAACACCAGGTTCAAAATAAGATGAATGATATTGTCTTCGCGCCTGAATGATGCAATCGCGGTGCTGACATAAACGTAGGCCCCCATCAACCCGGCGGTACCAAGTATCAAAGTCGACAAGATGGCATACTGCCATACGTGGGACGAGTTACCACCTGCACCATAGCGCACCTGCTTACCGGCTTCTTCTTGCGACATCCCCGGATTCGCCGCTAAGATACTCTCCATCTGTTCATACTCTTCAGCGGAGTAGTCGCCACCGCTTGTCGCGTCACTGAAAACCGTGTCTCCCGTAGTTGCAAAAGCACACATCGCCAACGCAACCACGACATACAACCCCATCAGGTAGATCCACCAGGTCCCCTGGTCGTCTTCCATTTCCGAATCGCGCTTATCCTTCTCGATCTGAACTGCGGCGCGATCCAACTGAGCATTGCCAAGCGACTCGATTTTCTTGTGCCCCCGCTTGACCTTCTCGCTCCCTTTCTCAGTCTCCAAAACGCCCCCTTCGTCCATGCGGAAGCCACAGTGCACACAGACCACCGCGTTGGGCGCCAGGCCTTCCAGGCAATTGGGACAAATATTCCCCGTTCCCGTGACCTTCTGTTCGACCGATAAATCACTAAACAGGTCGTCCAAACCCGCCCCACCGACGGCCGGGACCTGGGGTGCGGCTGGCTGCTGAGGTGCCGCCGGCTGGCTGGAAGTTTGCCCCCCTCCTGGGATCCGCAGAGGCTGCTTACATTTGGGGCATTTCACCGCCTTGCCAGCCAACTCGTCTTTGGCTGTAAACTTCTGTCCACATTTGCAGGCGACCTTAATCGGCATCACTTCTTCCCAATCAAGCAGTACGGGCGTATTGCACCATTTTGTCTGGGCTAAACGGTTTCGACAAGAACCGGCGCAGGCAAGTTGTGCGGTAGTTCTCCCCGCACCAGATGCGCTCCCTCGCCAGCTGACATTGCCATACTCGTGCATGCCGTGACCAAGTCCGTTGGCCCACCCCGGCACTGGCGTCTGTCTCGTATCAACCCCACCGCCCCCTACTTTCCGCGTTGGAACAGCCGGCAGACCACATCACCCCTGTCAGATTGGCAGCAGCTCGCTAGCTCGCTCACCCCTCGCTCAGAGAAAACTCCGCAAGCACTTAATATCAAACCACTTAAGAACATTCACCTACAGTTTGGCACGCCGATTGCTTATTGGGGCTCTCCAAAGATTTTGCGCACATTTGACAGCCACCGCTCGCCCGCGAGCTCCGGCGTCATTCATTTACAAGTTCCATCTATTCCGCAAACACATGGAATTGGAGGTCGACAAGAGATGGCAACCGCTACCAAGAAGAAGTCTAAAGTCAAGCTGCAGCCCCTAGGCGATCGTGTCGTCGTTGAGCGTGAAGAGTCTGAGGCAACGACCGCCGGTGGAATCGTGCTGCCCGACTCCGCTCAAGACAAGCCATCTCGTGGAATCGTCGTATGCATTGGTGACGGCAGACTGTTGGATGATGGAACCCGTGCCGAATTGGCCGTCAAGGAAGGCGATCGTGTGATCTTCAGCAGCTACGCTGGCGAAGCACTCAAGGTTGGCGAAGACGAGTACTTGTTGATGCGTGAGGACGATATCCTCGCCGTCATCGAAGGCTAACGAAACGCTTCCCCCCTCCTGCAACTTCCCCTTGGCGGCCAGGCCCGCCGTAGAGAGACATATCGGAGAATTAGACCCATGGCAAAAATCATTGCATTTGAACAAGAGGCACGAGAAGCGATTCGTCGCGGCGTTGGCAAATTGGCGCGTGCAGTCAAAGTCACGCTCGGCCCCAAAGGCCGCAACGTGATCTTACAGAAGAGCTTCGGCTCGCCTACCGTTACCAAAGACGGCGTGACGGTCGCCAAGGAAATCGACCTGGAAGACGTCTACGAAAACATGGGCGCCCGCATGGTCCGCGAAGTTGCCAGCAAGACGAGCGATGTCGCTGGTGACGGAACGACCACGGCCACGGTCATGGCAGAAGCGATCTTCAACGAAGGTCTGCGAGCTGTTGTTTCGGGTGTGAACCCGGTCCAAATGAAGTCCGGCATCGAGAAGGCCGTGGCAGATTTGACCGAAAAGCTCGAAAAGATGTCGATCAAGATCAAGACGAAAGAAGAGATGGCTAATGTCGCTTCGATCGCTTCGAACAACGATCGCGGCATCGGCGAAATCTTGGCCGAAGCAATGGACAAGGTTGGCAAAGACGGTGTCATCACCGTTGACGAAGGCAAGAGCCTCGACACGGAAACCGATTGGGTCGAAGGTATGCAATTCGACCGCGGTTATCTCTCGCCCTACTTCGTTACCGACTCCAACTCGATGGAAGCGGTTCTGGACGATGCCTATGTCCTGGTCTTCGAAAAGAAGATCACCAATGTCAAAGACATGGTGCCGGTCTTGGAAGCAGTCGTTCAACAAGGCAAGCCTCTGTTGATCGTCGCTGAAGACGTGGAAGGCGAAGCCCTGGCAACCCTGGTCATCAACCGCCTGCGTGGTACCTTCACCTGCGTCGCTGTGAAAGCTCCAGGTTATGGTGACCGTCGCAAAGCCATGATGGAAGACATTGCGATTCTCACCGGCGGCACCGCCATCTTCGAATCGCTTGGTATCAAGTTGGATTCGCTGCCCATCACCGATCTTGGACGAGCCAAGAAAGTGATTGTCGACAAGGACAATACGACGATCATTGAAGGTGCTGGCAAGAGTGCTGACATTAAAGCTCGAATCGAGCAACTGAAGCGGGAAATCGGCAACGCGACCAGCGACTACGATCGCGAGAAGCTGGAAGAACGACTGGCCAAACTGGCTGGTGGCGTCGCGAAAGTGAACGTCGGTGCCGCGACCGAAAGCGAAATGAAAGAGAAAAAGGCACGTGTCGAAGACGCCCTGCACGCCACACGCGCAGCTGTCCAAGAAGGCATCCTGCCAGGTGGCGGCGTGGCTCTGCTCCGAGCATCCTCGACCGTCAAACCGGCTGACCTGACCGCCGACGAGGAAGTGGGATACAACATTGTCCTGCGAGCCTGCCGTGCTCCGCTGACCATGATCTCCTCGAACGCCGGCCAGGACGGTGGCATCGTCTGCGAGAAAGTCCTCGAAGGAAAAGGAAACTACGGCTACAACGCCTTGACCGATACCTACGAAGACCTGGTCAAAGCGGGCGTGATTGATCCTACCAAAGTCACCCGAACGGCCATCGCCAACGCGGCCAGCGTCGCAACCTTGCTGCTAACCAGTGACGCGCTGATCGCTGAGAAGCCCAAGGACGGTGGCGGATCCGGCCACGGTGGCGATCACGACATGTATTAAACCGCCCCGCGGTTACTCTGAATTCGACTCCCAGTCGGTCCTGCCGGCTGGGAGTTTTTTTTTGCCGCGGCGGATCACAACCAGGGAAGCGGGCCTTGAAAAAAAACCGACGCGCCCCAGAGGACGTTTCGAGCGACGACGCGCGGTAGCAACAGAACGTATACGATCAAGCCGCCTCGGGCTGACTAACGTACAAAGCAGGCGTCGCACCAGTTCGCCCGGTCACCAAAATCCAAGTCAGCACCGGGCTCCACGAGCAACTGCACGCGCTGTACCCCCTCAATCGAAATCGAGACTGCCTTTGCGGGGTCGGTCGCTTTCACCCGCTGCCGAAACAGCTCACGACCGTCACCGCGAACGACAAACTCACAATCTCCGCGGCCTTGCGTACTCGCGTCGATCCCGATGGTTGCGGTGAAACGTGCAAACCGGGCTTCCGCGGCAAACGTCAAAACGCTTCTCGCCTGCACCCCGAGTCCCGTTGCGTATTCTTTGTCACCAATCTTCAGACGCTGGCCCAGCACGTTCCTGTCTCGCTTCCAACTGCGTGGCAGGGAAACAATCGGTTGTTCCAAAACGTCTACCGGATCCAACTGAGATAACGCTTGCACGCGGTCCGATCGAATCACAATCGACGTGACAACCCGCCAAGGCAATCGCAACGGGTTCTGACCTACGCTTACTGACAACCATTGGGCACCCGCTGGATCCTGTTCCAACGTCTGCAGGGTACCTCGAATCAACGATCCATCCTGGAGCACGATGTCGTGGCGGACCTCGCTGGCGTCCGGGGTTTCGATGGCTGCCAACACAACACCGTATGCCTTCGCCCGCGCAACCTGCTGAGTTTCCCCGTCGAGTTCCATCCGCAGACTCTCGGCATCCATCGATTCAATGAATCCCCGGATCGTCCTGATTTTTGTCTCATCTAGCATCAAAAACCGATCAGACTCGTCATCCGGAGCCTGCAACGCCTGCGTGAACTCGGCCCGCACCTTCCCGGCACCCCAGCGGATGGCTTGCACATCATCGATCGAAACCGACAACGGCCCCGCAATCGTCTTCAAGGCAAATGCGTCCTCCGCCAGTACCACACTTTCGCTGTTCAGATACCCACCACCGACCAGATAGATGACGACGTTGTTGAGAAGCGGAGACTGGACGGTCGGTTTGGCTGCGGCCGACACGTCGAGCTTGCGCAGCGCATTCAGCTTGATCTGTTGACTGGCACCGGCCAGCTTCAAGTTTCCCGCTTCGTCGATCGACTGGATCGTTCCCTGGATGCGTTTGCCATCGAGTCCCCACAACGTGTCAGGCTGACGTTCGGCCAGCAACGTTGCCGGCAACCACCAGGTGACCAACCACCCCACTAGGCAAAACACGCCGCATACACGGCGTCTCGCGTCGGAGGCCTTCATGCTTTCGACCGCCATCACCATCATTCGTTCGTTTCGTCCTGGAAGCTACGATAGTATTGCTCGACCAACTGACGATACCGCAGTGGGAACCGCGTTTTGATCCCATCAAATGCTTTGGGGTCATCGTAGCGTTTCTTCAAGTCCACCCAATCAATCTTATCACCACCCTGATTGGTAATGCGTGCTGCTTCGGACTGCCCGCTACTCAAACCCGGCCGCGCTCCGCCCGAGGTACCTGCCTGCTGGCCAGACTGGCCAGATCCACACCCCTGTCAGGCCCCGCCTTTTCTCTCGATTTCACTGATCAGTTCGGTAAGCAACGCAACCACATTCTCCTGGACGCGTTGTGTCTGCGGTCCACTGTCTTGCTTGGTCAACTGTCGCAACGAAAACGACATCTTGTCGTGGACATCATCCAGCAAACTAAAGTCGATTTCTTGCAGCTTTTCCAACTGAGCAATCGCTGCATCACGTAATCGTCGCGACGCTTCCGGATATTGCTGTAGAAACCCCTTCAGAGTCCCAATGGCTTCCTCTCGCTGTAACAGGCGAGCCTCCGCGACGGCGGTCAAGTAGACAATTTCGGGCATCTGGAGCGTATCGTTGCGATAGTTGGCCGCCAGATCCTGCAGCAGGCCGAGCGCCTCGTCATGTCGCTGCTGCATCGAGTACGCTCGCACCCGATACAACATGGCAGCGGCAACCAGAAAACGATCTTCGGCATTCGCCAATTCATCGAGCACACGTAACGCATCGGGATAGCGTTCGTCACCCAGCGCCTTTAATGCGTCTTTGAATGGTGGATACGCCAACCGCAAACCTTCGGTAATCACCGAGTCACGCGTTCGCTCGTCCTGCCTTAATCGACGGATCGCTGCCAGGGCTTGTTGCCGATCGTCCTCGGCAATGGCATCGTTCTGTTGCAGCGAAGCGACAAACGCGTCGACAATCTGCGTAGGCGAACGATCTTCGGCAGCCACCATGTCTGCGCTGGCCATCCACCAAGCCCCTACGGCGAAGCTCCAACCAACACAACTCAAAACAACGTCTCGCACCATATCGGCTATCTACCTGAAGACTCAGTCATTGTTCACAACCAGGGTTTCCCATTGACCTGACAACCACCGACCGCTATCGCTGGCGGGCGAGGATTTCGCCCACCATATCGCGAATCCGCTCCTGCATTTTGGAAATCGCGGTCAGCTGTTCTTGCCTTAGTTTATCAAGCTCCTGATCGCCTTGTCGATTTGCATCGAGCGCCTGTGTACGCCGATTCACGCGTAGCTGCAGGGCACGCAACATTTTGAGTTCCGCCGTGTTGGGTAGCAAGGGCGTTTTTCCTTGTTCACCTTCACCTGCTTCCCCCGCTTCGCCGCGCGCATTTTGCTTGCCCTGAGCCTGCTCTAACGCCCCCAGCAGCTCCAGCAGCGTCTGTTCAATCTCCACTTGCAGTTCCTGCGTAAAACTGCCAGTACGTTGATTTTCGACGAGCTTGGCAACCGCCAGAAGATTTTCGGCCAAATTGGCCACGACGGATGGAAACACGATGCTCGTACCTTCTTCTTCGAGCAAGGCCAACGCCTGCTGAGCTTCCTTTGCCAACGCTTTTTCTTCCGCCGTCACCTTCCGCAGTGTGACTCGATCCGACCGTTTCAGTTGCCCTTCTTGTTCGTTCTTTTTTTCCTCTAACGCAACGGTTTGGCGAGTTGCAACCTGCTGACGCTCTAACATCGCGGCAAACATCTGCTGCAGCCGTTGCATTGCATCCTGCTGCAAGTCGGCTCCAAGTTCGCTGAGCCGTTTTTCGACCAAATCCAGTGCGCGGCGCAAGTCATTCAGGGCCTGTGTCTGAGCTGCATGGGCATCCCCTGCGGTTTTTTCACGTAGTTGACCGGCGGCCAATTGCATCGACTTGCGAGCCTTCCCAACGTGCTGCTGGCTGCTTTCGGCAGTTGCTGTCGCTGCGGTTGCCGTTTCGTCATTCGCTGCCTCTTCTGCCACACCCGCTTGTGCGACCTGAGCCATCTCTTGACCAAGGACCTCTGTCTTATCTGCGATTCCATCCTGTTGGTTGGCCAGTTCATTAAATGACTCAGGGGACAGCAGATCGAGCTCCTGGCGTGCCTCCACAAGTTCGTCCAGCGCTTGTTCGAGCGACTTCACCACTTCAAGCTGCGTCTCTTGAGCAGCGCGTCCTCTCCCCGCGGCTAATTCTTTTTCCACCGTGCGTTGCCCACGAATGGCTTCCTCGACAGGTGTCTGCCCCGGCATGACAAGCTGGAATTCAGACGCACGATCCGAACTCTCGCTTCCCCCGGTCAACAGCTCAAGTACGACATCGGTGTCAGCCCGAATGCTCTGTTGCTGGCCCACCAAGTCGGCTAACCCATCAATGCCCCGTTGCCGCACGTCGGCCGTCCGTAGCGTCAGTTGCTTCTCCCGATCCACCACGCGCTGAATCGCCATCGTCACCTGAAACAATGTCTGCTTCCGTTCTGTAGGCCGAGCCAGCTTGTCACTACTGTAGGCTTGCTCGCCCTCTTCACGGACCAATAACTTCAACGTCTGACGCCATTGTTTGAGGCGGTCGATCTCCTGTCGCTCTGCTTCTGTGGTGGCATCTTCGTCCAGCAACAGAGCCACCAGCGTCTTGAGGTCATTGATGAGCTCGGTTTGATTCGAACCGGCATCTTCTAGCTTTGCTGCTTCGAGCAGAGCGACGGTCTCAGTCATCCGCCGTTCGATCAGCAGTCGCTTTGACTCTTCGAAGGCTTTAAGCAACTTAGCGGCTCGCTCCGGCTCTTTTTCCTGCAGCTTGCGTGCAATCGATCGGAAACGTGTTTCCAAATCTTGCATCATCCGCGCGACCTGCCGCTGTCGCACGCCCAACGGACTCTCCTGCCGCGGGCCGTCCTGTGCAGCCAACCAAGGGCCACTACCGATGACCACCATCATCATCAGCAGCAGCAGTAACCAGCTCATCCTGCAGTCGATCCGGTGTGTGGACATATTCTTTCTGATCTCACTCGAAAAACGTCATCACTTGGTTGCGGCACATTCAACACTGCCGTCGGCGCGCCCGAAAAACCTCACTCGGACGACTGCGGTTTGTTCAGAATACTCTTGATCAAAGCATCTCGCTCCTGATCGGTCAATTCCAACACGTCTTGCTGGGCCTTTTGCACTTCGTACAGCAGATTCACCGCCGCTTGAAAACCCTCGGATTGCTCCATTTGGCTCAAAATCTCCTGCATATCAGCGATAAGTTGCCATTGGTCACTGACCAGGTTCTGGAGCTTCTGCTTTCGCTCTCGGCCCGACTCGATTCGCCGCATTTCATCCATGGCGTTCACTAGATCGGGGACAGTATCGTCGGCCAGCAACCATGCGGGTTCCACAATTCTGTCTCTCAGTCGTGTTTGCAGCGGCCCGGCACCTTCCTCGATCCGGTTATTCGCGACTTCGATTGCTATCTCTTCGAAACGCCGCGCCACGTTCCCAATTTGCGTCCCCAATTGTTTCTGGCGTTTCTGGATTTGCACAAGCGTTTCCAAGGTGGCTGGCTCCCATGTCAACGGCTCGTCCGAGTCTCCTGCCAAAGCCTCCGTGTCCGTGACGAGCTTTTCCTGCTGGGTCACGAGCTGTTTGAAATCCTGCCGCAAAACCTTTTCTCGCCGCAACATATCCGCTCGCAAATCCTGTTCACTGACAATGCGCAGCAAGAATGTCTGCGACTTGCCTGTGCCTGGCCCACTCACATGATTGTTGTCATCCGCTTCCACATGAAACTGCAGCGTGCCCCCTACCGTGACCGGACGATTACGAAGGTCGAACCCATATTCGAATCGTACGGCGTTGGCCGGCAAATCGAGCAAGGACTCGAGCTCCAACGTTTGCGGATCCTCCTCGGCACCCTGCTCTCCCACCACCGCATGCCGTAACCGCACATCGACCAGCGCGAAATCATCCGACACGCGGACGTTGATCGGCACAATCGCCTGCGGCACCACCAGGCCACTGACCCCATTCAGTTCAGCACGAACTTGGGGTTTGGCGTCCTTGCGCAAGCGCACGGTAAATCGCGTGGGCTGTTGAGAGGTCAACGGTGCCCATTCGCCCGTCGCCGGCCAATAAACCTGTTCCGTATCGGTCAGCTCCAGACGGTAAACGGCGTCTTGCAGCTGATCATCGGCGAGTTCCACGTCGAACGCTTTACCGCTCACCTGTAACGCAATGCTCCCGCGTGGGGAGGAAATCCGACCACTCGCCAACTGCTTACTGGCGACTCCTTGAATCTTCAATCGGCTACCCGGCAGTAGCCCGTACGGTCCTTCCTCAGCCTTCAGCTGTTGAACACCGAGTCCCGTGTACGCAGGCGGAGTCACCGATAAACGCAACGCTTGTAATTCAGGTCGGTCGATCCAGTCGATCGGCAACCACTCGGTCATCGACTGTCCGGCGCGGGCGCGTAAATGGGTCGCATCCAGAGCGTTGACGAGGATCAAAGTAAAGCCATCCGGCCCCTGCTCCGTGACCAGGGTGCGGTCCCCCGTCGGCGTTCTCAGATCCACGATCACCTCGCGTGGCTGGCGACGACTCCGCGAATCGACCGTGATTGAAATGGGCCAATCGTCATCACGTGGGATCACCAAACGCCCTTCCTTGTCCCCTGCCACATGGAGAATCACGTCTTGCGGCCATTTCCGGTCCCCCAGCATGACATTCCTCTGGAACCAGATCGCCATCGTGGGGGATGCCCATGTCGATGCGACGGCAGCCAGTAAGATACCGCTCATACCGGCCGCCAGGAGGAGATTGGAATGATATCGCCGCTGGTGCAAGACATGCTCGAAACCAGTCTCTTTGGCGACCCGAGCCCCCGCTTCCAGCGTGGCTGAGACCATGGCTGTCGAGTATCCTCGCCTCTGCAGATCTTCCAACTGATCTTGTGACAACTGCAACGCGCTAATCAAGCTCTGCCCTGCCTGCGGACTGCGCGACTCCACTTCTAAACACAGCGCCTCGTCTGTCGGTCGACTACGCAACGGTACAAACAGCTTGCGAAACAAGACCGCCCCGATACCGGCCAGAGCCAAACACAACATCACCAGTCGCTGTGCCTGGTCCATGTGAAAGGTGCGGTCCAACACAAAGTCGACTACCAGCATGATCACCAGCACGCACAGCAAACGGCTGATCCCATGCACCACGAGCCGCGTGGTGAGCTGCGCGCGAAGCCGTCGCAATGCCACTGCAAGCGGCTCGGGAATCGATGATCTCGATGTCTCTGACATACGCACCTGAATACACTACAACAGTCGGAATCGCTTCCTCACCGCCCACTCGCAACCCAACAAGAGGACAAGGATCCAAAGCACACGGCTGTTATCCCACAACGGGATCGGTCGTCCAACCGTGGCCATCGTCTGTTTCCGCTCCGGCACCGCCTCAGCCAAGTCGTCCAATTCATGCAGTGCGAAATAATTCCCGCCGGACGCGTCGGCCAATTCTCGCAGCAAAGGCTTGTTCAACCACGTTTGCTCGGTTTCGATAGTCGGCAAAGTCACCGTCCAAGTGGTCTCGATTTGCGGCTGGTCCTGCGATCCCGGATCGAGTTCAACGGCCAGGATGTGGCGTCCGGAGTTGCGTGCCACCACCGTCCCGACATACCGACCGGGTTGATTCGGGACAGCCCGCAACACCAGCTGTTGATCCTCTTGGCCAGAGATCCGCAATGTGGCAGTGACTTGCTCTGCCGCCAATGGCTCGAACTGCTCATTCTTCAACACGGCAGTCATCCCGATGCGATCGCCGACTTCATAGCGAAACTGATCCGTTTCGATCATCCCCCGACGCTTCCCTTCCACCGAGCGCCCTTCGATCAAATACCGCGTCGTCTGCAGCCAAAAACGATTGAAGTACTCAGCATTTTCACCCAATTCTCGCCACCGCCAACTCCCATTGAATCCCATAAACACCGTCCGCCCCGCCCCATAATTCCCCGTGACCAACAGCGGTCGCGCGCCGCGAAATCTCCGCAGCGCTGGGTCACTATGTTCAATCAGCACACGGGCTGTTGGCGTTGCATTGCCAACCGGAAAACTCCAGTAAATCCCCGGAAACTGGCGCCAGACATCTGCGGTCTTGCTACGGTCCGAAAACATCCGCATCAACGGCTGGTCAAGATTCGAGGCCACCACGGCCAAGGGCCATTGCTGTTGATTGCTTTCCAATAACGAAGCCACTTCCATCGCACTGACATCGCCCAACCGTACAGGTAGCACATCCTGCATTCCTGCAGTGCGCGGCAAACTCAATAATTCGCCGGCATACAAAGGACCCGCCATATAAAAGCAACCGCCCGCATGCTCATCGACAAATTGCTTGAGCAGTTCCACCCAAGCTTCGTCAAACTCCTGGGGATTGGGATCGAACAGCAAAACCACATCGTACTGAAACAAATCCGCTTCCGTATGCGGCAACTCTTGGATGACCGTATTGCCCTCCTGAGCTCGGTCTGTATCAAGCGACTGCAACCAGCAGGAAAGATTGACCGACTTCTCTCGATCCAGTAACTGTCGCACCGCCCGATATTCCCACGTTGGCGTCCCCGCAACCAGCAACACGCGCGCCTGCTCATCGATCACTTTCACTTCTACCGGCGCAGGCGGTTGGTTGTCCTCCGTCGTCAATTCACCAGCAAGCGGAACGGCGCGGACGTAATAGCCAAACCGCCCGACGGTGTTCACCACGTGCGTAAAGCTCTCACGTTGCTGCACCATGCCTGCGGTCAGTTTGCGTTCGCGCGTCTCCACCACACGCTCCACACTCGCGTTGTCTCCGCCTGTGGCCAGCACGCGTTCCACCAGTTCCAATCGCACGGTGGCACCGGCAAAGCCCTGCGCCCGCAATACCGTTTGAATTTCAAACGGCTCGTCTTTCCAAGCCTGCGCATCCGCAAACACTTCACTGACTTCCAGGTTTCGCGGCCGATTGGGGTCTCCTGCACCAATCACCAGAATCGGTACCCCTTGATTACCCGCTTGCTGCGCCAGTGCCACCAACGCGTCTCGACTACGATCACGATTGGTATGCTGGCCATCGGTCGCCAGGACCACTGCCGACACCAGACGCTGAGCAAGCGCCTCGGTTAGGGCCTGATACACATCGGTCGCCTGCCCGTCGGCAATAACTTCAGGCAACGCCTCCAGTGGGAGTTCCCCGCCAGGAGCGTTATCCGCCGTCCGCGCGGCGCGTGTTTCGACCAATTCGACCTCACCGGCAAAATCCATCACCCGCAGACGCCCGCGTTGTTCCAACCGCTCGAGTGCTCGCCCCTCCCGCCGGTTCCAGGCCATCTGCAACAATTCAGATCGCGTAGGCGGCGCCTGCCGATATTGCGCAGCCTCCATCCCTGCTACCTCAGCTGCCTGCTCGGCCAGTGCATCGTCGGGATACACATCGCGTTGCAACATCGACTGGGATTTATCGCGGAGCAGCACGACCACAGGATGCAACACACGTTGGTGGGTAAACGTCAGTGCGGGCCCCAGATAGATTGCGGCCAGCATCATGACCACGGTGATTCGCAAGCCTGCCAGCACCCATCGTATCCCACGAGACCGCCGACCGATCTCGTAGCGATATAATTGCACAACAAACAACACGAGTGCTGCGACACCACCGATCACCAGGAAAACGTGCCAGGACTGTGGCGCATTGGTCCAGACCAATCGCAGGTCGGCACCCGCCGGAAGGGTACTCAGATCGATTCCCGTCAGTGTCGCCAGCCACGAATGCATGTTAGTCAACCGCGTCAATAAGTTGGCCACCATTGATTAACGCATCCACCTGCTGTGGGGTAAATTTGCCAGAATCCCCAGGCTTGGCATGCGCGGTCTTGAGTGGAGCAGTCTGCCCCTCGCCTTGGATCCAGGCTTGCCAGTTGGTGGTCGACCGTCGCCGACGGTAGACCGACGCGGCGGCATCAAATTGAAAACTCTTGCCGGTTAACTGACGCAACAAGGAAATGGACCTGGCCCGGATCGCCTGATCTCGCGAGGTCAGCAAATCTCCCAGCACGGGCAGCGCCTCCCGCTGTGCATCAGCAGCAAGTGCTGCCGCACCCACCAGCCGCTCATTTTCATTTTTGCTCTGCAATAATTCGAGCAACCGTGGCTTACCCGCCTTACGTAACACGATAGCCAAACCGGTCTGAGCGACACGGCGCGTGATCGGATCCTGCTGGCGCAACGCCGCGCGCAGCACTGGCTCATCCTCTACCGTGGAGATCTGCGATAATCTGACTTCTGCCACCGCCACCAGAGCCTCCGTGCGACAATACGGCAGCAATGCGATGAACTGCTCGACCTTTACCTTCTCCCACGATTGCTTCTGAGCCAAGAGCGTCTGCAAAACCCGATCACGGCTTGGGCAGGTTTCCATTGCCCGGTCACGCTCCAGACGGGCCGCCTTGATCACCCATTGCACTGCATCCTCGGGATGGGTCTTTGCCAACGCAACGGCGTCCACGACATCGAACAGGCGCCGATTCGCTTCTGCCGGCGAACGCTGCTGCGACAAAATGGTGTAACCCGTTTTCAGATCGTCCAACGCCGCTGACGTCTTCTGCAATCGGCTATTCACCCGACATCGGCTGAGATACGCTTGCCCGTCACCTGCTTCAATCAGCTGATTGAGTTCGGTTAATCGCTGTTGCAAGTCACCAAGTGCATACAATCGCCCTACTCCCTGCACCCACAGATGCCGGCCATTGCTGTAAAGATTTCCCAACGGCTCACGCGAGGTCGTCACCGCAAGCGTGCGGGCTGCCACCTTGCCGGTGGCCAAATCCAATTGCACGACGTCTCCGCCATCCGGTAAGTACAACGCATTCTCTGTCATGGCGCCTCGGCCATACGACCGCTGTAACGTTTGTTTCCACACCAATTCACCAGACGACAAATCCAAGGCACGTACCGCCTGTGGTCCGGCAAGATACAACCTGCCGCCCAGCACGCCCAGGCAATACGCGATGCGGCCAGAAGGTTCTTGATTGAGTTCGAACGGATGCTGCCAAAGTACCTCGCCCGTGCTGCGGTCCACGGCGAACAAGTGCTGCCAGTCCGAGGGCATGACGATCACAACGCCACCGGACACAATCACCGTATCGTGTAACCCCACGCGTCGTGACTGGTCCGACCGCTCGTCGCCTGCAACACCGTTTCCTCCAGTATCTTTTCCACCATAGCGAACGCCCCATTTCACCGCCCCGGATTGGGCATCCACACAGTATGCAGTCCCCATGCCGGCTGAAACGAACGCCTCGCCCGCATCGATCGCGACAGACGCTCGGGCCGCAGAAATCACCGACCGGACCGGCTCCTCACCAAGAAACGTTCGCCACACGGTCGCGCCATCTTCGGCCTGCAAACCAAACAACCAACACTTGCCGGCGGCACTAACCGGCACCACCAAACGCTGGCCCGTAGGGACCGGCGCACAGAGGAAACCCGCTGCAGTTCGTTTTTCACCGTCGGGCGAGGCACTACGATTCCAAACCAGCTTGCCAGTGCCCACTTCGTAAGCGGCGAGCGCATTGCGACACTTTCGCTGGAATCCACGCTGCTCCAACTGTGCCCAGTTCAGTTGCTGGTCTTCTTCCTGAGGTGCGGCTTCGTCGGATTCCCGATCGCCGGTGACCTGAAACACCTGACCTCCCGAACTGGACATCGCGTGATGCAAGGCATCCCCGAACAGTTGCAATTCCGCAAAGGTGCCATAGGGAGACGTCTGGGCTCGATACCCATAACGCTGATCGGCAATCTTCATAAGCAACGAACTTTTCGATAACGGATCAACATCATAAGGGCGAGGGTGTCCCTGCCAGCGCAACGCACCGGTCGCCGCGTCATAACACACGATCCGATCGCCAGCGTCCACCACCACATGGTCCCCAACAAGCAACGGGTCACCCACCAGATTACCGCCACGTTTTTTCCAGCGTTCCACGATCTCGTGACGATTGACCACCACACCGCGTTCTCGCTGATACACATCCGGATCGATGATGACGCCGTTAACGTAGATCATCTGCTTGGTCTGGCCTTTGGTGCTCATGTAGATCTTGGGCACATCCTCCGGTAGCTCAGGAATTCCCAAGAGCGGAAACGCAGGACGACATTCACGCAGCTCGGCTTAGCCGGTTCCCATGCCCGCATCCGGCAGGCGGCGCATCGCCCCATCGTGCGCTGCGGTTCCAAACCGCATGGGCCAGCCAGCCACTGCGACCACCCGGGCTGTGGTTTGGCTTGCTTGCTGCTCGACATCCTCAGTCACTAGCTCAAGGTTTCGAGCCGAAACCAAATTACCTTGCGATGCGAGACGCCGGAGCGTTTGCTGTGCTTCCTTTGCGTTACCAATTCGAGCCTGTGCCACTGCCAAACGAAGCAGGACGTTTGCGGGCGAGATTTCCGATTGGGGATACGACGTCAGTTTCTTCAAGAGTCGCAGCCCTGCCGCGTATTCTTGTCGCTCCAGTTGCAAGCAAGCCAACTCAAATGCCGCTTCATCGCCCACACTGCTGAGGAAATACTTACGGACCACTTCTGCCAAAGCGGCCTCGCGCAAATCTCCCGTCGCCGCCGCGAGCAGACTCCGCGCTTCCGGATCAGTATTCACACGGTATTCGCGCAAACCGGCAGGGGGCAACTTCGCCAACGTCGCCTCAATCTGCAAAGCAACGGGACGCAACCTTTGATAATGTTTCCCCGGCGTCTCCGCCGGCACCGCTTGTACCACCAACTGATCCCCGGCCTCTTCCAGCACTTTTTGCCAGAGAGGCACAGCCAGGTCGTAGCGGGACATCGCGGCTAACTCGTCAGCCCGTTCCAGTCGCCGCTCCTGCTCCGCTTCGATCGTCAGTGGTCGCGCGACGGGTTCTGAATTCCCACGAGCAGCCTCTGGGATTTCCTGTGCCGTCGTGCAGTCCCACGAATGCAGGCTCATCCAGCCAGCCAGAAAACACCAAAGCCCCATCAACCATCGGGACCGAAACTCCCCCTCCCATCGACGAACCTGAGCTGCTGGAAATCGGCTCGGACTGTAGGGAACGTATTTCATCACCACCCGCCTGACGCACATCGACACGAACCTGCCGGTGTAGCGAATCCAGCCAGGTTGCTGGTCGCGCTGTGCTGAGTGTAATTGTCCTAGACGTTCCAACATCGCGTTCCCTTATCGTCGCGCTGCAAATCCCCATGCCAGCAATTGCTCACCGCACATCACGATCACAATCCCGGCGAGGACCCACTTCCATAATTCCGTCCGAGCGCCTGTCGGATCCAGTGCCTGCAGCCTGGTGGCCGCCACCAATCGCACCTGTTCTCCCAGCTCTTTTTTCACTTGGCTCTGATCCGCGCGGGTCAGTGATCCTTCATTATGGTTCAGATTTGCCGCGAACAGTCTATTTTCCATTTGACCATCCACTCGGTTCAAGGTCATTTCGTAAAAACCTCGATTCTCCGTCTGTGAATATACGGCGACCAACTGCGTCGCCTGCCTGCCTTCGTCGGCAACCGGCTGAATCGAGAGCGTCTTGCCGGTCGGATCTTGAACCGTGACCTCACTGGAGACTTGAGATAGATCCACCGGCTGCCGTATGGTCTCGCCGACCACCAATNCCCCGTCTTGTGCGGTTTGTCGTGCCAGATACCGTGTCAGTTCCTGTAACGTCACGAGATAGCCGGCCTCTTCGGGCCAGTTGCTCCATGCAGTGTCTGCTGGAAAGGTCGTCATGACCACGCGCCCCTCTCCCTTGGCCATCTCGACAATCGCNGGGGATTGCGCGNTGTCGGTAAAACGAGCCAATACGTTCACTCGTCCATCGCGNACCGCTTCAGCAGACGGCGCTGCTTTCCACCAATGAAACACCTTGGCGGTTTCCAGCACCGGAGATGCCCCACCCTCGAAAATGGCAAACACCGGGTGATCCTCGGCCGTCACTGCAAATGACACCCAGGTATCCTGATCCTCATCTCCGTCGATGCTCAGCAATTCCAGTGGCAAGATCCCATTCCCGTCCTGAAACCAGTCCACTGCATAGTGACGATCGTCGACCTGATTCCCAGGCATCACGATCAGCCCCCCACCGCCGACCACCCAGGCTTCGAGCGATTCGCGACGCTGCTCACTCAAGCGAAACACATTGCACAGAAAAATCGTTTGGTATCGGTCCAAGTCTTCCGTCTCGAATTCAACATCCGTGATGGTATGCACCGCCATACCTGACGGCACATCACCAGGGGGCGCCAAGGCACGTTGCAAGTAAAACGACTCGGATTGCCCTAACTCGGCAGCGGCATCTCCGTCGACGATTAACGTATCGATGCCACGCGTGACACGAGCAGCAAAAAACCGTTGGTTATCCGCTTCGAACAAATCGATTGACTGCGGCCGCGACGGGTCAATCGCCACCTCCACCCGCAGCGGCTCGGGCGCGTCCTCACTCCCTGGCGTTTCCGCAACGGTGTAAGTGAAAGGCAACGCGGCAGTGCCGCCGGGGGGAATCCAATCAAGTTCCGCGCGCAGCGGAATTCCCTGGCCNACCGCAAACTGCAGCGGGACGCGACGCGCTGGTGATTCCCCATAGTTGCGAACCACCACTTCGTAGCGAACCGGCAACCCCACCACCAAAGCTTTGTCTTGAGGAGCAATCGAAACAATCCCCAGGTTATCCGTCGCCGCACCGCCGACATCGACCACGAAACATCCCGCCAGCTTGTCACCCATCGTCGACAAGGCTTGCACAACGGCGGACTCGCTACGTTCCTGACCCTCCCAATCNTGTGCTCGCAAATCGGTCATCACGTANAGCACGCGATTCACGCGGTCCGCAGGTTCCTCGAACGCCACCTCCACNCGAGCCACCGCGGCTTCGAAACGGGGGCTGCGGTCCGCTGGCACCAATTGCTTCAGCGTCTGGACGATTTCAGCCACCGTATCGTCATTGATCGGTACATCCAGCAGCAGCGGGCGATTCGGAGCGGATGTCAACACCACCGTCAACGCGTCATCGGATGCACCACCGGCCAAATCCTCCACCAGTTCCTCAAGTCGTTGGATCGCTTGTGAAAAACTCGTCTCCGGGCCCTCCCCCCAACGTGCCCCCATACTGGGCGAGTCATCGAGAATCACCAAGCGTTCGTACCTCGTCGCGTCGAGCCAGTTCCCCGTTACCTGAGGCAGCAACGGACGGGAAACCAGTAACGCCAACAGCAGCACCAGCAAGCACCGCAGCAGCAGCAGGATCAAATTCTCGAGTTGCACGCGCCGTCGATTTTGCCGCTCGGCTTCGAGCAGAAAATCCATCGCAGCCCAATCGACGACCTGAAACCGACGCCGATTCCACAGGTAGATGATGATCGGCACTGACACCAACAGCGCACCCCCGGCAAACAACAGGGGGTTCACAAGCCAGCTCGAAAACAGGCTGCTCAACCAGGCCAACGCACGGACTCCTACAAGCGACGCTTGAGCTTCTGACGAAAGTTTAAATAACTGGCAAGCACGGCATCGAGCGGGTCGTCCGTGCTCATCAGAACATAATCAATGCCTTTACTGGCACACAACGTGCGCATCTGCTCGATAAAGCGATCCATGATCTTCAGATACGATTTTCGCAATGCACGCGGGTCGGACTGCAGTTCCCGCTCCACCTCCATCCCGCGAAACAGCGTGTTTCCAGAAAAAGGAAACTTCAATTCATCCGCATGCAACGTATGCAGCACGATCACCTCATTGCGTCGCAAACGCAACTGATCGAGCACCTCGCGAAGCTGTTGGACGTCGGCGAACAAATCCGAGATCAACACCACAATCCCCGGCTTCCGGATCTGTGNAGATAACTGACCGAACACTTCGTGGANATCCGTTTGCTGATCCGGTNGCGTCTGGTCCAGTTCGTGCAAGAGCCGTTTNAAATGACTGGGATGGGAACTCGGAGGCAGTGCGGTTTCCACTTGCGTATTGAACGTCACCAACCCCACCGCATCCTGCTGCTGTTGCAACAGAAACGCCAGTGAGGCAGCAGCTGTCGCCGCGTAATCGTATTTACTCCAACCGCGACTTGTATCCGCTCCATATTGCATCGACTTACTGGCATCCACGATGATCGTTGACTGCAGGTTCGTCTCCGTCTCGTATTCTTTGATCACATAGCGATCTGTCTTAGACCACACCTTCCAATCGATATGGCGAATGTCATCGCCCGGAACATATTCTCGGTGGCTGGCGAATTCGACAGCAAACCCGTGATAGGGACTCTTGTGCTGTCCGTTGAGAAACCCTTCAACAACCGCCCGGGCGCGCACATCGAGCCGTTTGATTTTCTCGATAACCTTGGTGTCGAGATAACGTTCGGAAGTCATGCGATTTGGCGGGAAATGGAACGGGGCGGTGGGACTTGCGTGGGCTTGGTGGCGTCAGAGGCGTCAGACATTGAGCATGACTTGCGATAACTTTCTGCGAGCTAGAAAGAAGGAGGGATGACGGACTGCGGAAGAGTGTGGCGCGCGGCGAGGTTTTTCACTACACTCAACCGGTCAGCGCCTGTTTGACGCTGGCTGCGACCTCGTCACCCGGCCGCCGATCCGGCAGTTCATCCAACAGCCTTTCCACTACGGCATCGGGAGTAATGCCACTCGACTCCGCCGAATAGTTGGTAATGACGCGATGTCGCAAGACCGGTTTGGCGACCGCTTTGATGTCGTCCGTGGTGACAAAAAATCGCCCTTCAAGCACGGCGCGGGCCTTGCCGGCGAGCAGCAGGTATTGCACACCGCGCGGCCCCGCTCCCCAACTGACCCACTCGCGCACCAACTCGGGAACGTCATCCTCTTCGACACGCGTGGCACGCACCAATCGCAAGGCAAAGTGGATGACATGAGGGGCGATCGGGACGCGCCGAACCATCTGCTGCAACTGAACAATCTCGTCCGCCGTCATGACTTGCTGGACTTCCGNNGTTTCCTGGGCCGTGGTCGATTCTGCAATGCAATACTCTTCGTCGTAGCTCGGATAGTTNACGAAGACCTTAAACATGAAGCGATCTTGCTGCGCCTCGGGGAGTGTATAGGTGCCCTCCTGTTCAATGGGGTTTTGCGTCGCCAGGACGAAAAAGGGACGAGCCAACTGGTGATGCTGCCCGCCGATGGTGACTTGCTTTTCCTGCATCGCCTCCAGCATGGCAGCCTGTGTCTTGGGCGGGGTGCGATTGATTTCGTCCGCCAGCACGATATTGGCGAACACCGGACCGGGAATAAATCGGAACTCACGCTGCCCCGTCGCACGGTCCTCTTGCAACACTTCCGTGCCAGTAATGTCGCTGGGCATCAGGTCCGGTGTGAATTGAATGCGGTTAAAATCCAGATGCAACGATTTGGCAAGCGTACTGACCATCAGAGTTTTCGCCAAACCGGGAACACCTTCCAGCAGGCAATGCCCTTGCGAAAAAATGGCGATCAACAACTGTTCAATCACCTCGTCTTGTCCCACCACAACCTTGGCTAATTCGGCACGAATGCGGCCATGGGCGTCTTTCAAACTGGACAAGACAGCCATGTCGTCATCACTCAGACTGTCTTCAACACGGTCACTCATAATCCTCTTCCGATTCACTTCGCGATCCCGTGGACACGGTGCGGTTCCTTGCCCTTGCTGGCAGCCAAGTCGCGTGTTCCCACGCGCAAGTTCCGTGCTTCCGCCGGGTTCGTTATCCTTCTGAAAACACAGGGATGTAATTTTTGGGCAACTGCAGGATGATGCATGCCATGGCCGTTCCAAACTCGGCACCGACATGACCGTCCAGCCACGAACCATCAGCCCGCTGTGCCTTCAACAGCGCCTGACGCATCGCAGTGTANCACTTGGTCCAGGCATCGCCACCGGCGTGCCACAACGCCTGCGCTGCGTAATAATGTCCATAATAGTAATAATTGCTGTCGGACGCAGAACTCTCCTGCGGCAGTTTCCGCGTGACGAACGCCAGCCCCTTCTCGACTGCCGGACCGTCATAGATACCAGCACTGTTCAGCGCGACCACTCCGGCGGCCGAAAGTGGGAAGGAACTGTTGCCTCCGTTCATCGTGTAACGAAATCCTCCGTCGGCGTTCTGGCTCTTTCTGACGTAATCGATGCACTTTTTGCGTGTCTCGTTGGGCACGTTGATGCCCGCGTCTCGGGCCGCCCGCAAGGCCATGATCTGACAGATCGTAATGGACAGATCCGCGTCACTCTTGCGCGGCTGATAACGCCATCCGCCGGATTCACTCTGCGTCTGAACAATTAGATTGACTGCAGCCCTCAGCTTCTTTCCCAACACTTCCTCGCGATCCCGCTGCACCGACATTCCATAAGCTTCGGAGAGAAATAAGGTGGCAAAGCCGTGCCCGTACATCTGATCCTGACCGCCCTGCGCCCGAGTGGAAATGTAACCGGAGCTGTCGGTCTGTTGACACAGAAACTCAACGCAACGCTGCACGTGCCGACCGTAGGGACCGCGCCCCGGAACACTGCCTCCCGCCATCCACGCCAACCCGGACAAGCCGCACACGGCCACACCACCTGGGTAACCCGCACGCCCCAAAGCCCCCCGCGCAGGTCCTTGGGTCACCTGCCGTCGTCCGAGAAACGCCAGACCCTTTTCGATTGCCCGCTTCGTATCCTCCGTCATCAACTCGGTCCCTGCGCGACGCCGCGTGCCTGCTGGCTGCACCGGTGCTGGCGAATCGTCCGCATCCAATACGCGGTGGCAGGTCATTCCGCCGCATGCCGCGGCCAGAGTTCCTAAGATCAGATTACGTCGCTTCATCATTTCCACCTCACCCCGCGTGGGACGACGCGTTCGCGCCGGCCATCGAGGTTGGTTCCCATTCATAGGAGGCTATGCCTTCGTCTCGCCGTTGGCTTGACGACACGAACACCGCCCAGCCACCCGGGTGAACGCTCAGTCTGTGGGCTCCGGTTCGTCGTCAATTGGCTTGGTCTCGGGACGCAACACCTTACATCTGGGCAACCGAGCGCTGAACGCCTTGACGGCATCTTCACTGATCTCTGAGTAAGGAATTCGCAATTCGAATAACCGCCGAAGGTCGGCCAACTGGCCCAACCCTTCGTCGGTCAATGTCGCACGTGTCTGCACGTGAAGTTTTTCCAACCGTTTCAACTCACCCAACAACTTCAAGGACTTATCTGTAATCTGCGTGTCGTCCAAACAGAGCACCTCCAAGCGGTCCAATTCCGCCAGCCGTTTCACACCCTCATCCGTGATCGCAACTCCGAACAAATAAAGAAACTTCAGCCGCCGCAGGTTGGCAATCTCTTCCAGACCTTTGTCTGTGACCGCGGTGCGTGACAGATTCAGCGACTTTAAATCCTGCAGGTCGGCTAGATGAACCAGATCAGCGTCCGTTACTCTCGTTCCGTCGAGATCGACGCCGATGACACGATCTTCCGCGCCGAGTTCGACCTCGGCACCAAGCTGCCGTAGACGTGCGACCCCGGTCAGCATATCTGCGGGCGCAACCTCTGGCGACGGCTCTTTCCCGCTCTCCGGTGGCACACGTTCGGGCTCATTGCCAGACACCGGGTCTGACTCCGGCGCTGCACGCTCAGTATCTGTTCCAGCCCCCGTTGCCACTTCGTCCTGAGTCACCACGGGCTTTTCGGTCGACTGCGGCTGTGACACGTCCGCATCCTCTGTCAGACTTGCTTGTGCTTCGCCCACCGTTTCGCCAGTTTCGCCAGCCGTCTNTCGAGCCACGTCCGCCGCCTGTGGCTCGGATCCGGCCGGCGCGCAACCCACGATCATCCAAGCGACCGCTGCTCCGTTCAGCAGTGTCCCGACCAAGCGGAAGCTGACATGCTTGACTTGCATCACCATACTCTTCCTGAGAATCCCTCGTTTCGTTCGCGACCGATGTCACTCGTCGCCGCGACCATATCGCACGGCAACCGTCTCGGCTACACATCTTGGGTGCAGCTTCCAGGAAACTTTCTCGTTGGTGGCTTGCGGCTTACCGCTCTCCAACCGTTCAGGCTGGCGTCACCAACTCAGCGCGTTACTGTTACGCCCCATGGTATCTGCACAAGCGTTCTCTGCCCAGCTGATGACTCGAGATTGGCGACGTTCGCCGCAGAAAACCACTGCAAATGGACGGTGCCTGCCGGGAGGCGAACCAACGTGGCATCGTTGCCTCAGGCAACAGCTGGTCANGCCTACGGGGCGGTCAACGGCTTACCATTGTCAGCCGCGTTTAATTCCAANAAGAACGGTACGGCGCGTTCTGCCCAGGCNTCAGGGCCCGGGTACGCAGCTGCTCCCGCGCCGAAACAACTGTCCAGCATGTCGGTATGAATGACGCCCGGATTTAACGGTAGCGCCGCCAACCCCGCAGGCAGTTCATCAGCCAAGGCGCGCGTCAGGCCTTCGATTGCCCATTTCGTCGCACAGTAGGGAGCGACGTCCGGAGAGGTCGATCGACCCCAGCCCGAACTGAAATTCACCACCACCCCACTTCCGCGCTCCATCATCGCGGGCAGGAACGCTTGCAGGACATGAAACACCCCTTTGATGTTGACGTCGACCACCGCCTCGAATTCCGCCGCTGGGACCTCCCAGAGGGGTGCGTTGCGATTGATCAGGGCAGCATTATTCAACAACAAATCAGGAGGACCCTGGCGTGCGATGACTTGCGTTGCCCAACTCAACACCGCACTGCGATCACAAACATCCACGGCACTGATTTCGTGAGGAGCCTCCGCCACCTCGTCCTCAGAAGGATGCCGCGCACAACCGCTCACGATGTGCCCGCGCCGGATAAATTCACGGCACATGGACGCCCCCAACCCACGGCTCACACCCGTAATCACCACATGCTTCGCCGCAGACATCAAACAACCTCCCGCGCAAACCGCCTTGACTCATCCAACTTCTATCGCAGCCCGACAGCCTAGATGCTGGCGGTCGCGTGGGGAACCCGTCTTCACCACATACCGCCTGTCACCAAGGCAGGCGTGTGTTTTCTGACGCAGTTCCTACAGACGGGTCACTTGGCAAGCGGCTGAGGATTTTCGACGAACGCGGCAGGGCGACTGTTGTTAGCGATGTCCTCGGCGAACGTCTGCAGATAGCCCTGGAGTCTTCGCACGATTTCGGGATGCATCTTGATGACGTTTTTCTTTTCGCCAAGATCACTTTCCAGATCGTACAACTGCGTCGGCTTGCCGTTTTTGACGTGCAGTTTCCATTTCCCGGACCGCACCGCGTTCAGTGCATTCCCTCGATGATAAAAGAACGCCTTGTGTGGGGTGTCAGCCTGACCGGTAAGGACGGGCCAGATGTCTTTACCATCCAGGACGCGATCGGTGGGAATCTCGGCCCCCGCCAGTTTCGCGAAGGTCGGCAAAAGATCCATGGTGGTCATCAGTTCGCCATTCACTTGTCCGGCAGCGATTTGCCCAGGCCAGCGGATCACCGTCGACTCGCGCATCCCGCCTTCGAACGTGCTGCCCTTTTTCCCTCGCAATGGCCCGGCGCTGCCGACAGCCGGCCCATTATCGGAAGTGAAAATCACACACGTGTTNTCATCCAGTCCGTGCGTTTTGAGCGTATCGAGAATCTGCCCCACNGACCAATCAATTTCGGCAATCGCCTGGCGAAAAAGTCGGTCTCGCGTTTTGTAGTCGATGGTATCTCCTTCTCGCTCTAATTGGTCGGTGATCTCGGCCGCAACGCCCTTCATGAAAGGAGGAGAGACATGCAACGGTTTGTGGGGAATTGGATGCGGGACATACAGAAAGAACGGTTGGTCCTGATTGCGTTTGATAAACGAAACCGCATGCTCTGTGATGCGTTTCGTCAGAAAGTCCGCATTGGGGTCCATTTCGATCACCGTGTCGTTTTCCAACAACGCCAGCGGTGGGAACTGAAAATGGTCCTGACGCGGATGAAAGGGATGAATGTCATGGCTGAACGGGATCCCAAAATACTCGTCAAAACCTTGCCGCGTCGGCAAAAATTCCGGCTGGTCTCCAAGGTGCCATTTACCAAAAATGGCCGTCCGATATCCGACCGCTTGCAACACTTCGGCGATGGTGACCTCGTCCGGATTCAGCCCTTTCCTGTCTCCGGCCAATAGCACAACGAAATCAGAACCGGTCGCCATATCGATGCGTTTCGGATAACAGCCGGTCATCAACGCCGCACGCGAGGGCGTGCAGACAGGTGCAGCCACATAAAAACTCGTCAGCCGTGCACCTTCCACCGCCATCTGATCGATGCGCGGTGTGCTGACGTGCTGCGCGCCAAAGCAACTGAGATCACCGTAACCCTGGTCATCCGTAAAGATCACGACGAAGTTCGGCTTCTCGGCGGCGCCCAAGCTCAGGATCCGCGTCAGGCCAACCCCGACGCACAGGAAACTCATCAAAAATCGCATCTGCATGGTGACTGCTTTCATCGTCGCGGCAAAGCGGTAGTTACGCCGCACTCTCTCGCAGGTTCTCTGCTTCGAGAACCCTGCCCAGAGCGCACCTCCAGGTTAGCGTCGCGTTCCATTATTGGAAACGCAATTCACTTTTGCGAATGGTGATCGAATGGATTTTCTCGCCGTCGATATTCAGCACGTCGTAAGTCACTTGGGGATCCGCTGCCGACGTGTCGAAAGTCAGCATGCCAAACGAACATTTCTTGTTGTACCCGAATAGTGATCCCTTCAAGACGGGATGTGTGTGCACGTTGGTTAGCTTCGAGCTTTGGAATTCATACAGGGGATACGCACCCGGTCGGTCATTTTTCCAAGCGTCCGAGCGATGCCGATCTGCGGCAATGATGAAAACACCTTCAATTCGCTGATCTGCGATCCAATCGAAAATTTCCTTACGCTCGCGAGGAAACCCGTCCCACGTATCTTTACTACCTGGTTTGACCCCCGGTGTCATCGGTACGTTGGCGCAAAGCACCTTGAAGGTCGCCGTGGAATTCTTCAAGGACTTCAAAAGCCACTTCTTTTGAACCGGCCCCAACATCGACCCGCCTTTACGGTCTCGATAATAGCGGCCGTCCATAAAAAAGAATTCCACATCGGCCATTTTGCACGAGAACCAGCAGCCAGGNTGTGCTTCTCCGCCACCNTACGACGGGTTGATGAAGTTGTTCTGAAACGTTCTCCAGACGGGGCGTTTCCACGAGGGCTGATCGATTTCCGGACCACCAGATCCGTCATTGTCTATGAAATCATGGTCATCCCAAATTGCAAACACCGACGTCGACGATACGAAGTTACGGTACTCGGGACGAGACTGACGGCGATAGTAGCAATACTTTTGCGTGTTCTGGACAGTGGGCGTGTCGATGTACACATTGTCACCGAGCGCCAAATAAGCCAGCGGCCGTTGTGCGTCGATCGTATTCCACATGTGTTCGAACCAAGGGGTGTAGCCCGCACCGCCGCCGAACACCAAACGAAACTGTGCCGGTTTCTCCTCGGTCGGCAACGTCTGAAAATCATAAACCGTTGGCAACGGCTTGCCGTCCACCACCAGCTGATAGTAGTACACCGTCTCTGGTGAAAGCCCCGCAACCGAAGCGATCCCGGTGTAATCCGCCTTGGCATGCGTCGTCAGCTTTGTCTTGATCGGGTCGCGCATATCTTTGTGAGGCGAAAGCAACACATCGACGGGAACTTCGTGCCATGTGCGGACCCAGAATTTAGCCGAACGATCGGTCAAGCAACCGAGCGTTGGGCCGTGCAATAATTCGCTCCCAGCGGTTTCCGCCCACTCGACAAACGCATCGCTCTCGGTGAGCGGCTTCAGGAGATCTCGAGGCCCGGCAAGAAAACGCGAGAATGGCAACCCCTTCTTCACACCCGCTCGCGCGATGGACAACGATTTGTCCAAATCACCCTGCTGCGCGTAACAAATGGCTAAACCATAATGCGACTCCAGATCATCAGGATATTCAGCCAGGTAAGACTGCCAATAGCTCAGCGCCGCGCCGACATCTCCCCGCGTGATCTTGGTGATCTGATCTCGCGGGTGTTTCTTGTATTGCGGCCGCTTGCCGGTCCCTCTCTTTTGGCCAGCGGCGGGGAGCGTCATACAGCACACCAGTAAACTCACCCAAACAGCCTGTCTCATTCGCTCGTTCCTTTCCTCATGCGGCCTGAACCCGACCGCCAAGTGTGATNCACCAACATGANCAGAACCGNAGGCACATCGGCGCTCACACGCATTCTGTTTTGGCAACCAAACCACGGGTGGATTTGGTTCGTCGCAGCGCGACCTGCTTCAGGTAACTTCCTGACTCTCCTAGCCTTTACCGAATCCAACAAACCCGAATCCAACAAACCCGAATCCAACAAACGTACAACATTCCCATCGTCTGAGAAGGCTGGTTTTGTCAAAGCCCACGAATACGAATACTGCGAAAGTAAAATACGCTTCCCGGGTCGTGTGCTTGAATCGCCAGCGCCCCACCTGCGGGATCGATCAGCCGTTTGGCGCGTGCTGGCTGACGCTGGGGATCGGCAGGCTCCGTATAGTCGACGACGCGCTCTTGATTCACAAACACTTGAATTCGCTTGCCCTGGACCACTACCCGAAGTTCAAACCACTTCGTTTCATCTGCCGGCGATTCGGCCAGATCGACAACCCCGTAAAGGCTGCCAGTTTTTCGTTTCTCTCTTTCAGAACTGTTCAGCTGCACTTCGTAGCCTTTATTCAGATACTTGCCTTTGCGCAGTTCTCGACTGGTGTGAAAAAAGATCCCCGAATTAGAATTCCGTTCCGAGCGGACCGTCGCAATCAATTCAAAATCAGTAAAACTCACATCCTTGCCTTGGTCACCAACATAGAACAGGTGCGCCATGCCATTCTTGCCATGAGCTTTGAGCAGACCATTTTCAACCGCAAATGACTCAGGCCGCGTATTTGCCTCCCAACCCTGCAGGTCCTTTCCATTGAACAGCTCACGCCAAGGAGGATCGTCTGCCTGTGCCCTGGCAGGCAACACGCTGGTCAACAACACCCAAGTCATCACGAACATAAAAAGCTGGAATCTCATCTGCCTTCAACCTTACCTTGCTTGAGTCGCTTGATCGTGTGGTGCCACCTCCGTCTCGCCACCGGCACCCTGGCCTTCCACCAGACCTTTATGGCTTCCTGCTTTCAACCACCGGCGCGGTGAATTCGGTCACCGTGCCTTTATTGTAGAGACCAATGTAACGGACCACCTTGAGCTGTTCGGGCAATGGGAACTTGAATTGCGCTGCGTTAATGACCGCGGTGGCAGTGCGTTTTTCGAGATCGACTTGGAGTTCTAAGCTGAAGGTGTCACCTGGTTTCAAATGAACGCGTTTCGCAGCCAGATTGCCGACATTCGCCCAACCGCCCTCGAATGCAACGTGTTCGCTCATCCCGATCGCTGTGCCAATTTTGACGCTACCGGTGTTCCTTGGCTGTTCCGCAATCACCAGCGCACCGTTCTTGGTCAGTTGTCCTGCAGCCGCATTACGAAACTGGACGCGCACCGTGGCTTGCCCGGTGATCGGCTGCTTCAGTTTTTGCCAAGCGATCCCTTCGGCCTGGGAATGGAGTCGATACCCCAAATCGGCAACTTGGACTTTGGTTCCCAGCACCACATCGAAGTGATCGGTCTGATCTTCTCCCGGTGGAGGCTCAACTGTCTTCGCGCTGCGGCGTGTTTTTTTCGCGTCGTTCTGCCACCAATCGGGACCTTCCCGCAGCACGGACGCATCGTGAGCGACCAAGCGTTTTTTGAGCTCCGCGAATTGCTTTGGCTGGGTTTCCGAAAGATCCGTCGTTTCTTGAGGGTCGTTACCAAGATGATAAAGTTCGAACGAAGTCAAATCGTCCGAGCCGACGATTTTCCAATCGCCAACGCGCATCCCCACACGGAAATTCGCCGGCGCCAGATGATTGCGCCAATACAACGGCTGCTGGCGTTCGACAGGCTTACCCGCAAAGAGCGGCAGCAAGCTGGCTCCGTCAATCGTGCGGTCAGAGGGCAGTGGAATTCCGACAATATCGCAGATGGTCGTGAAGATGTCCGAACCAATGACAGGTGTCTTGCTGACAGATCCCTCCTGGATACGACCCGGCCAGCGGATGATGCCGGGAACACGAATCCCGCCCTCGTGCGTGTGGCGTTTCCGGCCCCGCAACCCGCCGGTTGATCCCCGCGTTCGCCCCGATCGGCCATTACCTTCGGGTCCGTTGTCCGACGTAAAGAACACGATCGTATTTTCGCGATATCCCTGTTCGTCGACCGCAGCCATCAGCTTGCCAAACGCATCATCCATTTGCGTGATATTTCCATGGTGTTGCCGCAATCCTTCATCTTCGATCTCGGCGTAGTGCTGCATGTATTCCGGTGCGGATTCAATTGGTAGATGCGGTTCATGCGTCCAGACCGTGATAAAGAAAGGCTTGTTGGAATCACGTCGTCGTTTCAGCCAGTTTGCCGCTTCGCTCGCCGCGATCACCGCGCTGGGACCCTCCAGACGCCCAACGGACTGGCGGTTACGAACGTAATTCACCGGATTCAGATGGTTTGGTGCGGCGTTGTTCTGGGTCGCCAGCCAATGATCGTAACCGTGATCGTCGGGCTGCGGCTGGTCGTCCGAATTGAACTTGCCGTTCAGATGCCACTTGCCCGCATGACAGGTGTCGTAACCACGTTCTTTCAAAAGCTTGGCAATCGTAATCTCACTGGCACGCAAATGGTATTGCGATCCGCTGGGTATCCACCGCCAGACACCGTTTCGATAGGGAGTCCGCCCCGTCAAGATGGCTGAACGGGATGGCGAGCACACGCTGCAAGCGGCATAGCATTGGGTCAGACGCAGCCCTTCGGCAGCAAATCGATCGAGGTTCGGCGACTTAATCACAGGATGTCCGTAACAGGCTAAATCACCCCAGCCCTGATCGTCTGTCAAAAAGACAATCACGTTCGGCGGAGACGTTTTGTCTGCGGCGGGGGTCACCCCGGGCAGGAACAGGCAGGCAACAGACCAGGTCGCGCATAAAAGAAGCAAATTGGTTTTCATAGTTCCTTGTCGATTCCAGACGTCCCAGGGTTTGAACGGACAGCTGACCTGGCTTCGATGGATTCTCGTCCCACGGGCAATCAGTCGGCGACTGCTCGAACATCCAGGCCAGCGCCCCATAGATCGTGGCAAACCTGGAGTTATTCTGCTCGTTCGATCCGTAGGTTCGCGCCGCCAACGTTGCCGTGCGTCACAGAGGATAGTTTAGACGAACACCGAACGTGACGTTCGCTCACACGCTGTTTTTACCCAGCGGAGCGGCGATGTTTCGCCAAGNGACGACTCGCGATCACGCGGCTTCGCGTTGCTGCGAGCAGGAAGAAAAGAAAGCGGGGAGAACAGGATTCGAACCTGCGGATCCGTTTCCGGATCACCGATTTAGCAAACCGGCGCTTTCGACCACTCAGCCATCTCCCCCGGTGTTTCGTAATATACAACATTGCCGGTGCGCGGGAAAGATCTTCCCAACACCGCAAATCCATGGTTCCTGCGACACCCATCACCGATCCACTACCGCCCGAAACTCAGGAGGCCATGGCCGCTTCGCGCTCAAGTGCGTCTTGTGTCCCGGCGTAACCATTGCGTGCTTTGAGACACGTTTGTCGGAACGCCTCAGGACGCGAGACCCCCACCAAACGGAAAGTTTCCGAATCGCCAAGGTAAAAGATCAAATCGCCTGCTTTGAACCACTCTTGTCCCGATTGCACTTCCGTTTCGATACGATCAAAGCGGGTAAACTCGATCGATTTGATCACCACGCCAAACTTCAAGTGAGTCCACAAAAGTTTCGCGACACCCACGGCTGCCAGAAAGACGAGCACGCCGGCGATCAGCGGCACGAAGAAGCTGTTGGTGAGTGGTGAGATGAACAAGTAAATCAGAAACCAAGCCGCGAGGACACCGACAGCCAACAACGCGGAACCGATCAGCCGACAGAGTTGTGCCGTGCGACTTCCCGCGTGTTTGCCCANAGCCAAATACACCTCGTTGCGCAGCTGCTGCACACCACGGTTTGTGAGGCGATAAAAGCAACCGTGAGGCCCAATTCCCAACACGGAAGGGAAGAGTCGAAAGAAATACAGTTTCAAGGCACCTGGGATCGACAGCAGCGCAATCAGATTGCCAACCGTAAAGACAAACACACCGACGTTAATGCTGTACAACCGGCCCAGTACCCGTCCCAGGCTAAACGCGCTGATCGACGGCCATACGGTCATGATCGTCACTTCTTCTGCTTCGGCAGGTGCAACACCGGCAATCGCCTGCTTCATCTCATTTGACCCCAGTAAAAAGGGACTTTTCGAACTTCAAACCGACCATGATACCAGCCCCGCTACAGAGTGCCAGCCCCGAATCACAGTCGCTTGGCAGTTGTTCCTGCGCAAACTCGGACGCGGGGCGAGGTTCCCCTGCTCCGCCCCCACTTTTTCGCGGCCAAACGGCGAAACCTGCGTCCTCCTGCCGCACCCCNCACGCCCTTGAACAGAGCACCATGATGGGCATCGGGACGATGCCTACTGGGCCACGCAGGCAAAGTCACTCAGTGGGAGCATTTACGAATGCCGCCATTTGGGCACACGAGGCCCGCGCAGGGAGGGGCAGCTGTTCGCTGCTTTGGCCAGATGCGCATCGTCGGTCGCGCATCCTCAGGGACACTCAACGGCCGAGCCGTGGCTGACCGGAGTTCCCCCACCAGGCACATGTCGCGTCGCTAACCAGGTTCCTGAGGCGGTGCGAATTTGATCTTTTCGATCAGCTTCACCACCTCGTCATTGACCATCGTTCCCGAGACGGCNGTGACCGCTTCTACNACGTGCACATAATGCAAGTTGTAGTCGCAATCCAATTCGACTTCCGCCGTTTCGCGCACACTCCCCGGACCATGATCGTCACCCACGATGGTGATGATGTACTCGTTCAGCTTTTGCATGTTGGGNAACTGTTCGCCATTCAGCGAAATNCTGGCGAGTCTCCCCGCGCCATTCGCTTTGAGGCTGATCTTCATCGGTGGTACATCATCCTCTTGAGGCAGCCCTTCACTGGGAGCGCTGAGCGGCATCTTGATGTTAAAGTCACCTTCGACCTCAACGATCTTGAAGGTCATGATGAAGAAGACGAGCAGCTGAAACACAATGTCGATCATCGGTGTCATTTCCACCTTGATCTCTTCTGCATCTCCGCCAGAATTCCGAATTTTCATTTCCCGTACCTCACCTTCTCTTTGGCACGCAGCGCAAACACNTCAAAGCTATTGTCCTGACATATCTTGATTAACTCTTGAATATGTCCGGTCTTCGCCCTGACATCACCACGAATGATGACGGTCGTATCCGCGATCGATTTATTCGTGCTCACGATGGCCGTCTTTTCACTATTGAGATAGGGGCCCAACTGGCTGATCGGAATCTCTTGGCCATTCAGGATGGCGTTCCCATCGTCCGTTACGTGAATGGTGATCGAGTACTCGAACGGTTGTTCCGGAGGCTTCGCCAGCGTGCTTTCCGGCAATTTGATCGCCTGATTCTGCTCAGCATCCGAAAGGTTGATGAGCACCATGAAGAAGGCGATCAACTGAAACGTCATGTCGATCATGGGAGTGAGGTCACCTTCGTGAACTCCACTCCCCTTTTTTTTCTGGATTTTCATCAGCTAGCTCTTTTGAGGGCCAACGTTTTCGAATCGACTCATCAGCTGTTCACTACAAATACCAACTTCCAGAACCAGTCGTGCGACACGGTTCTTGAGCAGGTTGTAGGCCAGGATAGCGGGAATCGCGATACCCAGTCCCAGCAGCGTGGTAAAGAGAGCAGTGGAAATACCTTCAGCCAACTTGCCTGGGCTCGGCGCCGACGTGGACGTAGAAATCACCTGGAACGAACTGATCATACCGTGAACCGTCCCGAACAGTCCGATCATCGGGCTGATCGTACCGATCAACGCCATATAGCTGAGGCGGTGTTCCAGTTTCATATTCTCCTCTTCACCCACTTCCTGCATCGCTTCGATGGCCTGCTGATAGCCAGACTGCAGCTTCGCCAAGCCAGCAGACAACACAGCACCGAGGAAACTGTCATCGCTCTTCGCCAGNTCATAAGCTTCCTGGTATTGTTTTTCGTTGAGGTGTGCTTCAAAGCCATCCAGCAGATGCACCGGACAGACATTGTTGCGATTGGCGGTCAACACGTTCATCACAAACAGCGCGACGAGCGTGAAGGAGAGTCCGAGGAANATCAGCAAGTAGCCGATACCAAGTGCTTCGAACAACCAAGCCAGATAACTTTTCTGGGGAGGTGCTTCTTCACCCGAGCTGTCACCACCACCACCGGCGGCGACATCCGCATCCTCTTGAGCTACGGCGGTAGCTGGAACGCTGAGTGTGGATACGGCAAACGTCCCAGCAAAAATGCTCACGGATAGAGCCAGACACAATGAGAGGCTCCACCACTGGGCTACACTTCGATTTCGCATTTCTAAGTTCTCCCGACTCGCTTTTGATGCGCTGCAGCACAAAACCTTCAGTCGTGTATGCTCTGTTCGCTTTTTCGACTAGATCTTATTCGTGGCAACTAAGCAGGTGATGTTGGACAAGAGTGGAAAGGGGATGTGAGATAAGGAACATTCTAATCAAGGTCGTGAACCAACGTAACCACTTCAATCCAAGCCATTACGTCTGTTTTGTGGTTTTTCTGCCGCCTGCAGCAGGCAAGCGTCCAGATCCACCGTCCGTCAACCTGGGATGTCTAGGACTTTTTGGCCCAACTGCTCCCGGCATAACGGCTCTGTAACAATGTGCGCGATTGAATCGCTCGTTCTGATTTCTTCACTTCGGTCCACAGTTTGGTCAGGTAATACAACGCTTCCGCATGGGTTTCTGGATTCTGATAGAACAGGACATCCACATGCAAATAGGCTAACAGGGCGTCCTTGGGCTTGTTCGATTTCAAATAACAACGNCCCAAAGAATTGTAAGCACGGCCGAATAACGCGGGGTTTTGCTGCGGCTCATTGCTGCCAATCACCTCTTGCACGAGCTTGATGCCCCCTNCGGGATCACCGGATTCTGCCAGACAGAGNGCTTGTCCAACTTTCGCTTGCAGCTTTTGCTCCAGCGCCGCCGGATCATCTAAAGGCGAAGCGACCACGTCGTCAAACTTGGCCTTGGCTTCAGCGTATTTCCCCTGCCCCAACATGGCTGACGCCTGCAGAACAGAAGAACGCATCTGATAATCTTTCCAGGGAGCTTTCGCCAGATACGCGTAGCGTTTCCCAGCTTCCACATAATCTTGCTTGGCGACAGCCAAATCCCCCAAGATTTCAGCACATTCATAAGCGTGGAAGGTCGACTGGTTACCGCCAAAGAACCCCAAGAGATCTTTTTCCGCTGCCGCTTTGTCACCACCGCCGGTCAGTGCCAATTTGGCCTGCGAAAAGGCTTTGATGAACAGATAGTCCTGCTGAATCAGTGGTCGTTTGATCGTACTGGTATTCACTTTTGCCAGGACTTCGAGCGCGTCTTCGTAACGGCCCTGCGAGGCATGATCGCGTGCCGTCCGCAATTCATTCGGTTCCCCACCAAAATTGATTTTGCGAATTTTGTTCGTGGGAATCTTCTGGGTGTTACCAGCCACGATCACGTCGACTTCGTCGGGGCTCGACTTGGAGATGTCGCCACGCGTCGGCGTTCCCCCTTGCTGGTAAATCTGATCGTTGATCTGTGCCCAGCCGACTGCGGGTAGAGCACAAAGAACCAACATCAGAGAGGTACGCGTCAAAAAGGAAGAAGACATTCAATGCTCCTTGTGGGTAATAGTATTTCTTGCCAGACAAAAACGGCTTAGCCGTCGTTCCCTGGTTTCTGTTTCGGGACTCGCTTGGGCACACGCCGCGGAGCAGCATCGCCAGCTGGTTTTTCACCGGCAGGTTTTTGAGCAGCTGGCCGCGAAGACTTGGCAGCCGGTTTCTTGGCAGCCGGTTTCTTAGTTTTTGACTGAGCTACCGCTTCGCCAATTCCACTGAAATTGATCTCGCCGCCACTGCCACCACTGCCACCGCGAGCCTTGGGAACATGCTTGGAGAAATCAGGTTCCTCAGTCTCCGTCGCACCGTGGACGGCGCTTGATTTGCGTTTCTTCTTGCCACCTCCAATGATGATACCGGCGACGACGGCTATCAGTCCGACACCGCAAATCGACCCCAGCAACACGTACTGCATCGTAGGACTCAACGGCGGTGTGGCCGGTTCATCCTCTTCCTCAGACTCTTTCGGGGTTTCCGATTTATCCTCGGTTTCTTCCGGCGCTTCCTCCGCCAGTTCGACGACGGCTACCAGCGTCTCTTTCTTCTCCAGGCCAGTGACCTTCTCTCCCGCCTTACCTTGAATGCTCTTATAGAGCTTATTGAATTGCTCAAACGACTCATCGCCACCCAGATCGCGATATGCATTTTGCGTGGTGATGATGTCTTTTTTAGCGAGGTCAAAGTATTTGGTTTGGTCGGCTCCCTGGGCGTTCTGTGCCATGGCCAAATGGCACTCAGCCAGCTTCCGCCGAGCGTCATAGAACTGCTCCATGTACTTATGCCGGACTGCGATCTTACTGAGCTTGATCAAACCCCAGATGGTCGGTTTTTTCTCTGCATCCAGTTTGTCTCCCAGAACCGCCTTCTTGTAGATCTCATTGTCTTTCGCCAACTTGCCCCACTGCATGTAGACGTCAGCTGCCCGTGCCTGCACTTCCAGCATCATGTTGTTTTCTTTGAGGATCGTCTCAAAGATCTCAACCGCTTTTTCGTACTCACTGATTTGTGCCAGCGAGGAGGCCTTCTTCATGCGCAGTTGAATTTTGAGGCTGTCGGACAACGAGCCATCCGCCAACATCTTGTCATAGGTACTGATCGACTTGTCGAAGTACTTTTTCGCAGCAGGCGACAGAGCGGTGCCCGTGTTAAGCCCCTCGGCCATCGCACCGAATGTCTGGGCCACCCAGTTCATCACACTCAATTCTTTGGTAGACGCAAACACTTCGTCCAGGAAACTTTCGAATCCCGTCGTCAATTTCGTCTTGGCATCTTCCGATTCCAACAGCGAGATCTGGTCTTTCAAATCCTGAGCCAAGCTGATGTAGATCCCGACCAGTTTTTCCTGACCTTCCTGATCATCGCCGGTAGCGGCTTTCAGCTCCTCCATAATCCCTTTGGCTTTGGCGTTGACCGCCGCGCCATCTTCCGCGCTTTCCAGCGACGCAATGTACGCTCGCAAGGCGGTCTTCAAAACCTCTTGCGTGATCGCTTCGGTCGCACCGCCAGCATTTTTCCGGATCAGTACCAGGGGACCAATTTTGGCGTCTTCCAGTTGTGTCACTGCCGATTGAGCTTGATCGGTGTCAACATAGATCTGCGCCAAGGAAAGCCCGGCGGTCAGCACCGTCGGGTTCACCTTCTCATTTTGCTTCATGCGCTCGACGCCCGCTGCCAGGACTTCTTGAGCCTTCCCTTTGAGCGCGTTGAGTTCCTCGGTGGTCTTCAATTCCTCGTCAACGTCTTCGCCCTTTTCGGATTTGCGAATGGCCCGCATCCCTTTCAGGTAAGCAGCCCACATGGCCTGTCCCGTAGTCAATTCCGCTTGCCCGCGCCGATCCGAATCAACCGGGATCTGTTCCATGAATGCCTGAGCCGCCTCCAAGTCACCGGCTTTGATCATGAACGGAATCAGTGTGTTAAAGGCATCTTCCGCCTCGGGTTGATCGGGCCAGGTTTCGGTGATGTAACGAGCAATACCAATGGTATGTTCCGACTCGAACGACTTGTCTCCCGTCTGATCCTCGGCGTATAGCTTGATGAACGAGGCCATGGCGATCTTGGCACATTGCCGTGCTCCGGTGGCACTCGGATAACGCCGTGCCAGGAATTCACCGAGCATGGCGGCCGAGAAATAATCGCTGTTCTCGTAGTACAGGTAGCACAGGTAGTAGCGAACTGCGTTGACCTCCGCCAGCGGCGTATCCGGTTCAACGAACTTCATCGCCAAACGAAAGTTATCCAACGCTTTGCTGCGGCCAGTCGCCAACGTCTGCTTGGCTTCATCCACCTGTTTCTGCAAATCCGCTTTGATCTCGGCGTCTTTCTCTTGAGCGATGCGGGCGGGAATCAGCTCCAACACGCGTTTGGCTACCTCGACGGCGTCGATGGCGTCCTTACCCGCATCCTTGGCTTCAACAAAGTTGGTCGGCTCTTTGCCCTCTTCCCCCTCGTTGACCTTGCGACCACCCAATTCAGCTAACAGCTTTTTCGCCGGGTCCTGATAAGGGCCGGGGAAGCGAGAAATGGTCGAGCACTGTTTCTTGGCATCGCTGATCAAACCGCGAATCTGCGGATCCCCCGGCTTGGTCTTCTTGATGATGTCTGCATAATCGCGACTCGCCGTGGCCAGCAAAAAGCGAACCTGCAACCACTGCTCGTTGCTTTGTTCGTTCGGACGAATCTTCTTGACCCACTCCGTCGCCTGCTGAATCGCCTCAGCGTGCTTTTTCTGAGAAGGGTCCATCCAACATTCCATCGCCATCACCAGCACTTTGGTCTTCAGCACGCGAAACGCGTCTGGACTGTCTGGCTGATCCAGTAGATCCACATAGTTCGCCAACGCTTCCTTCAGCTTGCCGAGCTTTTGAAAACAACGACCCTGGTACATGAACGCATACAGTCCTGCCAGACGCTGCCGATAGTCTTCGTACACTTTGCCGAATTCGGTCACCGCCTGATTCAGCGCGTCTTTTCGCTCTTGCGAATCCTCGGGATAGCACTCGGCCTGCTCCTCTTTGATCACTGCCGAAACTAACTTGGCCTGCAAGAACTCCTTGCGTAACTCATCTCGCAAGGCAATCTTCTCTTTGTCTTTGGCCGGATCCAACGTCGGCGGCAACTCTTCCAAACGCTCTTTCAGATCATTCTGCATGCGACGAAACGATGCGTACGCTTTGGTGTACAACTCGTTCGCCTCATTCAGCAGCTTCGATTTATCACCGCTTCCCGAGGGCGAATTGGCTTTCTCGACCTTCATGGTCGCTCGCTGTTCCAGCAGATTCGCCAATTGCGATTGCGCCGATGTCACCTTGGGGTGCCCCTGACGCGTCCGAATGAATTTATCCAGATACGTCTGAGCATCGTCCAACATGCTCTCACGAATCGCAAAATCACCCTGATACGCAGCGCCTTGGATCAACGTCAGGCCCCGCTCCAGATCAAGCCGCTCACGAATCTCCTGGTCGACCAGAGGATTCTTCTCTGCCCGGTCCAGATAATCCAGCGCCATGTCATGCATGCGCCGTTCACGGAGTGCCTCCAGAAAGGCTTCCGCAGGCTCAGAGGCCGACAGCGGGAAGGACGACAACGTCCACAAGAAGACGAATAAGAAACAGCTGAAACGATTCAACATCAACATGTTATTTCTTCCTTCGGGTACCTCACTCGCGCCCAAACAGCGACGTGCAAATCAGGACAAGTCGTAGATGCACAGGACAAGACGTGATGAGCGGAAGTAGTCTGCCAACTCGATCGGCTGGCCATCGTGTCAAGGTTCCGGTCTTGAACGAGCCAAGCGATCAACAGCGTATCCTCCAACAAGTTAGCGTCAGTCGCACTAAGTAGCAACCATATATCAGTTTCGGTGCAATCCCGAACGGGAGCTGACAACCGTTTATTCCAATGATTCTCGTTCTATCGATTACCTGTTCCCAGCGTCATTTGACTCGCGAAAGCTGCTCCATCAACTGCACGAAATCGCTGACATCGGCACGTTCCAGTAACGCAGGATGAGTATAATCCAGGGCGTCGAGGACATGGCGCATCGTCTGCGGTTTTCGCTTGGGCTGCACCGTCCCGTCTCCAGCCAACTCAAAGCGATATCCGCCGCGCAAGACGTCTGCGGCCTCCGCAACCAGCTGGGCCAACTGCAGCGACAACGCACATTCTTCCCAAGACGTCGCCAGCTGAAGCCGCGTCATGCGTTGCTGCTGACGATGGCGTTGACCGGTAGCGGGATCCCGCCACGCCATCTCAACCGTCCCCAGCTCCACTGCCTTACCGGGACGCAACCAGACTTCGTAAAGCCCTACTGCTTCCGCATTTGCCGTCAGATCCGAGCGCAAGCCCGGAGGGTCCAGCAGCGCCACGGCATTCGCCTCATGTCCCAATAACCGGTAAGCAACGACGGCTTTCGGGTCAAACGTGACGGTCAGCTTGACATCACAAGCGACGGTCGCCGAACTTCCCAGCAACATGGCCAACAGCCGCTCACCGAGCGCATCGCCATCACTCACGGTGGCGACCCGTGTTTCGGCCGCATTCGCCAGGGTTTCCAAGGCCGCCTGCGGCCCTGCTTGGCCCAATTCGAGTATTTGGCAGCGCACATCCTGCCGCGCGAGATCCGCCAGCATTCCGGCAAGCGGCGGCAGGGACTCGGAGTTCACCACCAGATCGCCGTCGGTCACCAAGACCAATTGCACTGTTCGCGGCGCAGCCACCGCCTGATTTGCCACCGACGCACAGCGGGCCAAGCCGCGACTCAACGCGCTCCCTCCGGACGGTTGCAAAGCGGACAGTGCTCGCATAATCGGTTGCAATGCATTCCGATCTACGTCTTCGACATCCAAGACAATTTGTTCGTTGAAACCCACGATCGATAACCGGTCGTGCGGTCCTAACTGGGTCAGCACGCGTCGCAAGCCCGCTTGGACGCTCTCCCAGCGACTTCCCCAGCCCATACTTTCGGACGCGTCCAACCCGATCACCAGATGCGTGGCCGGCACGCGCCGCACGGGCTGTGCCTGAGCTTTCACTCCCACTTGGATCATCTGCGATCGCCCGTCCCCAAACAGTGCAGGTCCGGCGGCCACACGAATTCCCACCGCCTTCGATTTCGGCGCGGCAAATCCATACTGCATGGCTGCCAGGAATTCCTCCACGCGGACCTCGTCGGTTTCCGGTTCCTCTCCTGCTGCCACGTCCGCTTGCAGACGCAAAAAACTATCCGTCCGGGTCGTCAACGGCAGCGCGGCACGGCGCAATCCGGGATTCACCCCCAGAAACATCGGAGGGTGCATACCATGGACATTCAAAAACCGGCGATCGTAGCCTCGCGCCAGTGGCAACGATAAACCCTTGGCCTCAGGAAACGCCACGGTTTGCATCGCCAGGTGCTCCGTGCTCGGAGGGGCTCCCAACACATCCCACTTCAGCAACATCACGTCTTGCCACGGATCCAGCCCGCGGTCCAACTCGCGTTGCCAATCGACCAGTACGCCCTTCGCTGGAGTCGCAAATTGAGGCACCGCAACCTCTGACGCTTGCGGGACCGCCATGACCGGTCGGGGCGACACCTGGACGACGTTGACTGGTGCGGCCACTTCGACTCCAGTCACTTGACCATTCATTTCCAGTGGACCGTGATAGACAAAGGTCGCCACCGGCCGCGTTTCGGGATGGACTTCCCACAGCATGCCGCCCAGCAGGCCCAGATAGCCAACCGTCAGCAGCAACAGCAACGCGGTGGCGCCTGCCGTGGCCCACACACGCGACCGTCGGGGTTGGCGCGGGATGATCCGCGCACGCGCCAGTGTACGCACCGGCGGGTCCACGTCTCGCAACCGTCGATCCAGCACCTCATCCGCGATCAGTTCGTGCAGTCGCACGGTCACCGACCGCGGCATGGCAACCGTTGTCAGCATGTCGTCCAAATCGCAATCCGTCACGTCCCCCACTCGCTCAGCGGGAATCTCGCGCAAACGCGCCAACATTCCCGCCGGTACGGGGACAGACCGCAACTGGTCGTCTAACAGTGAATGAGAATCGTCGTGTGACATGCGACGAGGTGTTTCCGACAAAAATCTAGGGGTGGGTGGTCGTCAAGTGTGAGGTGGTCAGGCGGACAAGCAGGTGTCGCCGTTCGCCCTGCAGCGGGTCAGGTCGGGGTGATGGATAACAAATAGTCACGCAACCGAGTGCGAGCTCGGCTGACACGCGATAACACGGTTCCCAGCGGCAGGTCGAGTAAATCGGCGACCTCTTGATGCGTCAATTCACCCACCACCACCAGTAACAATGTCTCCCGCAGTTGCTCTGGCAACTGCCCCAGAGCGGACTGCATTTCGTCCGTAAATTCATTCGCCAGAGGATCCTCCGCTGGCACGGACCCCGTCAACACACCCTCATCTGCTGTGGGCTTGGGTGCCGGTCGACGCCGCCAATGGTCCACGACGCGTCGCCGCAGGATCGCAGCTAACCACGCACGTGGGCTCCGTCCAGACTGAAAGCGCCCTCGGCTTCTCCAAGCCGAGCGAAAGGTCTCCTGAACAACGTCTTCGGCTTCATGCCGATCACCGATCATTCGATAGGCAATCCGATACATCGCCGGACCATGCTCGTCGACCAACGCGTCAAAATCCGCCTGCGTAAGTGCCAAACGAACCTCTCTCTTCTCGAACAGACGGCCAGCGGACCTGAATCAGGCCGCGACAACCATCCGTTTTGCTCTTAAGAACGCCCAAGTATTCGGCCCTGCATGACCAAACTATTCCCCAAAAAGGGTGATTCTTCACAGGAAGTAACCTGTTGCCTTACAAGGAAATAAGGCGACAATGAAAAGACATGATGATGTTTCTATCTTACGGTCCGGCTACCTCCCGAGGCAAGCGTTGGTCCCCGAGCTTGCCCGGCATGGCCCCGCGTCGCGTACCGGGACACGCATCGAGTGATGAGCCATACTTGCAATGAAATAGCTGCCCGCCTTTCCAACGAATCCCATGGCATCCGACCCCAGGATCCCTGCCCATGACCGTCTCAAGTCGCCCTCAGTCGAAGCCTGCCCCGCCGCCCAACTATTCGTCGCGGCGAGTCCAGATGCGGTTGCTACTGCTTGTCTTCACCTTCATGACCGTGCTGGTGATGATGGAACGCGCCCGCGACCCGGCCCTGTACATGTGGATGGGATTTGAAAACCAAGGGGCACAGAACGACACCACCGCGTCCACCGATGAACCGTTGGACACACGACTGCGACCGCAACGAGTGGCACAAGCGATGGACGGTCAGTTACTTGTTGCTCAGCCACCCACCATCGATTTCGAACTGTCCGGTACCTCCGACCAGGACCTGGTCAGCAAAATCCTGCTCGACGCCTGGGCAAAACATCTGGCGTTACTGAGCGAGCGCGACAAGTGGGTCTTTTATCGTGTCTTGAAACATTATCGCGATGGCAGTCCGTTATCGCAGGACGACATTGCCAGTTGGTCCAGCGTCCTGGCCCAGGTAGATGTCGCCTGGGATGCCTACGCCAGAGAAGCGTCAGCGGCAGTCAATGGCCCGGAATCGGCCATGTCGGCAGAAGAGAAAAGTGACTGGAACGAATTGCTCGAACAAATCACCACGGACTGGCAACAGACCGTCAAGCCGCCGCTGGAGTCCGTGTTTCACAAGGAACCGTTGACCGCTGAGGGGCGGGCCGCAGTGCAGCGCGTCCAAGCTCAACTCGACGCCGTCGCCCTGTCACGAGTCGAAGACGACAAGGTCTTCCTACCCCAGGAATCCGACGCCTGGTTCCGACTGCTGGACGAACTGGCAACGCGTGACCAAACCGATCTGGAAGCGAGCGCTGTTGCTTCGCCCAGCTACACGGGCCTGTTTCGTCAAACCGATACCTACCGTGGCAAGCTGGTAACCATCAAAGGCACGGTGAAGCGCTGTGACTATGTCCACGCCCCCACGAATATGTTTGGCATCCCGGGGTACTATCTGATCTGGGTCCGACCAGCAAACGGCCCCAAGTCTCCCATTGCGGTTTATTCGCTGGAGATCCCCACGGACTTTCCTCAGAGTAACCGAGACGATCCGAACGAATACCTCAACGAAGAAGTCCAGTTCACCGGCTTCTTCTTCAAACGGTACGCCTATCGTGCAAAAGACGGCATCAATACCGTGCCCCAACTCTTGGCCAAGGCACCGCGTTGGGAAAAACGCCAAGACGAATTCTTCACCCCCAGGACGGCATCTTTTGGCGCTTACTTCGATTTCATTCCCCGGGGTTGGTTGGTCGCGACACTGTCCATCTTCGCTGGCACCGTCGCGGTGATCATTGCCTGGGTCGCCTACCGACGCAGTAACTGGAGAAACGAAGCCACCGCGCGTGCGGAAAACTACGCGCAAGCCCAAGTGCAAAGCCTTGAGGACGCCAAAGACAGCATCCCAGTTGTGAATCTGAAGGACGAATTAAATGAGCTTGCCAAGCGAACCTAAGGCAATCCGAAAAGTAGCGGCAGCGGGCACCCTTGTGTGGTTCTGCCTGGCGGCGTTGGTCAACGGACAACCGCCAGCGGACGAACGCCCGCCGGAGCCAACGCCCCCCACCAATTCTGCACCGGTCGCGACAACGCCAGCGACACAGCCTGCAGAACCTCCGGCACCCCCACTCGAAGCGCCGAACGAGCCTCCTCGAAACGCCGAACGTCCCCCCGAACCGAAACGCCCAGCCACTCCCCCTTCTGACCGCCCACCAGTGGAGGCAACGAACCCACGCCCCAAACCACAATCTGTCCCACTGGGCAACACCAGCGACCTCCCCTGGAACCAAAAGCGGCGGCCTGACTTGCTGCCCATCCGACGCCTGCAACATGCTCGCGAACAACTGAAACTCTTCGGCATTGACGACAGTCAGCTGCGGCTGTTTGCAGACTACCAACCATGGAACGCCGACAACGAAACGCTGATTAAGATCCTGTTTCGATTCCCCAAAATGGGGCTCGACGACCTGCAACGCTGGACACGCCAAGATGTCGACTGGGACCAGGTTCGCGAAGAACCTGCGTCTTTTCGCGCTGATGTGTTCTTGCTGCGCGGACGCGTGCAATCCGTCACCCAACATCCGTTATTGCCGGAAGCCGCGGAACTGTTTGAATTCGCAGATTACTATCAGGTCAAAATGCAACTGGAAGACTCGTCGCAGGTCGTCACGATTTGCACTCGAAACGTTCCGCTTGCCTGGTTGAAAGGCCAACCGAGTTCGCACCGAGCCTCAGCACGGGCACTGTTCCTGCAGGTCGGCGAGTCCACCGGCGAGCAACCGGAACTGTTTTTTGCCGCCCCCCGCGTTGCCTGGCATCCCGATGCCAATGACCCTCTCGCTCGCCCTCAGGATCCTTTGCTCGGTGAGCTCGGAGTCGACGTCGGTCTGATCGATACGATCCCCAATTTCAAACCGTTGGGCAGCGCGGATCGCGAATGCTTCTATCAGTTCCTGGCGGCTGCGGGCAAGGCTGATCAGCAACCCGCCTTCGCAGAAAACGAACAATCCCTGCACCTGACTCGTTTGCTCTCGGATCCCAAACCGCAGATCGGTCGGGTGATGACCATCCGCGGAGCGGCCCGCCGCATTACCTATGTCGTGGTCAATGACCCGGACATCCAAGACCGTTTTGGCATCAAGGGCTACTACCAAATCGACGGCTTCTTACCACTTGGTGATCAGGTGATCCGGCTGGTGAAGTCGAAAGACGACGAGGAAGCGCCCGAATTCCGCGACGTCTACCCGTGCACTTTCTGTGTGCTGAAACTACCTGAGGAACTCCAACAAATCGCCGACCGACTCACCGAATCCAACTCCCAGATGGAACTGCTCAATGAAGAGATCACCGTCAAGGGATTCTTCTTCAAACTCTGGGTGTATCGTTCCGAATTCATGTCGTCCTTCGAGCAAGGCCAGCGTCAGCCCGCACCCATGTTCATTGCTGCCGAGCCCCAGGTCGTCACGTTTGGCCACAACAGTTTTGCCGGGCTGATTGGCGGCAGTCTGTTCCTGGCCGCTTTAGGCATCGTCTGGTTCGGCATCTGGCGTTACTCGCGCAGCGACAATCAGTTCGAACGCGAGACGCTGCGTCGCAATCGCACGACCCCAGCCGGCAAGTCGCTGAACGACATGGGAATCGAAGCCCAGGACGAACCGGACTTCAGCAACTTGTAGTGTGAGTGGGAGCGACCTGCTGGTCGCCTGTGGAAGGCCTGCCAGCCTCAACAGCCCGGCAGCCTCAACAGCCCGGCAGCCTTAACAGCCCGGCAGCAACTCAAGCTCACGCGTCTTGCAGCAGCGACCGTAACGCCGCTCCGGTGTAGCTGTCGGGAAGCTCCGCAATCTCTTCCGGCTTGCCAGCCCCGACCAGGGCCCCTCCGGCGGCTCCCCCTTCGGGACCCAAATCAATGATCCAATCCGCACACTTGATCACATCCAGATTGTGCTCGATCACAATCACCGTATTTCCCTTGTCGACCAGCCGGTTGAGCACGGCAAGCAGTCGCTTGATGTCGTCAAAGTGCAGCCCGGTCGTCGGTTCGTCCAACAGGTAGAGAGTGTTTCCGGTATCCACGCGAGCCAATTCGGTGGCCAGTTTGATCCGCTGGCCCTCGCCTCCCGAAATGGTTGTCGAAGGCTGCCCCAGCGGCAAATACCCCAACCCCACATCGCGCAAACTCTCCATCAACCGATCCACCACCGGAACGTTTTCAAAGAATTCCACCGCTTCGTCCACGGGCATTTCCAGCACGTCGCTGATCGACTTCCCTTTGTATTGCACTTCCAACGTTTGCGGGTTGAAACGTGCGCCTGCACAAGCGTCACACGGGATGTACAGATCGGGCAAGAAATTCATCTCGATCTTTTGCAGCCCATGCCCCTGACACGTTTCACATCTCCCACCCTTGACGTTGAAACTAAATCGACTCGCCTTGTACCCCCGCTGCTTGGCGTCCTTGGTACGCGCATACACTTTGCGAATCTCATCAAACGCCCCGGTATATGTCGCAGCATTACTGCGTGGCGACCGCCCGATCGGCGATTGGTCAATCGAAATCACCTTGTCAATCTGGTTGACCCCGCGGAGACTTCGATGCGGTCCGGTTTTCCCACGCGAACCATTGAGGCGACTCAACAGTGAGGGCGCCAGCGTCTCGTTGACCAGAGAACTTTTCCCCGATCCGCTCACACCGGTCACGCAGGTGAAGGTCCCCAGCGGAAAATCGACATCCAGATCGCGCAAGTTATTGATGACCGCACCCTCGAGACTCAATGAACGCTTCTTGGCTACCTTGCGACGCTGCTGTGGAACAGGAATCGAATCCTGCCCACCGAGGTAGCGTCCGGTCACGGACTGAGTGTCCCGGGCAACGTCTTGCGGGGTGCCGTGAGCGACAATTCTCCCCCCACGGCTCCCGGCTCCGGGCCCCACATCAATCAACCAATCCGCGGCTCGCATCATCCCTTCGTCGTGCTCCACAACCACCACGGTATTTCCCTGGTCCTGCAGATCTCGCAAAGCCTTGATTAACCGCTCGTTGTCCCGTGGATGCAAGCCGATCGAGGGCTCGTCCAACACGTAACACACACCGACTAACCCAGAACCGATACTGGTTGCCAAGCGAACGCGTTGCAGTTCCCCGCCGCTGAGCGTTTCAGCCGAACGATCAAGGGTCAGGTAGCCGACCCCCACTTTTTCCAGGAACCGCAAACGGTTCACCAGTTCGCTCAGCAAAGGATCTGCGATCGGTGCGTCGTCCTCGTGAAACTCCAGTGATTCAAAGAATTCCCGCGCCTCACTCATCGTCATCCGAACCAAGTCATGAATGTTGGCGTCTGAGACCCTGACGCTACAGGCGACTTGACACAGTCGAGCTCCACCGCAAGCGTTGCACGGAGTTTGAGCTCGGTATCGCTCCAAAAGCTCGAGTCGCGCCGCCTTGGTCGTCGTCGCGTATTCTTTTTCGAGCATCATCAAGATGCCAGCAAACTTTTTGCCATCACCCCACAACAGTTGCTCCACCACCTGATCGGTAAGTTCGACCAGGGGTGTATCCCAAGCACTCCCGCGCGCCTCCAGGAACGGCTCCAATTCACGCTGGATCTTGCCAAGCGCCGCTTTGGTCAAACCTTGCCAAGGCTGAACGGCTCCCGCCGCCAGCGAATGCTCGCGGGACGGCAACACCAACTCCACATCAAACTGCTCGAGTTTGCCGAGACCATCGCACTCGGGGCAGGCACCATAGGGGCTGTTGAAACTAAACGTTCGCGGTTCGATTTCCTCATAACTCAGATTGCAATGCACGCAGGCATACAAAGTGCTGAAGAGTTCCTCTCGCCATTCGTCTTCTTCGTCGAGATAGCACACGATGACCAAGCCGTCAGCATGATGCAGCGCAGCGTCAATCGATTCAGCAATGCGCGCCCGCGAGCCCTCGCGAATCACCACGCGATCGACCACCGCCTCGATGGAATGTGATTTCCGCGGCTCCAACTCGGGCACCTGGTCCAGGTCATAGACACGGTCATCAATGCGAACGCGGACGTAACCGGCCTTGCGAATGGCCGCCAACACATCTTGGTGCTGCCCGCGTCTGCCTCTCACCAAAGGCGCCAGAATCATCGCCTTGGTACCCTCGGGCAATTCCAACAGGCGTTCCTGAATCTGCTCGACCGTCTGCTGTTCAATCGGACGTCCACACTGATAGCACACCACCTCGCCCAGTCGCGCCATCAGCAAACGCAAATAGTCATAGATTTCGGTGACCGTCGCCACCGTACTTCGCGGGTTCACATTCGCCGGACGCTGATCGATGCACAACGTCGGCTGCAGTCCCTCAATCAGATCCACATCGGGGCGTTCCATTTGGTTCAGGAACTGCCGCGCATACGCAGACAGACTCTCCATGTATTGCCGCTGACCTTCGGCATAGAGCGTATCAAAGGCCAGACTGCTCTTGCCGGACCCGCTGGGGCCTGTGATGACGACCAGACGGTCGTGTGGAATATCGACGTCCAGGTTCTGCAAGTTGTGGACGCGCGCACCACGAATTTGGATCACGTCGTCCAAACCCTCCCGTGGTTCACTGGCTGCAGAGAGCATAGCACTCAGAACAAGATCTTGACTGGTTACGAATCCCGCAGTGTATCCGAAATTCGCCCTACGCCAAAGAACCGGTGGGCTTGAAACTCACCGGCCGGGGGGGCCATCCAGCCCGTCAGAGCACGGCCTGAACCAAGCCCAGCGGGGGTACATTTCACCGCCCACATTCGACTTCACCGGGCGCTTCAGTTACGCTATGAACAGCGACAGACCCTCCCCTCAGATCACACCAGGAGTCCCCAATGAAAGTGTATTCCCTGGTTGCTGCAGTACTGACAGCAACATGTTTCATGACAGCCCCCGTATTTGGAGAACTCAAGGTGGGTGACGAAGTCACATTCAAAATGGTTGGCAGTGACGGAAAAACGTATTCGTCGGCTGATTTCCAAGGCAAGCAGGCTGTGGTAATCGCCTGGTACCCCAAAGCTTTCACCGGTGGCTGAACGCGTCAATGCAAGTCGCTCCGTGAGAGCGGCGATCTGATCAAGAAGTTCGACGTGGCTTACTTCACCGCCAGCTGCGACCCGGTAGAAACCAACACCAAGTTCGCCAAGTCCTTGGAACTGGACTACCCGATCCTCAGCGACCCCGACAAAACGGCCGCCAAAGCGTTCGGTTGCCTGAGCCCCCGTGGGTTCTCCAATCGCTGGACCTACTACATTGGCAAAGATGGCAAAGTACTGCACATTCAAAAGAAGGTCAGTGCAGGCGACCACGCTCAGGAAATCGCCGACAAACTCAAAGAACTCGGGATTGCCGGCAAGTAACCTCGCCGAGCAACCTGACTGCTCGAGAAAACAGGAAGATCAGCGAAGAACGCGTGTCCGTTAGGGCACGCGTTTTGTCGTTCCAGGAACATGCCCCGATTCGTGATTCTCGAACACAGCCCAACAGAGACGTCGGGCAAACCCCTGCACTGGGACCTGATGCTGGAAACAGATGCGGGCTTGCTGACGTGGGCGCTCGCCACGGTTCCCACCGAGAATCAGACGATCCCAGCAGAACCGCTTCCCATCCACCGCGCCCGGTACCTGGACTACGAAGGCCCGATCTCCGGCAACCGAGGACGTGTCCGCCAATGGGATAACGGGAGCTTTCGCTGGCTACAGCAAACAGACAGGATGCGGGTTCATTTGCAAGGAACCCGCATGGATGTGACAGTGACGATTGACCATCCAGCGGACGCTCAACGTTGCCAGGTTCATTTCGGCAAACCCACATCCGATTCCGATTGATCCGCAGCTTTCGCTTCCGTCCGCCCGGCCACGTACAGCTCGCCCTTGCGTAGCTCAACGGCGTCCAGATGGATCACGCTGAAACGATAACTGTCATGTTGCTGCGGGATCGTCACTAACGCAACCGTCTCGCCTTCCTGCTCGGTCCATTCCAGTGATATCCCGGCGTCCAACGCGGCTTGCGTAATCTGTTCCAGCACTTTTTTGAACGGCAACGGCAACCACCCCGCGCGTGCTTGTTCCACATGAATGGCCAACACATTCGGCTCGTCGGTAAGTCGCGCAGTGAGCGCAACGGAGATGATCGAATTCATTCGTTGGTCTTTGTAGTGGCACGCAACTCGGAGCAGTTCGGGCTCAATCGCCACCCGCGGATCGCTGATACCGGCAGGAATCGCCTTCGAGAATTTCTCCGGCAGATCAATCGCCAGCCAGCCGTTCAATTCGTCTTCTGTAAAACGCGCCTCCCAAACACCCTCTTCCTGCACGTTGTTGCTCAACTGCAACACCTCTTGTTCCAGTTGGTTCCCAGCCACCTGTTGCTCAGCCTCGGGACGCTCCGAAAGTGCCTGCTGATAAAATGCGGGAGCCTGCTGCATGGCACGATAGGCAAGGAACAGCAGCAACACCGCCAGGACAGCAGCTGTGCCACAAAGAACGGCGAGCATCCGCAATAGCTTCCGAACCATAAGACTGCCCTAGGGAGGTGTGCGAAAAAGACGGGTACAAAGCCAAAGCTGGCGGGCGAGCAGTACGTACCCGAGGAATACTAGAACCCCCAGGCCACCATGTCAACGCAAGTCGGCCGGCGCTCGCCCAGCAACGGAATCGACCAGATCCCCAATCCGGCCTGACAAATCGTGTTAATCCCTAACGATTGTTCTTGTTGGGAATGCTGGACTTTCGGGGATACCTGACCTCACCTGACTTTCACACCGTCACTTGGTCACGGCACGACGAAACCTGTACTAGGTCTTGATTCCCCCTTTCCATCGACTGGGCCCCACCATGGCACGCCACCTCACCGCCACCTCCCTCGCACTTCTGTTCGCTCTCTGTTGCTCAGCGGCATCCGCTCAATCACCCCGCATGACGTTGCTGCAATGGAGTTACGGCACCAGTTTTTCTGGCGGCCCCAATCTGGACGAGCCTCTGGTGACCGACCGCCCGGACTTTACCGAAGCGAGTTCGACGGTCGGCTTGGGAGTGGCTCAATTGGAATTCGGCTACACCTACTCGTTTGACAACGATGGTACGGACCAAACGACAGGCCACTCGATTGGCGAACCACTCCTGCGGTACGGCATGCTGGCCAACTGGTTCGAACTGCGAATTGCCACCAACTACCTCAACGAATCGGTCAACGGTGCAACCACCACCGGACTGGATGATCTGTATCTTGGCGTCAAGCTGGGCCTCACCCCTCAAGAGGGACTTCTTCCCGAGATGGCATTGATCCCTCAAGCGACCGTACCGGTCGGAGATGATGCCTTCAGTGCCGACGAGTTTTTACCGGGCTTGAATTGGATCTACAGCTGGGAGCTCACAGACTGTCTCAGCATGGCAGGCAGCACACAGTACAATCGGACTCGCGACGCACTGGATTTGGACGGCTACACCGAATGGGCGCAATCGCTGACCTTCGCCTATTCACTTACGGACCGACTCGGTGGCTACACCGAATGGTTTGCGTTCTTCCCCCATAGCAGCACCACCGCCCAGACCGAGCATTATGTCAACGGTGGCTTCACCTACCTGATCACGAACGATATTCAGTGGGACATTCGCGCCGGCATGGGACTCAATGACGCCGCCGAGGATTACTTCATCGGGACAGGTTTCTCCATCCGCTTCCAGTAGTCGCTTCATGCGAGGCACCGTTCACGGCGCCCGATGGCCTCAGGCCTCAGAGATTCTCCGGATCCACGCGGCGTTGGCAAAACGGGCAACATCGCGGATCGACATCGTCGCCGACATCGTCATCATCCGATCGATAAGCGACCGTCTCGCGAAAACCGCAGTCCGCGCATTTGTGCTCCCACGAGTCGATGGTCAAATCGTCGCTGGAGAAGTAGTTGTAGGAGCAAACAAGTTCGTCCGCTCCGCATTTAGGGCACGCTCCCACAGTGACGCGTTGGCGTGGCATGAGCAACCTTTCTGGTCGGCAAGGGCTACTGGCGGATTGCGGCGGGCCAATACTCGGGCACCGGCGCCGTCACTTCAACCCGCTGATCGGTTTTGGGGTGATAAAACGAGAGCGAGCGCGCGTGGAGCGCTATGGCTCGTTCCCGCAGATCTTCGCTGGGTGGCCCGAAGTCGGTGGTCGCACCATAGAATTGGTCTCCCAAAATGGCGTGCGATCGCGTCGCTGATTGCACACGAATTTGATGCGTCCGCCCCGTCTTCAGACGAATCTCCACCCAAGTGTAGCCCGTCTCGCGGCTCAGCACCTGATACTCCAGTTGGGCAATCTTCCCTGTGGGATCACTGGAGGGCACCACCTCCGCACGAGCTTCGCCAGGTATCTTACGCAAGGAATCTTCCCAGGCACCCGAGTCGTTTGGCAGTTCACCCTGCAGCAGTGCCCAGTAGGTCTTTTTCACGACCCGCGTCTCAAACTGTTCGGCCAGATGGCGCGCGGCGCGGACCTGCTTGGCAAACACCATCGCACCGGAAGCGGGTCGGTCCAACCGATGCGGTACACCCAGGTAGGGCTCGCGCCCTTTCTCAGACCGCTCCTGCAGAAACTGCTTGATGCGCCGTTCCAGGCTATCAATGCCGGGCGGTGCCTGCGTGAGCACTCCTGCTGGCTTGTTCACCACCAGGCAGGGCCCTTTCTCATACAGCAGCGAGAAACCTTTCGGCTGAACTATTTGCGAAGCACTCACGACAACTACGCATCCTGACTGGTCTCAGTCGATTCGCTGGGATCCGTGTCCTCTTCGACCTCTTGCCGCTCGCGCCACGGCTTTTTCTGACGATAACTTTCCAGCTCGTTCTTGAGTTGCTTCAGCTGCTCACTGAGGGCGTCGCGAACGTCTGCATCTTCTTCGGCCTCAATCTCTTTTTCTTCCAGATCGACCGCTTTGGCAGACCATTTTTTGGCGTTTTCGAAATCTCCCAGTTCCGCAAATCCGGCTGCGTAAGTGCTGAGAATGTGTGGCGCCTTGAACTCGGTCGCCTCACAAGCACGCCGCCCCAGTTCAACCGATCGTTTGCCGTTGCGAACCGCATCGTCTGGCGAGGTAGCCAATAACCAGGCCAGATTGTTCAACAAGCCATCATCGTCGGGAGCACCTTTAAGAGCAGCTTCAAAATCAACGACTGCCTTCTTGTGTTCCCCAATGTTCAGGAACGTATTCCCTCGCAACTGTAGAATCCGCCAGTTATCGGACTGCCGTTGCAAGACTTTCGAGTATTCTTCGATCGCCTTCCGCGGACGCTTGTCTTCGGCATACAGCAAGCCGAGTTGCAATCGATACTGATCATTACCGGGCGCATGTTTGATCAATTCTTTGAGGTCGTCAATGGCGTCTTGATAACGTTCCTGAGCAGCCGCGATTTGTGCTCGCAGTTCGACCGCGATCACTAATCCAGGACGAAGGTCAAGGACTTCTTCGATATCCCGCCGGGCACTCTTGTAATCTTCCTTTTGCTGATACAACTGGGCACGCGCCAACCAGGAACCAATGTCGCGCGGCTCGACTTCCAACGCTTGCGTTAGATCCTTGATCGCCTGATCTAACTGTTTTTGTTCGGCAGCCAACGCAGCACGCATACGATAACCAAGCGGAGACTTGGGATTCCGTTCGATCAACTTGTCGATTTGCGCTTTCGCCTCATCGAATTTCCCCAACTGCACTAGTGCCTGGGTCAACGTTTGCAGCGCGGTCAGATTGTTCCCATCTCGTTCGAGCACCTGGGTCAAGTCTTGAATGGCCTCTTCGAACTTCTTCTCACGGATGTAATGCAAACCACGCAGTTGCCGCGCCTGGGGACTGGCAGGGTCTGCTTCGAGTGCGGCGTTCAGGTCTGCCAGACGCTGCTGAGCGTCGGACCGCAATCCCGCGCGGATCACCAACGCCTCGGCCAACGCCTTCCTGTCTTCCGCCAGAGCTTCGACGGCAATATCCACAGCCTTCTTTGCTTGTTTGTCGTCGCCGCCGGGCAGCGAGGATAAACGGGCCAGCAAGAGATTTGCCGGCCCAGAGTCCGCACCATACTCAATCGCCCTCTGAAGGTTTTAGTGGATTAACAAAAGGCTTTTTTATTGCTGGTTCAAAAAATTTAATGGTTTCAAACTGGTATGTAGAAACTTATTCAACAAAAGATTTAATCACTTCATTTTTTAATGAAGCCAAAAATAACAATAATCTCTCAATCTCTAAAAACTTAAATAATAGTATGATCAAATTTATTAAAGAAAATAAAGATAAGTCTCATCCTGTATTTTGGGCTCCTTTTGTTATTGTTGGAAATGATCAAAAATTAAATATTTAATTGTCCAAAAACATAACTCTGATTACACATTAATTTTTATAAAAAATAATTATATCTATCTTGTAAGGCATAAAGTCTTACAGATAGGAGATAAAATGAAGAAAATAGCATTAGTGCTTTCAGTGGTTACTTTACTTTCTAGTAATGCGTTAGCAAACTATACTTCTTGTACAACTACTTGTTACGGTAACAGTTGTACTACAACTTGCTACTAACCATTCATACTCTGTATCACCTCCCTGGAAATTGCCAGGGGGGCTTACACAATAATTATAAAAAATTTCCACTCTTATTAATTAAATAGATTAAAATAAATATCA
>NZVR01000067.1 GCA_002701545.1 Blastopirellula sp. | reverse complement strand
CCTGTCTACGCTTATGATGTGGCGACGATCTTGCAGCGCGTCCGTGACCTGCAGGCCTTCGATGTGGTCCGGTTTGCTCAAAAAGCCTGTTCGAATGTCGCCATCCTCAAGTTGCTGCGCGAGCACGGAGTGGTGGTCGACGCGGTCAGCGCGGGAGAAATTCATCGAGCGGTGACAGCGGGTTACGCCTATCACGGTGACCCGCATCCGGTCACCTACTGCGCTGACATCTTTGATCGCTTAGCCCTGCAGTGGGTGGTAGAACACGACATCCACGTCAATTGTGGATCGCCCGACATGATCGACCAGCTTGGCGAACTGGCTCCTGGTCGGAATATCACGTTGCGCATCAATCCGGGGTTTGGTCATGGTCACAGCCAGAAGACCAACACGGGTGGCGAGCAATCCAAGCATGGCATCTGGCACGAGCAACTCAATGATTGCCTGCAACGCGCAGACCGGTATGGCATGGCCGTTACTGGTTTGCATATGCACATCGGTTCCGGTACCGACTTCGAGCACTTGGCGCAAGTCTGTGGTGCACTGGAGTCGGCCGCCAAGGTGATCGGGCGCACGATCACGACGATCAGCGCAGGGGGTGGCTTGCCGACACCCTATCGCGAGGGTGACGAGTTTGTGGACATCGATCGGTATTTTGCTTTGTGGGACGCCGCCCGCACCCGACTGCAAGAAGCGTTCGGCCATGCCATCACGTTGGAGATTGAGCCGGGACGATACCTGGCTGCCGAAGCGGGCTATCTGATTACCGAGGTACGCGCCATCAAGTCGATGGGGGCGAATACGTTTTATCTCGTGGATGCAGGTTTCAATAATCTGGCTCGCCCCATTCTCTATGGAGCGTACCACCCGATGTCACTGGCGCCGCAAAACGGTGCTACTGAGCGACCACTTCAAGACGTCATCGTGGGTGGTCCACTTTGCGAGTCCGGAGATATCTTTACACAAGAAGAAGGTGGTTTTGTTTGTTCTCGGCCACTCGCCTCCGCGCAGATCGGGGACTTGCTGGTCATCGAATGTGCAGGTGCTTACGGGATGGTGATGGGTTCGAACTACAATTCGAAACCCTTGCCCGCGGAAGTCTTATTGAAAGATGCGTCTGCCCATCTGATTCGTCGGGCACAAACGGTCGAAGATCTGGTTAGCAGCGAGATCATGCTGCCCACGAATGAGGGAGGGTAATCCAGGTGGACGCAATCCTCGGGGGAGCAGTCGGTGGCTTACTGGGGGTCGTTGCGACGGCATTGGGCGTGGTGTTGACGCGTTATCTGAGCCGCCGGTCGGCTGAGGAGCGGCGGCGGCACGATCTGCTCGCGGTCGTTCGAATGGTCGTGTTGGAAATGGAGTCCCAACGCGAATGCTTACAGGCCGACAAGCCTTTAGTGCTTCTTTCCGATGCGGCATTTGAGGTCATGCGGACATCTTATTTCCTTGCTCAATTGCCGACAGAGACGGCGTCGCAAACGCTGAATATCTACAAGCTGTTTCGGCGGATCAACGACAAAATGGAACATCACCGGCAAGGTGTGATTGCCAATATGGGTACCGACGACGCCAAAAAGATGAATGTCGAGAGCATTCGCAAAGATATTGACTTGCTGCGGCTGGAGGCGGATTCCGCGGTGGAAAAATGCCTGCCGCTACTCAAGAAGTTGACCAAGGAGCGTGCCTAGCGAAACTCACGTGATTTTTCTGGGTTTCATTAGTAGACTGAAGCGGTTGTCAACGTCCTGTAATTTTGAGTCTCTTTTTGGTCACTGCACTCCTTACCATTAGTCTGGTTTTGTCGGCGGACGCCGAGTCGGTGGACTTCGATACGCAGGTCATGCCGATCCTGACCAAGCACGGCTGCAACACGGCGGCCTGTCATGGAGCCGCCGCAGGGCGGGGCGGTTTCAAACTCTCGCTCTTTGGCGGTGACGTAGCCCGAGATTGGCACGCCATTGCGCACGCTCAGCAGGCAAGGCGAGTGAATTACGTGCATCCGGAGCGTAGTTTGCTGTTGTTGAAGCCCACCGAGCAAGTGTTGCATGAAGGCGGCTTGCGCCTGGAGATGGAGAGTCAGGAAGTGGCTCTCCTGCAAACTTGGATTCGCCAAGGTGCGGCGCGGCAGGTCCGGCGCAAGTTGATCGCTCTGCGTGTGACGCCAGGCTATCGGCAAGTTGCTCGTGGTGAGTCGCTGCAGATCAAAGTGCAGGCGGAGTTTAGTGACGGCTTGACGCAGGAGGCGAGCGCGCTGGCGGTTTATACACCAAGTGATGAAGCGGCAGTGAAGATCGACGACGCGGGGCGGGTTTCGGTTCATCGGCCCGGCCAACACTTTGTGGTGGTGCGTTTTCTGGATCAAGTCCGAACGGTGTTGTTATTAGCGCCGTTGGGCGAAGCGGCGGTGGAGCCCACCACGTGGGTGCGACAGAATTGGATTGACGACGTTGTGCACGCCAAGTTGCAGGCCTTGCGTCTGGTGCCTTCACCACAAGCGGACACGCGGACACTGATCCGGCGTTTGTCTCTGGACCTGACCGGACGCTTACCCGACCCGGCGGATGTTGAATTGAAGCGGAAGGGCGATCCTGCCAGTGCGCTGGAAACCTATCTTGATGACTTGCTTGCCAGCGACGCTTTTGTGGAATATTGGACGTTCCAGTTGGCGAAGCTGTTGCGGGTGCAGGCACAACCGAATGATGCGACCGGTGCGCACGCCTTCCACGCCTGGCTGCGTCAGCAGGTGCGAAGCAATCGTCCGTTGGATGAGGTTGCTCAGGCATTGCTGGTGGCCGAGGGGGACACGCACGTTCATGGTCCCGCAAATTTCTACCGGGTTGTTGCTGGTCCACGGCAGCAGGCAGAATACGTCAGCGAGGTGCTGATGGGAGTTCGGCTGCGGTGCGCGAATTGCCACAATCACCCGTTGGACCGTTGGACGCAAGATGACTATCACGGGCTGTCAGCCATCTTTGCGCGACTGCAGCAAGACCGCGTGATCCGAGTCAGGACACAAGGTGAAGTCACTCATCCGGGGACGGGCGAAGCGGCTCAAGCGCGGATTCCCGGTTTGCGATTTTTAGACCAAAGCGAGGACGCCCGGGCTGCTCTCGCGAGTTGGCTGCTGGAAGATGAGAATCCGTATTTCGCGCGCGCCTTTGTCAATCGTGTGTGGCAGTCGCTGCTGGGGCGGGGACTGGTCGAACCGGTGGATGACCTGCGCGACACCAATCCTGCAACCCACCCTCAATTGCTCGACCGATTGGCTCGGCATTTTGTAGACTCGGGGTACGATGTGCAGCAACTGATCAAGTTGATTGTGCAGTCGGCAACCTATCAGCGCTCTTGCCAGTCAACCGAGCTGAATGTCGCGGACGATCGTTTTTACTCGCATGGCTTGCGCAAGCCGCTGGAAGCCGAGGTGCTTGCCGACTCGATCTGCGATGTGACCGGTGTACCGGAAAGCTATGGCGAGCTGCCGCCGGGGACCCGCGCCATCCAGCTTGTCGATCCGCGCGTGCCGTCAACGGCGCTGGATATTCTGGGGCGTTGCAAACGTGACGCTCCGTGTACCGCCGCTGCGAGCCAGGCGAACGGGCTTGCCCAAAAGTTGCACTTGCTGAACGGCGACCTGATCAACGCGAAAATCACGTCGCAGCAAGGGCGACTGCGGCGGGCCTTGCGCGAGGGGCAATCGTATCCCGAAGTGATCGTTGAATTTTATCGCCACGCGTTGTCGCGTCCTCCCACCGCCGCAGAATTGCGGTATTGGAAACGGCGCGTGGAGAGTGCTGAGGCGCTGGAGGACTTTGCGTGGGCATTGTTGAACTGTGAAGAATTTCGTACGAATCATTAACGAGGCAGGAAGGAAGCACATGAGCAGGCACTGTAGCGGTGTGAACCGTCGTGATTTTGTACGTGTCGGTGCGCTGTCAGCTTTCGGCGTTGGGGTCGGGCATGCACCCATTGGCTTGCAGGCGGCTGGCTCATCGTCTCCCGCCGCCAAGCGTTGTGTTCTGATTTGGCTTGACGGCGGACCGAGCCACCTGGAAACATTCGACCCCAAGCCCGCAGCACCCAAAGAAGTGCGCGGGCCGTTTGCAGCCATCAGCACGCCGGTCCCTGGTACGCACATCAGCGAGGTGTTGCCGCAGACGGCGAAAATTGCGGACCGCTTTGCCATCGTGCGCTCGGTGACCTCACCCCTGGGGGAACACAATCTGGGGACTCAGTATCTGTTGACCGGTTACAAACCGACGCCGGTTTTGGAATACCCGACCTACGGAGCCGTCCTGGGGCATGTGCGGAAATATCGTGGCGTTTTGCCAGGCCATGTCGCGGTGCCCACGCTACGCGTCGGCGGCAGCAAGTTGACCGGTCACGGGTTCTTGCCCGCCGAGCAGCGACCCTTTGCTGTGGGAGGAGATCCCGGTCGCCCCAATTTCCGTGTCCGTGACTTGGATGCCTATCTGGATGTGGATGCTGCGCGTCTCGACCGAAGGCGGGCGTTTCTCAAGACCCTGGATGACTTTCAAGCACGTGGGGACGCCCGCGGTTCGGTGGAAGACCCGGCATATGAGCAAGCATTTCGGCTGGTGGCCTCGCGGGAGGCAAAGCAAGCGTTCGACTTGACGGCAGAACCGGCGGCGGTGCGGCAGCGTTACGGCAGCAAGACGATCGGTCAAAGCTGCTTGCTGGCACGTCGGTTGTTGGAAGCGGGTGTGCCGTTTGTCACCGTCAACAATCCAGGCTGGGATACTCACAAACAACTTTCGACTCGGATGAAAGACGGCTATGCAGGTGCGCGTGTCCCCGTCGGGCTGGCGCCCTCCTTGGATCTTGCTTTTGCCTCGCTGATGCAGGACTTGGAAGAACGCGGCATGCTGGACGATACATTGGTCGTGGTCATGGGTGAGTTCGGCAGGACTCCTAAATTGAACACTGCGGCAGGACGTGACCATTGGCCTCGCGTGTTCAGCGTCTTGTTGGCCGGCGCGGGAGTCCCCGGTGGCTTGGTGCTCGGGGCCAGCGATCGCGTCGGAGAGGGCCCGATCGAACGACCGATCACCCCTGGTGATCTGGCTGCCACGATTTATCAACTCTTAGGAATCGCGCCCAGCACGTTACTGCATACACCGGACGGACGACCTGTCCATGTCAGTCGTGACGGGCAGGTGATCAGCGAGCTGATAGGATGAGTGATCTGTCGGGAGTCGTGCGTATGCAGATGTGCCTTCTAGCTGTGTGCTTGTCCGCCATGACGGCGAGCGCACAACCGCCTGTAACGGCATTGGCATTCACGCCGGACGGCAAGCAAGTGATCGTCGGTTCGCAACGCGGTACTGCCGTGCACCGTTGGCCCGGGTTAACGCCTGTCCGTAAATTGGCGACCGAACTGGAAGCAATTCACGATGTGCGGTTCTCACCCGACGGACGTTTGCTGGCTGTGGTTGGTGGTTCGCCAGGCGAGGAGGGGATTGTTGAAATCTGGTCGTGGCCGAAGGTACAGCGGATCAAGCGTCTGACCGTGCACCAGGATGTCATTTATCAAGTCGCCTGGCAGCGGCAGGGAAAGCAACTGGCGACGGCCAGTAACGATTTGCAGATTGCGCTGATTGATGTCCCTTCGTATCAAGTGCAGCGGCTGGTGGGGCATTCGAAGGGGGTGACGTCGGTCGTCTTTGTGGACGAGGGGCATCTGGCGTCTGCTGGCAGCGATGCGACGATCCGCATTTGGGATTTGAGTCAGCGTCGCGTGCAGCGGACGTTCGATAACCATCGAGGGCCGATTCACCATTTGGCGATGCGACCTTCTGGCGATGGTTTGCCCGTGGTCGCCTCGGCCAGTCAGGACCGCACGATTCGCATCTGGCAGCCCACGATTGGACGCATGGTGCGTTTTGCGCAGCTTCCGGCAGAGCCATTAGCGATTGCCTGGACTCCCGATGGTCGCTCGATCGTGGCTGCATGTCAGGATGGGCATTTGCGCCGTGTGGATGCTTTGACCGTGCAGGTCGCACAGGATGTGGCGGCTCTGGACGGTTGGGCGTATTCGCTGGCGGTGGACTTGGCTGGGAAATCCACGTGCGTCGGTGGTGCACAGGCCAGTTTGGTGCAGGTCCAGCACACGCCGCCGCCGACTTCCCCCTGACCCAGAGTTGCAGCAGCCTCGGGCAGTCGATGAGCGTGGTGTCAAGTCCACGTTTTGGTTCGAAGTAGTGCTGCTGGGGCGGTGGTCTGGTGTTCGATGGTCGCTTGGCGTTAGATTGTGCATAGTGGATTGGAACCAAGCTCATCGATTGACGACACGCAGAAGACATCATGCCTGCCAAAAGTGACTTTAACGGTTTGCGTGTTGCTGCGTTCGAGAGCCGTCGTGGGGATGAGATCGCTCGTATGATTGAGCGACAAGGGGGAGTGCCTCATGTCAGCCCTTCGATGCGTGAAGTTCCCCTGGGTGAGAATCCGGAGGCCCTCGAGTTTGCTCACCGCCTGATTGTAGGTGAGATCACGACGGTGGTTTTTCTCACCGGAGTCGGTTTTCGACATCTGTTGGCATTTGTCGAGAGGCATCTTGACCGGCAACGCTACCTGGATGCCTTGTGTGATATTGTCACGATTGCCCGGGGCCCGAAACCGGCCGCAGCGCTGCGGGAAGTCGGGATTACGCCAACCCATCAGGTGCCCGAACCCAATACGTGGCGCGAGATCTTGACGACGGTCGACGGTGGGATCAACATTGCCAATCAGACGGTGGGACTGCAGGAGTATGGCAAGCCGAATCCGAGTTTGACCGCTGGTCTGGAAGCTCGTGGCGCGCACGTATTTCGAATTCCCGTTTACCGCTATGAGTTGCCGGAAGATACTGCTCAGTTGGAAGCGAACGTGCGGGCCATGGTTCAGGGTGACATCGATGTGGTGCTTTTCACATCGGCTCACCAGATCGTGAACCTGCTGCATGTCGCCGAGCGGTTGCAGATCAAATCCGAGGTGCTTGCCGCGTTTCGTCGATTGGTCGTCGCATCGGTAGGTCCGACGACCAGCGAAATGTTGCGAAATCTGGAGATCCCCGTCGACATCGAGCCTGCAAGTCCCAAAATGGGGCCATTGGTCAACGCTTCCGCTGAACGAAGTCGTGAATTACTGAACCGCAAACACACCATTTCTGTGACCCTCTCATCGCCCATGTCTGACGTCCTTGATCCCGCTGCTCCTTGGTATAACAGTCCTTTCATGAAAGCTTGCCGCGGCGAGCCCACGGAGGTCACTCCGGTGTGGCTGATGCGCCAGGCGGGCCGGTACATGCAAGAGTATCGCGAGGTGCGTGCCAAGACGACCTTTTTGGAGCTTTGCAAGAACCCGCAACTTTGCAGCGAGGTCATGTGCACTGCGGTGCAAAGACTGGGTGTGGACGCGGCCATTATCTTTTCCGATTTGCTCCCGATCTTGGAGCCGATGGGCTTGGATCTGGAGTTTGCCAAAGGAGAGGGGCCGGTGATTCATAACCCGGTGCGCGAACCGGGGGACGTCGATCGCGTCGTCGAACTGGAGAGTGTCGACTCGCTGCATTTTGTGATGGAGACCGTGCAGCAGACCCGCCAGGATCTCCCTGCCGATATGCCGCTGATTGGATTTGCCGGAGCCCCCTTTACCTTGGCGAGTTATGTCATCGAAGGCGGGGCAAGTCGCAATTATCTGCATACCAAGACGCTCATGTATCGTGACGAAGGTGCTTGGCGATCGCTGATGGAACGCTTTGCGCGGGCGATCACCATTTATCTCAACGCTCAGATTCGAGCTGGCGCTCAATGCGTGCAATTGTTTGACTCCTGGGTCGGCTGTTTGGGGCCCGACGACTATCGCAAATACGTCCTGCCCTATGTGCAGCGGATCATTGCGGATTTGACGACCGGCGTGCCGGTGATCAATTTCGGTACCGGGAATCCCGCCTTGCTGCCCCTGTTGGCGGAAGGTGGTAGTCAGGTGGTCGGCGTCGATTGGCGAATCCGGTTGGATGAGGCTTGGGATATCGTCGGCAAGCAGAAATCGGTTCAGGGGAATCTGGATCCACTCGTTCTGTTGTCAGATCGAGAAACGATTCGTGAACGGGTCAAGGACGTGCTGGCGCAAGCTGGAGGGCGACCGGGACATATCTTCAACCTGGGACACGGGATCGTCCAGCAAACGCCTGTCGACAATGCGATCGCCCTGGTGGATGCGGTGCACGAGTTTTCTCAGCGTTGAGTTCACAGAGTAAGTCGGCAACATCAGGCAGTTGGCGACAAACGGTGTTGGCGATCGTGTCATGGCAGACAAACATGTCAGACGAGGTTGGTGGCAATGACGACCAGTCAAAACGGTTCGGGAGTTGAGTAAGTGGCGAACGCACCGCGTGACCGAGTCGAGGCCCTGCGATGTGAGATTCGCACTCACGACCAGAAGTATTACGTGGAAGCATCCCCGGTGATCAGCGATCTGGAATACGATCGTTTGATGCAGGAACTCGCGCAGCTCGAGTCCGAACATCCCGCTTTGGTGACACCGGATAGCCCCACGCAGCGCGTGGGAGATGCGCCGGTTGCAGAGTTGGAACAGGTGCCGCACCGCGTGCCGATGCTGTCCATTGACAACAGTTACAGCGTCGATGAATTGCGCGCTTACTTTGCCAAAACTCGCGAACTTTTAGAGCAAGAGGCAGTTGAGTGGGTCGTGGAATTGAAGATCGACGGTGTCGCGGCTTCGTTGATCTACGAAGACGGGCAATTGGCTCGGGCCATTACACGCGGGAACGGTCAGCAAGGAGACGACATCACGCACAACATCCGCGCGATTCCCGACGTTCCTTTGCGGTTGCTCGGTGATGAGGTTCCCGCGGTATTGGAAGTTCGGGGCGAAGTCTATATGGCCAACTCCGAACTGGTACGCATCAACGAAGCCCAGTCTGCCAAGGGATTACCTCCCTTTGCCAATACGAGAAACCTAACAGCGGGTTGCGTGCGACGGCTTGATCCACGGGACAATGCAGACAAGAACCTGCGTATGTTCATTCACGGGAACGGATACTGTGAAGGGTTACACGCGACGTCCTATCTGGAATTTCTGCACGAGATCGGTGGCTATGGATTGCCACCGACGCCGGGCGTGGCCAAGTTCTCGGATGTTGAAGCTGCGTTGGCGCATTGTGAAACGCTCATCGAGTCATTGCACGAGCTTGACTTTGAAGTTGACGGCCTCGTACTGAAGGTCAATGACTTCGCGCAACGCGAAAGGCTCGGGGCGACCTCGAAAAGCCCACGCTGGTTAGTGGCCTACAAGTTCGAAAAATATGAAGCTGTTACGAAGGTCAACGAGATTGTCGTGCAGGTCGGTAAAACGGGGGCCATTACTCCACTGGCGGAATTGGAGCCGGTCAACATTGCCGACACCATGGTGAGTCATTGCAGCTTGCACAACGCGGAAGAAATTGAGCGCAAGGATGTGCGGGTTGGCGATGTTGTCGTGGTCGAGAAAGCCGGCAAGATCATTCCGCATCTGGTCCGCGTGGAAAAACATGAAAGGCAAGGCGAATTACCCCCGTATCGCTTTCCCACCGTCTGTCCTGAGTGTTCCGCCAAGCTGGTCAAAGATGAAGGCGGTGTCTACATTCGCTGTCCCAATTTGCAGTGTCCTGCTCAGGTCAAAGCTCGGCTGAGATATTTTGCCAGCCGCAATGCCATGGACATTGAGGGCCTGGGTGACAAATTGGTCGAGCAGCTCGTCAGCACCGAGTTAGTGCGCAGCTATGGTGACTTGTACAACTTAGGCGCGGAGTCCCTGCTGCAACTGGAACGGATGGGAAAAAAATCGTCGGACAAATTGCTTGCAGGGATCGCCGCCAGTAAGGAACAAGGATTGGATCGGCTGTTAAACGCCCTGTCCATTCGGCATGTAGGGCGTCGTGTCGCTGTCACCTTGGCACAGCATTTTCAGACCATGGAAGCGCTGCAGCAAGCCACAGTCGAACAGATTGCGGCTGTGGACGAGGTGGGACCGATCATTGCCCAAAGCGTCCATGATTTTGTTCACGGTGATTATGGGTCGCAGGCAATTGACGAATTGCAGGCGGTGCAAGTCAACATGACGCTGCCTCAAGAGGCGGGGGAGGCGAAACAGGATCTGTTGGGCGGGAGTACGTTCGTCGTGACAGGGACGTTGACTCAGTACACGCGGGATGAAATCAAGGAGCTGATCGAACGCTTTGGCGGGCGCGCTGCGTCCAGCGTTTCCAAAAAGACCGACTATCTGATTGCTGGTGAAAAAGCTGGTAGCAAACGCGACAAGGCCGCAGCGTTGGGAGTCAAGATACTGACCGAAGCGGAATTCGAAGCGATGTTGAAATGATTGGGGTGCGGAAAGGTCGGGCTGGAAATTTGCCCAGGGTGAGCCGGTGGTTCCGCTGGCATGGGTGGGGCTGCGTCGCCTGCGATTGGCGGTGGTCAAGCGGGCTGCGTGCCGGGAACCCGTTATTGAAGATTCGACGCGGGAACGCTAGGCTGCTCGGCTAAGCTGTTGTTTGCTAACCAGGGTGTGTTTCACTATGAGTGTCAAGATCGTTCTGATGATGGCCATTCTGGCCCAGTTGTACGCGTCGATCCTGGCGTTGCGATTGAATCAGCGTTACCGCTGGCACTCATCCTGGACGCTCATTTCCGGCGCGGCGGCGGGATTATCTGTTCTCGAGTTTGCCGTGCTGATGATGGTCTGGGATACGCAAGCCGAGATCCTGGATTCGTTTCCTGTCTGGACTGCCAGTCTGTCTGCCTTGCTCGTTTCGGTCTTGTTTGTCGGTGGTGTCTCAATGATTGAGCCACTGTTTGTCAAAATCAACAAGGCAGAATACTTGATGCAACAGGAGAACGAACGTTTGGAGCGTGTGGTGCAGCATACCGAAGAAGACTTGGCTCTGGCGCGGCACATCCAAGAAAAGTTGCTGCCTGCCGAGTCGCCGCAATTGCCTGGTTTGCAACTGGCCGGTTCGACGGTCCCGGCGGAATGGACCAATGGCGATCTGTTTGATTTCATGCCGGTTCATCCGGACAAACAGGGGCTCGTGATTGCCGACGCGACGGGACACGGGACGGGGCCTGCCCTACTGATGACGACCACCCGCGCCTATTTGCGCGTGCTGTCTCAGAGAATCAGTGACCCGGCAAAGATCTTGACCGCCGCNAACCGAGCGATCGTTGCAGACGTCGANCAAGGGCGTTTTGTGACCGTCTTTTTCGCNCAGCTCGATCCNGNGCANCGAACGGTTGACTATGCCAGTGCGGGACANGAAGGCTATCTGCTGCGGCAGACCGGCGAACGGGTNCCGTTGCACGGNGGTGGTCCNCCCTTAGGAATGCTTGGTGACATCGAATATGAAACGGCACCTCAAGTGACCTTGGACACGGGAGATATCATCCTGTTAGCCAGCGACGGTATTCCCGAAGCGCAGCCGACGGGGGAAGACGCCTTTGGCGTCGAGCGTATGCTGGAAATCGTTTGGGCGTGTCGTGAGAAATCTGCGGAAGAAATTGTGGCTGCGCTGATGGAGGCAGTTGGCAAATTCATCGGTCCTGAGACGCGCAATGACGACATGACCGTGGTGCTGGTCAAAGCTGTCTGAATGGGCCGTCATGCTGCGTTCACTAGCGACGGCGCGCTAGGCTTTTGTCGGGTCGATAGAGGCTTGGAGCGACCTGGGAGACGCCGTGAGCAAGGCGATGCATGTGACGTTACACTAGAGGGTACATGCGTGGGCGATGACAAGTGCCTGCTTCGAATCTCTGATTTGCTGTTGATGATAAGGAAGTACGATGAAGCGTTTATGTTTAGTTGGTGTGTTCGCTGCGCTATGGTATGGGGCCCCGGTGACGGCCGAGGAAGCGACTGCCGAGAAACTTGGCAAATTGATTTTTGCAGATGATTTTAATCGGCAAGAACAAGACGAAGCCAAAGAAGAGATCGGCAACGGTTGGGGTACCAATAGTAAGTCTCGAGCTGGAGGCCACAAACAGGCCGACTTGCGCGAGGGCGCTTTGCATATTTACATCCACGAGACGGCAGATCACGCCGTCTCGGTCAGGCATGACGCCGAATTTCGCAACGGCGCTGTGCAGTTACGTTTCTGCTTGGAAAACCCGCAAGATGTCTTAGGTCTGAACTTTGCTGACTTGAAGCTGAAAAGTGTGCATGCGGGCCATCTGATGAAAGTGACGGTCAGCACGCGCGCCGTGGACATCGAAGATCTGAAGACAGGTAAGATGGAGCTGGAACGCTGGAAGGCACGCAAAGCGAAACAACCGGTCTCCGAACAGACTCGCAAATTGCTGGCGACCAAGCGCAAGCGATTCCCGCGAAAATTGAAAGTGGGGCAGTGGTACGCGTTGTTGGTTGAGATTCGCAACGATCAGGTCCGCGTATCGATTGACCAGGCCAAAGTCGGCGAATTCTCGGCTCCGGGGTTCGCTCACGAAACCAAACGCATGCTGCGTTTGTCGGTTCCCAAACAAGCGGTGGTGGATGACCTGAAGATTTTTTCGAACGACGGTTAACGTTTGTTGGTTCGCCGCAGATCGGACCAGGTCCCGTGCGGTGCGCTGGCGATTCCGTGTGGGTGCCGCATTTGCATGAGGGTTGAGTATGTTACGAACTTGGGTGATGGCCCCGCGAGCCACACTGGGTTGTCTGCTGTTGATTGTGTGGAGTGTGACTGCTGTTGAGGTCGTGGGTGCCGAAGTTGCGGTCACCGACCTGGGGGCTTTGGGCGGCAACTGGGCGCTGAAAATGCCCAACGGCAGTGCGGGGTGGATGACGTTGACGGTTCGTGATGGAACGCTGTATGGCGAATTGTGGACGGTTGGTTCGCCGAAACGTTTGACTCAATTGAAGTTGCAGGGGAAAGCATTGCATTTTCAACGCAAGTGCCGCGTCGGCAAACCGGAGTTCCCCGGCGGGCCTCCCAGTGGTGACCGCGTCGCTTGTCAGCATGTGGCGACCAGCGACGGCAAGACAATCCGTGTGGTGATGCATCAGCCCACGGGAGACGGCCAGCTACAGGAAGTGGCATTCCACGGCAAACGTCTGTCACCGTTGCCGCCGCGCCCGAACCTGGCGCAACTGAAATTCGGCCCGCCGATTCAGCTCTTCAACGGTCGTGATCTGACCGGGTGGAAGCTGACCAATGACCAGCAACTTAATGGCTGGAAAGCGGTGGATGGGGTGCTGGTTAACACGACGCCAAAGCTCGACTTCCAGCCATACTCGCGTTACGGGAACTTGCGGACGGTGCGCGCATTTACCGATTTTCGCTTGGAGATCGATTTTCGAGTTCCACCCGGTGGGAACAGCGGAATTTATTTGCGGGGCATGTATGAAGCCCAGGTGGTCGATCGCGACAGCAAGATGCAAGGGATTCATGGTGTTGGTGCCATTTTCGGCAGGATTGCGCCGCGTAACAATGCGGGTCGCGCCGGCGGGCAGTGGCAGCACTATGACATCATCCTGGTGGATCGGCACGTGACGGTGGTGCTCAATGGCACGAAGGTCATCGACAATCAGCCGATCCCGGGTTGTACCAATGGTGCCCTGCAGGCAGACGAGTCGTTGCCGGGACCGCTTTACCTGCAAGGGGATCATACCGCGGTGAGCTACCGCAATATCATCTTGCACCCGATCCTGAAGGACTGAGCGATTACTGTCTCACGGAGCATATTTTTTGTGTGCGTCAGGTCCGTCTAACTGAGCACATCGTGGATGACCTCTCCGCGGTCGATGTCCAAGCGTTTACGGCCGGGGATTTCCAGGCGGCGACTGTCGAGTCCCAGAAGGTGCAGGACGGTGGCATGCAGGTCGGTTACGTAGTGGCCTTGGCCGAGTGCATGGTAGCCGAGTTCATCGGTGGCTCCGTGAACGTGGCCCTTTTTTAATCCTGCGCCCGCCATCCAGATGGTGAATCCATTGGGATGATGGTCCCGCCCGGTGTTGCCTCCGGACCGCTGTTCCAGTCCGGGTGTCCTGCCAAATTCGGTGCAGAACACGACGGCGACATCGTTCATCATGCCGCGACGTTTAAGATCTTGCAGTAACCCTGCAATCGGTTTGTCAACCGACAAGCACATCTTGCTATGGTTCTCTTTGAGTTTCTGATGCGAGTCCCACCTGCCATACGCTGAGGGAAACACTTGGACGAACCGCACGCCGCGTTCAACAAGTCGCCGAGCCCCCAGCAGGCGACTACCGGCCATTTTTGTCTCTTCACGATCCAGCCCGTACAGCTGTTGCACTTCCTTGGTCTCGCGTTTCAGTTCAATCGCATCTGGCACAGCGGCTTGCATGCGGAAGGCCAGGTCGTAGGCTTGAATCCGAGCGCGCAAATGTTCGTCGTGCGGTCGTTTTGCTCCGGCCAGTCGATGGAGTTTGGCGACGAGATCGAATTCATTTGCTTGTTGTAGTGCAGATTGTTGCGGTTGTCGCGCTCCGAACGCCAGCGGCGTTGACGCGCCGATTTGTAAGGGGACTCCGGCATGTTGCGGTCCCAGGTAGTAGGCATCGATCGAGGGTCGTGTGTCGCTTCGTGTGGGTCCGCCGAGAACGACGAAACGAGGCAGGTTTTCGTTGATTGTTCCCAGTCCAAAATGGGTCCAGGCACCGATGCTGGGCTGCGTTTCGTCCAGTCGATGTCGACCGGTGTGGATTTGGTTCTCGGCTGCGTGGTCATTGTCGGTCGTCCACATGTTACGCACGAAAGCAATGTCGTCGACGCACCGCGCCAGGTGAGGCCACCAATCGGTGATGGCGATACCACTCTGGCCGTGTTGTCGAAAACCGACTTGCATCGGAAAAATCGTGGGGTAGACATCGCGGACGTTGATTTCCTCGGCAGGCACGCTGCGAAAACGAGCTCGATGGAGAGGGGATTCGAGCGGATTTTCGAAAGGGGTTTCCGCATACGTTTTGCCGGCGTATCGATTGAGCGCCGGTTTGGGATCAAATGTCTCCAGATGACTGTAGCCGCCCGAGAGAAAGACCCAGATGATCGACTTGGCACGCGGCGGCACGTGATACTCAGTCGCCTGTTGCTCGGTGGCTGTTGCCTCCTCAGCCAGCATGCTGCCCAGCGCAAGTTGGGCAAAACCGAGGCCCATCTTCGAAAAGAAGTTGCGGCGCGAAGCCATGGTGTCGGGGGTCGTTGGAGAGTGATGAGTTGATGAGCTATGCATGATGGCGGCTTTTCAACGAATCGTAACGAAATCATTGTGGTTCAAGAGTACACGCACCAGGCTTTCGTGGACGCTGGCTTCATTGTCGAGCACCTGGCGTTGTTGGCTCAAGAACTGTTGGGTGACCATCAGTTCTTTGGTGGTCGGCTGGCGTGCCAGGATGCGGACGAATAGCTCGCGGATGAACTGCTGATCGTGGTGCTTGTGTTGGCCCGGCAGTGCGGCCAGATGTTGACTCACACGGTGAACGAACGCGCTGTTGCTGAGCGCGAGCGCTTGCTGAGGAACGATAGTTGTGGTGCGTCGGAAGCACTCCTGTGGGTCAGGTGGATCGAAGACTTCGGCCAAAGCATGATGCCCGCCCGCCTCCGGATAGACTTCGTAATACAGGCTACGTCGAGAACTAGTGAGGGCTTCCGTATTGGGCAGCACTTGACCACCTACTTGGAGGTCCAATTGGTCGGCCAGGAAGAGCAGACTGTCACGTAACGCTTCTGCTTCGAGTCGCCCGGCATGCATTCTCCACAGATACCGATTATCCGCATCTTGTTTGCGATTGGTGGCAGAGCCTGCATCGGTGGAAGACAAGCGATAGACGTGGGACGTGACGATCAAGCGGTGCAGGTGCTTCATGCTCCATTGATTTTCGAGCAGTTCGAGAGCTAACCAGTCGAGCAGTTGCGGGTGGGATGGTGGTTGGCCGTTTCGTCCAAAGTCATCGATGCTGGAGACCAGGGGTGCGTGCAGGTGTCGCATCCACATGTGATTCACTGCGACGCGTGCTGTCAGCGGATTGTCGGGGTGCGTGATCCAGCGAGCGAGGGCAGCGCGCCGCCCCGTACTTTGTGGTGAGGTTTGCGGGCTTAGGCGTTCATACTCTGTGGATGTCGATTTTGCAGCATCATTGCCTTGTGTGGTGGATACCGCAGCACGTGCCTGCTCGACTTCTTTCTGACGCATCGTGATGGCCGCTTGGCGCTGCTTTTGATCCCCTGTCATCTCCTCGGCTTCCTGCAGTTTGAGGCGTGCCTGTAAGAGTCGATGTTTGGCCGCTGTCGCGCGCCATTGCTGCTGCTTACGGCGGGCGTCACGCGCCAACGTTTGCGCTACCTCTGAGCTGGCCGCTACGCGCTCGCCTTGTGCCTGATCCGCTGCGATCACCGCTTGCAGACTGGCGAGATGATGACGTGCTGCCGCAACGCGTGCCGTTGCCTCGGTGTGCGCCAGCGAAACGCAACCATGTGCTGCTTTGGCTGCTGCCCACTGGGTATGGGTCTGAGGTACTGTTTTGCAGCCAGCAATCATCGAGATGTTGGACGTGGCGGGNGAATGTGATACCGAGTGAATCTGCCAACCTGCGATCCCATCAATGTCGTGGCCGGCTGTAAATGTCGGTGCTTCGAAATCCCAGGTCAGGTGTTGGTCGCCCGCGTGAACGGAGAGATTGTCGACAAGTACCTCGGTCCCGGTGCGGCAGTCGAACGTGAGGGGTTGATGGGGATGTTTGCTCGGATTCCAGCCATTCAGGGCGATGGCCACGGAGTCGACAAGGGTCTGTGGGGTTTCACCCAGCGTCTGGACCGTGAGTTCGGCGATGTCCTGAGTCGGTTTGAGGACGAAAGCGACCGAAAAACTATCCTCCTCCAGAGGATAGCTGCCAACTTGAAATGGTGCGAAGCTATGCGGGCGATAAGCCTCGATACGGCCTTGGGTCAGGGCAACGTAGAGTGCGGTGAGATGCTTGGACGCGTCGCGTGTGAGTTGAAAATTAATGTGCTGATCGTGCAGGATGCGGAGCTGAAAGGAAATTCTCGTGCCGTCGGGAACGCTGCGCAGTCCTGGAAGCGTCTGGGCGACGGTGCGTCGTCCCTTCATCGCACGCAAATGCAGCGACTGGTCGCCGCTGAGCGTGGGGCGTTCCCCAGCAGCCCGCAGGGCGTTCAGTTCCTGTTGGAACGCTGCCTTCGCCGCCGCCACATCCTGCTCGGTGGGGGATGTGGCCGGAGCTTGGGATGGAGTTGCCTGCAAGGTCGCCATCGCTGCTGCGAGTTCCTGTTGTGCATCCGCCAGAACGGCTGCCTGGATCTCCGGTCGAGATCCCGGGTAGTAGCCGCTTTGGGGCAACTCAATGGGTTGGATCTCAAACGGTACGCCGAGAAAATCTGGCACACCGGGAGGGACGCTACCGCGCTGTTTGACTTTATTACGTTCGTCACCGTCCGTATAGAACCAAGTGGTTGCACTGAGATTTTCGTCATAGACGCGCACCATACCCGTGCGCACGACTTTGCGTGAACCTCCGTAGGAATAAGGTTGGAAGGGAGGAGGATCCGGTCCACCTACGACGCGGTCCTGGCGGATTCCTAAGGGTTCAAAAATGGCACGCAGGCGGAAGTAGTCCTCATGTGCGATCGGGTCGTATTTATGATCGTGGCAATGCGCGCAGTTGAAAGTGAGCCCCAGAAACGCTTTGGCGGTGTACTCCACGTTGTGCCGCATCCACTCGTTGGGATTCAGCGAATAGTAGTTGCGGATCAGGAATCCGGTGGCCGGCCAAGTGTCATCGGAGTGAGGAGCAAGTTCGTCGGCGGCCAACATCTCCTGGACCATCCGTGCGTAGGCTTTGTCGTCATTCAGCGAGTTGACGATCCAGTCACGCCAACGCCAAATTTGTGGAGCGCTATTGCGGACGTCATTTTGTTGGCGCCGTCCATACCAGTCTGAATACCGCCAGACGTCCATCCAGTGGCGGCCCCAGCGTTCGCCATACTGCGGTGACGCGAGTAGTTCATCTACGAAATGACGGTAGTGGTCATCCGTCGGATGTGCCGTAAACCGCGCGAGTTGTTCTGGGGTTGGGGGGAGTCCGGTCAAGTCGAGGAATACGCGTCGCAGTAATTCCGCCGGAGTCGCATCCAAAGTCGGTGATAAGCCTTGGCGGTCGTAGTGAGCGTGGACAAAAAAGTCGATGGGGTTGTTGGGCCAGTCCGGGTTGGTCACTGCGGGCAAGGTCGGGCGTTGTGGTTTCTGAAAAGCCCAATGTTGTTGAGGATCTTCTTCGGGGAGCTCGTTTTGAGGTGATTGGGCGCCGGCGAGGATCCAGCGACGCAAAAGGGCGACCTGGCTGCTTGTCAGAGGCTGGCCTTGGGGTGGCATGCGCTGGTCGTCATCCGTTGCCGTCACGCGGGCCAGTAAGGTTGCCGAGTCGATCGGGTCAGCCGAGATGATTTGGCCGTTTTCTGATCCTTCACGGATGGCTCGTCCGGTGTCGAGGCGTAAACCCGCCGCCTGCTTGAGCGCTCCGTGGCAGGCATAGCATCGCGCACGCAAGATGGGCTTGATTTGATGCGTGTAGACATCATCGTCAGGCGCCTCGGCAAAAGCGCCTGAGGTGCAAAATGCGACGATCGTAAGGTAGGAAGCGAAACGCGTCATGACCGCCATTCTAGTCGATTCACGGTGAGATTCGCGACTCTCTGTGACGTGTTGGCGCGGGGCGGGTGTGTCGAGCGTTCTGGCGCTTGGTGAGGCGTTGCCAGGGTGTCTGGCGGAAACGGAGCCAAGTGTGGCGATTTCGCCTCATTGCGGCAACACAAGACTAATTGGGGGCCCTAGAGGTTGCTGGAGAGCTACGCTTGTAGGTCGAGACCTATACAAGTGATTCGTTTTCGGGCCCGCAGTGAATATGATATAAAGTAGGTGAGTACCATTGGGTGCTCCAATTCCTGTCGTCTGTAGCCGAAGCTGCCGTGCCATCTACCCGCAGTAGTCTGTTTATTGATGCCCTTCAGCAAAGTGGCCTCATTGAACGTGCAGAGATTGACGCGTTTCTCAGTGCCCACGAACTGAGTGACCAGCGGACCGGTAAGATTGCGCGCACACTGGTGCAGCAGAATAAGCTGACGGTATTTCAAGCACGCCAGTTGCTACAGGGGCGTTGGCGTAATCTGGTGATCGGCGACTACCGTATTTTGCACCTGTTAAGCCAGGGTGGGATCGGTCGTGTGTTTCTGGCTCAAGAGAAACAAAGTCGGCACCGTTGTGTGATCAAGGTGCTGCGTGAGCGCCAACGTCGGCGCGAGGAAGCGGTCGAGCGTTTTCGACTCGAGGCGTTTGCTTGCATGGAACTCAAGCATCCCAATCTCGTACGTGGGCGCGAGTATTCGGCAATCGATGACAGTGCGCAACCGGTACATTTTCTGGCGATGGATTTGGTCAAGGGACCGAATCTACATGAAATGTACGCGATGAAGGGGAGATACCCGTGGCCGCAGGCCTGTGATGTGATCCGACAGATTGCGATTGCGCTGGAGGAAGTACATCGTTTGCAGTTTGTGCATCGTGACGTCAAGCCTCCCAACGTGTTATTGGCGCCTGACGGCACGGCCAAGTTGATTGATTTTGGTCTTGCCTGGTACTCGGGGACCGAGCATGACTTTCGCATTCCTACGAATCGACGTGTGGGGACGACTGGGTTTATCGCACCGGAGCAAACGATCCGCGGCAAAGATGTCGATTGCCGTGCGGACATTTACGGTTTGGGATGCACGCTGTACTTTGCGCTGACTGCCAAGTTACCTCGGTTGCATCGCGACAAGAATTCGAAGGCACGCGGTACTTTGGATCTCAGCATGTTGGATAGTGTTGAGCCTGCCTTACCGACGAAACTGAAATCGATCGTGCGGCGGATGGTGGCCCGGCGTGTTGCGGATCGTTATGAAAGTGCGGCAGAGGTTGCTACGGCCTTGGAACCGTTTGCCAAACCGTTTGAGATGACGATTCCGTTTCATGCGTTGCTCAAGGCACGCGAGAAAGCTCGGTCGGAACGTGTGACGCCGACGAAGCCTGAGGCGGACGTTTCGACGGCGCGTGTCTCTTCATCTCCCAAGCGAGATCGCAGTGAGACACAAGCGGAACGTCAGGTGTCGGCGAAAACATCTGACAAGGCGAGCGCCGCTCAATCCCATGGTCAAACCGAGTTGGTCGCAAAAATCGAAGAGCTGACGGCACAGCTGCACGAAGCGCAGCAACAAGTGGACCAGATGCGAGAGGAACTGGTGCAGGTCCAGGCGAATCTTGCGGCTTCGGAAACTGCCTGGGCCGACGACATTGCCGAGGTCCAGCAGCAGTTAGAAGAGAGCAATCAGGAACGGGACGAGTTGGCAGCCGAATTGAGTTCGCTGGTGACCGCCGGCGACGAAGTTTCACCCCTGACGAGGGAAGAGCTGACTCAGCTTCAAAGTGAGCTGATCGCCGCAAGGCAGCAAGTGGTGGATGGCCAGTTGAAGTTAGCGTCGCAAGAGCGCACGCACGCGCAAGAACGTGAGGCGTTAAGAGCGGATCTAGCTGCCTTGCAAGAAGAGTTGTTGCGCGCACGTCGCGACTCGGCGATGCCACAAATTCACTTGGCAGGCGAGAGCCCGCGAACCCTGGGTGATCGGGACCAACCGCCGTCCCCGCATGTTGACGATTTGGTCACACTACAAGAAGAAGCGGAATCGCTGGCTTATCGCTTGAACAACCAGTTGGTCGAGCAAGTTGATTTTGTCTTGCAGTTGCAGCAGAAAACGGACGCCTCGAATCAGCAGATCGAACAACTGCGAAGCTATATCGCTGCCTTGCAGAACGAAGTGGCTCGCAGCCAGGAACAGACGTCTGCCTTGGCCGACGAATTTCGCCGTACCAGTCAGTTGCGTGCCGGTGCAGAAGGCGATTTTTCAGCAACTTGTGAGCTGTTGTTGAAACGGGAAGCGGAGTTGTCGACGGCCCTTCAGAATGTGGAGCTGTTGACGAACGAAGTGCATGCGTCGCGACAACGCACGGAGGATTACCTGACAGCGATTCAGGGCCAGCGTGATTCTCTGGCGAATGATGAGACCTGGGTTGCAACTAACGAATCGCCTCCAATGATGCCTTCGGTCCCTGATGGTGGCATGCTCAGCGACCCCGCCGAGACGGTGGTAAATGCCCGTCTGGAAGAGCTGTCTATCCGAGGTGCACTGACGGAGCACCGCGACAAAATCCGTACGGTCGTACAGGAAATCGCCGCGCTCTCGGAAAAAGCCCGTTACCTGGCGAATACGATGCGCCAAGATTCAGAGCCGGAGGAGATGCCACACTCCGACCCGCCGTTTGATGCCTAAGTCTTTTGTGTGACCGGTGACAAGGTGCTGTCCTGTTTGCGAAACTATGCACGAGTGACACTGGCGAAGCGGCTGACGTCAGGAGGTTTAAGGAATGACCATCTTAGTGACGGGTGCGACGGGTTTGGTAGGCAATAACCTGGTGAGGATGTTGCTGGAACGCGGCGACGCCGTGCGCGTGCTCGTTCGTGAGGGCAGTGATCCGCGACCGCTGGAAGGTCTGGAAGTGGAATTGCGTCACGGTGATATTCGGGACGAGTCCGCAGTGCTGCGCGCCATGGATGGAATCGAAGCGGTCCTGCACGCTGCCGGGCATGTTCACATAGGGTGGACCGGAACCGAGATGCAGCGTGCGATCAATGTCGACGGAACACGCCACGTGGCAGTCGCAGCGCTGGCCGCCGACGCTCAAATGGTGCACGTCTCATCCGTGGATGCGCTGGGCATCGGCGCGAAAGAGCAACCTGCGGATGAGGAATCACCAGTCCAAGGGAAAGTGCCTTGTGGCTATGTGTTGACCAAGCGAGACGCAGAGGTCGTCCTGCAGGAATCCATTGCCCAAGGGCTCTTTGCACCCATCGTGAATCCAGGCTTCATGCTAGGGCCTTGGGATTGGAAACCATCATCGGGACGCATGCTACTGGCTGTGGCGAAAACGTTCACCCCGTTGGCACCTGACGGCGGCTGCAGTGTCTGTGATGTGCGGGACGTTTGTCGAGGAATCCTGACAGCATTGGAGCGTGGTCAGAGTGGCCGGCGTTATGTGTTGGCTGGAGAAAACCTCTCCTTCTTCGAGTTCTGGCAACAGCTGGCGAAGCGTTCCGGAGGTAGCCCGCCGTTTGGTCACGCGGGAAAACTGCTGCCCTGGATTGCCGGTCGTATGGGTGACCTGATGGGCAAGCTGTCAGGCAAAGAAGGCGACGTGAATTCGGCTTCTGTGCAAGTTTCGAATCAGTTTCACTTCTACAGTAGTACACGGGCGCAACAGGAACTCGACTACCAAAATCGACCATTGGAAGAGACGATTCGAGACGCTTGGGAATGGTTCCAAGATCACGGCTACTAACCCCTGCTTGCTCGCCGGGGGTTGGCATCCGCAAATGCCGGAGACCCGCATGAAGGATTACGCGCAGCCGAATCGGTGTTAGAATGGCGATTCCGAGTGTTCACGATCAAAAGCTCACGTTTGGTGGAGGCAGGATGTTTGTAATGATGCGCCTGATGACTGTCTGTGTCGTGCTTTTCAGCACAACCAGCATGCTGGCAGCTGACCCACCGTCAGCACAACAACTGGCCAAGTGGTTAAAGCGTTTTCCCAAAGCCGATGCCAATGGTGATGGCAAGCTGACGGCGCAGGAGGCCGCAGCGTATTGGAAGTCGAGACGCAGTACGGGCGTTGTGAAGACCATTCGCGTCGACCCCGGTTGGAACAAAGAACGCTTTCCCGACCACGCGGTCTGCTACAAGAATCCCGACCAGATTGCGGCTGTCTTGCGCGAAGTCCTCAAGCAACCTGTCAAACTTGCTTCCTACCCCAAGCCGGATGATGGCGCTTTAAGAATTGTGGGCACGGGCCATAGTTTCATGGTCCCCGGCTATCGGACGTTTCCGTTGATCACGCGCGCTGCAGGTCTGAAGCAACCGCCCTTAATGACTCACACCGGGGGAGGAGTGACGGGGAGCGCCCGCTACAAATGGGAACAAGAAAACGGGATCTTCCAGTTTGACAGCAAGCCTCGCCCCAAGCTGTTGGCAGCGATTGCGAACGCCGAATGGGATGTCATGATGTGGGGACCGTATTACGGCGATCGTCCCGAGTTCTATTCGTGCTGGATCGACTTCTGTCTCAAATACCATCCGCACATGAAGTTCTACATGTCCGATGCCTGGCCGCAATTGGAGCAATTTGATCGTCGGCCTCAGTCAGAAGACCAATTGACGGCAGAAATGTTTGTGCGATTCGGTAAGGAGAGACGCGAGACCAGCAAGAAACTCATCGAAACACTGAATCAGCAGTACCCGCAGAAAGTGTTTGTGATGCCCACCTGTGAAGCGATGGTGTTGGCCGTGGATTACTATCTGCGAGGTCAATTGCCGGGCGTGGAAGGGGTGCATACGTTGATTGGTGGCAAACAGCGTTCGCTGTGGCGAGATCAGATTGGCCATCTGGGGCCCGGTTTCGATCGCTTGGAAGGGTATGTCTTCTACGCCACGGTTTATCGAAAATCGCCAGAGTTGATCGAGGCAGATTTTCCGGTGAAGGCCAAGGATGGATTTCCCAGCCGTGAGCTGGATCGCACGTTCCGGAAAATCGCGTGGCAAGCAGTTTTGAACGACCCGCGTTCAGGTATCTCAGACCAGGATCGGAATGGTGTCGCCGATTGAGGCACACCCAAGGCACGATGAGCGTATTAGATCGATTTCGACTTGATGGCAAGAAGCTGTTTATCACCGGTGGCAGTCGCGGCTTGGGACGCGAAATGGCGTTGGCGATCGCCGATGTGGGCGCAGACGTTGTCGTTGTCGGTCGTGATATGGAGAGTTTGGAGCAAACGGCTGCCGATATTCGTGCGTTAGGACGGCAAGCGGACACCATCCAGGCAGATATGGGTGACCCAGCCGAGTGTGAAGCGGCTTGCCAGCAAGCCCTCGACGCGCACGGGACGTTTGACATTCTTATCAATAACGTCGGCGGTCGGCGCGTGAATATTCCCACCGAAGATTTTCCATTGGATACCTGGCGGGAGATGATGGATCTGAATTTGACCAGCGCCTTTCTGTGCACCAAGTGGATCGGCGGTGCCATGGTCCGACGCCAGGGGCCGGGACGGGTGATCAATATCGCATCCATCAACGGACTGGTCGTCGGTCGTAACATTGCCGGCCGTAGCTATGAGACGGCCAAAGCCGCGCTGATCCAATTCACACGCGCGACCGCTGCAGACTGGGCGCCAATGGGCGTGACAGTGAATGCGATTTGCCCCGGCGGGTTCATGACCGAGCCGAATCAGCGTTGGGCGCGGGAACACCCCGAAGTGATCTCCACGTTCCGAGCACAGATTCCACAAGGGGACCATGGTGAGCCTGTTGATTTAGGCCCGTTGGCCGTCTACCTCGCAAGTGATGCCGCACGGTATGTGACGGGGGCGGCAATGGTCATCGATGGCGGATATACACTCTGGTAAGTTGCGCGCCAACGGCGCTGCTCAATACCCGAGCAGAGAACGTGCCGGCTTGGCCAGGACGTTTTGGAAAACGATTCGTCACACGTTCAACGTGGTTCCGGGGGAGACGTCGGAACGGGTGCTCCCTGTTGCACGAAGAGGACTTGCCGGCGAGCGCGGTGGATCCCGACCAGTCCCTCAGAGACAGGATCGATGGCAAACCCCTGACCACTGAACGGAACCGATTGCTTGCCGAGATATTTCAGCGTGTTGCCTTCGCGAGGGAGTTGCAGGCGATAGACTTCCGGTTTGTCGTGACCGGTCACCAAGAGCGTGTTTTGGTACCACAGGCCGCCGGATAAACTGTAACGTCCCAGTTGCTGAATGACCGTTTTCGGGTAGACCCAGCGTCCGCGCTCGACCCACTGTGGATCGTATTTGACGAGAAAGGTTTGAGCGTTGTCGTCACCATAGCGAGCAAAGTTGCACCACCAATGCCCCTGGTGGTGCACGACCCACGTCAAGCTGCCGCCGACGTTTCCCAGATCCTTGAAGGTCGTTAGCTTGAGCGAAGTGGGGTCGAAACGCTTGATTTCACTCCGCTCGGGAACTTGGGGATAATTCGAATGTGCGCACAGCAGTTGCTGCTTCCAGAAAAATCCACTGTTGAGATGCTTGGCTTCACCCGAGCTGATGCCGATGCGTTTCCCCGTTGCTCGCTCGTACTTGGCAATCTGTCGACTGGCGATGGCGTAAACAAAGGTGGCGTCGGCCGCCGCCGCTTGGATTGCCTCGGGGGCAGCCAGTGTCCGTGTCAGTTGCCACGCCTCTTCCGCGGTGGCGATCGTGTGTAAGCAGCAAGTGATCACGGCAGCAAACCAGAGCGTGGGCGAATGGGGCAGCATGATAGGGATGTCTTTCCTCAGGCGGGCCGTGGGATGTTCGCCCGACGAGCCACCGTCATTGTGGCTGCGGTCGATGCGTCAGTTTCCGTGAATTTGTTCGCTTGATGACTTGAGTGGGCGTCCAGGCGGAGCGACTACGGGCCATTATGCATGGCTGCGGCAGGTTCTGCACCCTACTGGAGACCGATGTTTCCCGAGACGTTGTGTCGCCAGACGCTGGGGGAATTGACGTTCGTCGTGGCGGCAAGGAAAATGAGCGGACGGTTTGGGCTTTCACTTGCTGGTCGCTACCTACTGGTCGTCACTTGCGAGACGTTGTCTCTATGGGTGGCTCTCGTTCGCAGGGCGGCCTGTCTGCAAAGGGGCGGATGAAGGCGAATTCTGTTGACACTCGGAGTTGTATGATGGTTCTGCTACTGATCAGTCTGGTCGCACGGGTTCACGAAGTTGCATTCCGCTGCATAAGTCAGCGCTTGCTCGTGCTGACTTTGGCGCTGGCCGGCGGTTTTGCGTTTCCTGGAGTTTGTGTGCATGCGCAAGGTGCCGGGGGAGATGTTGCCCAGCAGTCGCCGTCCTCACGCCCCAACATCCTGTTCATTATGGCCGACGATCACGCTTGCAACGCGATCAGTGCCTATGGCGGCCGTCTGGCCAAGGTGGCTCCCACGCCGAATATCGATCGACTGGCGCGTGAAGGCATGCGGCTTGATCGCTGCTATGTGACGAATTCGATCTGCACACCCAGTCGCGCGGTTATTTTGTCGGGACAGCACTCGCACACCAATACCGTCCGTACTTTGGTGGATGCGTTCCCGGGTCCGGATTCACAGACTCCCAACGTTGCGGAGATCTTGCGGCAGTCCGGCTATGCCACGGTTTTGTTTGGCAAGTGGCATCTTCGTTCGCAGCCGTGGGGCTTTGATTACTGGAAGGTCGCGCCCGGCCAGGGCTTTTACTACAACCCGGTGTTCGTTTCTTCCACCGATAAGACACCCTACACGTCACGCGTGCGGCGCGATGCGGTCCGCAGTAAAGGTTACTACACCGACTTGGTCACGGATGCTGCGCTGGCTTGGTTGAAACAGCATGATCGAGACCAGCCGTTTTTCATGATGCTGCATCACAAAGCACCGCATGGTAAGTGGGAGCCCGCACCGCGGCACAAACGTTATCTGGCAGATGTCACGATTCCGGAGCCAGAGAGTTTGTGGGAAGATTTTTCGCACCGCTCGCCGGCGACGCGAGAGATGGGGACGTCGATCACCAGCCGGCTCGCTCCGAGACGTACGATGGTGGCAGACGTCCAAAAGGCGGATTGGCCAGCTGGCTCGATCGACTTGCGTGGCCTGACGCGGCGCCAGCAAGGCCGTGCTGCCTACCAAAAATACTTGCACGACTATCTGGGGTGTGTGAAAGCCGTGGATGAAAATGTGGGGCGTGTTCTGGACTACTTGGACTCATCCGGACTGGCTGACGATACCTTGGTGATTTACACCTCGGATCAAGGCATGTTTTTGGGCGAGCACGATTATTTCGATAAGCGTTGGATCTACGAGGAATGTTTTCGCATGCCGTTTCTGATTCGGCTGCCCGGCACCGTGCCGGCCGGTGCGACCAATGCGACGCACCTCTGTTCCAATTTGGATTTTGCCCAGACCTTCCTCGATTTCGCCGGGGTGACCCATGAGGATGTGGCGCGCATGCAAGGGCGCAGTCTGCGAGGAATCGTCTCGGGGAAACCGCCCGAACAATGGCGCGATGCCGTTTACTACCGATATTGGATGCACCTGGCACACCACTACATTCCCGGGCATTACGGAGTCCGTGACGCACGTTACAAGCTGGCTTTCTTCTACGGGCTTCCGCTGGACGCCAGTTTGGGTAAAGGGCAGTTTGGTCCCTCCACACCAGGATGGGAGCTCTACGATCTGCAAGAGGATCCTCAGGAGCTGAACAATGTGTACGAAGACCCACGCTATGCGCCTGTCGTGCAGCGTTTGAAACGGCGTTTATTGCAACTCAAGCAGCAATACGGTGATGAAGACGAGAAATACCCGGAGCTGATGCAGGTCCGGCGCGCACATTGGGATTGATTCCACGTGGGACCGAGCGTTTGCCGGACGGAAGGTCCGCGGTCGCTGGCGTTTCAGGTGGTGGATGCTGTGGCGTCTAGCTGATGTCGCCGCCAGCGAGGAGATGCGTTAGCTTGGTTTGCAGTTGCTCGCGGCCGTGGGGCGTCAGTTCATACCCGGAGTCTGTGGGTTGAATGTATGTGCTCTGCTGTAGGCGCTGGAGCGTACGTTCGACCTGCCGGACCGGCATGCAGACCGTGGCCAGGAAATCTTCCCACGAGTCGGTTTGTGGGCGGTGGCGAGAGAGTAGGTCCAAGACCAGGCAGTCCGCTGTTTCCCGGCGTTGGCGGGATCGCCGTAGAGAGACGGCAAGCCAGCCTCGCCGCGGAGCGAAAGCAAAGACGGTCAGGAAGACTGCGCCGGCGAACGAGGCGATGGGGCCGGTGGGAGCGACGTCGAGTGCGACGGCGAGATAAAACCCGCCGGTGGCGCTGATCGCTGCGATCACGGCTGCAATGACCAGCAAGCGACTGAGGCGATCGGTCAAGAGGTAAGCAGCGGCGGGAGGGGCGATCATCAAAGCCACAATCAAGATCGAGCCAGCAACTTCGAAGGCAGCGACCGTCGTCAGCGAGACGATCGCCAGCCAGACGAATTGCAAGCTACGCGGGCGTAAACGGAACTGACCTGCCAACAGTGGGTCAAAAAACATCACCTTCAATTCTTTGAAGCAGAGTGTGATGAAGCCAACGACCACGAACAGCATCACTAGCATGGAATTCCACGAGCGGGGTCCCAAGTCCACACCGGCCCACGTCCAGCGATCAAGCGGTGCGAGAGCCAGATTGCCATCGATGATGCAATCGGCGTGGAAATGCGTGTTGCGCAGGTTGCTGCTGACAATTAAAATGCCGACGCTGAACATCCCCGCAAAGACGATTCCCAGACCGGCGTCGTTGTCCAGCAAACGTGTATTCTGTAAGAGCTGAGTTAACCAGACCATGAGTAGCCCGCTGGCGGCAGCGGAAATGATCAGCCACGGTGAGTTGTAGTCGCGCAACAGGATAAAGGCGATGACGAGCCCCGGAAGCACCGCGTGACTCAAGCCTTCGCTGACCATGGCTTGCCGATTCACCAGCAGCAGACTGCCGCACAGCGCGCAGACGACCGAGGTGACAAGCGCGATCGCTAATGTCCACAACTCAATTGACAAGGCGTTTCTTTCTGCGGATCAGGAGCCCGCGGTGGGGAGCGAGGAAGAGTGAGAACAGGAACACTGCGGTCAGAATAATGACAATGCAGGGTCCCGTTGGTAAGTGGTGAACCGCGGCGCTGAGTAACGCACCACTGGCCGCACTCACAGCGCCAATCACTGCTGCCAGAGTGACCATCGTTCCCAAGTGCCGCGTCCATTGGCGAGCCGCACTTGCCGGAGCGACCAACAAGGCAATCGTTAACACCACACCGACGATCTGAAGTCCAATGACGATGCCAACCACCAGTAGGCAGAGCATCAAAAGCTCGAGCCACCGCACTGGCAATCCCAGGCCGGCAGCATAAGCGGGGTCAAACGTCAGTACTTTCAGACGCGACCAGCTGAAGATTAGAGTGGCCATGGATAACACCCCCAGCGTACCAATCATCCACAAGTCATCCTGAGTGATTGCTGCGGCCATCCCAAACAGATAGTCTTCCAAGCCTGAGCGGCCGGGGATCGGCGGTCGCGAACGCTGCATCCAACGCAGAAGCATCATGCCCGTGCCAAAAAAGATGGCCAACATGACGCCCAGGCCCGCGTCTTCTTTAATCCGAGTTTGCCGGGTAATGACTTTCGTTAACAGCAGTGATCCGAGACCCGCCGCAATCGCTCCTGGGATCAGCAGCCACAACGATTTACTGCCCTCGCCGGTAAGCAAGAACCCGATCCAGAATGCGAGCACGATGCCCAGCAGCGAGGCATGTGATACGACATCGCCGATCAGACTCTGACGCCGCAGATAAGCAAAGCATCCCAGCGAACCACTGACGGCGCCAATCATGGCGCTGCCGGATACCACCACCCGCACTGTGTAGTCACTCCACATCCCGTCCCACATCATTGGCGATCCAACCTGAAGTTGCAGGCCACACCATACGCCTGTTGAATGTTGTCCGACGTGAATGTTTCCGGGGTGGTGCCGCAGGCCACAAGCTTTTTGTTCAGCAAAATGACATGATCAAAATAGTTGCTGACGGTGGTCAGGTCGTGGTGCACCATCACGATCGTATTCCCCGCATCTCGCAGGCCGTGCAAAATGTCTACCAGCATCGTTTCTGTTTTGGCATCGACGCCAGCAAAAGGTTCATCCATGAGATAGATCGAAGCTTGTTGCACAAACGCGCGCGCAAGAAAGACACGCTGTTGCTGACCTCCGGAGAGCTCGCCAATTTGCCGGTGGGCAAAGTCTTCCATCTGGACTTGCCGCAAGGCTTCCCAGCTGTCCTCTCGTTCTTGTGCACCAGGACGCTGGAACCACTTCAGCCGACCGTAGGTTCCCATCATGACCAGGTCCAGCACAGTCGTAGGAAAATCCCAGTCGACGCTTGTGCGTTGGGGCACATACCCAATGGCACCTGCCTGATGGGAATCGTGATCACAGGTCAACTCGATACGACCTGATAGTCGTGGGACAGTCCCCAGAATCGCCTTCAGCAACGTACTTTTGCCAGCTCCATTCGGGCCGATGATCCCCGTCATTCCCAACGTTGGGATTTGGACGTTGACGTTCCAGAGTGCCGGCTCCGCTCCGTAAGCAACGGTGAGTTGATGGGTTTGGATGGCAAAATCCATAGAGTTACCCGGAGCCTAGCGATGCTGCGATGAGGTTAACATTGGACTCAAAGGCTCCCAGGAACGTATCGGTTGGCGGTTCACTTCCCAGGTCGTCCGAGTACAGCGGTTCTTCCGCAATCTTTACCGACCATTGTCGCGCAGAACAGGCTTCCTGCAAGGCCGTTGTGACCTTGGGATTGGTGATGGTTTCCAGAAAGATGACAGGTACCTTTCGGTCGCAGACGGTAGTGGCGACCTCACGCATCGTTTTGACATCGGCCTCTGCATCGTTCCCGATTCCTAACACGGCGACCGTTTCGAAGTTGTAGACTTTCGCAAAATAGTTGAAAGCGTCGTGGGCGCTTACCAACACACGACGCTCTTGAGGGATCGCATCGAATTGCTGGAGTGTGGCTTGGTGCATCGCATCGATCTTCGCGACGTACGCCTGACCATTGGTGCGGTAGGTTTCGGCGTTGTCCGGGTCCATTTCACAGAGATAGTCGACCAATTCGGATACACACGAGGACCAGCCTGGAAGATGATTCCAGATATGGGGATCAAAGGGGGCTTCCGGGTCAATTTCACCGTCTTCCACCCAATCTAATCGCGCTTCGACGGGAAACGCGTCCGCCATGGCCCAGGATTTGTCAGAGAATTCATCGTGCAAAAGATCGTGTAGCTTGGCCTCCAGGTGAAAGCCGTTGTAGAAAACCGCATCCGCATTGGCCATTGCTTGTACATCCCGCGTGCTGGCACTGAACGAGTGAGGATCGATACCCGGACCACACAATAACTTGATTTCAGCCCCAGTCCCCGCAGAAATCTGACGTAACGCGTCGGCAACATGGCCCGTCGTCGCGACCCACGCTTGCGGACCCGCTGTGTTGCCCGGTGGAAGAGAGTTGTCGGAGGAACTGTTGCAGCCTACGAAGATGAAAGCACAGAGGCACAGGTAGGGCAGAGAGCGTGAGGTTGAGGGCATGGCAGTGGGGGAGTTGGGCAGTGGGGGAGTTGGGCAGTGGGGGAGGTAGCCATACGGCGGGGCACAAAGCCGGTGGCGATAAGGGTGGGGCTGGTCAGTAAGCCCATAAAGAAAGCGTGCGGCTGGTTGCCTTTATTTTAGCAACAAAAGCTTGCCGTTTTTGGTCTCGCGAAGTCGGTACAGTTCACCGCGGTGCGTAATCAAGACTTCCTTGCTGCCGCACAATAAATCTTGCGACTTGAGAACTCTCCCGATGAGTGGGGTCTCCGCCGCCTCGTCGTGATCGGATCGTGGAGTTTCGTGCTCTTGTGGCATTACCACCGCTCCTCGTTGGTCACGCAAAAGGGTGCTCATTGCAGTCTTCATTACCTCGACGGGTTTGCGGGTCAGGTAGCGATGCCACCCCGCAGGTCAGGCGAAGAACCCCAAGGCCCCGACAGGTCGGTTGGGTGGCTGGCTCCGCTGCAGTGCGTGGCTGGCTGTTGATGACACTGAATCTCAGTATCGACCAAAGTTTAAGCGGGTGGCGAGCAGCTGTCAATTGCCAACCCCGTGAAAAACGGCATATCCATCCCGGCGCAAACCGCTTGGTAAATAGGGGCCACTGCACGATCAGGGGATCTGATTGCGCTCTGAATCTGCCGCCGCCGTCCCCATTGGGACGCTGATCACCCGCTGCGGATGCGCGGGGGGCGATGCTGCTGGCCTTGTCGGGAGTGCGCGATCACGGTTTGAGAGAAGCGATCCACAGGAACGGTTTGCCCGCGTCGTCTACGCGCAATTCGTGTTTGAGTTTCGCTTGCCGCAGCAGGTCACGCACGATGCTGTTGTAGAACGATTTTTTGCGTGGCAGCGTGACGTTGATTTTTTCCGGTTCGATCTGCTGGCGTGCCATCGAGTTGTAATCGAAGAGAAACGGGACATTCACACGCTGTTTGATGGCTGCGAGTGCGTCGGGGAGTGGTGTGTCATCGATTTCGACATTCAGAGACCGAAAGAGATCGGGCAGAGTTTTGCCAGGTGAATGCTGTGGAGGCCAGCCGATCGGCCAACTCTCTTTGGCGTCACCCGAACGGACGATCCGCAGGTGCATTTCCTGTCCCTGTTCGCGATGGGGCACGAGGACCAGTCCGAGAGGCCGGATGACTGCCGCCAGTGCCGTACCGCTACTCAGCCCTTGCAGTTCGTCGGTAAAGACCTCGTCGCTTTTCAGGAGGCGTTTTGCGACCGGGTCGACTTGGAACTTAAGGGTCAGTCCCTGAGCAATTTTGACAGCAGTCTGGTAGCAAGGTTTGTCTTTGGTCGAAAAGGCGAGGGGTTTGGCGAGGGCTTCACTGACCGCCACGAGCCGCTTGGCCGAGAGGCCGAAGGGCCCGGTGGGTTCGGTCAAGCTGGCGATCCCGTCGTCTTGAAGTTTCTCAAGCCAACGCGCGAGTCCTGCTTGATCGGTAGCGCGAAACGTACCACCTTCGAGTTGTAGTTTGTTTCCCACGCGCAGCAAGCCGGTCACACGGTAGCTTGGTGCGTCCGCAGAGCCGACGTTGTCAATGGCTGGTCGGTCGCCTCGACTGGCCTTGGAGATACGGATATTCCGCACGCCGACACTTTGCAAAAGTTTGAGCCATGGCTGGTGGCCTGCCAGTGGAAATCCGGCTTCGGTCAGCAACTCGAATTCAACGCGCGGTGCTGCCGTGGCACAGGACGTCATCCCGAGCAGCAAGCACAAGGCAACGTAAGTGCGAAACATAGGATTCATTTCGGCTAGTGTTCACAAGATCGGCTTTGCGGGTACTCAGTGCATTGTAGGGCAAAGATGCATCTTGGTGGGAGATTGACTGGGGCTCGCCGTTCAAGGCGTTACTGGCTGAAGGTAAAAAACCTCACGACTTGTCGGGCGTCGCGAGGCTTTTACGTTCTTCTCGATGTCCTCTTAATCGCTGGCTGATTCCGCCGCTGCATGATTTTCGAACTGAAGACATAACGCCGAGCCCTTGGGAAATGGGCAGTTGTCGCATATTTCTACGTCTTTTTGGCAGCACGTGCCGCTACCGACCTCGTCGCCGCAGCTGACGCAATAGAATTTGCCAGCAGTGTCCTGGACACCCTTGCAGCACAATTCCGCACCTTTGTGAAACGGGCAATTCTCGCAGGTGGCGTGCACGGTATCACATTGGTGATCGTTCACTTCGCCGGTCACGCCATGTCCGCACGTGCCGCAATAGGCGGTGAGCGTGGCATTGGCAGTTGCGTTCACCGCAGGCTGGGAAGAGGCATCTCCAACAACATCCGAGCTGCGATTGCAGCCGGCGAAGGGCAATGCCAGCAGGGCGCAGGCAATGACCCAAAATCTCATCGTTCGATCTCCTGTGGGATTGGATAGTGGCGAAAGCATTCCAATCGATGGGCGAGACCGTCCCTTGTCACGTGAGGCCAAGGCGTTGCATCTCGATAGGATTCCGCCGGTTACTGCGGCGACAGACCGATGCTGAACAGCAAATGGATGTGGTCAAGTCACCTCAGAAACATAGACGACAAACCAAGCCGACTTGAGATCGTCTGCGGGGCGGGGCGTCGAAAATCCAAGGATTGCGGGAATTCTGCCGGATGTAACGGCTGCACACGGTTTACGTTTCTGCCATTTCCCGTGCGTGATAGCTGCTGCGTACAAATGGCCCGCTGGCGACATTCTTGAAACCCATTGCTTCGGCTGCCTGGCCTAATTCCGCGAAGTGGTCAGGGTGAATGTACTCCACCACGGGCAGATATTTCTCGCCGGGTTGGAGGTATTGGCCAAGCGTGAGGAAATCGCAATCATGTTCACGGAGGTCGGCCAGGACGTCGAGTACTTCGTCGCGTGTTTCGCCCATCCCCAGCATTAAGCCACTTTTCGTTTTGATGGCCGGATTCCGTTGCTTGACATGTTGCAGCAATTCGAGTGTCCAGCGGTACTCGGACTTAGGACCTCGGACTTGTCGATACAAGCGGGGGACGGTTTCGGTATTGTGATTGAACACTTCGGGCGCGGCGTCGATGACGCGATCGAGGCCCGGTTTGTGGCCGATGAAGTCGGGTGTCAGCACTTCCACCGCGGCTCCCGTCCGTTCCCGGACTGCCAGGACGGTTTGATAAAAGTGTTCTGCACCGTGGTCGGGCAGGTCATCGCGTGTCACGGAGGTAATCACGACGTGTTTCAGGCCGAGCCGGGCTGCCGCCTCCGCCACGCGTTCTGGTTCATCCAGTTCCAGCGCTTCCGGTCGCCCCCGGCTGACGCTGCAGAAGCCACAGGGGCGGGTGCAGACATTCCCCAAGATCATGAAAGTCGCCGTTTTTTGCGAATAACATTCCATGCGGTTGGGACACTTGGCATTGTCGCAAACGGTTTCCAATCGCAACTCTTCGAGCAGTTTCGACGTGAAGTGATTCGCATTCCCTTTGGGGACTTCGCGTTTCAGCCACCTTGGCAGGCGTCGTGGAGCTTCCTTCTCGGTGACGACCGGCAGGGGGTGAATGACGGGAGAGCTTGTCACGAGTAGGCTGCCTGCTGAATGAAATGGAGGAAACGGAAACTGCTGAAGCGACTACCTGAAGATCCGGTTTATAACAATTTAGCAGGACGCGTAGATAGTCGATAGGACGATTTCGAGATGTTGTCCGGCGGTTTGCTACGGGTGGCGTGCATCCTGATCGTCGTTCGGTTCGCCTGGTAGTCGCGTTGACACATCTGGACTCTAGACCCATACTCGACAGAACCTGTAACGCCTTTCAATCATCGGGTTTTGGCCACTCCGGCGCGCCCCAACACAACCCTTTTCCCCCGATATTCGCTTGCCGAGAACACGCCCGGGTTGACTGGGCTAGTAGGCAATTCCGTCCATCGCGAGTCCGTCAGGTTGAATGCGGCATCATGATCAACACCCTCTACCTTCCTGAATTGCGGGAGATGTTGTCGGAAGGCAATGAGGAGGAGTTGCGCGAATTTTGCACAGCGTTGAACCCCGCTCGGACCGCAGAGTTCATGGAAGGGTTGTCTGCTTCTGAGGCGTGGCGTGTGTTGCAGTTTGCCGATCCCTCGGTTCGCGAGCAGATTTTCAATTTCTTTGAGGAAGAAAAACAGCGCGAAATCCTCGAGACCCAGGATCGCAGCCAGGTTGCATCGCTGGTCGCCGATATGGCTCCCGACGATCGTGTCGACCTGTTGCAGGAGGTTGACGAGCACATTGTCGAGGAACTTTTGCCGCTGATTCCTTTCGAGGAACGTCGGGATATTCTCCGCTTGCGTGCCTATCCCGAGGGTACGGCGGGAGCTGTGATGACCACGGAGGTGGCCAAGTTCAGTGAGAATCTGACGGTCAAAGAGACGCTCGACGTGCTGAGTCGAGAAGCGGAAGAATTGGAGACGATTTATTACTTGTATGTCGTTGACGATTCGGATCATCTGCGAGGTGTCGTCTCGACTCGCCAGTTGGTCACTGCGCTGCCCCGCCCGGATTTGCGTTTGTCAGAGCTGGTCGAGACCGACGTGGTGGCGGTAAACGCCATGGATGATCAGGAAGAGGTGACCCAGACGGTGGCCCGCTATGACTTGTTGGCCATTCCGGTTGTGGACAAAGAACGGGTCATGCTGGGAATCATCACCCACGACGACGTGATTGACGTGATGCGAGAGGAAGCGACCGAAGATGCACACCGTATCGCTGCGGTCGAGCCACTGGATGACGATTACCTGAAGACGCCGTTGCTCACATTGTCGCGCAAACGCGGCATGTGGTTGATGATTTTGTTTTTTGCCGCGTTATTAACCGCGATCGCGTTGGATCAATACGAAGCGACACTGAAACGCGTTACGTGGCTTGTGCTGTTCATACCGCTGGTCATTTCCAGTGGCGGCAATTCCGGTAGCCAATCGGCAACCTTGATCATCACCGCTCTGGCCATGGGCCACATCACGCTCAAAGACTGGTCGCGTGTGGTGATCCGTGAGTTGTTAATGGGCCTGGTGCTGGGAGGATTCTTGTCGATCATCGGCTATGCCTGCGCGGTGATTTTGGCAGATACCGCTTACCAGGCGCTGGTGATACCGATCACCCTGATGTTGGTGGTGATCTGTGGCACGCTCTGTGGATCGATCTTGCCGTTGCTCTTTCAGCGGCTCGGTCTGGACCCGGCGTTGATGAGTAATCCCTTTGTGGCAGGAATCATCGATATTGCCGGGATCCTGATTTATATGACGGTGGCACTGGCCATGATCCCCATGGAGGGGTAGCTGCGCGAGCGGATGCCGACTCGTTTGAGGGGGCATCGCGCAACGTCGGGAGCGGGCCGCTGACGTTGCTTGTGGCGCACGACGATCGTGCTGGTTGCCGGTGCCTGGAAGATCACACTTCCAACGCGGGCTCGCCGACATAGAGTTGCAAGATCTGACTTTGAACCTTGATGGCACGGATCAGCACCCAGATCTGATCGGGCGAGAACTTTTGCGGGTCGGAACGTGCCAGACTTTCCAGTTCTTCGGTCATGGCAGCATGTTGATCGGTCGCTGCTTGAAGCCGCAGGCCAATTTCTTTCCAGGCGGCGGTGAGTGCGTCGTTGTCTTCGTAACAGCTGACGTCATCGGCTGTGTTGGCTAGCAGGAGACAGAGTCGAGCAACGTCGCGAGACGCCGCTTCGGGTTGCAAGCTTTNAATACGTTCTGCCAGTTCCGCACAATTCATGTCAGATGCCCTATGGGTTCGTCAAAGATGAGAGTCGCGAAGGGAAGTTGCTGGGCTCAACAGAACTTTAGCTTACTTTTGCACTTCATCTGACTCTCAGCGGAAATGTCTGCTAACCGCCAGGGAACGTGTGCGCATGAGGTCCGGTTAGAGGATCCCGGACGGATCGCAGTGACGATTAAAACGAATAGACGAGCGCCCCAGAGGACCCCCAGGTGCCTGCGCGAACTGCCATCTCGGACAGGTGCTAGAGCAGTCCGTAGCGGGACAGCGTTTGACGTAGCGATTCCAGCCCCGCTGCATCGAGCGGTGTCATCGGTAGCCGCAATTCTCCCGTGTCGCGTCCGAGCATTTGCATGGCCGCTTTGATCGGGATCGGGTTGGTCGAGAGGCCGAGCATGTCGCGGCACAGCGGGAACAATTTGTGATGCCATTCGCACGCTTGGGCGACGTGACCGTCGCGTTGGGCGGCGACCAAGGCAATCATGTCCTGCGGGATGACGTTGCCGACCACGGAAATCACCCCTTCTCCACCAATGGCCATCAACGGCAAGGTCAAGCTGTCGTCGCCACTCAGCACGGTGAGATCGGTGGCAGAGATGACTTGTGACGCTTGGTCGAGTGACCCGGTCGCTTCTTTGACCATCGTGATATTCGCAAGCTCGGCCAGGCGAACGATGGTTTCCGGTTCAATGTTTTTGCCGGTGCGTCCGGGAATGTTATAGACGCAATGGGGTAATTCGCAGGCTTCGGCGATGGCCCGATAATGTTGATAAAACCCTTCCTGCGTCGGNTTGTTGTAGTAGGGTGCCACCTGCAAGGTGGCGTCCGCACCTTCCTTGGCTGCCCATTGGCTCAACCGAATGGCCTCGGCGGTACTGTTCGAGCCGGTGCCAGCCATTACCTTGATTCGCCCGGCGGCAGCCTGAACCACTTCCGAGATCACGCGCTCATGCTCGTCGTGAGACAAGGTAGGGGATTCACCGGTGGTTCCGGCTGGGCAGAGGCAGGTCGTGCCTGCTGCCACCTGAAACTCAACTTGTTCCCGCAACGCATGGGAGTCGATCTTGCCATCTTGGAATGGTGTGACGATGGCGACAGACAGGCCAGCAAATTCAGAACCGCGTCGAGTCATGGGAGCTTCGCGTCAATGGGTGAATGGGAATGCAGGATTGTGGGAACATCATAAAACGCGTACGGCCACGAAGCAAAGGGGGCAGTGTCCCACAGACCGGTTGCTGGAATCACGGCGATGTGACAGCTACACTACCAGCAGGTATCTCATTTCGTCGTCCGTATCCTTTGGGAATCTTATGTTTGCAGCTCTCATTCGCTCGCTTGTGCTCTTATTGCTCATGACCGCTGGCTCGTTATGCGCAGCCGAAAAACCCAACATCTTGTTTATTTTTGCAGACGATCTGGCATACGATTGCGTAGGTGCTCACGGGAACCAGGAGGTGCAGACGCCCCATTTGGATGATTTGGCCAAGGGGGGTGTCGTATTCTCGCACGCTTATAACATGGGTGGCTGGCACGGCGCAGTCTGTGTGGCCAGCCGCACGATGCTCAATACGGGACGTTTCTTGTGGCGAGCAAAAAAGGCCGAGGCGGCGATCAATCGAGAATACGTTGCCGAGAAGAAAATGTGGTCTCAGATTATGGAGGCTAACGGGTACCAGACCTTCATGACCGGCAAGTGGCACGTCAAAGCCAAGGCCGAGTCAATTTTTCAAACCGCTGTGCATGTTCGCGGGGGGATGCCCAAGCAAACGCCGCAAGGTTACAACCGGCCCCTCGGACTGGACGATCGCACCTGGCAGCCGTGGGATAAGAAATTTGGTGGTTTTTGGGAGGGTGGCAAGCACTGGAGTGAAGTGGTCGCCGATGACGCCGAAGACTTTCTGCAAACGGCCGCGAAATCGCCTCAACCATTCTTCATGTACATTGCGTTTAACGCACCCCATGACCCCCGTCAAGCACCTCGGGAGTTCGTCGAACGATATCCGCTGGATAAGATCTCTGTTCCGCAACCGTTCATCAAAGATTATCCGTATGAGATTGGCTGCAACCGGATTCGCGACGAAAAACTGGCTCCCTTCCCGCGAACCGAATATGCCGTCAAAGTAAATCGCCAAGAGTATTACGCGATCATCACGCACATGGACGAGCAGATTGGGCGGATCCTGGCCGCGCTCAAAGAAACGGGGCAGGAGAAAAACACGTACGTAATTTTCACTGCCGATCACGGTCTTGGTTGTGGCCACCACGGCTTGATGGGCAAACAAAACATGTACGATCACAGTGTCCGTGTCCCGTTCTTTATCACCGGCCCCGGAATTCCCTCAGGGCAACGCAAAAGCGCCAGCATCTATCTGCAAGATGCGATGGCCACTTCGTTCGATCTGGCGGGTATCGAAAAGCCAGAGCACGTTGAATTTCGCAGTGTGATGCCGCTGGTTCGCGGTGACCATGATCAACATTATGAAACGATCTATGGTGCTTATGTGAACTTTCAACGGATGATCACCAGCGATGGCTACAAGCTGATTGTTTACCCGCAAATCGGCAAACAACGGTTGTTTCATGTTGCCGAAGACCCCTGGGAGTTGAAAGACCTCATTGCCGATCCGTCACAGCAGGATCGTATCCGAGCGCTGACAGAGAAGCTCAAGCAACTGCAGCGAGAGATGGACGATGACCTTGCGCTTGAAGCCCCCGCGAAGGCGCCTCGCAAAAAGAGTAAAAAGAAAGCTGCCTAGTTCCGTCACCGAGAAGTAGGGACGCCTGGTACCAGCCGTCCCAAGCGTGGCTTGGCTCGGCCGTCATGCTGACGTTTGCAGTGTGCGGTTTGCNGTGTGCGTGAAGCGGAGTCGCTCTGGTTTCCATTAGTAGCCGGAGCTGGGGCCCGAATCGGCAACCGCGATGGGGTCGAGCCCCAGGCGTTGGCGGCAATCGTCTAACATCGGTTTCGTTTTGCTGGCGCCAACGCGACTCACTCCCAACGCACGAACTTCGAGAATCGTGTCCAGGTCACGAATTCCCCCGGCAGCCTTGACCTGCACGGTTTCGGGTGTGTGTTGACGCATCAATTGGAGATCGGGGATCGTGGCACCACTCGATCCGTAGCCGGTCGATGTCTTGACCCAGTCGGCCTGCAATTCGGTGCAGATCTGGCAGAGGCGAATCTTATGTTCCTCTTCGAGGTAGCAGTTTTCAAAGATGACTTTCACCTTCTGGCCAGCTGCGTGAGCAACCTCAATGACCGCTGCCAGGTCGTCTTGCACAAACCCCCAATTGTTGCTGAGGACCTGCGAGATGTTCGCCACGACATCCAACTCCTGGCAGCCGTCGGCCAACGCCTGTTCCGCTTCGGCACGCTTGATGGCTGGCGTGTGTGCACCATGAGGGAAGCCGATGGTGGTGCTCGCTTTGACTTGGCTGCCGCTTAATATCTCGGCACATCGGCGGAGGTAGTAAGGCATGATACAAACACTCGCGACGTCGTAGGCCAGTGCCAGTTCACAACCGGCCTCCAGGTCGGCCTGGGTCATGTTGGGCACCAACAGCGAGTGATCGATCATTTTGGCGATTTGCTCATAGGTGAAGTCCATGGAATGCTTTCGTTGAATGCGTGGATCGAGGATCGAGGATGAACGCCTGGTCGTGGGGGTGCACCGTATCGCGCCGTGGGTGATGCAACAAGTCGCCTCGGGAGATCGCGTGACGGTCCGNAGTGTGGGGTTAGTTGTTACGCTGGGGAATCGCATCAGCGGCCGTCGTCAGGAATAGCGACCCAGCGGCGCTGGCGGTGGCTTGCCAGAATCGCTTCGCACAGGACGATTTCGCGATGTCCGTCTGCAAAGGTTGCTTGCTGTGGTGCGGTCTGCCGGTCGGAGTTCAGGAAATCGTAGAAGGCATGAAATGCATGCTTGAACGAGTCGCCGTAGCCTTCGTTGTGCCCGCCCGGGTAACTGGTCGATGGACGTGCGGTTTGAGTTAACAAGGCGGGGTCCCGCAGTAGCTGCTCGTTGGCTTGATCGCGATGGCCGATCCAGAGTTGATTGGGGAGTTCACTGTTCCAGGCCAGCGCTTTGCGCGACCCGGCAATTTCGAACCGCAGGCAGTTTTTGCGTCCCGCAGTCACTTGAGAGACGGTCAGGCTGCCGGTTGCGCCTCCTGCGAACTGGAACATCAGATGCCCATGATCTTCGGTGTCGATGGCCAGAGGCTCGGTTTGCGCTGCAGTGGAGTCGGCAAAAGTTTGCACTTCACCCAGCGGCCGCTCGCGGGTTGGATGGACTGTCGTGAGGTCGGCACAGACGGCCACAATCTTGTGACCGGTGATGAATTGTACGAGGTCGAGCCAGTGAGTACCGATGTCAGCGACGGCACGTAACGAGCCGCCTTGTTCGGCTTGGAGTCGCCAGTTGTAATCGGTTGACTTGAGTAACCAATCTTGCACGTAGCTGCCGTGCACATGAAAGATGCGTCCGAGGTCTTCGGATTGGATCCGCATCCTGGCTTCGATGCACAGCGGGTAAAATCGCATGTTGTAATTGACACCCGCTACGAGCTGTGGGTGCCGAGCTGCGAGTTCGACGAGTTCCGCCGATTGGTCTGAATTCATCGCCAGCGGTTTTTCGCAGAGAACATGCTTGCCGGCGTCAATCGCGGCGCGGCAAAGTGAGAAATGGCTGGCGTTGGGGGTCAGGACGTGCACCACGTCAATCTGATCGTCTGTCAGGAGTTCGTCATAATTGGCGTACGCGTTCTGGATGCCATACTGTTCCGCCATGGCGACGGACTTTTGTTGGGAAGATCCGAGGACACCTGCCACGACGACGCCGATGCGCCGTAATGCTTCGCAGTGTACCCAGCCCATGAAGCCTGTTCCGACAAGAGCTGCTCGTTGTTGCATCGCATACCTCGCGAGATGATGCCTATGCCGGCGGCAAACTGACGGGATGTTGCCGATCAAGCCGCAGAAGCTTGGAGTCCGGTGGGAACAATGAACCGCTCGGCAAACTCAAATCCCCACTTGACCAATAAGGCGAGTAATGCTGCGGGCACTGCACCTTGAACCATGGTCCACATATTGACGGTATCCATACCCTCGGCAATCAATTCGCCGTAGCCTCCCGCGCCAATCAAACCGCCCAAGGTGGCGTAGCCGACATTGATCACTGCCGTGGTTTTGATGCCCGCAAAGATGGTTCGTGAGGCCAGCGGTAATTCGATTTGCCGCAGGACGGCCCACCGGGTTAACCCGAGCGCGGCGGCAGATTCCTGCAGTGAATTGGGGATATCTTGAATGCCGGCGTACGTGTTGCGCATGATCGGCAAGAGGCTGTAAAGGAAGAGCGCAACAATCGCTGGTGCGGCTCCAATGGATGAGAAGCCCAGCCACGTGACGGGCGTCATCAGCAGGATTAACAGAGCCAGTCCGGGGATGGTTTGGATGATCTCCGCCGCCGAGAGAATGATTTGCTGTAAGTTGCGACGTTTGGCGGCCAGGATACCTAACGGAATGGCAATCAGAATCGCCGCACCCAGAGAAGTCGTCACCAGCAGCGCGTGCTCCCAGGTTAAGACGAGCAACCTTTGTCCCTGAGCCAGCCACTTCGCACGGGCCGTGCGTTCCGCGATTCGCTCGCCCAACCCCAAACGGTCGAAAACAAAGTGGTTGGCAATGATCGTCTCAGGGGTGCCCTCCAAATCTCGCTGTTGATTCAGAAGAATCATTTGCTTTTGATCGATCGTCCCCTCGAGTTGTTTGATGGCCGTTACGAAATCTGGTGCGGTGGTTTCCAACTCGGTACGATAAAGGACGACCGCTTCATACTTGGGGAAATGATTCAGGTCGTCCTCCAACGCCACCAGATCATGTTTCAGGATCAGCGAATCCGTGGTGTACAGGTCCATGACGTCGATGTCGCCACGCTCGATGGCAACGAAGGCCAAGCCATGATCGAGCCGTTCCGGTTCAGCTTGCGGGAACCGGTAGCGAAGTTTGAGCGTTTGCCAGCAATCTTGGCGCGTCATGAATTCGGCGCCGAAAGCCAACTTCAACTCGGGGTGGTTGGCAAGGTCGGAGATTTTACTGATCCCCAACGCTTCGGCTCGCGACCGGCGCATTCCGATCGCGTAGCTGTTTTCAAAGCCGAGTGAGTCGGTAACCCCAATTCCTCGGGTTGCTAATTGCTCGCGAATCGTCGCAATATTGGTCAGCGTGGGGTCGCCCAGGATCGATTCGGCGATGGTTCCCGAGTAGTCCGGGTAGGCATCGAGTTGCCCGGCCAATAAGGCTTGCCAGGTGACACCGGTGCCGCCCAAACGCCCGCGATGCTGTACATTTAGCTGCTGGCTGGTCGCGACCTGGGTGATGATTTCTCCGAGGATCACGGATTCGGTGAAACCCTTGGAGCCTACTTTCATCGTTGTCTCATGCTGTGTCGGCAAGACAAGCGAGAGCATCAACATCAACGAAGTTGCCAATCCTTCACCTCATTGCAGGTACGCCTGACGGTTTCCCTGCAAGTTTAGCCTGCGGGGGATGCATGCGGCAACCAGGAGCGGCCTATCCGCTGTGCGTCGGCGTTTTCCCGTGACCCTGCTACACAGGAATTGGCGAGTCCGTCGTTCAGGAGCCTGCTGGCCCCGCCTCGAGATAACTCGTGCCAGTCAGGTGGAACGCAAACCGGTCCGAGAGGCTTGGCGAACTAGTCGTTGGCGAAGTATTTGGTCGAGTCTTCGCTCACTAGACGCGTTTCCGGATCTTTACAGGTCAGCTCGGCGCGGAAGCGATGCAAGCCCGCTTGAATTGCCTTGGCGTTAATCTTCAAGACCATACTTTCACCTTGAGCCAGTCGGCGAATCGGTTGGAAGAGTACCTGGCCGTCGTCCAGCAAGCGGGCCGCTTGGCCACCGGCTTGAGTGGGTTCGATACCTTCGGAGAACTGAGCGATCACACGGATGTCGTTCGCAGCCGTTGTGCCGCGGTTGGTGATGTGCAGTTCATAGGTGACTTCTTCACCTGTGGGGATGGGACCTCGGGGATCATGTACGACCAGTTGCAGGTCCGCGATGGCTTCGACCGTGGTCGCAGCATTGGCGGTGGCTGACAAGCCATTTTCACCTTGGACGGTTGCGGTCAGTTGGACATCACCCGGTTGCGTGAATCGGCAGCGGAGTTCGTACGTTTTGGCCGTGCCCGCAGTTAGGTCTCCGGCATGAACTTGGAGCGTACCGTCTTTGCGTAACGCCTCGCTTCCGGAAACGTATTCTGCACCACGCGGCAGATTAATATCGACGATCGCGTTGTAGGCCGTCGCATCTCCTGTGTTGGTGATGGTGACGACATAGTCCCCGGTCGATCCGGCAAACTTTCTAGCGGGACTCTTGATCGCAACATTCAGTTCGGCTCGTCGCACGGCAACTGCGTGTAGCATATCGGTTTCCAATCCGCTGTCACCTGTTGCACGAGCACGGATTTCCATTTGGCCGACATCACGGGGAGTCAGTTCCAGTTCCATCTCACGTTTTTCACCCGCAGCCAGCGTGCCAATCTTTTTCGATCCGGCCTGGGCATTACCGGCACTGAGGTCGACGACGACATTTTCAGCGGGGCCCGTCCCGGGGTTTGAGATCACGACGGTGAAGACCTGAGTTGTGCCGAACAACATCTCCCGAGCACCATCGATTTTCAGCTCGAGGACCGGTTGTTGGACTTGAATGCGGGCCAGTTGTGCTTCAGAACGGAGCGTCCAATCCGTCTCGATCGTGAATGGCTGATTCTCCGTGGGGGTGATTTGCAGCTCAATGTCCTCGCTCCGATTGGCGGCCACTTTGCCGACACTCCAGATGAATTCGCGCGAGTTTTCGTCTTGCGAGACGTCTTCAGCAGAACCGGTGGTCGCTCGCAAGTCGTCGAGTCGAACCCCTGCGGGGATGCGGAAGCGGACTTTCACTTCATGCGCGTCAACACGCCCCAAATTCTTTACTTGGATCACATACGAGCTCCGCTTGCCGACCACAATCGCTGGAGGTCCCTCGGTTGTGACGCGAAGAGAAGGTCCGGTCATCTGCAATAAGCTATTGGCGTTGGTTTGCAATTGCCCGTGGCTGAGTGGTGTCGCGGGTTGAGGCTGCGCGGTTGGTTGGGGTTGCGCCGCCGGTTGAGGCTGAACGGTGGGTTGGGGTCGTTCGTTTTTCAAGACGTTTTCGGTGCGGTTCAATAACGCGGTGTTGTAGGCTGGACCTTGATTGGCTGGCGCCGGAGCGTGGCGTGTCGGTGCCGGGCTGGCGGGCATGGGTGCCGGACTCGCAGGCATGGGTGCCAAGCTGGTGCGATCAGCCGGCTGAGGCGTGGTGGCTGGTAGCGGACGGAACGCCGTTTGCGGTTGTGGAATCGTGGGCGCAGTTGGAATCTTTGGAGTCGCCGGGGTGGGAACCATAGTTGCCGGATTGGATGTTGGCGGGGACAAGTCGTTGGCGGGTGAGAGCGCGATCGGTGCCTGATTGCTGTCTGCCGGTGTGTTGTTTTCAGGCCTTTGCAGAGGCAACGGAGCTGCGGGAGTTGGGGTATTTGCCGTCGCGGTCGGTGGTTGACTCAAGTCGGGAGACGCCTTGGCTGGACTGTCTTGGACGAGCACAGACGAACTGAGAGGCGTGTTTGGTTGTGACGGAGGAAGTGGACGTGGGCTGGCGGTTGTCGGTGTCTTGTCTGGCTTCGGTAGTAACGCCTTGGCCGGTTTCTGGGTGGCAAGTTGCTTGTCTGGCACCGGTTGAGGTACTGGCAACGCGCGCGCTTCTGGTGCACCGGAAAACGGTGCTGCTGTGGGGGCCGCCGCGGTAGGCTCGAGTGCCGCCGGGGCGTCTGACAAGGGTTGCGGTTGCGCCGCCGGAATGCGCGACTCGGTGCTGCGCAGTCGGTCTGCCAACGCACTGCGTTCATAGGTACCAGTGGGAGCGGAACGCGTGCGACGCGATGACTCTTGGGCACGCACGAAGGCGGCAACGCACACAGCCAAGACACTGAGTGACAGCACTGCTACTGCTTTCTTTATCATCGATCCTATCCCTGCGGTTCGTATATGATGTACGCGCGACCAAGTATCGGCTGTGAGGATCAGGTAACTTGAGTCGACTTTGACGATTGGTGCGGGTTTGCGGCCCCCCCCCCTTTACAGCGACCGAGGTGGCGCACATCCTGTCGAATCACAGAACACGACGAGTCGGCTGGTACGCGACTCGAATCGGTAGCTTGAAATGAAGGTGAGGGCCATGTCCGAATCCCGTCGCGCTAAGATCGAAGCAATGCTGGCAGACGACCCCAACGATACGTTTCTGCGCTACAGTCTTGCCATGGAATTAGACAAGAGCGGCGAGCATGAGCGGAGTCTCGAGCTGTTTGATAGCTTGATGGCCGATGATCCACCGCACGTGCCAGCCTTCTTTATGGCCAGTCAGCAGTTGGTTCGTCTCGAACGTGTCGAACAGGCGCGAACTCTACTGCGTGACGGAATCGAGCACGCGCGGGGACAGAACAATTCGCACGCTGCGGGTGAGATGAGCGAGTTCCTGGCAAGTCTCGGCAGTGCATAGCTTCGGTAACGGTCGGCAGTCACTTGGTGGACCGTTGCCAATCGCTGAGACGTGAGCACGACGGTTGGCGATACCTTGGCAGTCTCACTGAGTATCAGGGGTCGAGTTTCGCCAGTCGCTTCTTGGCCTCGGCCTGAGCTGTTTGCATGACGCTGGCAGTGGTGACGGCCTGGCCGCCTTGCCGTTTACTTTCGTCTGCCGCTTCCATAAAGGCGTAGATCTCAAGTGTCTCTGCCTGTGAGATGGGCACTTTGCCCGTGCGAAAGAACTGGACGATGGCGACGACCAACGGGCGATATCCATCGTAGGACCCGACGGGGCCGGCCTGTTTCGATCCTGTGGCCTGGCCTCCATAGCCCTTGCCTTCGCGAAACGTTCCGCGTCGACCTCCCGACCACGTTCCGGTGACTTCGATTTTGCCGTCTGCTGTTTTGCCGCGCTGCACCGTCTGGCAACCGGTGCCCATCACGGTGAACAGCGATTCACATCCGTGAATGCCGTACCAGAACAGATCAGGGTGAGTTTTTTCCAGGGACGCGGGGCTGTGCGTTTCGCACGACTGAATCTTGCCCAGTGCACCGGCACGAGCAGCTTGTGTGTTCTTGCCGTAGCGGAGCGACGAAGACGAAAACGTGGGGACGTCATATTTTTCGGCGGCAGCAAAGATGGCAATTGCGTCGGCCAGGCTGCCCGCGATGGGCTTGTCAATGAAGACAGGTTTGCCAGCGCGAAAGCAAGGAAGTACCTGTTCTAAGTGCGGTCGGCCGTCATTCGTCTCAAGCAGGACTGCGTCGACCTTTTCAAGCAGCGCATCGATGGAGTCGACAATTTCGACTCCCATGGCCTGGATTTGCTCTGTGTACTTGGGAACGCGACTGACACTGGACTCGATGTCGGGACTGCCTTTGGGGTAAGCGGCGACGACGCGACAGTGAGCGACGTCTGCTGGTGCATCCGCGGCGTTGAGGATTTTGGTGAAAGCGATGGCGTGAGAGGTGTCCAAGCCGATGATTCCCACCCGGATCTGACCTGGCTCCGCGCGCGCGTCAGAGGGTGAAAAAGATGCCAGGATCGCTACAGCAAAGCACCAAAACAACGACCAACTTCGTATCATGTCACTTCTCACGGTTGAACCAAATGTAAGCGGGGTAGGGTGGTTGTCCACGTTGCCCGTCGCTTGGGCGGCATCATTATGGTTTCCCGACCTGCCGTTGTCACGCAATCTCTGGGGGAGTTAGGGAGTTGGGGGGCGGAAAGTGGCAGTTGCAGCAAATGTGACCGCTTAATAGGCCTAGTCGGCAAATCTTTCGCAGATACGCTATATTGCCAGGCGGTTGGTGATCGATGATGCTATCGATCACCTCTGTTTTCAACACCAACTGAACGTTTCACGCAGGGAAACGCATGACACACCTTGTTCGAACTCGCGTCATCTTGTCCGCCCCTTTGGCCCTGTTGTTGTGGTGTCTTGGCTCAGGCCGCATCACGGCGGAGTCGTTTCCTGACGTGGGCATCATGCCGAAACAGGAAATTGGTGCGTTGGAATGGTTGAAGCAGCACCCGGAATACGATGGTCGCGGGGTGGTTGTGGCCATCTTTGACACTGGAGTTGATCCCGGAGCTGCCGGTTTACAGCAAACGAGTGACGGGAAACCGAAGGTCATCGACATGATCGACGGTACCGGTAGCGGCGACGTCGCCACCACGGTGGTGAAGGCGGCAACCGGTGACACCTTAGCCGGATTGACCGGGCGTACTTTGAAGCTGAACCGCAAGTGGTTAGCCAAGGGCCGCAAGTTTCACTTAGGTCTCAAGGCAGCTTACGAATTCTATCCTGACGAGTTAGTGCCGCGGATCAAGCGATCGCGCAAGAAAGCTTTTGACAAGCAGCAAGCGGCGTTGGAAACGCAACTGCGGCGGGATTTAGCCGCGTTTGACAAGGCGCATGGCAAGCCGAATGCGGAGCAGAAACGCAAACGCGAGGAATTGCAGGCGCGTTTGGATGTGCTGATCGCCGCCGGCAAAGCGTACGACGACCCAGGACCGATCTTTGATTGTGTCGTGTTTCACGACGGCAAGGTCTGGCGGGCGGTTGTGGATACCGATGCCGATGGTGACTTGGCCGAAGAAAAAGCGATGACGAACTATCGTGACGAGTTGCAGTGGTCCACCTTTGGTGGCGGTGCGGAGTTGAACTTTGGCGTCAACATTTTTGAGCAGGGAAATCGTCTGTCCATCGTGGCTGACGGTCATCCTCACGGGACGCACGTTGCGGGGATCGTCGCAGGGAATTTTCCTGGCCAGCCGGAATTGAACGGTGTCGCACCAGGTGCGCAAATCGTCTCGATCAAGATTGGTGATACGCGGTTGGGTGGCATGGAAACGGCAGCCGGCTTGGAACGCGGGATCATCCGCACGATCCAAGACAAGTGCGACGTGATCAACATGAGTTTTGGTGAGCCCACGCGGACTCCGAATGCAGGNAAGATCCCCGAACTGTGTGCTGATGCGGTTAATAACCACGGCATCATTTTTGTCGCCTCGGCGGGCAACGCAGGTCCGGCACTCTCCACGGTCGGCGCACCGGGTGCAACCACCAGCGCTATCTTGGGTGTGGGAGCTTATGTTTCGGACGCGATGGCGCGAGCTGAGTATACGTTGCGAGAAAAAATTGAAGAGGGCCCGTATACCTTTACTTCCTTGGGGCCTGCTTTTGATGGTGCCATGGGAGTCGACATCGCTGCCCCCGGCGGTGCCATCGCCCCAATTCCCACGTGGACGTTGAACCGCAGCATGCAAATGAACGGGACTTCGATGGCGTCACCGAATTGTGCGGGAGCCATTGCCCTGATTCTCTCGGCAGCGAAGGCCAATGATATCCCGTTCACACCGTATAGCGTCCGCAAGGCAATTCAGAACACGGCGCGCGACGTGCCGAAGTCGGAAGTGTTTGCCGAAGGTCCCGGTTTGATTCAGGTTCCCGCCGCGTACGGNCATCTCAAGCAATTCGCCACCGCGATGGGTGAAGAAGTGGATTTTGATGTGCGGGTGACCTCCAGCCACAATGCCCGCGGAATTTATCTCCGTGAAACGCATGAAGTGGCCAAAGCGGCAAATCACACGATCAACGTCAAGCCAATGTTTCGCGACGAGGACGACAATGCTCGAAAGCTGGCCTTTGAAATGCGGTTCCGATTGCAGAGCACTCAGGATTGGGTCAAGACGGGTGACGCGATGTTCATGAACTACAGCGGCAAACGTTTTCGCATTGAGGTAGATCCCACGGAATTGCCGCCCGGCGTGCATTATGCCGAAGTGCAAGGGATGGATGCGGAAAACGAAGGTCGCGGACCGCTCTTCCGTCTACCGATCACGGTGATTATCCCGGAAACGGTTCCCATGCCCGAGGGCACGGTGAGTGGCAGTGAAGATTTTACTCCTGGTCGAATTGTTCGTCGATTCATCAGCGTGCCACACGGAGCGACTTGGATGGACTTGAAACTCCGGCGTCCTGGCGGGCACGGCAGTCGGCTGATTGTCGCTCACACGTTGCAGCGATTNGAAGGCTGGTCCAATGAAGACGGAGAGCATCAAAAGTACGCNTTCTTGGGTCCGGATGCCGAAGCGATGGAGAGCATCGCAGTNGTAGGTGGGCGGACGCTGGAATTGTGTCTGACACAGTACTGGTGGAGCCTGGGTGAAACGGCGGTGGAATATGAAGTGGCCTTTCACGGTGTCGAAACCGACGATCGTCATTTGGAGTTGAGCGCCGGAGATGCGCCGCGTCGTGTACTGTTACGATCGCCGTTCCGCAAGACGACGATTGGTCCGGCAGCTTCGCTCACCACGCATCGTCAGGTCGTCCATCCAGCGAAGGCGGAGATTCGTCCGCTGAGTTCTGAGCGTGACTTGATCCCGGATGGTCGGCAGATCTATGAGGCGCAAGTGACGTTTCGCTTTNATCAAGCGAAGTCGGGCACCGTCGTGCCGCGTTTGCCGCTGACCGATGGGTTGTTGTATGACGCCACCATTGGACCACACCTGTGGCAGCTGTACGATCGGAACCAACGTCTCCTCCGGACCGATGACATTTGGCCCGACGATGCCGGTCCGTTACGTCTCGCCAAAGGCCCTCACACACTGGTGGTCTGGATTCGCAGTACGCAGCAATCACACCTCGCTGCCGCCAAGAACATGGTGTTGTATCTGGATCGCTCGCTGAGCAGTCCGCTCAGCATTGGAGTCTTTGCTGATCGTTCGGCCGCNGATGCGGGTGGTCCTCGCTTCAGCAGTGAGATGCTCCAGGTGGGGCAGATCCTGCCGATTTATGTGGCCGCTCCCAAGAGCAGCCAGTTGCCCGCCGCTTTTGGCGATGGAGATCTGCTGTTGGGATCGATCAGTTATGCCAAGGCGAGCTCATCCCAGGAAGGTGCCGGGAAACGTCCGGGAGGCTATCCTCTGGTCGTGACTGGTAAAAAGAAATCGTCCGGGAGCAGCGGTGCAACGGGAACTCCCAGGAAGAATGCATTGGCGGAACAGATCCTGGATCTCAAAGTCAATCACTTGAAGTCGCTGAGCGAAAAAGACCAAAAGGCATTTGATGAAATCTCGGCTGAGATTTTGAAACAGAAGCCAAACTACATGCCCGTGCTGGTAGCCCGGTTGCACCGAATGGATCACGAAGCGAAGCGGAAAGAACGCTTAGCGGACGTCGTGGCAGCCGCCGATGCGGTCATCGCGCAAGTCGACGCGGAGGCCCTGGCCACGCACTTCGGTACCAACCTGGGTACGGGTAGTGAAGCCCAGAAGCTGCGTGCCAAATTGACGAAACAACGTGACATTCTGATTGACGCTTTGTATCGCAAGGGACGCGCCCTGGGATACATGGAGCTACCCGAAGTGCTGGAGAAGCACCCGATCACGGATCAGGATGCTCACAACAAAGCGTTTGAGGATAATTTTGCTGAATTGGCCAAGTGGGTGGACACGCGCGATCCAAAGTACGCGTTGTTGCATATCCGCAAAGAGCGTCGTCAGCAGCGATACGGAAAAGCTCTTTCGTTGCTGAATCAACGAATCCAAGAGATGGGTGCGGTCAAGCTGTTGGACAAGAAGCGGCGCGATATGTACGAGTCTCTGGAGTGGGAGCATTTACGTCAAAACGCAGACGACTGGATGTTGCGTCGCTTTCCTCACGGTCCACAGCCATTCTGATCCGGCTTGTCGTTGAGAGCGATGGATCTGACAGGCATCATCCCCGGCGATGATGGGTCGGTGGCCCAGCGTGTGCTCGGCTGTCCGTCAAGCGGATCGCCTGCTGTTAGGACGTCGGTTCGCCCAGGCCGCGGTTAGAATTCCTGGCGTTCGATGTAGATGCAGGAGATCAGCAGCAGGACGGCGGTGAATCCGAGACTGCTCCAGATCGGTTGCCAGGGATTCAGTTCGGCTTGCGCCATGCTCAAGTCGCCGATGCTGAGTGTCGTACCGCTGGTCTCTTTTCCGGTGATGAAGTAGTTTGTCACCAGGTCCAGGCGGCCTGGTTTGGGGCACACGGTATAGACCGGGACGAGCCCGTAGTAGAACAGTCGGCTGGCGACCGTCTGGCTTGGTTGCCAGCGTTTGATGATCCGGAAGTCATTCAGGTCGTAGTGGGTGACGCGCGTTAAATGATCGGCGACCAACAGCGCGTCGTCATCAGGCATCGTGGCCGCCGAAATGGTACCTTGTCCGTTGATTCTGGGTTTTACGAAGTTTTGCTGTTGGGCATCGTACAGCCACAGGGCCCCATTTTGAAACACAATGGAAAACCAGCGTCCACTCGGAGAGCTGGTGATGAACCGAGGGGCATTGTTACCTTCGAGTCGTCGTTCGTGTCGTTCCTCCAGTGTGCTCGCTGACAGAACACGGAGCCGCCCATCGGCAGAGGCCAGCAGGATGGTGTCACCNCCGGCACCCAAGGCCACTCCCGTTTTNAGGTCGATGTCCAGTTTGCGTTGNTTGACATGTTGATAACGCTTGCCTTCGAGTCGCANGACGTTGAGTTCCGAGCGACTGAAGGTGACCAGGTGATCAGTCGATTGATTGATCGCGGCGTCTGCCGGCGGTGTCAGGATGACCGGCGGAGTGGGGTCGGCGGACTGGAAGGGGGANCCGGCACTCAGTGGGATATCGAAGCCAAAGATCGCCACCGGCTTGCGTTGGNTNCCTGGATCGCCTTGGACACGGTAGATACCGGTTCGGGCGATGACGGTCAATTTTCCTTGCGAGTCTTGGAGCAGTTTGAGAGTGGAGGCAGGAGGAGCGGCCCCTGTCTGGCTCTCCCAGTTGTCGTCTCGGCGGCCGACGTTTACCACGGCGGATTCGGTGGCCGTGGCGTAGTGAATGGAAAGCAGGCGGTCGCGGCGGGCATCGTAGATGGGTCCGGCGGGCCGCAGTTCTGGCAGGAGGCGATTGACCGGAAGGATCATCAACGGAAACAGTAACTCGGGACTTCTTTGACGATCGGATTCGAACACCTGTTTCCAGGTCCGTTGTTCGTCGTCCCAGGCGTTGGTGAACCCCAATTCATTCNCGGTCAGAATGGTCCCGTCCGCGTCGAGGATTTGTGTGATTCCCCATTTGTCAAAGCCCCAGTATTTGCACAGGCTGTGGGTGAATTCGACTCCGAAGCAGAGCATCCAGAACAAGATGCCGACAATGATTGCCATGATCGGGCTTCGCCAGACAACACCGACCAGGGCCGAGACGGCGTAGTAAATGGCAAAGATGAAAACGTAGATCGGAATGGCCAACAGGATTTTGTTTTCCCAGATGCCGAAACGGAGTCCAAGGATGCACCACAAACCGGTAATGAGATAGCTGGCGTTGATCAGAATGAACATGCAGCCACCAAGGTACTTGGACAGGAACATCAGCGACCGCGAGATCGGTTTGCTGAGTAGCAGGTTCAGCGAGCCGGGGTCAAAGATCTGGGGGATCATGGAGGCGGTGACGAGGATGGCAATGACGACACCGATCGGGCCGACGCCCCAGCGTAAACCGAACAAGAACCAGGACAGCAGCTCGCTGCGGAATTGGTCTGCCGGCAAGGGGATGGGCCAAGTGCTGGCGGTTCCGTATTTCAAATAGAGCGTGACCGGCGGACTGGCAGTTACAAATTGCGGGAACGCCGCTTCAAAGGCGAGTCGATTGCGCCGGCGGATTTGCTGAGATGTGATTTCTCCCGGTTCCAACTCCGCCAGCTTGCGCCCCTCGTCGGTGAGCATCGGGTTGGCGTCCCAGACTTCTTTGCGATAAAAGTCGTCCGACTGCATCGACTTGGTCAGGGCTTGCTGGAGGCGTGGAAAGAAAGTCATCCATTCCAGGACTTCCGGGTCGCCTTCGGTAGGCAATTCGAATTCCAGAAGTCGATTGCGGACTTGCGGATCGAGGATTCCCAGGATGTGGTTTGCCGGAGACTTCGGGTTCGTGATGGATTCCTTGCGGAGGTGCAATGCAAATCTGGGCCAATCACTGACCGTGTTGTCATCGACNCCCTCNGTCATCTTTTCGCCATAACCGAGTGGCAGCAAGATCAGCAGGAGTAGCGTGATCAANGCCAGCAGCATCCACAGCACGCGCGAAGCTAGTGCCTCGTGGAAACAATCGGTGATGATGGCGAGATACGCTCTCATGAGTTCCTCGGTTGGGAGAGGATTTTCAGAAATGCGTCTTCAAGGCTGATGCGCCGTCGCGCCAAGCGTTCGATGCTAATGCCGTGTTGTCGCAAGTTGTCGATGCAGATGTCGACTTGATCTTGCTCTTGGAGCTCGACAGTCACGGAGAAATGGTTCTCGGCATGTGCCTGAGAGTGAATGATCGGATGTTGTCCAATGGCCGCACGTGCTTGATTTCCGTCGCCGCGCAACTCGAGTTCAAGTTCGAATCCATCGCCACGTGGCATGATTTCCTGCAAGGTCCCGACACTGCGTAGCTCGCCCTGGTCCAGAATGGCAACACGATCGCAAACCATTTCGACTTCTTGCAACAAATGGCTGTTCAAAAAGATCGTGCGACCCTGTTCTTTCAGCTCAAAAATGATTTGCCGTACGTCGGACCGTCCCACGGGGTCCAAGCCGTCGGTCGGTTCGTCCAGGAACAGGAGTTCTGGGCTGTGCAACAAGGCCTGGGCGAGCCCCAGACGCTGTAGCATTCCCTTCGAGTATTTGGTGACGCGGTCCTTGGCGCGGTCGGTCAAGCCAACCATTTCCAGTACCGAGTATTGGCGTTCCCGAATGAGTTTGCTTGGCAAACCGCTGAGTTTCCCGAAATAGCGCAGCGCCGACAGTCCGTTCAGGTGCCGTGGGACTCGTAAGTGTTCCGGTAGATAACCGACCTGTTTACGAGCAGTGCGTGCTCCCGCGTTGTGGCCCAGCATGGTCGCTTGCCCGCCACTTTTGCGAATGATGCCGAGCATGATTTTGACGAAGGTGGTCTTTCCCGCACCGTTGGGGCCCAGGAGTCCGAAAATTTCGCCCCGGCGGACATCGAAGGACACACCTTTCAACGCCGCTTGCGAACGGCGTCGCAAGATCCCCTCGCGATAAGTCTTGCTGAGATGCTCAGCTGCGATTGCAGGCGAATCGGTCATGTTGAACTAGCTGTATGTTGTCACCACCCGGTTGTTTCAGAATTATACGTTACCGACTGGACTGGGGTGAGGCACCTGGAGATACTACGAAATCAGACAACCAAGGCGCCGGAGTTTGAGGCTTCAGGCCGTTTTGTGCGAGATGACTGATTTTCTGGTTTCCTGTTCTTGAGTGGGATTCTGTTGGTATGCGTTTCAATCTACTCGCGATTTTCTGGTGTATGGCTGGGGTGGGTTTTGCTGTCGAGCATCTGATTGGTATGTTTCAATCCGGTGGATCACCGGCTTGGTATCGTCTGATATGGATTGTGGTGTTTGTAACGGTTTGGGCAGGTTTGGGGCAATTCTGGATTCGTATGCGAACCTGACGTNNCTGAGTTGGCGCTGACGTCTCTGAGTTGGCGGTAGCTGGTTTGGTTTTTAGGCGGAGGTGATTTGTTGCACGAATTGTGCGATCGCATCTTGGTAGGCTTGCCAGTTCAGTTGCATGACGGTGTTGTGATTTCCCTGTGGCAGGCGCACCAGACGTTTGTTCGTGCTGGCTGACCAAGCCAGATTCTGCTCGGCGTGAGTGATCTCAATCAGGCCATCGTTTTCCGCGTGCAGCAGCAGTAGCGGGCCGGCATACTGTTCGAGTTTCCGCTGGGTATTGAAGAAGTGCTGGATATCAGGGACGACATCGTGCGCGGCCAAGCCGACCGGTTCCAGCTTGGCGTATTTAAGGAACCGTTCGACTGGATCAGCGAGACCGCTTTCGAGGATCAAGCCGGCGATGTCGGGGCGGCGGGCAGCTAAGTCGACGGCATAAAGCGAGCCAATGGACCGCCCAAACACGAGCACGCGACTCCATTCCAGGTTGGCGGTTTGCACTGCAGCCAGTCCGTCGTCGAGCATGGCGACCAGTTGGGCGTCGCCGCTGGAAGCTCCATACCCTCGGTATTCGACCAAGAGGGTGTTGAGCTGCATGTGTGCACACGCATCGGTGAATGATGGAACATAGTCGGCGACCGCTTCGCCATTGCCGTGGAAATGGACGAGCGTGAGGTTGGCCGGGTCGACGACCTGATGATGACAGGCAAGTCGCGCGCCAGGGACGTCGACGTAGAAGGGGGAATTTACCTTGCGTGATTGAGGGACCAGATAACGCCCACTGACGGCGGGATGATCCAGGATACTCCTCAGCGGCGGTGGCATGGTGAGTGGCGTCGGGTGAGCTGTGTTCGCAAGTTGAAAATTTCAGGAAATTGTAATAGGAAGGCGTTGGTGAGGGTATGAGTGTGGCGTGAGTCGTCGTACACTACCCTGCTGTAGGCTTGTACGGGTCACTTGTTTTCACTGGGTTGTCATGTCAGCTTCTCAGCAGATCTCGACAGAGGATCTGATCGCGCTGAACGATGAGATTGCAGCGTTGACTCGCTTGGGTGTTCCCCTGCAGGTGGGCATTGCCGGGATGAGTGGTGATTTTGCCGGGAAGCTCGGTAAAGTTTCGTCCGAGTTGCAGGAACGGCTCGAGCGAGGTGAGGAGTTAGACGAAGCGTTGGGGCACGTTTCGGTGCCTGATTTCTATCGCGCTGTGGTACAAGCTGGTATGCGTTCAGGGCGTCTGTTTAGCGCACTGGAAGGGATATCCAGTTCTCTGAGAAGAGTGGCCGAGATTCGGCGTGTGATTCACATTGCGTTGATTTATCCCTTCATCATTCTGGTGACGGGTGTGGTTGTCTTCGTCATGTTGTGTTGGTACTGGGCACCCGTTTTGAATGAGATGCGTCGCGTATGCCACATGCAGGAGGATCACTGGCTACAGACGATGATCGGTGCTGGGAACTCGGTTGCCGTCTGGTTGTGCGCGTTGGTCTGCCTGGTTGGCGGGAGTTGGTATTTGTGGTCGCGTTGGTCGCGGCGGGCGTTGTCTTGGGCGTCCACTACCGGAAAGCGTTCCCGATTTGGCATTCCGACCTTGGGTATGTTGCGACACCGTGGCCGCATGGCGACGTTCAGCGAACTGCTCTCGTTGATGATCCGCCAGGACGTTCCCTTGGAACGAGCCTTGCCGCTTTGCGCTGCTGCGACCGGCGATCAGCAGTTGTCCGAGGCGGCAGAGCAAGTGGCCCATGATTTGTCCGCTGGCGAGACGTTGCAGATCAGTCAGTTGCCTCCTGTGTTTCCCCCGTTGATTGGTTGGCTCTTGGTGGGCGGTGCGAACCAATCTCAATTGGTTCGTGGGCTTCAGCATCTCGCAGTCGTGTATTCTGAGCGTGCCAAGCGACAAGTGGTGTGGATGACGTTGTACCTGCCGGTCATACTCACGGCGGTCCTTGGTGGCTTCATCCTGTTGTTAGAAGTGCTCGTGGTGTGGCTCCCGTGGATACGCCTCCTGGACGACTTAACGATTCCCATGATTTAGCGACGGCATGTTCGAGTTCGATTACACGGCAAAAACAGCGGACGACGAGGAGGTTCAGGGGCGCATCTCGGCCCAGGATGAGGCGGTGGCTCGCGCCTCTTTGGAGACGCGTGGCTGGACGGTGATCGCCCTTAGCCGAGTGCAAGACAGCGGTCGGCCAAGCCCGCCGGCCCGTTTGTCACGCGCCGAAGTGGACGAGTTGACGCAGACCGTTTCTGACGTTTGCAGCAATGACCACCAAGTGATTGAGGGATTTCGTGCCGCCGCGTTAGAGACGTCGCATGTCAGGTTAGCGCAGACATTCCATGCGTTTGCAGATCAATTAGAAGCGGGAAAGTCGCTGACTCAGTTACTCGAAGAGCAATCGTTACCAGCGCATTTGCTGGGGTTGGTAAAGAGTGCTGCCAGGACAGGCAAGCTTGGGTTTGCGCTCACCGAGTTGTTGGAAGGTCAGCGGGCAACGCGCGAATTGAAACGGGCAGTCACTTTGGATCTCGCCTACCCAGTGGTTGTGGCGTGTCTGGCGACGCTGGTGTTTACCTTCATGGGCTTGTATGTGGTTCCCATTTTTCGGGAAATGTTCTTGGAGTTTGGTATGACCTTACCCTGGAACACACTCGTCTTGTTGTGGTTGAGTGCCGTCTTAGTGAAGGGATTTGTGATCATCGCGCCTCCCCTGTTTGTGCTGCTCATGATTTTCCGGGTGATGGCCGGTGACAGTTTGTGGGGACGGGTCGTGCAGTCGGTCCCGTTTGTGGGTGTGATTTGGAAATGGTCTGCCATTGTCGATTTCTCCCGCACCTGCGGTGTCTTGCTGAGATACGACGTGCCCCTGTCGGAAGCGATCCTGCTGACGAGCGATTCGGTGGAGGATGTCAGGATGCAGCAGATGGCCCGACAGCTCGTTCAGGCCCTGGCATCTGGCGAGTCGCTGAGAGATTCATTTCGCAGACGCTGGTACATGCCCCCTTCGTTTGTGCCTTTCATTGCGTGGGGAGAGACGGCGAATTCGTTAGGGGAATCCTTTGAGGCTTTGGCGGACATGTACGAAGAGCGTGTTCGTGTTCGCTCGGCACTCCTCCGTACCATGGTCCCTCCGTTGGTTTTCGTGGCGGTTCTGCTGGTGGTCGGTTGGGTGGCGTTTTCTCTGTTTCTGCCGCTCCTCAGTTTAATTAGTAGTTTGGGCTTTTAGTCACCTCATGTCGCTGCTTTGATTTCCATGGATTTGCTGTTCTTCATCATCTTGTTGCCGATGGCCTGCATGGTGCTGGTCACTTACTGCATTGTGGCGGTCGGTTCCTACTATGTTGCCGAGCGACGGATCTTGATTTATGCGTTGTCTGTGGCTGCAAAAAAACAGGTGCCGTTGCAGGAAATCGCGCATGCCATCAGTCTGGAATCCAAAGGCCCCAGTGCCTGGAAAGCACGGCGTTTGAGTGAACTGCTGGATCAGGGTGTGCCATTCCCGGATGCATTACAGGGATTGTATCGAAACTTGCCAAATGAAGTCCGTGTCGCTGCGATCTGTGGCTGGGAAATGGATTGTTTGGGTACGGCTTTGGAAATGGGATTGGAGAGTCAGAATGCCTTGAGTGAGATCGCACGACAAGCCACACTCAAAGTCGTGTATATCCTCCTCGTCCTCTTGTTGATGGCGGGCATTTTGCTGTGGACCATTGTCAACCTGCTGCCGGCGTTCATTGACATGTTCGAGGAATTTGGTCTCGAATTACCGGCCATGACGATGTATGTGGTGCTCGCTGTCGAGGCACTATCGCAGTTTTGGTACCTGACCATTCCCGTTGGCTTGTTGATGGGCCTGGTTGGGTTGGTGTTCCTGGCGTTTGTCAGCGGGCTGTTGCCGACCCGATGGTTGTTAGGGGGGCGACTGACGTTCGCCAGAGATCGTGCTATGGTGTTGCAAGCCTTGGCCATGGGGATTCAGTGTGGCTGGCCGATTACCCGCACGTTAGAAGTGCTCTCAGTCAAACTGGCAGTCAAACCTCCCTCCAAGATGATTGGGAAGCGATTAAACCGCATCTACCATGAGATGAATGATGGCGTGCTTTGGATTGACTGTCTTGCTCGCCAGAAGTTGATCAACACACGCGAACGTGATGTGTTGGCTGCGGCGCATCGCAGTGGTAATGCGGAATGGGCGCTGAGGGAGGTTGCCCACGCAATTTTGCGCCGCCGTTTGCAACGTGTTCAAGTGTTCTACAATACGGCGTTGCCGCTTACCATTCTGCTTTTGGGAGCGGTGGTCGGAACGATCGTGGTGACGTTTTTCTTTCCTCTGGTGGAAATGATTCGGGGGATGGTTTGAAGCGGAAAAGTTTGCAACAGAAAAGAAACGCTTGCCACTGGCGGCGCGGTGGATTCACCGTTACCGAACTGGCCGTCGCCTCGGCGCTGCTCGGAGCGACCATGGTGCTGGCGGTTCAAACGCTCCAGTTGGCTATTCGACAGCAGAGTGCGACCCGCACGCAACGTGCGGTTTCCTTGGAGGTAGCGAATGCCATGGAACGGATGATGGCGTTGCCCTACGATGAACTTACGCCCGCAGTGAATCAAGAGATCGACTTGGCGTCGCGCATTCAACGGTTGCCGCAGGGTGCGACCTTGCAGATTGAGGTCACACCGCTTGCTGACGAACGTGCGAAGAGAGTGGTCGTGACCGTGAATTGGGGCGAACACTCCGGGCGTGTTCGCACGCCTCGATCTCTCTGTGCCTACCGCTACGGACCTCCGGAGGAACAGGAATGAAACGCCGGCATCGCGGAGGATATACGTTGGTTGAGGTCATGTCGGTCATGGGGGCCTCTGCGGTCTTGTTGACGACTGTCGGGACGACTCTGCACTTGTTGTTCCGAACGACCTCCGAGTTGCGGGAAGCCGATGTCGGGCAGGCCATCGTGGAGCGTTTTGGAGTGCGGTTGCAGTCCGATACGCATCGAGCGCAACGAGCCGAACCGACCGAAGAGGCATTGACCTTGTACGGCCTCGGATGGAAAGCTGTTTATCAACGCCGAGGTCAAGATGTGGTGCGGTCGATGATACGCGATGGCCGTCCTCCCGAAGTCGAACTGTATTCACTGCTCGACGATCATCTTGTGGCGTGGCAATTGGTGGAATCGACCGGTGCGCTGCTGCAAGTGACTTTGCAACCGAAGGAAGATACCACTGCGGCCATGGCGCCTGTTGCCGCCCGGGAAATCCTCGTCGCGGTGGGGTTGGAGGGAGACGAATGAGCAGACTGCAAGTGACGCGTCGCCGAGGCACTTTGTTGGTCATCGTCCTGTTGTGTCTGATGGTCGTCGGGCTGACGAGCGCCGGGTTGCTGCGCTGGATCACCTTGCATCAACGTCAGGTGCGGCAAACGCAATGGCAACAACAGGCGTTGTGGCTGGCGGAGTCTGGGCTGAGCCGCGCACGGCAACGCTTGGCGGCGGACAACGGATATTCCGGTGAAGCGTGGCAACTGGATGCCCAGCAACTCAGCCGTGACCATGCCGGAGTGGTAACGATTCAATGCGAGGTGATATCAGAGTCAGACGAGCAGCAACTCGTCGTGGAAGCTATCTATCCCGCAGATTCGATTCATCGAGTGACGCACCGGATTGCGGTGCCGCTGAAGACAAATAACTCAGGAGATACGCCATGAGATCTCGCTCGGCGTTTACGCTTGTCGAATTACTGGTTGTGATTGCTATCATTGGAGTTTTGGTGGCGCTGTTGCTGCCTGCAGTCCAGATGGCTCGTGAAGCAGCCCGCCGGTTGAACTGTAGTAACAATTTGGCTCAGCTGGCTGCTGCGATCCAAAATTACGAAATGGCACATGGGGTCTATCCGCCGGGGACCATTAATGCGACCGGGCCCATCGCCAATACGCCGTTAGGGTATCACCACAATTGGCTGGTTCAGTTGACACCTTACCTGGAAGAGAAAAACGCCTGGAATGCGATTGATTTTGATTTCGGGGTCTACGATCCCAAAAACGCCGCGCCCGCAAGACACGCGATCCCCGTTCTGTTCTGTCCCAGCTCTCCGGCGCAAGTCATCATCGCCCCTGTAGCCCTGCAGAACGGCACGGCGGGCAACGGCACGGGCGAGGTGGAGGTCGCGGCTACCAGCTACGCGGGCTGTTATGGCGACCGTGAAGTTCCGATTGACGTCGATAATACCGGCGTCTTTTTCTTGAACAGCCGCCTGCGATACGAAGATATTCCGGATGGTTCGAGTTACACGATTTTTGTCGGAGAGAAAGTCCCGGAAGCGACTGACTTGGGTTGGATGTCAGGGACTCGGTCCACGTTGCGCAATGCCCGGACGGGGATCAATTTCTTCCAAGCACCCGGCTGGGGTGGCGGTGGAGAAACCTACATTGACAAACTGCTTAGCGGCAAGGCAGGTCCTGAAATCGCCGCCATGGCACCGGCACTGCTCAACGGCAGCTTTGGCAGTTCCCATCCGGGTGGTGCCAACTTCATGCTGGGTGACGGCAGTGTTCGGTTTTTGACTGAGACGATTGAACCACAGCTGTTGGCTCACATGGCAAATCGTGCGGATGGCCAGTTAATCGACCTGGAATGATGCTGTGTCGCTGCGAGTGAACGCTGCCAGTGGCGTGCTGCACTCACGTGGTGGGCGGTGTGTCTCGTTCTTGCCACCAGTCCTTGGCCAGAGCGGCTGTCCATGCGTCGTGGCACGTGGTCTGTTCCAGGGCGAAGCTGAGTTCGCTGGCGGACTGATAGCGATCAGCTGCTGCCTTCTCGAGACAGCGCATGATGATCTGATCCATCTCCGCCGGGATGGTGGGGAGGTAGTGAGATGGCGGGAAAGTGGTATCGTGCGTGTGTTTCAGTAAGATCTCGACAGGATTGGTACCGCCAAACGGCGGACGCCCCGTAAGCAGGAAGTAAGCGGTTGCCCCCAACGCGTATAAGTCGGTGCGGGCATCGACGGCGCTCGACGCAAGTGCTTGTTCCGGTGCCATGTATTGGGGTGTGCCGGCGAGGGTATGCATGCCGCTTAGTTTTGCGCCAAAGCGCGTTTCGCGCACGAGTCCAAAGTCAAGCACTTTGACGACGTCGTACATGCCGCCTCGTTCCGCAGCAATGATATTGGCGGGTTTGATGTCGCGATGGATCAGGCCCGCATCATGAGCTTCTTGCAAAGCGCCGCAGCATTGCCGCAGGAGGTAGACGACGCGGCCGGGGGAGAGCGGGCCATACTGATCAACCAGGTCTTGCAAACTCATGCCTGGCAACAGTTCCATGACGTAGTAAAAACGCCCTTCTTCGGTGCGCCCGTAGTCAAAGACTTCAATGGTGTTCGGATGCGACAGGTGAGCGGTGGCTTGCACTTCGCGTTCAAAGCGGGCCAGCATTTTGGCGTCCGTGCTGCGTTCTCGTCGAATCAGCTTGATGGCACACGGTCGCTTGAGCAGCAGGTGTTCGGCTTCATAAACTTCACCCATCCCACCGGCACCCAGCAGCCGGGTCAGCCGGTATTGCGCAAATTGCTTGGCGCGGATCGCATCCAAACGACTGCTGTGGATGATGTGAGCTGCGTAAACGGAGGTCAAGGCAGCCACGAAAGGTGCCGGAAGCAACGTACCGAAACGCTCTTCGTTTGCCAGGATTGCGTGCACGCCGGAGTCCCACCAGCAGACCGTCGCCGTGACCAAGTAAGGCACGCTGGCTGCCGGGACCAGAATCAGCGCTGCCCGCTGCCAATGATTGGGCATGAAAACCCCGTAGATCATGATGATCAGCGACCAACCCAGGTAACTCCAGTTGTTCGCATTGATCGTTTGCGCTGCGTCTGCCCATCGCGCTCCGGTGACCATCAGCCACCAGTCAATCATGATCGCTAATAGACCGATGGTGGCCAGCGTTACGAGCTCTGCGATGCGCAACGTTCTCAGCGTCAGAGGAATGTGACTACTGAGTAGCGCGAGGCAGGAGCACATGACGGCGGCACCCACGCTGTGCATCCCCAGTTGCACCCAGCGCCCCATGAGGATGTCGGCAGCCATCAGGTAGGCGATCGCGACGGCGAGCACCAGCGTCACGGCACGCAAGCGAAACCGCAATAGGTTGCGGGTTTCGTCCTCGGCATCCAATGACTGGTCCGAGGACAGGATCGATTGAGCGAGCGCCGGCGGTGTGTCGACATCCAGGGTTTTCAGGACGGTTCCCGAATCTTCCTCGGGTGGAGGCAAGATAGTTTCGGTATCGTGATACGCCAGCAGCGTCTCGACCTCCTGGCGGAGCGATGCGTTGTCAGCGCATTCGGCGGCGAGAAAACGTTCACGCTCCTCCTCGCTCAACGCGACGGCTTGCAAGAACAGCGCTTTGACCAAACCATGCTTGCCTTGGCTCACGCCCGTTCCTCACGCGTTAGTTCGCGACGCAGCCAAGCCCGGACCATCGTCCACTCTCGTTCCACCGTGCGTTTGGAAATGCCCAGCACGTCAGCCACCTCTTGCATATTTAACCCGCCAAAAAAACGCAATTCCACAATCTTGGCTTGGCGCGGATCGACTTCGGCAAGCTTGTCGATCGCTTCGTCAACCGCCAGCAGATCTTCGTCGCGATCCGAGGACAACTGCAGATCAGGATGGAGCTCGATCCGCTGATACCCGCCGCCACGCTTCTGGCGATGTTTGCTACGTGCGTGGTCGACCAGAATGCGCCGCATCATCTCGGCACCAACGGCAAAGAAATGAGTCTTACCTTGCCAATGGACGCGTGACTGGTCCACGAGTTTGAGGAATGCTTCGTTCACCAGGGCGGTGGGCTGCAGTGTATGGCCGGGAACTTCGCGTTGTAGATAAGCCCCCGCCAATGCGCGAAAGTCGCCGTAGACCATTTGCATCAGTTGGGTCGCCGTGGCCTCGCGGTGGTCGTCTGCGGTGGCCAGGGCATTTGCCAGATCGGCCACTTCTTCGGTGTTTTTCGACATCGTCGCACCCGGACAACATGTGGTGAGCGAAGTTTGGGGACTCCTGCCATCTTACGGCCTGCGACGGTCAGAGGACAGGCCCACGCCACTGGGGGAACCGCTGGGCGGGCAAAGATTTTTTGGCGGATCGTCGGCCAGGACGTCGCGTTTCCTATGCACCACCTCTGGTTGAGAGAAAGTCCCATGTTGGTCAATGAACAACACACCATCGACTTGGCAAAGGAAGGAGATCACGACGCCTTTGCGCGCCTGATGAGCACCTATCAAGATCGCCTGTTTACCTCGTTGGCAAATTCCATTGGCTGCGAAACAGAAGCGGAAGATGTGGTGCAAGAAACGTTTGTGAATGCTTATCTGAAACTGTCGGGGTTTCGTGGGACCAGTAGCTTTTATACGTGGATCTATCGAATTGCCCGCAATGTCGCCGCCACGCGGCAGCAACGCCTGAAATCGACTCGCTCCCTCGATGTCGCACTGAGAACGATGGGACAGGAGCCGGTGGATTGCACGCCCCAGGCAGTCAACGCACTGGAAAACGCAGAACAGGCGAACGATCTCGCTACGGCCTTGCAACGCATTTCGGACGATTATCGTACCGTTCTCGTGTTGCGAGAAATTGACGGCTTTGACTACGCAACCATCGCCTCCCTGTTGGGCATTCGCGTGGGGACGGTTCGCAGCCGTTTGCATCGTGCCCGCTTGGAACTCGGGCGAGCTTGGCGGCAGCTAAAGGGGAACGAATGATGGCTCGACATGCAGCTGGAAAAAAAGGGACTGCGTTCCGGCGTTCGCTGGAACGTTCTCGCGAGTTACCGGCCGACAAGAAGCCCGATCGGGAACTGGTGATTCAAGGCTCGGGATGTTCCTTGATAGGACGCGGACGGAAAGTCAATCAAGACGCTTTTTATGTCGACCCGGGGCAACGCTATGCCATCGTCGCAGACGGCTTGGGAGGACATCGGGCTGGTGAGCAGGCAAGCCGTTTGGCGATCGCGGAACTGCGGGAGCACGTCGAAAAATTTATGAACCTGGGGTCGGACGCGGCGCTGATGTCCGGCATGCGGCTGGCCTTTGAACGTACCAATCAGCAGATTCTGAATGCAGCGCGCCGAGACTCCGAGTCGTATGGGATGGGAACCACGGCTGTCGTGGCGACCCTGGCACGCAACGGCTTGCAGCTGGCCGCCGTCGGTGACAGTCGAGCTTATCTGGTACGCGATGGGGTATTGCGGCAGTTGACAACCGATCAAACCGTGGCTCAAGTGTTGCTGGATGCAGGCATGTTCGTGGGTTTGGATGTCCGCGATATCCCCAACCACAACGTGCTGTGGAATTGTCTGGGATGTGAAGAATTCTGCGAAGTCGAGCCGTCGGTGGTCGCGCTCGAGCCCTCCGATCGCATTGTGCTTACCAGCGACGGCGTGTCCGATTATGTCGACCCCGAATTGATTTCCGAAGTCGTTTCGCAAGATGCCGAGCCGCGGATGCTGGCCGAGAAACTCGTCGTGCTGGCGCAGCAGCAGGGAACCCACGATGACGCCACGTGCGTGGTCATGTTTTGTAATGCAAAGGAGGACTGAGCTGCGCTGGGCCGCCGCTGGTAATGCATCGAACTCGACTGGATGTCGCCAAGCCCCTGAACGCTCGCTGTGAAGTCGATGCGGGCAATCTATACTGAACACCGCACAATTGCGTAACTCGTCCGGTGCCAGCGGGAGCGATCGGTTGCAAAATATCATCTCTTGGGGAAGCGTGCTATTAGTCGCTGACGTGGCAATGGCGCTCGGGGTGACGATCCACGCCATCCTGTGGAAACGCGATAGCCGTTCCGTGATCGCCTGGGTCGGCCTGGCTTGGCTGGCCCCACTCCTGGGAACCTGTGCCTACATCTGTTTTGGAATCAATCGTATTCAACGCAAGGCGCATGCACTCAAACGGAAAAATCCAAAACACGATGGTCTCGATCCCAGATTGAGCGAAGCACATCTGCAGCAGGTCGAGCAATTCCTGGAGCATTACCCGAGTCTTGCTGGATTGGCCATGGCAGGGCGAAATCTCACCGAGCGTGCTCTGGTGGCGGGGAATCGAGTCGAAGCGCTGGTGAATGGAGATGAAGCGTATCCGCGGATGATCGCCGCGATTGACCAGGCCCAGCAGTCCGTTTCGTTGTTGAGCTACATCTTCGACAGCGATCGTTCAGGTGAGGCGTTTTTTGCCGCACTCGTCGCGGCGCATGAACGTGGAGTGGCCGTGCGCGTGCTGGTGGACGATATCGGTTCCAAGTACAGCCGTCCGAATATGGTCCGGCGGTTACGCCAAGCTGGGGTCACCGCCGCTGCCTTCTTGCCTACCCGTATCCCTTTGCCGAGATACGCCAATCTGCGAAACCACCGCAAGATTCTGGTGGTCGATGGGAGCCTTGGTTTTACCGGGGGGACCAATATTCGCGAGGGGCATCAACTGTCGCTTAACCCGAAACACCCTGTCCAGTGCCTGCACTTTGAACTGCAAGGGCCGATCGTGTCACAGTTGCAGGATGTCTTCGCGACCGATTGGTCGTTTACTACGGGCGAGCAGCTCCATGGCGAATCTTGGTTTCCCGAGCAACCCTTGGTGGGCGACGTCTGGGCACGCGGGATTGAAGATGGTCCCGACGAGGATTTCGAAAAACTCAGTGATTTGATCGTCGCTGCATTGGCCTCGGCGCGACATCGTGTTCGCATTGTGACTCCCTACTTTCTGCCCAACGCGTCGCTCATTCAGGCACTCAACGTGGCGGCGCTCCGTGGGGTTGCTGTCGAGATCTACTTGCCGGCGGCGAACAACATTGCCGTCGTCCAGTGGGCGGCCATGGCTCAACTCGGGCAATTGCTGGAAAAGGGGTGCCGCGTCCACTGCACTCCCCCGCCTTTCGACCACACGAAATTGATGGTGGTCGATGATATGTGGAGTTTCATCGGTTCGACGAATTGGGATCCGCGCAGCCTCCGCCTCAACTTCGAATTCAACGTGGAGTGTTATGATCTCAAGTTGGCGCGCGAGTTGAACGCGTTAATGGATGCCAAGGCGACCGAGGCTCGTGAGGTCACGTTAGCGGAAGTTCATCGCCGCGGTTTATTGGTGCGTCTCCGCGACGGAGCCGCCCGGTTACTGACGCCTTATCTCTAAAATCGTACGTGATGGTGTAGTGTCGCTCACAACCGCTGGCTACGCCGCCCCCTTCCCGACCGCGAGGAACACCTGAAACTGGTGAATACCTGGGCCTGCGGTTTTTCCGCCAGCTGCAGGGACCCAGCTGACGACCAAATGTCTGACGGATCCCGCTGAAATGGGGGTTCTTGTCTTTCTGTTCGGGGGTGGGCTGTGTGAGGGGGAGAGGATGGCTTGGGCGCGGCTGATCTCTTCGATGGAACCAAGGTGCAGGCCGAAGGCTGGGAGTGTCGAAACAACCAAGTGGGGGGCTGCAAAGAGGAAGAACCGCCCTCGAGACCTATTTAAATAGGGGTCATGGGTGGTTTGGGTTGTTTTTTGAGCCGTTTTCGATTTGGCGAGCATCCGCAAAATCCGAGAAATTCGAAGCGTATGTCAGGCGGTGTGGCGGTTCAATTCAGCGGCCATTCGGGACTGCGCCGGTTATGGGGCCTCACAGATTAACGAACTCCTCAAGAATGGTGCCCTTCTCATGTTGCGCAAAGCTATAGTTAAGAAGATGTTGTAACACATCGACATGTTCGGACTGTGGTTTGGTTGTCTGGGGTTCTCGATACCTGTCGGGGACGGCAACGGCTGGGCACGGGACGACGAAATGTAGACGAGAAAGCGACGCAAATTGCCTTTTTTAAGTGGCGTTTTAAGACCCCGCTGAATAGAATAGCCGTTATGGCGCTAGATTTTGCGCCGATGAACTTGTCGGGCAAGGCAAGGGCTTGTCTTCGGAACAGAGAGATCGAGCCCTTTAAACTTTTCACTTCTGTGCTTGGAGACGCTTCTAATGTCCTCACGCAGTCGAATTATTTCGGCCCTTTCCACTTATTTTGCGCTGCTAGCAGTTTCGGTTGTTGCAGCCCCACCCACTGCAGATTCGCGGTTGGCAACCTATGACGGTCCCGCTGGGGAGTCATATTTTGCTCTCAGCCTGCAGCCAACCAAGCCTGCTGCTCCGGCTGGTGCGCAGGACGTCTTGGTGCTGTTTGACACATCTGCCAGTCAGGCGGGTGTGTATCGCGAACATGCGCTGGAATCGCTCAACGCACTGATCGGCAACTTGGGTAACAAGGATCGCGTCAGCCTGATGGCGATCGATCTGAACGCTGTGCCGATGACGCAGTCGTTTGTGAATCCCAAGAGCGCGGACTTGCAAGCTGGCGTGAAGAAATTGGAACAGCGTGTACCGCTGGGTTCAACCGACATGTTGACCGGTGTCCGCACGGCCTTGAAGAGTTTTGGGAAGAGTGAAAATCCTCGTGCGATCGTTTACATCGGTGACGGCATGAGCCGAGCCAATGTTTTGCATACAGCCGACTTCCGTTCCTTGATGGATTCCGCCGTGGATGGCCGTGTTGCCATTTCCAGCTTGGCCATCGGGCCTCGTCGCGACGTTCAATTGTTGGCGACGATTGCGAATCACACGGGTGGGATGTTGTTGATGGATGCCGACAATGTGTCGGGTCAGCAATCTGGCGCGGCATTGGCACGGATTGCAAAAGAGCCGGTCATTTGGCCGACGTCCTTGAAGTTATCAGCAGATATCTCGGAGGTTTATCCTCAACTGACTCCTCCGTTGCGTGGAGACCGCGACACCATCTTGATTGGTCTGCTCAAGCAACGTGGTGCTCAGCAAGTCACGATGGCGGGCGAAGTGAACGGCCAGCCTGTCGAGATGCAATGGCAAGTCAAGTCGGAAGCGTCTCATGACGACTTTCGATTCCTTCCTGAATTGGTACAAGCGGCGCGTGTGGATCAAGGTGTGACGCTACCCACAATGGGTTCCGCCGGTCTTCGCGAAACGGGACGCCAGTTACAGGCTTCGGCAAACAAATTGGCGGAGTTGGGCGCGACAGCCTTGGGAGCCAACGATCTGGAGAACGCACGGGTAGCCACTCAGGCAGCTTTGCAACGTGATCCGACGAATCCCGCTGCGATGGTGATGCAACGCGCCTTGCAGAAGCGCGGCAAGACGGATGACGCGGACTTGGTTGTCCGTTTTCAACCTCCCGCGGCTGGTCAAGCCGAACCTCAAGTGGATCCGTTGTCGGAATACGCGGAAGTTCCTGTCGAAGGTAGCTTCTTGGACGACATCGAGAATCAGAAGCAAGTTGCAGCTGGGATGCTGGAAGCTCAAGTCGAAACGCTGTTGCGAGACGCGCGGGCTCAGATGGGAACCAATCCTGGCAGTGCGTTGGCCGACTTGAAGAACATGTTAGAGACGGTGGAGCGAGCTGCGGATGTCAATGCTGAGGTGCGTGTGCAGCTTCGCAAGCAGCTGGCAAATGCAATTCGTGAATCCAATCGCCGCAAGGTTGAGGTGGATAACGAACGTACTCAGGCAGAAGAAAATGAAGCGGCTGCACGTGATCGTCGCCGTATTCTCGAAGGTTTGACGCGTGACCGCCTGTTGATTTCGCACCTGTTGGACAAGTTCAACGGTTTGATGGAAGAAGGCGAATACCGTCTGGCTGAGATCGACATCGCGACTCAGGTCCGTGCTCTTGAGCCGACCAACAGCACTGCGATTGCTGCAGTTTGGCACTCGCGTTTTGTCCGCCACTCGAAAGAAAATGAACGACTTCGTGATATGCGGCACGCCGCTTGGGCAGACGCCATGTATCAGGTCGAGTTGTCTCACATTCCGTTCCCTGATGAGCCACCCATCGTTTATCCCGATGCGGACGTTTGGGAAGCGTTGTCGATCCGTCGTAAAAAGTACGCCTCGATCGACTTGGCGAATCAAGGCAAGCGTGAGAAGAAGATCTTCGACGCCTTGGAAACGGACACTGAATTACGATTTGACGAAGCGTCGCTTGACGAAGTGATCGAATTCCTCGCGGACTACCACGAGATTCCGATTCAAATCGATCGCCGTGCCTTGGATGATATTGGTTTCGACTTCAGTTTGAAGATCACCAAAGAATTGTCGGGAATTACGCTTCGCTCAGGCCTTCGCTTGTTGCTTAAAGAACTTGAGTTGACATACATCATCAAAGACGAAGTCTTGCAGATCACGACCGCAGAAGCAGCTGAGACCGAACTGGTCACCAAGGTATATCCGGTGGGTGACTTGGTCTTGCCGATTTCTGGTGCCAACGTCAATCCGTTCCAGATGGGCGGTGGCCTTGGCGGCGGTGGCGGCTTTGGCGGTGGTCAAGGCATGGGCGGCGGCATGGGTGGCGGCATGGGCGGCATGGGCGGCGGCATGGGCGGCATGGGCGGCGGCATGGGCGGCGGTATGTTTGCTGTCGAAGAGGAATTGAGCCTCGGAAGCAAAAAGCAGCCTGTGAAAACGAAGCCAGCGCCGGCACAAACCCCTGTCGACACGACCCCTGTTAAACCGATCGACGCGGTCAAGCAACAAGGTGAATCGACAGAAGCATTTTGGGACCGTTATTTCCAAACGCAACGTCATGCAGATGAAGAGACACGGATCAAGATTGGTCGACGAGTTCGCCAGAATGTCCGTAACTTGACTTTGCACGCACAAAACGATCTCAAGAACAATCGTGAAACGGCTGCCAAAGAGCGTCTGGCGGATGTGCTGGCGATTATCAAAGCCGCTTTGCGTAATGGCTATGGCCAACCTTGGATGTTCGAAGCGATGAGCTTGTCGCTTCGCAGTGAAGAAAATGAAGACAATTCCGAATTGGAACGCGTCCTGATGTCCGCAGTGGACTTTGCCAAAACGGACGACGAGGTGATTCATGTGGCCAGTTACATGGCCAACGTCGGTTTGAAACAACGTGCGTTGCAGTTGTACCAGGATGTCGCTGAACGGAACCCGTTCCAGCCGACACCTTTTGTTGCCGGACTGGCTGTGGCTCAAGAGTTGAACGACTTGGAAGCTGTGAAGTGGGCTTGTGTCGGTATCCTCCGTCAGGCTTGGCCGAAAGACCAAGCAGCAGTGGAAGCGAAGGCTCGTCGCGTTGCGCGTGCGACCATTCTCGATCTCCAAAAGAACGGGCGCAAAAAGGAAGCCGAGGCATTTGACCTGGCTTTGCGACGAGCACTCGTTCGCGATTGTTTGGTACGTGTGACTTGGACGGGTGACGCAGATATCGACTTGCTGGTCGAGGAACCTGCGGGCAGCGTCTGCTGGATGCGACAACCACGCACCACCAGTGGCGGTGTGATCCTGGGCGATGCTTTCTCGCATGAAGACAAAGTATCTGCCGATGGATTCTCGGAAGTTTATGTGTGCCCAGAAGCGTTTAGCGGACTCTATAAAATGGTGATCCGCCGCGTGTGGGGCGAAGTGACCGCTGGCAAGGTGACCGTCGATATCTACACGCATTACGGTACCACCAAGCAGCGGCACATTCATAAGCAAGTGACACTGGCGGAACAAGATGCCGCTGTGATTTTCGATGTTGATCATGGTCGTCGTAAGCAGTCTCTGGAAACGGAGCAGTTGGCAAACCTGGCCCGATCCCATGCCGTGGCACGGGAGGCAGTTGCAACGCAACAGTTGAGCCAACTGGAAAACTCCAGCGCCAGTTACGAGTACAAGAATTGGACCAAGAAAGCACATAAGGACGGGCGGGTGACGAACAATCGTAAACGTCGCAACGTCGGTTTCCGCCCAGTGCTGACAACGTTGCCAGAAGGTGCAAACATGACGGCCACCGCGGTGATTTCAGCGGATCGTCGCTATGTGCGTATCAGCCCGATTCCCTTCTTCTCAGCCATTGGCCAGGTGCAGACGTTCAACTTTGCAACCGGTCAATCGCAGACCATCGAAGGTGGTGGTCAAGGCGGTCAAGGTGGCGGCGGCGGTAACTAACCGCTCGTTGGTGACTCCACGCTTGGCATTCCCTCTGGACTCCGTTCACGGTTGGCGGCCTAGGGTTCTGCACGCGATTTGCTTGGCCCTCGTCGCTTCGGCTGCGCCCGCAATGATGGATCGTCGTTTGTGATTTCGTCAAGAACATGGCGGTTTCACCTATCGCCACGTTCCATCTCGTATGCCACAATGTCAGTTCTTCGAACTGGACATAAATAGCATGAACGAGTGGCGGTCGTGAATCATAGCAACACAGATGGCCCAGCACGGACCAAAGATCTTGCCGGTTACTGGCGCAGCAACCTCTGGGTGGTCGGTATTTTGCTGGCGATCTGGTTTGCAGTGGGGTTCGGATGCAGCATTTTCTTTATTGAACCACTGAACTCGATTCGGGTGGGCAAAATCGGACTTGGTTTCTGGTTCGCTCAGCAAGGATCGATCTTTGTTTTTGTGCTGCTGGTATTGGCCTATGCCTTGTGGATGGACCGCCTCGATCGGAAGTATGAGGTGGAAGAGTAGTCAATGCCATTGTCATCGATGAACCTGCTGGCGGCTGCCGAAGTGGATCCGGCCCGCCCCTGGACCTGGACGTTTATTGGTCTGACCTTTGCTTTGTATCTCGTCATTGGCTGGCTGAGCCGTGTGCGGGAAACGGCCGGTTTCTACGTGGCTGGTCAAGGCGTACCGGCGATTGCGAATGGTGCTGCGACGGCCGCTGACTGGATGAGTGCCGCATCGTTTATCGGCATGGCGGGGTTGATCAGTTTTTCTGGAAGCGATGGCTCGGTCTACCTCATGGGGTGGACCGGCGGATATGTCTTACTGGCGTTGCTGCTGGCTCCGTATTTGCGCAAGTTCGGCCATTACACGGTTCCCGATTTCATTGGCGCTCGTTATTACAGCGAAACGGCACGTGTTGTTGCGGCGATCTGTGCGATCTTCGTTTCGCTGACCTATGTGGCCGGACAAATGAAGGGAGTTGGTGTTGTCTTCTCTCGGTTCTTGGAAGTTGACTTGACGGTAGGCGTTGTCATTGGGATGGCGATTGTCGCCTTCTTTGCCGTGTTGGGAGGGATGAAAGGCATCACCTGGACCCAAGTTGCTCAGTATTTTGTATTGATTGTCGCCTTCATCATTCCCAGTGTGGCGATTTCGATGAAGTTGACCGGCAGCAGCATTCCCCAGACCGCCTTCGTGTTCAGTGATATCTCGGAACGGCTGAATGACGTGTTACTGGAGTTGGGCGAGCAGGAATATACCAAGCCGTTTGGTAAATTCTCGCAGTTGAATGTCTTTTGTATCACCGCCGCATTGATGTTCGGAACGGCGGGACTGCCCCACGTGATCGTTCGTTTCTATACGGTCAAGAACGTACGTGCAGCCAGGTATTCGGCCATCTGGGCGATTTTCTTTATTGCCCTCCTGTACACGACAGCACCGGCCCTGGGACTCTTTGCTCGCTATAACTTGATCAAGAGTCTGCATCTCGCGCGCATCGAGCGAGTGGAAGTCCAGCCCGCTGGCGGTGAATCCAAAGTGGTTTCGTTTGCTGAGGATCGTGCTGCTGCTTTGTCGGCGATTCGCGATGCGGCAGAGCAGAACCGCCGTGCTGCTGACGACAGCAGCGTTTCTGCAGTCTCCGTGCTGTATTATTTGGTTTCTGAAAAAGACGAAGCGCTGGATTGGGCGACGCGCTGGCAGAGTACGGGCCTGCTGGTGATTGATGATTTAAATCAAGATGGCGTGATTGACCTGAAACTGGTTAAAAACGAAGAGAATGGCAAAACCGTTCTCAAGTCGGAATTGGCCAAAATTGACAAGGACATCATTGTTCTCTCGACACCGGAAGTGGCCGGCTTGCCACCGTGGGTGATTGCCCTTGTCGCAGCAGGTGGATTGGCAGCCGCCCTGTCGACTGCTGCGGGCTTGTTGCTGGTGATCAGTTCTTCTCTGGCACACGACTTGTATGTGCGCTTCTTTGCGCCACAAGCGACAGAAGCACAACGCGTTCTCATTGGTCGCATTGCGATCATCGTCGGCATTCTTGCCGCGGGCTATTTCGGCATTAACCCACCAGGGTTTGTGGGCGAGGTTGTCGCTTTTGCCTTTGGTCTGGCAGCTGCCAGCTTTTTCCCGGCGATCTTTCTCGGGATCTTCTTTAAGCGTGCGAACCGGACTGGCGCCGTCGCCGGGATGATTGTTGGATTGGTGTTTACCATGGTCTACATCGTCTTGTGCACCGCGGATAAGGTGCTGCCCATGTTTTTCGACGCCCCGATCCTGCCGCCCGAAAAATGGCTGTTCGGCATTTCACCTCAAGGGATCGGGACGCTGGGGATGGCATTAAACTTTGCCGTCACGATCGTCATTTCGTCCCTCACGCCGCCGCCGCCTCAGGAAGTGCTTGATCTCGTCGAGCAGGTTCGCGTGCCTAGTGGTGCGGGTGAAGCGAGTGGGCATGAGTGAGATGCTGCGGTCGGTCTAACGGAAATGGAAATCCAGGTGCTGACGCGGTTTTCGCCACGTTTTCCCTGCATGCTCGACAGGGCGCGGACCGCACGCTGCGGAAGCGTTATATTGTCAACTGACAGACACCCCATTCCTTATCCCCTGTTTTGCTGAAAGTGCGTTTGCCATGGCCTTCACGCTCTGCCTCAACACCAGTACGATCATGCCTCAACCGATCCTGGAGAAAATTCGCCTGACTGCAGAAGCGGGATACGCAGGCGTGGAACTGTGGGTCAATGATGTGTATGCATTCATTGGGCGCGGTGGTGAAGTGCGAGACATTGAAAAGGCCCTGGCCGACCACGGGTTAATCGTGCCGTGCATGATCGCGACTCGTGGCTGGGCGGAAGCCAGCGAATTTGAGTACCCGCATCAACTGGAAGAGACGAAGCGACGTCTCGAAATCGCCGCCCGACTCGGATCACCGTATCTTGTCTGTTCGCCGCCGTATGAGCCCTTTGACCTCTCTGTGACCGCGACGCGATATCGAGAATTGTTGGAGTTGGGGCGCAGCATTGGCTGCCGACCGACCTACGAATACATCAGTTTCTTTCGTGGTTGTCCGCGACTCGATCAGGCCTGGCAGGTCGTGCAGGATGCTGACGATCCTGATGCGACGCTGGTGATGGATGCGTTTCACACCTGGAACAGTGGCGGGACGTTGGATGATGTCCGCGCAGTCCCTGCGGAACGCATTGCACACTATCACATTGATGACGCGGCTGCTGGGATTCCGGCCGGCGAGCAACTCGACCCAGACCGCGTGATGGTCGGCGATGGCGTGATTGATTTGAAAGCCGAAATCCAAGTGCTACGTGATATTGGCTACGATCGAACCATCAGTCTCGAGTTATTCAACAAGCAATTGTGGGAGCAAGATCCGGGTGACGTGTTGCGGCTGGGGATGGAGCGTTTGCAAGCTTTGCTGGCCGAGTAAGCTTGTGCGTCTCGCGACTTCTGCCTTGTGCAAGGGGTTGTGCAAGCGGGTTGTGCAAGCGGTTGTGCGACCGTTTAGCGACTGCGATACCGCCCAACATTGATCCGAGGTAACTCGTCTTCGGCACCCCTCCCTGAGTCAGCGGGCGCCGACGTTTTGACCGCCCCCAGCACGGCCCGCATGGAATTGATATCGAGACCGCCATCCTGCACCCCATCCAGATGATCAATCTGTTCGAGGATGTCCGAGATGTCCGCCATATTCATCGTTTCTTTTTCCGTCAAACGTTTGATGATTGCCATGACAACCATGTTCAGAAAGTGGACATCTTCGCGCAAGCCTTCCACTGAACTTTGGGTTTGTTCGATGCGAGCTCGCGTTCCGCTGGCAGCAACGGTTTGGGTGCGTAAACTCCGTGAAATACTGCGCAGGTGTGAGGCCTCTGCTTGTTCAGGGAACATGAAGTCGAATAAATCCACGTGGTTACTCCTCTTGCTAGTGTCTGAAGTGATTCGTTCGTTTGCGCAGAATCTTGGTTCGCTGGCAAAAATGCAGTGGGGGTTTGCCGCATGCGTTTGAGACCATTTCACCATCTCCGCACGTCAGGCCTTATCATGGGCCAGAAGAAGGAATTTTGCAAAACCCCTGCACATGCCGGGGGCCGTGGCTCCAGGGACAGTGCAATCACAAGTGAAACGGCATGACTGATTTTGCGCAAACAGGCAAGAAGCGTGCAGCTTACGATTATGTGATCGTTGGTGCTGGCTCGTCAGGTTGTGTCCTGGCCACGCGGCTTGCGGAGAATCCGGATGTCACCGTGTTGTTGCTGGAGGCCGGAGGTACCGATACCCATCCCGACGTGCAGGATCCGGTTCGTTGGCCCTGGTTACTGCGGGGCGAACTCGATTGGGGCTATCAATCTGCACCGCTGAAAAACTGCAACGGGCGAATTGACCGTGTCCCGCGCGCCAAGATGGTGGGCGGTTGCCACAGTCACAATGCCAGTGCTTGGGTGCGGGGCCACCCAACGGATTTCGATGGCTGGGCGGAACAAGGGTGTCACGGCTGGGAGTGGACAGAGGCGTTGCGGCTCTATCAGCGTATTGAGGATTGGAACGGCCCACCGTCCTCGTTGCGCGGAGTAGGGGGACCGCAATATGTGGCATTGCCCGATGATCCGCATCCGCTAGCCCAAGCTTTTCTGCAGTCAGGTCAAGCGGTGGGCGCTCCACAGATTGTGGACCACAACGCGGAATCGATGGAGGGAACCGCCCTCTTCAACTTGACGATCAAAGATGGCTTGCGGCATAGCGTTGCCCGATCGTATCTCCTGCCGGCGCTGGAACGGAGTAACTTAGATGTTCAGCTGCATGCCACGGTGCACCGCTTGCTGCTGAGTGATGGCAGTTGCCAGGGCGTCCAATATTGGCACGATCATGAGCTCGTCGAGGTGCATGCGGAACAGGAAGTGATTCTCAGTGCCGGAGTATTCGGTTCGCCACAAATATTGCTGCTCTCCGGGATCGGACCAGCAGAAGATTTGCGCCGACTGGGAGTCGATGTGCAGGTGGATCTGTGTGGAGTGGGGCAGAATCTCCAAGATCATCCATTGCTGGGGGGAATCAATTATGAGTGCAGTATGCCGTTGCCTGCAGCACGCAACAATGGAGCTGAGGCAACGATGTGGACCCGCTCAGAATCCGCACGGGACGTCCCGGATCTGCAGGTGGCGATCTTAGAATTTCCCTTCGTGACCCCCGAACTGCTGCCCGACTTGCCGACAACTAACTGCTACTGCATCGCACCCAGCGTCGTCCAAGTCGCTTCTCGTGGTCAGGTGACATTGCGTTCGGCGGATCCCAGCGCGGCACCCGTCATTGACGTTAACTTTTTAGACAGTCAGGCGGATCGCAATGCCATGTTGGCGGCCATTGCCATCTGTCGAGAGATGGGAGCATCGGAGGCTTTCGCGGATTTCCGCAAACGCGAAGTGCTGCCGGGATTACGCTCTCGTTCCGAGATGATGGATTTCGTCCGCCAGGCAACCACGACTTACTTTCACCCTTGCGGGACCTGCAAGATGGGAACGGATCGGTGGGCTGTCGTCGATCCTGAACTCAGAGTCTACGGTGTGACCGGTTTGCGTGTCGCCGACGCGTCCGTGATGCCGCAGGTCACCACAGGGAACACGAATGCCCCGTGCGTCTTGATTGGCGAAAAAGCGGCCGAGATGGTGTTGGGGTAGGTTGACCGGGTGGCTTTTGCAGAATGCGAAGCCAAAGGCCACGGGACGTCGTATTTTGGCGGTCAATGTGGCTACGAAACGGGCGACGCAGGTGGTACACTGTCAGGGTCTTTTCCCGACGTTTTTATGATTCTGTTTCCCTGGTTCGTTTCGGGCAGTGTCAAGTTGTTGAAGTATATCAAAGCTGCTTTCTGGAATCGTTGGCATCTGTTGTCGCTGACTGCGGGTGTCGCCGTTTCGATGTTGGCTCCTGGTGGCTTTCTGATCGGGATTCCGTTGGTCGTAGCTGCTGAGGTAGCTTACCTCGGCTTGCTGGGGACCCATCCCAAATTTCGCAAATACATCGAAGCGCAAGAGCACAAGTTGCGTCGCGAAACGGCTTCGGAGTCGAACGAGCAGAAGTTGCACCGGATGTTGCAATCGCTTCCTCGCGAATCGGTCGATCGCTACGAACGGTTGCGAACTCACTGTACCGATTTACGCGAGATCGCCATCAAACTCCAACGTTCGACCGAGGGACAGCCATTTACCGGTTCTCTCGATACGATGCAGCTCGAGGGCCTGGATCGCTTGCTATGGATCTTCCTGCGTCTGTTGTTCACGAAGAATGCCTTGGCACAGTTTCTTCATAAGACCGACACGCAATCGATTGAAAACGAGATCGAGCGCATTCACACGCGCCTGGCATCGCTGGACCCGGACGATGCCAGCGGTCATTCCCAGAAATTGCGACGCACACTCGAAGATAATCTTGCGACCTGCAAGCAGCGATTAGGAAACTATGAAAAGGCCCGATCTAACCATGAGTTTGTCGGCCTCGAACTGGATCGATTGGAAAACAAGATCCAGTCCCTCGCGGAGCTATCGGTCAATCGCCGTGAACACGACTTCATTTCCAGCCAGGTGGATGAAGTGGCGCACAGTATGGTGGAGACTGAGAAAACGATGAGCGAACTGCAATTCGCCACAGGCTTTGAAGAGGTCGACGAAACCGTACCCGAATTGGTGCGGAATCCCGTACGTGCCTTTGAGTAGCCGCGTCTGTGGCCAAGGGGAACTCTTGTTCCCGTACGCCAGGGTCGCTCGGTACCGGCGGGGCAAGGTGTGTGAAACCGGTGACACCGCCAAGATCGGATCTTTCCGATTCTGGTTCCCTGGTGTACAAAGAGGGAGTCGGCGGCAGCACACTCCCACGGGTAGCTTGTTCAGTGGTTGGATCTGCGTTCGATTGGCACCACCCATTCCTCACCCGCGTTCTCTCCCCTTGAGCCCATGTCACGACGTAGCCGTGCTCGCGAAGTAGCCCTGCAAATACTCTTTCAAGATGACCTGAATCCGGATCGTAATCTGGCGCCCAGTGAGCAGTTTTGCCGCGATCGCTTGCACCACGATCAGGCGCTGGTCGAGTTCGCTTTGTCGCTCGTGGCAGGCGTGCGACGTAATCGGAACGAGTTGGATGCGCTGTTGGTTCAGCAAGCAGAGCATTGGAGCCTGGAACGCATGGCGGTAACCGATCGCAATGTGTTGCGTCTGGGGGCGTTCGAGATTCTGCATACCGAGACGCCGGGGCCCGTGGTCGTGAATGAGGCGGTCGAGTTGGCCAAACGATTTGGGGCCGAGCAATCCCCTCAATTCGTTAATGGGATTCTCGATAAACTCCTCCAGAAAGAACGTTGAGCGAACGTCTCGCGGACGCGGCGGGAAGGGCGCTCGTTCGAACACGCGGCAGCGCGGCTGCCTGGGATGTGCTAATCCGTCTTCCACCGCGGCTACGAGCTGGTGGTCTCCGGTGCTCCGGCGTGACTCTCAGACGTTGAACAGGAAATGGCAGATGTCGCCGTCTTGCATCAGGTAGGTTTTGCCCTCCACGCGGAGTTTGCCCGCCGCACGAATCTCCTTTTCGCTCTCGTGCTCTTCCAAGTCGTCCAAGGAGTAGACTTCGACGCGAATGAATCCGCGTTCGAAGTCGGTGTGGATCACACCTGCTGCTTGAGGCGCAGTCGCGCCAATGGGGACGGTCCAGGCACGTACTTCTTTCTCGCCTGCTGTGAAGTAGCTTTGCAGACCTAATGTGCGGTAGGCTTCGCGCGCCAGGACTCCCAAGGCTGCTTCCTGTAGGCCGACCGCCTCTAACATCTCGGCTCGGTCCTGCTCGTCCAGTTCGGCAATCTCAGCTTCGACCTTGGCACAGACAGGGACCACTCCCGCCCCGGAGTGCTCGGCGTGTTGACGCACTTGTTGGACGAGCTCGTGTTCTCCTGCCAGATCGTCTTCATCGACATTGGCGACATACAGAATCGGTTTGGCAGTCATCAGGCCGTAGCTGCTGATGGCTTTGGCTTCCGGGTCGGTCAACGACAGCGTGCGCAAGGGCTGATCTTGAGCCAGGTGAGCCATCAGTTTTTCGATGGTGGCAATCAGGAACTTGGCGTCCTTGTCTCCGCTCCGCGCCGTTCGCTGGGCTTTTGGCAAGGCGTTTTCCAGCGTCTGAATGTCAGCCAGCATGAGCTCGGTTTCAATCGTTTCGATATCGGCCAGCGGATTGACCGATCCGGCGACATGCGTCACATCAGGATCCTCAAAGCACCGCACGACCTGAATGATTGCGTCCACTTGCCGAATGTGGCTGAGAAACTTGTTGCCCAACCCCTCCCCCTCGCTGGCGCCTTTGACGATGCCAGCGATGTCGACCAGTTTCAACATGGCGGGGATGACTTTTTTGGGTTGGATATAGCGAGTGATCCGTTCCAGGCGAGCATCGGGTACGTTGACGATGCCCTCATTGGGTTCGATCGTGCAAAACGGATAGTTTTCGCTTTGCGCCGACACGGAACAGGTCAGGGCGTTGAAAAGCGTGCTTTTGCCAACATTGGGTAGCCCAACAATTCCGGCTTCCATGAATGGTTTGTCCTTTAAAACGATCAGAGGCGAAGAATTGCCATAGGATAAGACAAGGACCTCGAGTTGCCCAGGTCAGCAAACGGAACGTGCGGTTGGAGTATGCCGCAAGCTATGGTGATACCTGTGGAGACGGTATAATTTACGAGTGTTTGCGGGTGTAACTCAGTTGGCAGAGTGACAGCTTCCCAAGCTGTATGTCGGGGGTTCGAATCCCCTCACCCGCTCTTTTCGCTCTTTTGAAAGTTGCTCTCGCGGCACCACGCCTCGTCGGATGACATTTCCAGTCCGGAGCTCTGCTGGCAACCGCCAGGGAATGATATTCACCTGCTGCGCCGCTTGAGATGGCGGGGTTGGCATCGGAACACACCGAGCAAGAAATAAGCGTGGGCCTGCCATGGCAATGGCAGGCCCACCAGGTGGTTAAGGGGCAGTGATGATTAGTACGTCAGCGTTCGCACTCGGCGAAGGAAAACGTCTACCAGAACAGGTTCCGCTGCGCCATCGCGAAGGATGCCAAGCTGCAGGCGTCCGCCCGAGCGTTGGATTTCACGTTGCAACATACCCTCTTCTCCGATGCCGAATCCATTGATGCTGTTGATCATGTCGCCGGGTTGTAGACCAGCCAGGGCGGCAGGTGAATTCGGCGTTACTTTTTGGATTCCGTAGCATCCCATATCTGGAATCAGGACACATTCGACACCAAAGTACCAACTGCAGGCGACGTAACCAACACGCGGTGGACAGTACACGACGTTGTAGTAACAAGGCGTCCAGCAGTTCCAGTATCCAGGCAGGTAGCAAATGTCCCACCAGTGACAGTGGTGGTGGTGCCAGTGCCAACCGATGCAGAAGTCAAGCCACCAGTGGCACATCGGACGGAGACCGAGGTGACGGATCGCGGCAGTCTTGGTCTTGGTACCCATGGGTAACTTGAGTTCATTCAGCTGAGCATCTTTCAAACCTTCCAGGCTTTCCTTGATGTTGTCCAGCGGGACCGGCTTGAAATTCTCAGCCAAATCAAGCTTACCAACGACCGAGTCGAACCTTCGCAAACCATTCAATCGGGATTGGTCCGGTTTGATGTTGCGGATTGCTGTATCGCCACGAAGCGTCGGCATCGGCTTGTTAGGAATCGTGATGCGCGGTTGCGATCCGTTCGGCAACCGAACGCCAGGATTGAATCGATTCAAATCGACGCGCGGCAGTGTGGTGTTGGGACGGATCATCAAGTTCGGGATGCGAGACGAGGTTGGGGGTGTCCGGGGATTCAAGACATTGGGATTCGTGATTCGCGGGGTTGAGGTATTCGGATTCGTTCCCCGTAAGCTAGGAACGGGACTTGTAGCCGGTGGCCTTCGCGGTGTCACAGTAATCGGACGGGTGACTTGAGGGCTCAATCGCGGATTCGTGCGGATGCTAGGAAAGTTTCCTGGCTTGCTCGGTTGGGACCGGCGCGTCGTGGGTGGCTTTGCAAATGACCGGCTCGTCGTGGGCGGCTTTGCATATGACCGGCTCGTCGTGGGTGGTTTCGACAATGACCGGCTGAAGGACGGCTTCGACAGCGAGCGGCTGAAGGATGGCTTCGACATCGAACGGCTAGAGGACGGTTTCGCCATCGACTTGCTAAAGGATGGGTAGCGCGCCTTCTGAGCAAACAGGCTGGCCGGCAACAGGCACATTGCGGCGAGGGAAAGGGCCATAGCGGTGGTTGATAAGCGTTTCATAGTGGGGTCTCCATCGTGGGTGAAACAGGGGGTAACTGGATGGAGTCAAACGCGAATGCAGTGCCAGAAAGTGCAAGCCACCACGTCCCTTGACCTCCAGCTCTGGCTGTCTGGTGGTTGCTAAGTGTTTTGTTAATAGCGTCTTACGTTGTTTTTGAAGTGTTTTTTAAGGTCTCGAACGGCTAGCTCTGTAGCTTGAATTGGGCCCTGCAGCCCATGAATGTGTGTTCCGTTTGACGACACGTCATCGCATTATGATATGGATCGGAGAGCGCAAAACCGATCGGCGCGATTCCCGCCGTTACCGAATCAAGCGGCGAAGTCATCGCGGGGCCTCTTCCCGCGCGTTTCCAGGCGTGCGTTGTGCCGTCCACGTTGCGCGCTGTGGCAGCCCGCAGATGCCGTCGATTGACGGACTTGTCAGTTGTCATAGCGCCACACGGCCGAAGGTGACGAGGCTGAAAAGCCCCCGCCACGTGGTCTGTCCAAGGCTGGATCGGGTTCAGCGTTTGGCCTCCCGTGGGGAGATCATTCAGCGGCTTTCGCCGCATGTTCACGCAACAGCTTGGCCATTTTCGGTCTCTCTTCTTGGAGACGCTCCAGGTCCACTTTCACGCCGGTTGACTGCCCAAGCCCTTGGTAGAACCTGGCCAGTTCTTCACTCCAGGCCGAAGAGACCGCGTCGATGGCGGTTTCCCTGCGATTGTTCTTGTGTGAAGTCGAAGCGCCTTTTTCCAGTAGGAAGCGGACGACATCGGTGTGGCACATGAAGGCAGCGCCGACCAGAGCGGTGTTGCCGTCACGGTTGGTTTCGTTGACTTTGGCTCCCCTTTGGACGAGAAGTTTGACGATCTCGAGATTGCCACGGAAAGCCGCATCGCTGAGCGGTGTGGATCCGCTGGACGGCCGGCGTTCATTGATGCGACGAGCTTGCCTGCCGAGTCTGCGTTTCACTCCGTCGACATCGCCGCGCGCAATGGCTTGGAACAGCGCCTCACGCACATCAACGTGCACGGCATCGAGACTGCGTTTCAGTTCCGCAGCCGCTTGTTCATTTTCGGTGACATGAAAAATAAAGTCGTTACTGAACATTCCGTGTTGATCTTGCACCTGCAGTGTGTGCATTCCCGGAGTTGGGAGTGACGCCAGTTCGATCAGCACCTGCTCTTGTTCGTCGTCTTGGAATTCAACAGTGCCTTCGACGCGTCGGCCATCCACGTACAGACTGGCATCGTCGTCGAAGTTACGACCACTGACGGACATGGTGTTCTGGTCCTGATGCAGGATCGGGAATTCCTGTCGCCCGCGTTGTCGTTCGATGGGCCCCAGTGTCCAGAGTGCGGGTTGGGGTGATTCTGTATCTGCGTTTTCGCCATGGCGACCGGTGAATGTTCCGATGAACTTGCCTTCGGTTGCGAGCGTCATGAGTTTATTGCGTGTGAATGCTTGCCGCTCACGATCGCGGGTCACGTAGACACCTCCCTGAAAGGTCGGGTCGAATTGGAAGGTGACGGGCTTGGCTGTGTCGTTGTCGATCAGTACGCCTTCACCTTCCAGGACGATGCCACCTTCGACGGCGGAGATTTCGAGGGCGTTCAACAGGTCCCCGGTCAGATCATCCTGCACGGATGTGGGGTGCAGGGTGACTTGGCGAGCGAACGAACCGGAGAAACCGGTGCTACCTTCGACGACCATGTTCCAGACGGGGTTGAAGCGACGGCGCCCTCCCCATGAGAACCGCCAGATTTCTTCTTCTGACTGTCCGCGTTCTGCCACACTTCGGTAGAAGGGAAACTCGATGATGTTCAAGCGACCTTGAGGCAGGATCAAAAAGCGGTCATATGCTCCGCGCCACGTCGGCGCTTCCATGCCCGTGCCGGGCGTGTTGGTGCTTACCAAAAACGGCATGCGATGGCAGTTGCCACAGACATTGGGCCGGGTTCGCGATGGATCATTATCACCATCGATATGAAATAGTCGGAATCCGCGTTGCGCCGTTTCCGTCAGCACATTGTCGTAGGCACGTCGCTGTGCGGGAGGAAAGGGAACGCTCAGGAGGTACACCGCCAGGTCATCACGTTCGGCTGCCGTAAAGGCACCCTGCTTGCCTTCGTCGTTGACAAGATCGTCCCCATGGGCGCGCAGGACAGCCCCGAGACTTGCGTCGACCAGATGACGCGAACTGGTTGTTTGATCTTCCACATCGGCGGTTGGTTCCACCGAGGTATAGATATTTGCACTGTTGTTGCCACCGTAGGGATCACCGAGCACACCGTCCCAGTGAAAGGGAGCGGTGTCACGCAAGCCGCGAACCGGCATGGTCGAACGCGGCATGATCTGATCGCCACCAGTGACAATGGGTGTTTCCAGTACCCAGAGCAGCTGATCGGTATTACTGTCCGGGTGACAGCTTTCACACGAGAACGTACCGGTCGACGAGGCGTCTGCATCGTTAAACCAGGTGCGTCCCAGTTTGACTTGGCGATGAGTGGGGTCATCCAGTTTGACAAAGCCGGAGACTTTCGGTTTGCGAGTGTCGGTCAGATCAATCTGCGAAACCGTATTGGCAACGGCGTTGTAGACCCAGGCTGTGGCGGGGGTTCCCTCAGCAGTGTTTTCCAGTGCAATGCCGCGTGGCACGGCGCCGACCGCGACGCGCCCCATGACTTCACCTGTACGGGCATCGACGGTGAACAACTTGTCCGATCCTGCCGCCGCGGCAACCAGGGTCGAATCGTCATCACTGACTTGAATCGCGTAGGGAGTTGCCAGCGCCATGCCTTTTTCGGGGTGCTTCGGTGGCAGCGGTTCGAGGTTGATGAAGTTGGGTTTTTGAGCTTCACCGTCCGTAAACTCAAGTTTTGTGATTTGATTCAGGAACGCGCGGTTCTCCAGTTCTTTCATGCCGTGCTTTTTCGTTCCCGAACGCCCATTGGCTTCGTTGCGAGCGTCGGTTTGTGCAATGAACACACGACCTTGCGAGTCCACTGTGATTCCGTACAACAATGTGCCAAGCGTGTCGACTGTGTCGATCAATTCGTCCGTTTGTGTGTCGAAAACAAACAAGTCGCGGTCCGGCACTTGTGGATGTTTGACGATGTCTGTCACATGTCCCAGCGACAGGACGTTGTTGACACGAATCGAATGTTCCCAGGCATCGAAGGTAACCTGATCGCCATCGATATCGTCGCGCGAGCCGCCGGAAAGTTGCGTTTTGTTATTGGACTCGAAGGGGAGCACATAGAGGCGACCGTCGTGGACAGCGATGGCCCGAGGGTCTTGAGCTGCAATCCGCAGACGCTTGGTCACCCGATGCGAAGCGACGTCAATCACAGCAATCTGGTTCTCCGACGATAACGCCACATATGCTTTGTCGTTGCTGGCGAAAGCAATCCCCATCGGCTCGTCAAAGGTGGTGGCTTTGGTTTCCGGGTCGTACGCTTGAATCGTTGCCACGACGTTTAAGTAACTGGGGCTGTCCGCACGGTTGTCGATCACGCTGACCGAGTCAGAAACATGATTCGAAACCCAGATCTCGTGACCGTCGGGACGCATTGCCACACTCACCGGATCCACACCGACATGGATGCGTTTTCGGATCTTACGTGTCTTGGCATCAATCACATCGAGTGTGTCGGCGGGAGTGTTGACCACGAACACGTCTTCGCCGTGAACCGTAATGGGCGAGGCATGGGGGCTGGAGAACGTTGGATGGCCGACCGTCAGTGGTTTGCGAGGTTTTGCATTGCCCGTTGCTCGAGCTCCCGGAGCTGCGGTGACACCCGAGTTTGTCGCATTCGGGACCAGTACGGTGGTCAGCAACAAAGCGGATAAGGACAACATTGCGACGGTCAGGCTCAGCCAGGTACGTTTCGTCATCTGCGTGCTCCCGGAGGAATATTCAACTTGAGTCAGAGTTGGGGCAGCAACGTGCCAATGACTATCAGATTACCAAACTTGGCGGGGAGGGCCGGAATCATCTTGTATCATTCCGTAACGCAGCGTACGGGGCACGATCGTGACAGCGCGTGGTCTCCGGGCACCCTGAGAAGTTGCGGTATTTTGTTGAAGTCTAGCGACACATGCTGAGTCGAACGAGCGGGAGCGGCACTGGTGTTGGAGCTTCGCCAGATCATATCGACCTCCAGAAAACTACGGCGCGAGCTTGGGTGTCCGGGGACGCATAACCAGCCAAGCTTCTGCGGTGCATCGCCAAGGACGGTTGTTGGCAGTTGCGGTCGCCAGCCCGATGGCATGCTGAGATGGCCAGCAGAATCCTGCCTGTGGGAACTGAGGAGGTGAAATTGATTGCAATTGCCATTCAGATCCGACAAAATCTCGCTGGTGCTTGTTCCTGTCCCTTCCTTGGAAAGCAAATCGATGCAAGTTGGCAAGATGACACGAATCATTTCGACCCCGATCGTTTTCTGCGCATGCTTTGCGCTGGCGAACGCAGAAGACTGGCCGCAGTTTCGCGGTCCCGATGGACAAGGTCACTCTGACGCTGAAGGGGTTCCGTTGGAATGGAGTGAGGCACAGCATGTGCGCTGGAAAGTCACTTTGCCGGGCGAAGGTTGGTCTTCCCCGGTGATTACTGGACAGCAGATTTGGCTGACCGCTTCCGAGGACCAAGGCAAGTCGCTGCACGCCATCTGCGTGGACAAAGAGACGGGTAAAGTATTGCATAACGTCGAAGTGCTCACGACGGACGAGCCGGGCCCTCATCACCCACAGAATGGATTTGCGTCACCTACTCCCGTAGTGGCAGGCGATCATGTGTTTGTGCATTTTGGACCGCGCGGGACTGCCTGTCTGGATTCCGACGGCAACATCATCTGGAAAAACACCGAGCTGCAGTACGCGGCATTTCAGGGTGCCGCGAGCTCACCGGTGATTTATCAGAATCTCTTGATCCTCACATGTGACGGAACGGACCACCAGTTCCTTGTGGCTTTGGATCAGAAGACGGGCAAGGTGGTTTGGAAGCAGCCGCGCGCGCATTTGGAACGGGCTGCAGTGCGGTTTCCAGCGGGGTCGGTGCGGGCACGGATTGCCAAAATGGCCTATTCCACGCCGCTGGTTCAGGCTGTCGCAGGCGGGACTCAAGTGGTCAGTACCGGTGCCGACCATGTGGCTGCCTACGATGTCGCATCAGGGCGTGAACTGTGGTGGATGCCATACGAAGGCTTCTCGCAGGTGGGACGTCCATCCTACGGCAACGGTCTGTTCTATGTGGTGGGTTCGGTCGCTCAGGACAAGTTCTGTGTGTTCGCCATCAAACCAGGGAAAGGGGAATTGCAAGCCGAACAGGTTGCCTGGCAATGTTCCAAAGGCATTGCACATGTGCCCTCGCCCCTGCTGGTTGGTAAGCAACTGTATGTGATCGATAACAGCGGTGTTGCGACTTGCCTGGATGCGCTGACCGGCGAGCAGCTTTGGCGCGAACGTTTGGGGGGCAACTATGACGCTTCGCCAATTGCAATTCGTGACCGGATTTATTATCTCAACCGCGATGGCAAAACGACGGTACTGGCCGCCGGACCTGAATTTCGTGTGCTCGCGACCAATCAGCTTGAGGGCACCTTCAAAGCCTCACTGGCCGTGTCGGGCAAGGCGTTGTTTTTGCGCAGTGCGACCCACTTGTATCGCATCGAAGGCGGAGCCGAGTAGCAACACCGCGCCGTGGGAAAGGTAAGCGAATCATGCTCGGTTTGGCTCAGAGGCCTCGTGTCGTTCGGTCCCAGGCAAGCANGCTGCACCGGCCTGAAATCCACTGCCTGCGACCACGGAACGCGTCGGAAAACGAGTGGGGAACCCAATGGGGGCGGTGCTTGACATACCACAAGGCGAAAAGCCAGAATGGAGTGCGTCGCGGGAGTGGCGGAATTGGCAGACGCGCTAGATTTAGGATCTAGTGTCCCTAGGACGTGCAGGTTCGATTCCTGTCTCCCGCACTGATGAAAACCAAACGACTTGCGGCGATGCGCTGTAAGTCGTTTTTGCATGCAGGGCCATCGCGCGGAAGGTTTACCTCCGAGCAGTTTCGGCCAGGTGCCTCTAGAATTGCCCGGCCTGCTCATCAATCTTCAACTCGCCGGCCCAGATGCTTCTGATACGCTCCAGCTTGCGTTCGATGGTGCGATCGGTGCGGTCCAACGCGGACGCAATGTCCTTCACCGTCCATCCTGCGATACGGTTGACGGCGATTTGACTGAGCATCCCGGTGGCATCTTCCGAGTCAAGCACGCGCAGCAGGTGTTCGAACAGATCACCGCATTCCACCTCAATGTCAGGAGTGGCCTGCGGCGAGGGAACTTCGTCAGTATCGACAGCAGTCCGCATCGCGTTGGCTTGGCTTTCGTCTTTGCGTCCCCCGCGTTTCTGACGCGTTTCTCGCCGGAGACGGTCGATGGCCTTGCGTTGAGTGATGGTGAGAATCAAATTCCAAAATCCCGCGCGGTCGTTCAAAGCCTCGAATCGATTGTTAATGGCACCGCGATAAATCGCCAGAAAGACGCTCTGGGCAAGTTCCTCAGGATCCTGTTTTGCAGGATGGTGACCTCGCAGATTCCTCTGTGCGGTACCGATTAAGGCAGCTGCATAGCGATCCCAAAGCACGCGAATGGATTCCTCGTCGCCATGTTTGAGTTGCGAAATCAGGGCCGAGACAGATCCTCGTTCCAAGGGCATGCGCACGGCGGGGTCATGTTCCTGTTGCTGCCGTTGGGGATCTTGCTGCGCGTTTTGACCATCATTGTCTGTCATGGATCTAACCTGCACCATTCCGGCATGTCATGTGTTTTTCAGTCAGACTGTTTGTGATCGGTTTTTGGCAGTGGGCTGCCATTCCAGATCAGTACATTACCTTGCGTGTCGACGGAGGCAATGCGGGCTCCGTCATTCGAACAGGCAAGCGCCGCCGGNTNCTCTACTTTNTCCAAGAGTGTCANGCAAACGNCTCCTGAATCGACGTCCCAAATCCGGATACCATGTTTCAAACTGGAGGTGACTAACCGACTTCCAGGGGCCAAGAANTTCAGAGTCGTATTGGCCGAGGAAAAGCCATCATTTTTTATCAACCGAGAAACAACGCCGCTTTCCGGTTTGGTCGATCGTAAGTGGAGTTGACCGCTTAGTCCCGCGCCTGCGGCAAAGTGTGAGCCGTCTGGGGAGATGCCAATCGAGATGCGANTGGGACTGACTTCCCATTGCCCCATGGATTCAGGGTGCGACTCCGACCAAAGCAGGCAGACGCCANCCTGGTCAGATGAAATNACCTGATTGGCCTCCTCGGCGAAAGCCAGCGACTTCACGACTGCAGCATGCCCCTGAAATTGCGTGCGGAATGCCTGAGACGCGGGGTCCCAGAGACTGACTTGGCTGCTGACTCCAAACACCGCAATTCGGCTGCCCGTGTCATTTGCCACCAGNGTGGAATTGCGTGGAAACTGACCGAATGTTTCTGTCTGATTCGCGTTTTCCAGATCGTATGATCGAAAGTGACCCTCTTTTGGCGAGCCAGTAATTAACTTCTGATCGTCTGCGGTGAAGCAGATCATGCTGGGTGCGAGTCGTGCGTCTTCGAACGTGATTGCAGACTTTTGCATGCCTGTTTCAACATCCCAGACACGGATGGTCTTATCGTAGCTGGCCGTTGCCAGGAGCCGACCGTCATTACTGAAATCCATGGCGGTGACCTGAGATTCGTGCCCGGAGCATGGCAGTGGATTCGCTGGCGACGTGAGCGATCCTTGCCGGAGCGTGCCATCGGAACCAGCAGTCAAAATATGGTTGCCGCCAGGAAGAAATACGTGATCGTTTAGATTGTCGTGACCTCTCAGAACACGGACTTTGTCATTCAACAGATCAACCACCTTAAGGTCACCGTTACCCAAGGTGCACGCCAGTCGCTCGCCCTTTTCAGACAGCGAAAGTTGTGACACCNGTTCGTCTTCAGAGAGAATCTCCTCCATGAGTTTTTCGGTGTGCAGTTGCCACTTCTTCACGGTACCGTCATTGCTGGAGGCGATTAGGTACTCTCCGTCCGGCGTGAACACCACGCTTCGAATCCTTTGGCCTGCTGCAGGGTTGAGGTAGTGAATGGTCTTTTCCGCTGCGATGTCCCATACGCGAAAAACGGACTTCGCCGAACCNCCGTCATCTGTAAACGCCAAAAGTGTTCGATCCGGATGCATGTCGATACTCTCGACGAAGCGAAACCCGCCGCGCAGGTCTGCCAGCATTTCCTGATTTTCGAGATTCCATAGTCGGGCGCGTCCGTCCCCACCNCCTGTCACGAGCAATTCGCCCTCCGACCCGATGGCCATATCCCAAACCAAGCTTCTGGAGCCATTGGCATCGCCATGAGCTTGAAACCGGTTGACCAGGACGCCATCGTCGGTTTTCCAGATCCAGATGTTCCCTTGCATATCGCCCGCGATGAGGGATTTGGCATCGGGAGTAAACGTCATGCAGGTAATGGCCGCGGCACTCGTAATCTTTCGAACGAAAGAATTTTGCCCGGACCGATAGATGTGGATCACACTTTGCCACTCATCCGCAGTGTCTCCGACATTGATTGTCGAGGCGGCATATAACTTGCCGTCACGGCTCACGCAGATGCGATAGACCATGGAATCAAACCGGTCGATGATGTGCCAGTCGGCATGGATGACTCGATTCCAGTAATGCCACTCGAACCCGTTCGTCTCAGCGGTACTGGCATGCTCCTTGATGATTTGGGCAGCATCGACTCGCGAACCACTGACGTGCCAGATGCGCTCGACGGCGAGCATGTCACGACGATATTGTTCTTGCTTGATGTTTTTGAGCGAGTTGGCAAGTTGATTGGCGTTCTCAANCGCCAACTCGGACTGGCGAGTGGCTTCGCGTTGTTGGCGTTCGGCTTCAGCAAGCGCGTTCTCGGCGGCGCGACGAGATTGCAATTCCGAAACAGCAAAGTACCCACACAATACAGCCGACAGGACCAGGAGTAGCGCGGCGGTGAGCAGCGAAACCGCCGTCTTCCGATACCATCTGGCGAAGGTGCGTAGTCGATAAGCCACCGATGGCGGTCGAGCTTCGACGGGTTCGCCTTCCAGGAAACGCAGCACGTCGTCTGCCAGCCCGAACGGTGTCTGGTAACGATCATTTCGGTCTGGTGCCAGAGCTTTCATGGTGATCCAGTCCAGCTCGCCGCGAAGAATATTCAAATACTGTGCCGAGTTCATTCCTGTGGAGCAATAGGCGAACTGTGCTTCCTCGTGTGTCTCCAGGTACCGTTGACTGGGAGGAGACGTGGCGCCTGTGCGGACCATATCCAGCAGTTGGTCGATCCCGGCATTCTCAAGAAATGCTTTTTTCATCGGAGGTTCTCCGACGAGCAATTCGTAAAGGATCACCCCAAGAGAATACACGTCTGTACGTGCGTCGATGTCAAAAGGGGTATTCGAAGTCTGTTCCGGACTCATGTACTGGAAGGTCCCAATCAACTGACCGTGTTGTGTGGCCATCTGGTCAGCTGCAATGGGAGAAATCGGTTTGGCCAGCCCGAAATCAATCACCTTGGCAATCGGCTGTCCCTGGTATTCGGTAATCAGAATGTTGCCCGGTTTGAGATCCCGATGAATGACTCCTCGGTTGTGGGCATGTTGGACTGCACAGCACACGCTGTGGAAAATTCGCAGACGCCGTTCGAGATCGACTTTGAATTCGCGACAGTAAAAGGACAGAGGTTCACCCGGGACCCATTCCATCACAAAAAAAGGTCGTCGTCCTTCCCATGTTCCGGCGTCATAGATTTTGGCGATGTTGGGGCTGTCCATCATCGACAGCGTTTGACGTTCTGTTTCGAAGCGCGTCACGATGTCCGGAGCGATGAGCTCTTCTCGCAGCATCTTGATGGCAACCAATCGTTTGACAGGTTCCATCTGCTCGGCCAGATAGACCGCGCCCATACCACCGGAGCCAATTTGTCGAATCAGGCGATAGGTGCCGAACTGCCGGGAAATGTTAATGGTGTCATCATCCGCAGGATGAACCTGCGTTGCGGGCAGAGACGTTTCGCTTTGGTGGTACTCGTGGCAAGCCTTGGCAAGGATGCCAGCAAACTGGGGAAAACGCCGGTCGTAATCCGCCCAGTCCGGTTCTTGGTCGTGTTGGCGTCTGCAAGCGATGTCGACCCGCAGTAATTCCTCAAAAAGGTAGGAAGCGTGGAACGCCGGTACGTCACTGACCCGCCGTTCGATCTCGTCAACGGCATGGATGTTCCAGGCGCTCTCAAAGCTGTCGCAGATTTCGTCGATCTGTCGTAGCCGGGCACGGTGAGCGTTATCGGCTTGCTCAGGGTTCTTTTGCGTCCCTTCGGTCACTTCGTTCTCCCAAACGCGTCGCGAAAAGCAACGCCAGCCGCAATCCTTTAGACGCGTCTTTCAGGCTGTCCTGTCAGGTCATCAGGCCACAGTCACCACGTACCCGTTGCAATTTACTTGCTTCCAGTATGAAAGATTGCGTGAGCCAGGTCCATCAACGTGCCCGCTCGCGTTCATGACCTGCACTCGTTGCCGATGTTTCGCTCCGTGCGACTCCGACGCGGAAAACGAAATCACGCAGCGAAAAGCAATCCATCTACTGTCAAAATGTAAGTGGTAAGTATAACCGATTCGCATCGACGGTCAGTAGGCGCGTCAGATTCTCGCGTTTGAGCAAAGGGGGCGACGTTCTCGTGCCCAGCGATCCGGAAAAAACAACCTAGAAGATTGGTGTGCAAAGAGATGGCTGCCAAGAACGGCTTGCAGCGATGCTGTTGGCGGTCATGTTGACCGTCACATCACCGCTGCAGATCCGAGCGAGCGACTCGCCAGGATACCGATCGTTAGCGTGTCCAGAAGGTTGTCTGCACCGCAGTTATCGTGAAGTGAAGAAATGAGCAGATTCGAAGGTTGCTCCCACCTGTTGTAAATAACGAAAATTAAACCTGGTGCTGAGCCTGATGAGATCACTGTCACGCACTTCCCAGATGTCCGTAGGGGGATCGTCAATGTTCAGGGTGGGGCGACTGCCGGATTGCCGTATCAAGACGTCGGTGATCCGGCCTGAAGGGTCACGGGTAGTTCCCGCGACGATATAGGATGCACTCCGGACATTGAGGATGATGGCCCCCGGGACTAGCAGGCGAGTCGTTAGGTCTTCTGCCAGGGAAAGGTGACTTCGATAACTAGCGATGAAACCCCTGGTGTAACGCGACGCCCCAAACGCTCGGAAAACTTCTTGAGCCGACGTGGTCACTGCATATGGGTAGTTGCCCCGTTGGTACGCCAAGGCTTTTTCAACAACTGCCGCCCAGATGTTGTAGCCTCCTCCGAATCCGGTATAGCGGAGTTCACCCGGTGAGCTTCTCCTGACAGGCAGGTCACCGTCGACTCGGAAGAAGCGGTCGCCTAAGCGAACGCCGTAGGTACCATCATTGAAATCAACTACATTGTGCCGAATGGTGGTGGGACTTGTCTCGGCCATGGCGGCCAATGCTGCTTGATAACCCCGGCCGCTGTTTCCGCGAACGTCACTGCTGAACGGTCCGTACCTCGTGAAAAGTGGCTGGTTTCGAAATGATCTGAATATTACGTCACGTGGAGTGGAGTACCCGCGAGCACGAAATGTGGGCTCTGCGATGCGGTCGCCGTCCAGCGTTCTGTCAACGCGTCGTATCCCATCGTGCTGAAAATTGCGCACTCGATGAACCGAGTCGAGATTGTCTCGGTCAAACTGATCCGACGCGCTAATCCGATCCGTGGTGGCCGATTGCCAAAAAAGCCGCGACGTCCTGAGCTCCATCGTGATTTCTCCCCACAAGGCATCCTGTCCTTGTCCGCCGTGGAGACGGTCACCTGTATCGCCATCAATGGCGATGAGAATGTCATCACCGTACTGGCCAAAAAGTCGATCTCGACCTGCTTGCCCATTCAGGTGATCATTGCCCTGGCCGCCGAATAACCAGTCGTTTCCGCTTCCCCCGAGGAGCGTGTCCTCTTCAGCTTGACCGAATAACCAGTCAATCCCGGAATTGCCCTCCAGCGTATCGCGCCCCGCACCACCAAGCAAAACGTCTCTGTCAGCCATGCCGATCAGATGATCGTCACCCGGTCCTCCTTGGATCCGGTCTTCACCACTCCCGCCATTGATTTTGTCGTTGCCTTCAGCGCCAAATAAATGATCGTTTCCTGAACCGCCGAAGATGTGATCCGATCCAGTACCACCCCAAATCCTGTCATCGCCCGCAAAGCCCCAAAGGGCATTGTTGCCATGATTGCCCCACAAGGCATCAGCGCTACCAAGGCCGACAAGCGTATCGTCGCCTGCTCCCCCGTACAGCCTGTCGTTCCCGTCATTTCCACTGAGCACATCGTCGCCGTCATTTCCGCGCGCGACCACGGAGAGATGGCGCACATCGCTTCGAAAGCGATCGTTCCCGCTTCCTCCATGGAATTGGATTTCGTCCACATACATCGAGTTTTGGTAGAAGGTTCGGGCAGTGCCGATGTCCGTAACCATCAGCGAGAAACCTCGCATGCTCACTTGCACCTCGGTATCCGTATCGTCGCATTCAATGACCAGTGCTCTCTCGGCATAGTCAATGCCAACACTGGCCACAGCCATCAGTTCTCGCGATTCGAGTTGTTCGCTGCGTGGCTTGAATGTGAATGCAGCGCGACGACGCTTGGGTGCAAAGCACATTCTGTAACGATCGATGATCCACTGAGCCGTGTTTTTGGCGACGCGGCAAAGTGACGGGAAGGTCGAAGGGACTTGATGTTGAGCGAGCATGGGGTTTCCTCGAGATGGATGCAGGTTGTGTGAGGCGGAGCAAGGCGAATCGAGTTCCGTGTTGGCAGGTTGCCTCGTGAATCGTTGCGGTTACTCAGAACCAGTCGCTATTGGTGCGCGCCACCCGACATCGTTTTTGGGAAATGTGCCGGAGATTGCTCGGCGGTTCGGGTGGCAGGCTTGCGGCTTAGGGCATCGTCCGCTGCCGCGTGTGAGAACGAAGTGTGCCCTCAGGTGGCGGGCGAGCAGGTCAGAGGGGCACAAAAAGCCCCGGCGCATCCGCGCCAGGGCTTCCCGTGGTGTCGGCAGTGACTGCGTTCCCACTTGCCATTGCTAACGCGTTGGGGTCGACCGGTAAGCACCGTGTCGTACGCTCACGCTCGAGCGTGCTGCGTCGGTTTTCCTGTTCGCGTTGAGTGTCGAGTTTCGAGGGAACATGGATCCTGTCCAAATTAAAACTCGCGGTGTTGAAAGAGTCGCAATGAGAATTCCGGGTTGCCCTTGGCTCGCCAGACTTCCACCGGGTTTAGGAACAGGTCGTCGCCGGTCCACTGCTCGCTGTATGTGTGCATGACCTGGCCTGATGAATCAACCATGCGTACTTCGCAGACATTGACGCTGATTCCATATCGATCCCACCAGAACCGACTCGGTACGGACAAACGATGGCAATCCCAGACGTAGTACTCGATACCACCCCAGCCAACAAGCGGGGTCTCGCTGGAGCGAACGGTATGGAATGTCTCCCAGCTTTCGTCACGATTCTTCCCCTGGAGTTCGATTGTCTCTCCCGGTTTGAGCGTTGCTCCGTGGAACGATCGAGTAAAGTTCGGCCCGCGATCGTTCTGCAGCGGGTGGACACAGCAACCACTTAGCATGGCGAGCAGGCTGAGGGAACTGAGAAAGAGTGCAGGGGTTGCGCGGAAAACAGATCTGGCGGACATGGTACACCTCCGATGAAAGGAAAACCAAAGTGAGAAAATTTCAACTAGGCGGTCTGCGATTTTGCCCCGCGACCAACAATGATGAAGTTGATCGTGGGGCACGAGGTGCGCCACGAGGGCACAACTTGAATCACGAGCCTGGCGGCTTATTCCCGCCAAACCGTGATGTACTCCTTGCGATTCCCGTACTCTAACCAGCCTTCCACGGGGTCAAGGTCGATCCCTTCCATTCCGACTTCGGCAACGGTTTCGTCGGCCGAGTACAACACGCGGCCACTGGAGTCGACACAACGGATTGCGGTGACAGAACGGTCGCCAGCGCGATCCCAGCAGGATTCAGGAATGTAGATGCCATGAGATCCGAATCCGTAGTATTCGAGCCCATGCGCCCCGGTCGCCGTCGGTGTTGGCGCGGTCCAAAGAACCCCAACGGTTGCCCACCGATCGTCAAACAGAGGGTCGATGCCGCCCTTGGCTTGGATGAAGACGCGTTCGTTCGGCTTCATGCCAAATCCCAGGAAGGGAACGAATCGGGTTGGAACATGCATGTTGTCGTACGGTCTCAGGCAGCACCCGGATGCCAGGCTGACGACGACGGTGAGGGCCAAAAGTTGCCAGGCAGCATTGCGACGAGAAATAAATGAAAACATGGTTGACCTCGTAAATGGAAAAGAGTGGAAGTGACAGTTACTTGAATGGGCTGTCAGCGTTTCGACCAACAGAACCAAGGGAGAGATAAGCACAGGCCAAGCGGCCCAGGTGTATCGCGGCACCTAGCAGGAACCTCCTGTTGAAAACGGTGTGTATGCGCTCTGGCATCGCGCTCTGAGGCAGCAAGACGGAGGCAGTAAGACGGAGGCAGTAAGACGGAGGCAGTAAGACGGAGGCAGTAAGGCGGAGGCAGCAAG
>NZVR01000066.1 GCA_002701545.1 Blastopirellula sp. | reverse complement strand
CTCAAAGACTCCGACCGTGCCGTTCGTCGCAAAGCGTGCGAAGCGTTACTGCGCACCGCACAACCCGTGCCGCACGACAAACTCTGGCCGTTGTTGGAATCTGACGATCGCCATGAGGCTTGGGCAGCACGGCGACTCCTGGAACGCCAACCGACCGAAGCCTGGCGTGACGACATCCTGAGTGCGGACCGCCGCGTCTTCGTTGTCGGCGCACTGGCACTTTTGATTTCCCAACCAACCGAAGAGAACTGCCTGGATGTTCTGGCGCAAGTCAGCACCCGCATGCAGCAGTTCGTCAGCGACGACGATTTCATCGATATGTTGCGACTGGCACAAGTGGCCCTGCATCGCGGCAAGATCGACCCCAAAGATGTCCCCGAACTACGCGACCAATTCGCCGAAGAGTTCCCCTCGGGTAATATGAAGATGAATCGAGAACTGGCACGATTGATCGCCTACCTGCAAGGTACGTCCGCCATCGGTCGCGCCCTCGATTATCTCCAATCCGATGCACCGGAGACGGAAAAACTGCACCTCGCGTTGCACATCCAATTCCTCCGCTCAGGCTGGACTGCCGACCAGAAATTGGCCCTGCTGCAGTATTTCGAGGAAGCACAGAACCGCATTGGAGGCGGCAGTTACAACATGTACGTTGTGAACGCCACTCGCGACTTCGCCAAGAATCTTTCTGAAGAAGAAGCCCGCAAGGTGATTGTCGCCGGTGCGGAATGGCCGAACGCCGCCTTGGGTTCACTTTACAAACTGCCCAACAAACTTGACGACGAGCTGCGACAAAGCTTGCTCAAGCTCGATGCGGCCATCGCCAACAAAACAGAGTCGTCTTACGATCGACTGAAGATCGGCATCGTCGCGGTCTTGGCACAGGACGGTGCAGAAGATGCACTCAAATATCTCCGCGAAGCGTGGTTATTGTACCCCGAACGCCGCGCCATGATTGCCATGGGCTTGGCGCAGCACCCCAACCCTGACAACTGGCCGTATCTGGTGCAAAGCCTGCCGATCCTGGAAGGTTTCCAAGCGGGCGACGTACTCACCCAATTGCGCAAGATCGACCTCAAACCAGATGAAGCTGAATATTACCGAAATGTCATCTTGTGTGGTCTCCGCTTAGGTGACGAAGGTGGCCTACTGGCTGCCAAACTGCTCACCCACTGGACCGGGACACCTCAAGGTGAACCTGAAGCCAAATGGCCGCAGCAACTCGAAGCGTGGCAAGCGTGGTTTACGACCGAATATCCAGACGCGTTGCCCGCCGTCTTGCCTGAACAAAATGTGAACGCCAAGTGGAGCCTCAAGCAGATCACCGAGTATCTCAATGCTCAAGAGACCTCTCCCAATCATGAAAATGGACAAGCCGTCTTTGCTAAAGCGAATTGCGCCAAATGCCATCGATTTGGAACGCAAGGTGAAGCGATGGGCCCCGACCTAACCTCGGTCGGACGACGCTTCTCCCAGAAAGAGATTCTCCAATCAATCCTGTATCCGTCACACGTCATCTCCAGCCAATATCGGGCTCGCAAGGTGCTGACAACAGACGGCAAGGTCTACATCGGCATCGCCGCTCCCGGCGCCGCCAATGAGCTGGTGATTTTGCAGTCCAATGGCCAAAAGGTCGTCGTTCAGGAAGACGAAATCGAGGAGAACCTGGTGAGCAAACAGTCGGCCATGCCCGGCGACTTGCTGGACTCACTGACGCTCCAAGAAATCGCCGACCTGCTGGAACACCTCGGCACCACTCCGGCGGCAGCCGTCACCAACCGCCCGTAAACGCGCAGGCGATCGGCACTGTCACCACAAATGCGTCTGAATAACCGCGAGAGGCATGCTGTGCCGCCCACCGATCTCGGCCATTGCCGATGCAAACTGCGTTTGAGCCGGTGATGACGTTGCTCGTCTGGGTTGCTCTTCCGAGCGTGCTTTACTCAGTCTTGCAACAACCAGGCGACGCCCGCATCCATCGTGCTCTGCAGCGCAGATGCCGCAACACGATCACGATGACCACTGGCTGCGTAGGCGGCCTGTGTGACTTGCGGAACCGTTCCTTCTTCCCCGCCAAGCCACAAAGCATGGGGCGCGTTCAGCGCCAACATTGCGGGCAGGTCGCCATATTTCACAGCCCCGGGCAGGAAATTCGGATCCCGATAGGACTTCACCTGAGTGAAGCGAAATCCGCGGGTATCAATCGCGGCCTTATCGATCATGTCTCCGGCAATCGCCCGCGCGGCAGCGGCAATCGGACCGCCGCCATTCAAACCAATCAGCTGCAACCGCTTAGGAGCGTGTTCGTCGTTCTTGATGTACGAAATCACGGTCAAGACATCGTGGACGCGGCGAGCAAAGAGCGTGTGGTTGTAGCAGAACGAATAGGCGGCAACCTCGCGCGGATTGCTGACCACACGCTGTTGACTCACCGGTTCGATCCCCTGCAGGAACTCGCCCTGCTGGAACAAATCGGCGCTGACCACCGATGCTCCTCCATCTAGCAATTGCTTCACCTGAGAATGCAACTCACCATTCGGCCCGAACATGCCTTGCTTGCCAACACCGTCGACCCAGATCACGACATCGCCATTCCATTTGGTGATCGTCGGAAAGAGAGAAATCAGCGGCAGCTCTTCGCCGTGGGACTCCAAAGCCACTTTGTCTTCGAAGTAGATGTAACCGGGCCCCTGCTGCTTGTCGATTTTCTCACGAGCAATGTCCTCATAAGCGGGCACTCCCCGTCCGATGATCGTCTCAAAAGCGCCACCCACGACCTCGCGATATTTCACCAGCGACGCTTCGTCTTTCGGCTGCAACGCGGCGATCTGTTTATCCGACTCGTCAGACAGGTACTTGGTCAAGGCACGTTCGTAGTCGGCACCACCTGCCGGTTGTGGATGCTCGTCATTCCAGACAGCCGCTTCCGCCGCAGTCAGGATTTCGTAGTCGCGTTCCTGGTATTCCTTCAGTTGCAGCCCCAGGTACCGGTTAAACCATTCATACATGGTGGCGCGGGAAACATAGTTGTAATTGTGTGGGAAATGGAGCATCGGCCGACAGAACACGCGGTCCTTGGCACCCAGCATGGAATACAGCTGCTGCAGCTGGGGATAACCTTTGGTCATCATCTCCTTCGTCCAGTCATTGGCCGCCGTCATTGCTTGGGGCTTGGGAGCGAACAGGGCGGCCAGTTCCACATTGCCGGTTCCGATCCGCAACAGCGTGCAATTCTCGCAAGTGCAGCCACCCTGCATGGCGGTAGACACCATCCCATTCGGGAAAGCGGTGACTGGGCGTTCGTCAATCGCACACAGCAGGATGGTTTGCGTACCGCCACCACTTCCTCCGGTCACACCGATCCGCTTGCCATCCACGTCCGGTAGCTGTTGCAGAAAATCCAGCCCCCGGATGGAATTCCACGTTTGCAGTCCCATCACGCTCTGCAGCCGCAATTCCGCTTGAGGACTGTACAGCCCCCAACTCGCATTGTCTTCGAACTCCGGCCGACGCTTGCGAATACGATGGGCCAATTCATAGGAGATCTGTTGGCTGTCGGCGTAGCCCAGCATGTCATAGATAAACACGACGCACCCCATGCGTGCCAAGTGAGCACAGCGCGCTAACTTGGGAAACCGTCCCGACTGCTCGAACTTTTCCGCTCCGCTTTCAATCAACGCCTTCATTTTGTCGGCGCCATAATCCTGCATCCGGCCACCGTGACCATGAGGACTCAGTACAGCAGGCCGCTTGACGTCTTTTTTGCCGTCATCGGGTCGGAACAAGAGGCCCGTGACAAAATGGTCGGGGACAGATTCAAAGTACACTTTCTCAACGGTGAATCCATCGCGTTGCACGCGGCCATGAATAACAGCATTCAACGGTGTCCGTTTGGGCTGAGGCCAAATCCCCGTGGCAATCTTGACCCGCTGCCGCAGCTCAGCCGCACGTGCTTCCCAGGCTGCCGGACCGGCGGGAACTTCGAAAGGAAAGTACCCATTTAAATCTTTCAGAGGGCGTAGCCGCACGTCATCCGGCTGCTGGCCTGGTTCGTTGACACGTCTCTCTTCGCCAGCCACCTCCATTCCCATAAGCAGCAACATCGGAAGGAACGCGGGGATGAGGGTGCGTCGTAACACAGACAGGTGAGACATGACGAATGCTCCATGAGACCAGTACGAATACGCGAGAGATGTCAACACATCGGTGCCCACATCGGTGCCCATAGGGTAATCGAAAACCGAGACCAAAGACACCATTGCGCAACGAGGCATGGTGTTTCGCAGCGTGGCAAGCAACCACTGCCGCCGCTCGACGGGCGACAGAACCTGGAAACCGGGCGCAGCTGTCGCTCGGTGCCTTGATGGGCGTCTGCCCCGCAAGCAACCTAGCGAATCGACTCGATCATCTCGGCGATCCGGTCTTCACTGAAGTTTTCTTCCTTCACTTGCAACACGACCATCACTGCGCGACTACCATCCGGACTGTCGATCACCCCCGACACCCGATAATAACGCTCTCCCGTTTCTACCGCCGTGCATTTACTCAGATCAAAGGTCACCGGTTCACCGCGCACCTGATATTCACGCTCCACTTGCTCGTCAACGACGAGTTCCGGCAGCTCGGGGTTATCCGCAGCTTGCTTCTGCATTTGCTCGTCCATGGCAGCGCGCATTGCCTCACGGTCCTTGGCATATTCGGCCTTCAACTCCATCTGGCACAGCATGTCGCCGTTCTCATCACCGAAACACACCATCTTCATGACAAAGACGTCCATATAGAACATTGGCTTCAGCTCGGCTGGGCGGTCCATCTCCAACATCGCATCCGCTTCAGCCGTCACTTTGGCCGGATCGGTATTAATACGACTACCGACTCCCCAAGTAAGCAACATGGGCCCACCGCAACAACAGAGTAAGCTCATCAGCGTAAACGCCCCTAAGATCACCCAGAGCAGCGTACGCGACTTGCGTTGCGGACCTCCGACTGGATTTTCTACCGCTTGATAAGGATTGTCCGACATGCTGCTTTCCGTTTTTCGTTCTGCTGGCTTGCGTCGCAAATCTGCGAGTCACAGTGCGTTCCCCGTAGCAATTCACAACCTACCAGATTGCCCGAGCGACGTCAGGCGGTGAATCCCAGCGCTCAGTTTGTTTCCATGCGTCATCGTTGCTATCCTGACGGCTTCCCTCCGCAATCGGCCCCAGGACAATCATCTTATGCGTTGGTTCACGCTCAGTTTGCTTTGTGGATTGATCTGTAACCTAACCCACACCGAACGTGTCATCGCAGACGATGCCCAAGGTGCGCCCTCCAGCCCCATCCAGGCAACGGCCGCCATCCAGCAGATGCGGATCGCACCGGGATTCACCGTCCAATTAGCTGCTAGTGAACCTCAGGTGGTCGACCCGGTCGCCATTCGCTTTGACGCACAGGGCAACATGTGGGTCGTCGAAATGCGCGACTATCCCAATGGCCCCAAGCCACCGGGGCCACCCATGTCGAAAATCAAAGTCCTCCAGGATCAGGATGGCGATGGGCGGTTTGAAACGGCCACGGTGTTTGCCGATCAGTTGCTGTTCGCCACCGGACTGCAGCCTTGGCGCGATGGCGTCGTGGCGACCCTGGCAGGCCAGGTCGTCTTTTTGCGCGATACTGATGGCGATCATGTGGCAGACAAACGGGAAGTCTGGTTTCGCGGGTTTGCGGAAGACAATCCACAACTGCGCGCCAATCACCCTACACTGGCCCTCGATAACCGGATGTACATTGCCAATGGGTTGCGGGGCGGCAAAGTGGTCAGCGTCACGCGTCCGCAACAGCCACCCGTGTCGATCAGCGGCAAAGATTTTCGCTTCGATCCCCTGCGATTGTTACCCGAGGCGATCAGCGGGGCTGGTCAATTCGGACTGACCTTCGATGACCATGGCAACCGTTTCTTCTGTAGCAATCGCAATCCACTGACACAGATCGTTCTGGAAGACCGCTTCCTGGCCCGCAACGGTCAGGCGGCCATCAGAACCACCGTCCAGGATGTGGCCGTGGCAGGAGCTGCTTCGCGCATCTATCCGATCAGTCGCGCTTGGACCACCTCGAATTTACACGCCGGGCAATTCACCGCCGCCTGCGGCGCCACCATCTATCGAGGAGACGCCTTACCGCAACTGCGCGGCAATGCCTTCACATGCGATCCGACCGGCAATCTGGTACATCGCGAAGTCTTGACGCGATCCGGGGCTTCGTTCGCCGGCAAACCAGCCCGCCAAGGGATCGAATTCTTGGCCTCCACCGACGAATGGTTCCGCCCGGTCAATCTGGAAAACGGTCCCGACGGTGCACTCTATGTCGTCGATATGTATCGCGCTGTGATCGAGCATCCCCAGTGGGTGCCCGAGGAATTGAAACGCCGACCGGACGAACGTTACGGCGATGATCGCGGACGGATTTATCGTATCGTCCGCAATGCCTCCAAAGCACGGCCCGAAGCACCCACTCCCCCGCCTTCCGCCACCACCTCACTGGCCCAGCAGACCACCGCACAACTGGTCGCCGCCTTGACTCACCACAACCTGTGGCATCGCGAAACGGCAGCGCGCCTGCTACTGGAACGCTCCGACGCCGAGGCCATCCCAGCACTCCAACGGCTCGTTGACCACCCATTTGCACCGGCCGCCATGCGGGCACTGTGGCTCTTACATCACCACCAGGCAGTGGACGTCGCGATACTGCAACGCGGACTGCAACATCCCCAAGCGGATGTCCGATCCCAGGCAATTCTTGTCTGGGATGCCAGCGGTGACGCGCTCAAGTCGGAACGCGCGGCAGTCCGGAAACGGTGCGGCGACTCCGATCCTCAAGTGCGCATGACGGCATTGCTGAGCTTGGCGCCGATCCAAGCCAGCGAAGCGACCGACATCGCCCAGGCGGCAAATTTCCCGACGGACGCCTGGCTGGCCCGAGCCATCACCATCGCCACCGGACCTCACCCGGCTGCCGTGTTGCAGCGGATCGTCGCCTCAGCTCAACGTCCCGCTCAGCCCGGTCTCCTATCGGATCTCGCCGCNTTGGGGGCCGCGCAAACCGNCCCCCAGCAGCGGCTGGCATGTCTCCAAGCGTTCCTGGCCCTGCCCGACGAACAACAGCGGCGCAAGCTACCTCTCACCCAATTCTGCAACGTCCTCCAACGTCGCGGCAGTTCATGGATGGAGCTCAACTCCAAGTTACTCCCCGCACAACAGACCGCATTGCAGGAGACGTTCGCCACCGCCCAACAACAACTGCAGAATGACTCCGCCGAGCTCTCGACGCGGCTCGCCATGCTGGAACTGGTCAAACATACCCCCACTGCCGCAGACATTCTTAAATCCCTTGTGACAGAAGACCAACCACAGCAACTACGCGTCGCCGCGATCGGCGCCCTCGCGCGGTTTCCCGCCCCCAAGACATGGGAAACGCTCGCCCAAAGCTTCGTGCGTGAAACCCCCACAATCCGACGTGCCACCGTCAACGCCATGCTGGCGAATCGCAATCGCACCATCATGCTGCTGGATGCCATTGAGGCGGGGACCATCAAACCAGGTGAACTGGATCGAAGCCAAAGCAACCGACTCCTGCAACATAGCGACAAAACCATCCGCGGACGCGCGAACCAGCTGTTTGCCAGCTCCATCCCAGGAGATCGCCAGCAAGCCTTGGCGACGTACCAACCCGCGCTGAAACTGAAAGCCGACCCCCGTGCCGGACAAACCGTCTTTCGAAAAAACTGTGCGACCTGCCATCGCGTCGGCGAGATTGGTGTCAATGTGGCACCGGACATTTCCGATTCGCGGACGCGTCAACCGTTGCAAATCCTGACAGACATCCTGCAACCGAATCGTGCCATCGACAATAACTACCTGAGTTACTCGGCGATCACCACCGATGGTCGGGTGCTGACAGGGATTCTGGTCACCGAAACGGCAACCTCCATCACACTCAAACAGGCCGAAAATAAGGTGGAGACGTTACTCCGAGACGAGATCGAAACGCTCAAATCCAACGGTGTCTCCTTGATGCCCGAAGGCTTGGAAAAGAACATCTCGCCGCAGCAAATGGCGGATCTGGTCTCATTCATTAAAAACTGGCGATACCTGGACGGGAAAACCCCGCTCTCCCAGCCCCTCCCCGAAAAATAATGCGCTGCGTCGCGTGCCAGACCGTAACACGCACGGATCGCCGTTGCTGCCGCGGTAGTCCCTGCGAAGGCCGGTTTGGCCGAACGGGCGCCTGAGTAGGAGGAACGCCACGTGGGGAGGACGACGGAGGCGGCAAATCGTCCTGCCGTCACTTGCCGCGAGTTGCTCTAGGGCCGGTTGCCATGCGATCGATGCAATTTATACTCATGGGAGTTTGTATGTTATCGCAATGCCTGCGGCCGATTGTCGCAGGTATTGGGTTTCTTCCGACCCGCCTCGCTACGGTACTTTCGAAACCACCGATTCAGACGATTTGTTGTCGAGATCTATCCTGAGAATGGTCAGGTCCGACGATAGGTCTACACTATCAGTGGAACTGATGGTCAGTACCGTTTTCGATTTTGGAAAGGTCCATGGTGTCCGAGTCCAAACCTGAAGGCTTCTTAGCCTCCAACGAATTTCTCATTCGTCGCCTGCATTCCCTCTCCGGGTTGATTCCGGTCGGGGCCTACATGTGCGTCCACCTGCTGACAAACGCCAGCGTCATGAGCGGCGCCGCGTCGTTCCAGCGAAATGTGAACATGATTCACAGCTTGGACAAGGCCTTGCCGGTAGTCGAATGGGTCTTCATCTTTATCCCGATCCTGTTCCACGCCATTTTTGGGTTTGTCATCATTGGCGGTGGTTTACAGAACACCTCCAGCTACCCACTGCAAAAGAACTGGCGGTACACCTTGCAACGCTGGACCGGTGGCATCGCCTTCCTGTTCATCGTCGGCCACGTGTTTCACCTGCACGGCTGGGTCCACAGTTTTGCCGAGCCGCTAGGCGGAGCCAACTTCAAGGCGTACAACGCCACCTCGTCGCTCGCACTGGCCTTACGCGGTGCCATTCCGATCGCCTTTTACAGTGTCGGAATTGTTGCCTGTGTGTATCACTTGGCAAATGGCCTCTGGACCATGGGAATCACCTGGGGCGTCTGGACCAGCCCGACAGCACAGAAGCGGGCCGACAAGGTCTGCATCGGCTTTGGCGTGGCATTGCTGCTGGTCGGCATCACCGCACTGTATGGAGCGGTGACCACCGACGTCAAAGCGGCTCTCGAAGTGGAACAAAAAATGCTTGATCAACACGTCGGTGATCTTCCGCACTACAAACATTACTCCAAGGAAGAGCTCGAGACTCTTTCGGACGAACTGAGTAACAACGTCATCGGCGGTGCCACAGAAACCGACTGACCTACAGCTGCGTTCCCACACCGGTGTCGCGAGCAGCAGCAACGCTCCATAAACAAACGTTGATTTAAAGAGAGTGACATGGCGAAAAAACGAGTGATGGTGGTTGGTGGTGGATTGGCCGGACTGGCCGCCACAATGAAACTAGCCGAACTTGGGGTCGACGTGGACCTGATGAGCCTCACGCCCGTGAAGCGCTCGCACAGCGTTTGTGCCCAAGGCGGTATTAACTCGTGCAACGATCAGACCCGCCAGCTGGGTGACAGCGAGTGGAAGCACTTCGATGACACCGTCTACGGTGGTGACTTCCTGCAACACCAGCCTCCCGTATACGAGATGGCCAATTGGGCGCCCAAGGTCATCGACCTGATGGATCGCCTGGGGGTCACATTCAACCGGACGCCTGAAGGCTTCCTGGACCGACGACGGTTCGGCGGAACCTTGTACAAACGTACCGCCTTCGCCGGTGCCACCACCGGGCAACAGTTACTCTACGCGCTCGATGAACAGGTGCGTCGTTGGGAATCGCTAGGTCGCGTACGTAAATTTGAATTCTGGGACTTTCTCGGCCCCATCCGTGACAACAACGGCATTTGTCGTGGGATCGTTGGCCAGGATCTCGTGACCATGGAGATTCGCTCCTTCCCGGCAGATGCGGTCGTGCTGGCGACTGGCGGTTGTGGCCTGATCTATGGTCGCTCGACGATGTCGATGGTCTGCACCGGCAGTGCCGTCAGCCGCGCCTTTCAGGCCGGAGCCAACTACGGCAATGGCGAGTTCATTCAGGTTCACCCGACTGCGATTCCGGGTGCCGACAAACTTCGCCTGATGAGCGAATCGGCTCGCGGTGAAGGCGGCCGAGTCTGGGTTCCACGCACCCCGCAAGACACGCGTGATCCGAAATCCATCCCAGAGAACGAACGCTACTACTTCCTGGAAGAGCGTTATCCGGAATACGGGAATCTGGTTCCCCGTGACATCGCGACCCGCGAGATCTTTGACATTTGCGTCAATGAAGGCCTGAGCGTGGAAGCGGACAAGCAATGTGTTTACCTTGACCTGACTCATATCAGTCGCAGCGAACTGACGCGAAAACTCGGTGGCATCCTGGACATCTACGAAAAGTTCCAAGGTGTGGATCCGCGTGAAGTGCCGATGAAGATTTTCCCCGCGGTGCACTATTCGATGGGTGGCCTGTGGGCTGACTACCGGCGGACAGCCGAAGGTGGCCTCCAACCGGGTGCGCCGGAAAATCAGATGACGAATATTCCCAATCTGTACGCGATTGGCGAGTGCGACTATCACTACCACGGAGCGAACCGACTGGGTGCAAACTCGCTTTTGAGCTGTATCTTTACCGGACTCTTTGTCGCGCCTGGCATTCAGAATCTCCTGTCGTCCCAGCGGGATGTGGCCGAAGAGGACCATGTCAATGTGTGTGCTGCCGAGGCAGCTCGCCATCAGGCAGATCACGATGCCCTCCTGCAAGGACAAGGTGGTGGTGAAAACCCCTACCACATCCACCAGGAACTGGGTGACACGATGACGCGAGCCGCGACGGTCGTCCGTCGCAACGAACAATTGAGCGAAGCATTGGACACCGTCCGCGAACTCCGGGATCGGGCGAATCGTTGTTCGCTCTCGGACTCCGGCAATTGGACCAATCAAAACGTGGTCTTTACCAAAGCTTTGCGGGACATGTTCCCCATCGCTCTCAGTATTCTCGAAGGCGCACTCGCCCGAGACGAGTGTCGCGGAGCTCACTTCAAACCCGACTTTGCCCGCAAAAGTTTGCAGTCCGAAGACGACGCAGAACGACGACGCGAAGCCGAGCAGTGGTGCGACGAGTTCGAGCAGAACAACCGCAAGTTCCTCAAATCGACCATCGCCTCTTGGAACGGTGAAGAGCCGTCCTTGAGCTACGAAGACGTTGACACTTCGATCATTCCCCCGCGACCTCGACTGTACGGTCTGGTGGGCGCAGAGGTGATCGAAGAAGTCTGGCGCGAACGAACTGCCAAGAAAGCATCGGAAAACGGTGCCGAGGCAAGTTCCTCCGAGACCGCGACCGCCACCAATTAACTCACTACTTGAAACTCCTTTCGGCGACTCCAAGATATGGCAGATAACACTCAAAACGGAAACACTCCCGAAACGTTTGAAGTCAAAATCCTGCGACAGGATGGCCCGGGGCAAAAGAGCTATTGGGAACGCCATCAGGTCGAATACGAACCTGACATGAACGTCATCAGTGTGCTGCAACGCATTGCGGCGCAGGCCAAAACCGTCAATGGCGATCCCGTGGCCCCCGTGGCTTGGGACTGTAACTGCCTGGAAGAAGTCTGTGGCGCCTGCACCATGGTCGTCAACGGACACGTGCGGCAATCCTGCTCGGCACTCGTCGATCGCCTACTGGCCGACAAGCCGGATGAAATCGAGTTGCGGCCGATGACGAAATTCCCCGTCATCCGTGACTTGCAGGTCGATCGGTCACGCTTGTTCCGAGCTCTGCAAAAATCAAAAGCCTGGGTTCCCGTCGATGGCTATTACGACATGGGTCCTGGCGAGCGTCAATCACGAACCGAACAAGAAGCTGCCTATCCGCTCAGCGAATGCATGAGCTGTGGCTGCTGCGTGGAAGCTTGCCCGCAGTACACCAAGGTCGAACTGAAACGTCGAGAAAACGAGCCGGACGAATCGTTCGAGCAACGCAAACAAGAAGCCTACGACAAAAACTTCGTGGGCCCTCACGCCATCAGCCAGGTGATGCTGTTCAATTCAAATCCCACCGGCAAGAAGAATGCCGGAGAACGTCTGGATACGCTGATGGAAGAAGGCGGCATTCAAGTCTGTGGCAACGCTCAGAACTGTGTCTCCGTCTGCCCGAAGGAAATCCCGCTGACCACGTCGATCGCTCGCGCCGGTCGCGCGACCACGCTGCGGCTCTTCCAGAAATGGTTCGACCGCTAGGCTCGGCTAGCCGCTGTTCGTCCCGAGATCCTGCTGCTCGGCCTACTGGCCCTGCACCTGCATCGGAATCGCGTAAAATCCGGTCCGGGCTGTGATGTACAACGTGCGTCGATCGGGGCCGCCAAGGACGACGCTGGCTGGCCTTTCCGGCACTTCGATCGAGCTGATCAGCTTGCCTTCCGGGCTGTAAACCTGGACAGCAGCCCGCGTCAGGTAGAGATTGCCGCGCGCGTCTAACGTCATCCCGTCACTACCCTCCGGTGCGTGTAGCCTGCGTTTGCTCAGTTGCCCACCAGCCTCGATCGTGTAAGCATACGTTTTGTTGTCCCCCGGGTCGGCGACGTACAGCGTCTTGCCGTCTTTCGTTCCCAGGATGCCGTTGGGTTTCTTCAAGTCATCGATCACGCGCGTCACCTGCTTCCGATCAGGTGAGATGTAATAGACGTGCATTCCGTCTTGCTGCAAGTCATCCATGCTTCCGTAACGAGGGTCGGTAAAATACACCCCACCCTGCGGGTCAATCCACAGATCGTTGGGACTGTTCAGTTTCTTGCCACCGTAGGCATCGGCAAGCACCGTGATCTTCCCGCTGGGGCTGACGGAGGTCACGCGCCGAGCACCACCTTCGCAACAGAGCAAATTCCCATCGCGATCGAAAAACAGCCCATTCGAGCGGCCACTTTGCTGACGAAACGTACTCAGCTTCCCATCCAGCGACCACACATGAATTCGCTCGTTGGGGATATCCGAGAAGTAGACCTGGCCTTGTTTGTCGACGGCGGGACCTTCGGTGAATTGAAAGCCGTCGGCCAGCTTCTTCACCTTCGCACCCTGGGCGACGAGCGAGGCAGCATCCTCACCATTAGCAGCAGAAACTAAGCTCGAAATCGCCAACAGGCACCAGATGAAGACGCGCATCGCAAACTCCCAGAGGGGGCAGGACCGGAACGGAGATAACGTCGCTAGCGGCGACCCGGCCCACTAGTTTAACGACCCGAACCTCCAATGCTAGCACGCGTCGTTCCCCATGCTGAGCAGCGGCTATTTATCGTTATCTTCACTCGCGTCTTTTTCGAACGGCGCGTCTTTTCCAGCAGCGGCTGCAGGCTTCTTCTGGGGTTCTCCAAGCACTTTACTGGACTCGATCGAGATCGAACGTGCCTGGACCTGCTGTGGCTTCCCTTTGTAATGCCAGCCCTGAATCACGGCCGTATCGTCAACTTGCGTCAGCCGAAAATCACCAACCTGAACGCGGACCGATGCATCGTCCGCCACCTCGAATTCCAACCCCACACGCCCCGCTTGCACTCGCATCTTGCCGTTCCGCATCCCGGTGATTTTTCCGGTAATCGAATAAGCGACCGGTTTGGCTGCCCGTTTTTCCGCCGATTCATTACTGAACAGAGTTGCGCCTGCCGCGGTAACGTCCGGGTAGGCACCAATCTTGGTATCTTCGCTGGGAGAAATCACGGCAATATCCTTGACGGGCGAGCTGGCCTTGCCCTTTTTGTCGAGCTTGGCCGACAACGACACCAGCATTCCAGGACGCAACCAGTTTGGATGTGCCTGGCCGGTATAGGTCACGCCCTGGTTGCGATCGGGCAGCTTGACCACCATCTCGACACCCTCGTCATTGATGCAGTACAAGTACGGCCCTTTCATGCCTTTGATCGAAGCGGTCGTCCGGATGTCTTCTCGGTTGTCCTGGCCTTGCTGTTGGCCGGCGGCCACGGATGCCAGCAGACAGATCGCCATGAAACTCGTCACCAACCGTCGTGGACAGAACGTGGGCATACTTCTCTCTCCGATCAAGGTTTCGCCAAGCTGGCGTAACAAACAGCATCCGCTAAGGTATGCACCTCGGGCAGATGCGTGTAATTTAACCTGTTTATAGCTTACCATCTCGCTTACCATCTCCAAAGCACCACCGTTAAAACGTCCTTTTTCCTAGGACATAACGACTTCGCGTTGGAAATACAAAAAAATCCAGCCCATGACGATACGACTTCCCAATGGATTTCGCTGTGCCGGGATAGCCTGCGGGCTGAAATCAGACCCTCAGCGAGAAGACCTTTCGCTGTTCGTTGCCGATGCCCCCTGCGTGGCAGCGGGGGTCTACACTCAAAACCTCGTCTACGCGGCCCCGGTCGGACTGGACCGCCAGCGTACTCCCTCGGCCGAGATCCGCGCGGTCGTCGTCAATTCAGGTAACGCGAATGCGTGTACCGGCGAACGAGGATGGCAGGACGCTGTGACAATGACCCAACAGGTTGCCGCAGCCATCGGAGCTCGTGAGGAAGAGGTCCTGGTGATGTCGACCGGGGTGATTGGCGAATTCCTCGCCATGGACAAAATCGCCAGCGGGATCGCCGCCAGCGCCGCGCAGCTGGGAACCGATGAAAACCATCTGCTAGCAGCCGCAAGGGGCATTCTGACCACCGACCAGGGTGTGAAGACTGCATCTGCTGAACAGCCCTACCACATCACTGGGCTGGCCAAAGGCGCAGGGATGATCGCTCCGCGGATGGCGACCATGCTGGCCGTGATCTTCACTGACGCGCCACTCACGCCCGATACCGCACAACGCGTCCTGGCCGAAGCAGTAGAGACCAGCTTCAACGCCATCACCGTGGATGGCCACATGAGCACCAACGACACCGTGTTGCTGCTGTCCAGCGGGACTGCTGGGAACGGACCGCTGGAGGGAGCCGCCCTCGCTGGCTTTGCCCAGTCACTGAGCGAGACCTGTGAGACATTAGCCAAGCAGATACCGGCGGATGGCGAAGGGGCCAGTCACCTGATGGCCATTGAGGTTGACGGTTGCGAATCGCGTGAAGCGGCACACCAGATCGCACGGACGGTGGCCGACAGTGCGCTGGTCAAAACGGCCATTACGGGGAACGATCCGAACTGGGGCAGGATCATCTCGGCGGCTGGTTACGCCCGGGTGCCGCTGGATCCCCACAAGTTAGCGCTGGAAATCAACGGCATTCCGATCTACCAGGCGGGCGCGCCCACGGAATTCGACGCCGCAACGGTCAGCCGCTCGATGCGGGACCACTTTGAAGTGCAAATTCACCTCCACCTCCATGCGGGAGCGTGCCGCGCGCGCGTTTGGAGCAGCGATCTCACCTGCGACTACGTCCGCTTCAACTCGGAATACCACACGTAGCCCAAGTTTCACGTGAAACGGCCGGGGAAACGGTCCTGCCAGGCCCCACAGCCGCCCCCCCCGCTGACACGTCAACCGCCAACCTGGTGGACCGGTCTCCTCCATCGCCCGTCTGGCGGGCTCCCAATCCACCAATGCCCGGCCAATTGCGCAATCCACCCTGTTTCACGTGAAACAACCAGCGCTCGGGCCGACCTGCGGACGAAATTCTTGTTTGAGAAACTGGACGACGTGCGCCCTGAATCCACGCAACAACGCTGATCCTGGGGCCCGAATCGCGTTCCTGACTTCCCACAGGTGGAGGCCATTCCCAAAACTGCCATTTCGGCGTTTCGACTCCGTCGAGTATGATCCCCGCCCGAAACCAACATGGGAGTGTCGCAGGTGACCCGTATTGTGTGCGTGGCCAATCAAAAAGGTGGAGTGGGCAAGACGACCAGCGCCGTCAACCTGGCAGTCGCCCTCAGCAAGGCGAACTGCCGGACCTTGCTGATCGACCTGGACCCACAATGCAACGCCACCTCAGGCTTGGGATGCCCACTGGCTGACCAGCATCCCCTGCTGCGTGAGCAACCCTTACGCGACTCCCTGCTGGCCACTTCGGTCGCAGGCTTGGATCTGTTACCAGGCAGCCACAGCTTTGAGGATGTCGAAGCGATGAACAGCGAGCACGCTAGCACCTCAACTACACTCCAACATCACTTGGAGCAGGGACTTTCCAACTACGATTTTGTGCTCATCGACTGCCCGCCTTCCCTGGGCAAATTGACACAAACCGCCCTGGCTTCGTCGACGGAAGTGTTGATGCCGATCCAATGCGAGTACTTTGCAATGGAAGGGCTGACGCAAATGATTCACGTCATTCGCGACGTGATGCATCATCAGAACAACCGTTTGGAATTTGGCGGGATTCTTCTGACGATGTTTGACCCCCGCTTCGAACTGACTCACGAAGTCGACGCGGAGGTTCGCGAATTTTTTGGCGATATCGTCTTCGACACCGTGATTCCACGAGACATCGCCGTCAGCGAATCGCCCAGCCACGGTTTGTCGGCCATTGACTATGCGCCCCGTGGGCGAGGCGCGCGAGCGTACATTGAACTTTGCATGGAGGTGTTAGAACGTGTCTAAAGATCGAAGACTGGGCCGAGGCCTGGCGGCTTTACTGGGTACGCCAACCGACGAGACACCGGCACCTGCAGCGTCCTCCCCACCGGAAGCTGCACCGGCACCCGCCCCCACACTTCCTCGGGTAGCGCCCGAAACGATTGCCGATGACGATCCTCCCTCTCGTGAGGAGCTGTTGCTGGACGTCTATGAAATCGATGACAACCCGTTTCAGCCTCGCCGCGAGTTCAGCGAGCCCGAAATCGCGTCGTTATCGGAGAGCCTGAAAGAGCACGACATGCTGCAGCCGGTCCTCGTGCGACGGGTGAATGATCGCTACCAGCTGATCTCCGGCGAACGTCGGCTGCGCGCGGCCATTCAAGCTGGCTGGTCCAAAGTGCCTGCCCGCCTGCGCGAAGCAGACGATCGCTTGGTCGCCGAACTGGCAATCGTCGAAAACCTGCAGCGCCAAGATCTGAACCCGATCGAAAAAGCACTCTCCTTCCGCCGGTATCTCGACGAACACGGTGCCAAACAAGACGAATTGGCCAAACGCTTGAAGATCGATCGATCCACCATCGCGAATCTGATGCGACTACTGGAGCTGCCAGATCAAGTCCAGCAGCTGTTGAGTGCGGGCAAGGTGACCGCCGGACACGCCCGCGCCTTGCTGCCGTTAGGTGAAGAATCACTGCAGATCGACTTTTGCGAATCGATTATCGCTTCAGGCTGGAGCGTCCGCGAAACCGAACGCCAGGTCCACGAGCGGGTAGCGGAGGAGGATGCCGATCCCCTCACAGGCAGCAGTTCTTCCAGCAACAGCCGAGCGAACAACAAAAGCCACCAAATCACCTCCCTGGAAACGACCCTTCGGCACGCCCTGGGAACGAAGGTAGAAATCCGTCAAACCGCACGCGGCAACGGCCGCATCATCCTGCATTTCAAGAACAATGCCGAATATGAGCGGCTGCACGACTACCTCACCGACGACGGGGCGGATGACGCACGACGAGCAGCCTGATCCGGCTGAGATACCCCGATACCTCGCTGCGCGGTTCCGGGTGCGAAACGCTGTCGCCCGACGTCCTGATGCACCCTGCGCTCTGCCAGGCCACCACGGTCAATCCATGATGGCTGATGCGTCCCATGCTGGGCCACATGAAATCCCTAGCTAGGAGCAAGGGATTCACCTTAACGCTAGCACTCAGTGAGAAGACGTGCCGTTTTCATCTGCTGCTATAAGCTGCCCGGCTAGGACTTGAACCTAGAACAACGGAACCAGAATCCGCCGTGTTGCCAATTACACTACCGGGCACTGCAAACTTGCTCCATCGAAACTAAGTGGATTCCCGGATCGGGTCAAGTGCCCCCGCGCNGGGCTGTCATGAAAACAATTCCGGTCAGTTGACTACAGGAAGATACGAAAGCTAAAATCGACGACCAGAGCGGTATAAATTACCGCGCCACGCCGAAAGTCTCCCTGATCCATACAAGCCATTTTATTCAGAGAACAATGGCCCATTTGATACAAGAGCCGAACATACGGCACGACTTAACCTCGCCTAACAATCGACTTGGCAGGCACCCCGAGTGTGAAGTTGTGATTGAGGTCGGTGCCGTAAGTCGATTTCATGCCCAAGTGGTGCAGCAGTCCGATGGGTATGTGCTCGAGGATCTCAATAGCCGCAACCACACGCTACTGAACAATACCGACATCTTTGGCAAGGGCCCGATCCCGCTGAAGCACGGCGATCAGTTCACCATCTGCGATGTCAACTTTTCGTTTCGCGAGTCAGAGGAGGGCAGCGACGGTCCGCACAGCGAGGCCACGCTGAATGTCGAAGGTGCCGCGGTCGTGGTCGACGATCCGGGAACGGAAGTCGTCTCGACGATCATGTCGAAGGTGGACGTCAACAGNTCGAAAGGCGGTGTCCAACTGGCCGCCAGCCCGGAAGTCAAACTGGCCGCCTTACTGGAGATCACCCAAGGCCTCGGCCGCGCCNTGGCTCTGGATGACGTGCTCCCCAAAGCACTCGACAGCCTCTTCAAAATCTTTTTGCAAGCCGACCGCGGATTCCTGGGCATGAAAAATGACGACGGTGTCCTCGTCCCACGCTGGTGCAAAGCCCGCCGTGCGGATGCCGAAGACGCCATTCGTGTCAGTCGGACCATTGTGAATCACGTCATGGACACTCAGGAAGCGATCCTCTCGGCAGATGCCGCCACCGACGATCGCTTCAACGCCAGTCAGAGCATCGCGGAATTTCGCATTCGTTCGATGATGTGCGCTCCGCTAGTGGACCTGGAAGGCAATTCGTTTGGGGTCATCCAAATCGACACGCTCGACCAAAATAAACGCTTCCAGGAAGGCGACCTGGATGTCTTGGCGAGTGTTGCTTCGCAGGCGGCCGTCGCCATTGACAACGCCCGCATGCACGAAGCTGCCTTGGAGCAACAGGCGCTCGTTCGTGACCTCGAATTGGCCAACAGTGTGCAGAAGGGCTTTCTGCCCGACCAACCACCCGCCATCGAGGGTTACGAGTTCTACGACTATTACCAGCCTGCGAATCACGTCGGAGGCGACTACTACGATTACATTATCCTGCCGGATGGACGGCTGGCGATCATTGTCGCTGACGTCGTGGGGCATGGTGTTGCCGCGGCCCTGATGATGGCCAAGCTATCAGCCGAAGCACGCTACAGTTTGGCCAGCCGCAAAAGCCCCGCCGAGGCAGTGTCGCTGCTGAACGACCGACTGAGCAATATACAGGTCGATCGGTTTGTGACGATGATCATGGCAGTGATTGACGTTGAATCACACGAGGCCGTCATCGTGAATGCCGGGCACATGGCGCCAATTCATCGCAAGCAAGANGGGACCGTCGCGGAACCTGGCGAAGACGCCGCCGGGCTTCCTCTGGGCATCATGGACGGCATGGAATACGACCAAGTCACTGTCCAACTCCAGCCGGGTGAATCGTTCACCATGTATACCGACGGCATCAACGAAGCAATGGACAGCACCGAAACCTGCTACGGGATGGATCGCATTCGTGACCATGTGCGTGACAGCGATGGCACCCCTCGCAACATCGGTGAAGCGATTATCAAGGATGTCCAAAAGTTTGTCGGTAGCGGGCCTCAAGAGGACGACATGTGCCTCGTCAGCTTCCGTCGCTTAAGCTAGCTCGACGCGCAGCTTGCTCGCTGCGACCCAGACGCTTCCCCAAGGCACTGGCCACGCGTGAAACGTCCGTCATGCCACTGNCGCATCCGGGGTCCACCGCCTAGCGGCCACTGGGATACCACCTCTCAAAGCGACCGTCGTACACACGTCCATCTTGCTGAATGGCAGCCGGTGCAGTTGCCGATGGTGGCAACATTGCCGGTGGACGGGGGGGCATTGTTGCGGAGGCACGCACGGCAGGCGTCACATGCCGACCACNGGTGCTGCCGGGAACCACCGCCGCAGACGGCAGCGGCTCAACCCTCTCTGGTGACGCTGGAGCGGGGACGTAGTGAGTTGGCCCCTGCGGAACGGACATCGCCGGAAACCGCGAGTGGTAACCATCACTCCACCCCAATCCCAACCAGCGATAAATCTGGTTCAACGGACCAGCCTGAACGGTGGAACCACACACACACAACGTCACGATCACCAGGATGCCCTTGATCTTCACGCGTCNTCTCCCCAACCNTCGTTTGCTTGGATTNCAGGTTTTTTATCGAATCATTCGCCGCGATCGATCATTGGATGCCTGTCAGGTCTCGCGAAAACCACGGCAGCACCACTCGTTAGCCCGATGATCCGTTTTGTGTTGCTCACGGTGAGTTTATGACAAGCAGTTGCGCGTTAATGGAAGAGACCACGTAACTTGCCTAACCGGACGTAGACGTGNTGGCCCGCGCACGACAGAATAGGTGCATGGATAGACTACGCAACCTGCTGCCCCACAACGGCAACTTCGCCGTGCTTTTGGCTTGTCTCGCCACCATGGGCTGCACTGCCCCTGCGCCAGACACTCCCCCGGAACTGAGCTTCTCTGACCAAGTCAAAGCGGTCAAGCAAGGTGAAAGGACTGCCATTCACGTCCAAGCGGGGGCNNTTACCGATGCAGAACTGGNATTATTACGCGGCGCAACAACACTCACCGAGTTGCAATTGGAATCTGGCAAGGTCACTGATGCGGGGCTGGAGACACTCCGCGACTGCCCTGCCATCGAGCTCCTGAAGCTGAGACATTCCCCCATCGGTGATTCAGGAATGAAGACCATCGGCGCATGTCAGCAATTGCGTGTATTGAATCTGCCCCACGCGCAGTTTTCCGACCAAGGGCTTGCCGAACTCAAATCGCTCTCGCATTTGGAACTGCTACGTTTCCATTCGCCACACGTGACGGACGACGGCCTGAAAACACTCGCCGAGGCTTCACTCCCTCTGCGATTCCTCCACTTGATCGACGTTCCCATCACCGACGCTGGCCTGGAACATCTGATCGGGATCACCAGCTTGGAGTCNCTGTACATNGACGGTGGCCAGCTCTCGCGCGAAGCGATCGAGCGTTTGTACGCTGCTCGCCCCGAGCTACACATCCATTTCAATCAGCAGCACCTCGACATCGATCCCCAGCGCCNCGAACACTAAACGCAGCGGCGTNAAACCACTGAGCCAACACGTCGTTCCGCTGCAACNNCAGGTGCCCGGTCACGCAAGTGCACCATCCGTCATGCTGGCGGTGGCCCCGAAGCCATCTGCTTCCANACCGATTCATCCACCGACCGAATATGCAGGTCGCGTTGCGGGAAGGCGATCTCGATACCGTGCTCACGGAAGTCGGCTTCAAATGCCGTATGTAGCTCGTCAGTCACGGACAACCGATGCGTNANATCCGGAAGATAGGTACGGACCACCAGATTCAAGGTATTGTCTCCAAACCCTTCCAANGTGACCAAAGGCGGCGGGTCTTCCAGCACCAGCGGATGGTCACGACAGATCTGCAACAAGCGGTCTTTCGCTTGCTCGACATTCGCCCCGTACGCGATCCCCACATGGATCACGATCCGATTCGTCTTGTCGGTCAGAGTCCAGTTCAACACGCGTCCGGTAATGAACTCTTTGTTGGGGATGACATACTCTTTGCGGTCCCAGTTGGTGATCGTGGTGGCTCGAATCCGCATGCGCGACACCACTCCCGTAATGTCATCGACGGTGATCACATCCCCCACCCGAATCGGCTGCTCGAACAGCAGAATCAACCCCGCCATGGAGTTGGCAAAGATTTCCTGCAATCCAAAGGCCAGCCCGAACATCAANGCCGTCGCCAGCCACTGAACTTTCGACCAGCCAATCGAAATCGCCTGAAACGCGAGTGCCACGCCCAACAAGACAATGACGTAACTGGTCAACGTCTTGATCGCATACCGCACCGAATTCTCCAAAGGCAAACGCTGCAACACGCTGATTTCCATCAACCCCGGAATGTTACGGGCTCCGACGACGGTGATGAACCCGAGCAACAGAGCCAAGGCCAGATCACCAACGGTCACGACTTCACGTTCTTGAATCGGAGTGAACTGGGGAGCTGTGGGCCCCAACTCCATCTCACCCGCCCCCATCATTTCAGGTGCTTCAGACGCCTCGACCACCTGCACTTCGTTGGTCCACAGAGGCCAACGATCCAACATCCGCAGCGCCGGCAAGACATCGATCCAAATGAACCACATCCCTGCAACGGACGCGGCCACCAGCGCACTGCGAATCAAACGCTTGGTCTGCTCCGAATTGACCGCAATATCCTGTTGCCGTTCTTCAGCCGGCACCAAGTCATCGGGCGCCACCTTCGCCCCGTCTTCTGCCAGACGACGCGCAGCGAGCTGCGCATCCCGCTTGGCCCAAGTCTGCTGGCGATGAATCGCTCGCTGACGCACTAACAGCAAGCGGCGCAACCCCGCACCGACCACTTGCAACAGAATCCACAGCAGGAAAGACAAATACACTCGCCACAGAACCACCCGCGCGGTGTAGTAATAGCCCGCAATCGTCATCACGGCCAAGACCAGGGGCAACGTCACACACCCCCAATACCAGACGTGCTTTAATCGCTCGAACCAATTCCCACGATGAGCCTGCAAATACCCCGAATAAATACCGTCCTCTGGACGCAGCACGCGTGCCAACAACGTCGCCAAGAGGATCATTCCCAACACCAAACCGACCCGTTCCACCGTATCGGCCCCGTGCTCACGATTCAGCGAGTAAATCAGAGATGTGGCAAAGACGATTAGTAAACCAGGCGCTTTCACCCAGCGAAGATTACTGCGCACAACATGGTTTTCGGCTGCAGGCCAGGCGAAATGCGCTCGCCCCAACCCCTGGGGATGGCATACCCAGCGGACCAATTCGATGGCAAAAAACAGCCAGGCCGTCGCCACCAACGCCTCACCAAAGGCCGCCGTGAACGGCGTCCCTCCCGCACTGTCGCGGAACCTCCAACCGAGGAACATCAAGGGAATTGACCACGTGACGGCCAGGATCAACGTCGCCACCCCGGCCCTGACCGTCGGAGAAAAACGGACACACGCGCCACGCGCTGCCAATTCTCCACAAGCCTCCAGACGACGAATGATCCGCCGGCGCCCCAACACCAGCCCGCCCCACAACACGATCGCCACGGCATACACCAGCCAAGAACCACGCGCGTCGTCACGCAACTGATCTCCAACTCGTTGCCAAGGCTCCCAATGCAAGATGACTTGGGTTGAGTCGTCCATCGCGAATACTGCAAACAACGAACGGTTGCTGCGTATCCACATGATCCGCTCGTCGATATAAGCCGTGGTCCGCCCGCTCTCTCGGATCAACCGCTGCTCGGTCGCATCCAGTTCAAACAGCGTATCGAGGTACGCTTTGTAGTTCCGAATCACTAAGCTCAAAAACTCGCGACGCTCGCTGACGGTCGTGGCAACCGCGTTCTCCAACGCTGATCGACGCGCCGGGTCCAACTTGGCCAAAATACGTTCCACCGCCTCTTTTTCACTCTCGGAACGCAAATCGTCGTATTCGTACCAGCCATATTGCAGTTTCTCGATCAGCAGCTTGCGGTCCTGAATGGCCTGGCGACGTTCGCGCACATCAGGCAACTCCGCACGTTGCCGGCGCAACATCGCACCGATCGAGCCTGTCAAACCGATGTCGTTGACACGCTGTTCCATCATCTTGAATTGCTTCTGCAGATCCTCCAGTTCCGCGACCGCCCGCTCTTTCAACCTGGTCGCCCGCAGAATCCCGGGGCTCAATAGATCAGCCGCCTCGGCAATGCGGACATTCTCCTGCGCCTCTGCCTGCAATTCAGGCGGCGTGATCGCCACCGCTGCTTGAGCACGCCTGACGGCGGCGGCAGTATCAGCTGCCCGTCGCTGGTTCAAGACAGCCCGCAAAGCCTCCAGGGCTTCGCCAGCCACCGTCACCTCCTCGGTCCGCACATCCAACATGGCCCGCAACAAACCCGCCGCGTCTTCCGCGTCATATTTCGCTAACTCCGCCTCCAATGCCGGTTGCCTGGCTTCGATCAAAGCCCGCCGGGCCAACAATGTCGCCTGCTGCACCTTGGTCACCAGCGGCATTTCGTCCGCTGGCGGTGCCAACTTCAACTTACCGTCTAGCTCTGCGATCTGTTGCGCTGCAGAGAGCAACAACGGGCGGATCTCTTGTCGCCGTTTCACGCGCCGGATGCGGGCATCTTCCGCTTCTAATTGAGCCTTCTTGAGGGCCTCGAAATCGCGTTCACGCCGGGCCACTTCCTGCGCTAACTCGGCCAAATCCAGATACGTCGGCAAGGCACTGGGCGGTTGCTTCAACGCCTCCAACTCTTGCTGCAATTGCACGAGCCGCGTACGGACCGTCTCAGTATCCGCTTCGTATTGCGCCGCCAAGCTCTGTTGTGCCGTGATACTCTTGAAGGCATCCAACGCAAGCTCGCATTCCTTGTCCAGGCGTTCCTTTTCCTCCGGTGTTAACTGCTGCGAGCTGGCAACCTCGGCGCGCAACGCGTTCACCGACTCCACCGTCACGGCGGGTGCTACCAACGCGTCCTTCTTACCACCCCCACGCTCGGGCGCCGCTAAAGGGAGATCCTGTCCGACGGGAAGCCCTTGTCCGACAGCTGCACGTGTGACGCAAATCAGAAACAACACGGCACAACCAAAAACTCGGCTTGCTCCGCTCACTGAAACAAAGAACTTCATCTGTATCGCATCCTGCGATGATTGCCTGATCGTTTAACCGACAGCTCTCGCACAGCAGATCGCTGTGAACTCATGCCGACACCCCAGCATTGCCTGGCAAGCACGATTGGCGTCCTATCCGGACACCCGGGAAACGTCGCAACCTATCCGTACGCTGCGGTAATAGAGCAGTTTGGCAGCCCCAGGAAAACAGCAATCGCCAGCCGCGCCACGCCCTCGCAGCCCACGGCCCCCGGTGACAATCCCGTTTGCAGCATCGCGACGTGCGCTGTACGTTGTGAAACTTCAACGCGGTCGCGTGCCAGCGTCGCCTCCCTTCTCCGCACACGGATCCTTAGAATCAGGAACGATCATGAAATTGGAACATGTCGCCCTCAATGTGGATGACCCGGTGGCCATGGGCCGGTGGTATGTAGAGCACCTGGGGTTGAAAGTGAAACGTCGAATGGTCGAGCAGCCGTATGCTCATTTCCTGGCGGATGATAGTGGCAGCGTGATGATCGAGATTTACAGCAATCGGGAACAGCCAAGTCTGGATCATGCGCAGACCGCGCCGGCCGCGCTGCACCTGGCATTCGTTTCCCAGGACATGGAAATTGATGTGCGGCGTCTGGAACGTGCAGGGGCCACGATGGTGGGACAGATCGACACCGCGCCCAACGGCGATCAATTTGTCTTTCTGCGCGACCCCTGGGGCGTTTGCTTGCAGCTGGTCAAACGCACGACCCCCATGATCTCCTGAGGCAGGGCCGCTCGTTGCCAACACGCCCCCGCTTCCTCTTGCGAACTCCGCACGTTCTCCGGCAACGCCGCTCCACGTGTCACCGCAGCGGAGCGGACCCGTTGTCCTGCCGAGCTACCAAAGCCCTCGCCTCCGAGCGTTATTGCGAATCGACTCGTTCGACACGGATGGCCGACAAGGTTGCCATGCCCTCTCCCTGTGGAACCAATTCAACGACCAGATCCTTGCTGACCTCGATCCCCTCAAACGTGCGCGTCAGAGCGTGCCCCGCGCCACCGGCGTCAGCCGTCAGATGCAGCTGTTTTTCTACCACCTCGCCTTGCAGCTTGATGGCAAACGGGCCACTCGTTGGCTGCCCAGCCACATCGGCAAAATGCAGCTCGACCCGATATTTGGCCGGAGCATCCTTCTCGCCCAACAGCGGCAGCGTGCAGCGTTTCAAGCCGCGCGCTCCGGACGCCACTAACCAGGGAGTCTTGGCGTTGTCGACCGTCAACGACTCGTCATTCAACGTATAGAAATCCCCTCCGGTGGCAAATTGCGGCTGGATATCAAATTTGTATTCCATCCGCCCAACGGTGTGCGGTCGCGGGAACGAGAGCCATAGATTGCCTTCGGCATCACGTCGATCTCCGGGAGCCCCCAGATTGACCGCCAATCGCTTCACGGGAGTCCCATTACCGCCCACGCTATAAATACCCCAAGCAGCAGCTCGGTCTTCGCGCGGCTCCAAGACCACCGTCGAGGTAATGGAAAATTGGCAGACACACCCGGCACTCGCCTCGGGAATCACCACCAGACCATTGGCGGGCAGTGCATTCACCCAACAACCGAGTCGCTGGCCGGCAAAGTGGCGCGTGCCACTGTCTGCATACAGGTCGTAGTAACCGATGAATCCACTGCGGAAGAACATCATATTGGGAGTCGCCGTCACCACACCGCAATGATGCCCCGGTCGGCTGTACTGCCAATTGGACTCCTCTCCGGTCAAAGGATGCACGCGTTTTTTCTCCTCGCCAGTCGCTAACACAAACGCCCACGGCTCCGCCAACACCATGTCATTGATGATCGCTGGCCGGTTCATGTAATCCGCATCGCGAGCCCAGAGCTTATCGCCCGTCTTCGCGTCCAAGACCACAAGCCGTCGCTGCTTGAATTGGCCCGAGAGGAATTGACGCCAGTAATGCCCGTTGGCATTGGCACCGCAGACCAGCAGGTAGCCATCGCGGTGCATCATCGCCACGTTACCACCACCGGCACTCACGCCACTGCAAAAAGTCACATCCACTGGCTTGCGCCACAGTTCCTCGCCCGTCTTCGCGTCCAACGCCACCACGCGACGCACATCCAGCTTTTTCAGCTCAGCTTCTTTTTTCGCACGTGCTTCGCCCTCGAGCTTCTTCAACTCGGTCTTGTCTTCACGCAGCAGAGCATCTCGCTCCTCCTGACTGATCGAGCTTTCGACGAAATACAACCGATCGTCACTCATCGTAATGGTGACGTGCATGATGTTGTCGCCGCGATAGACCCACAATCGTTTCCCCGTCTCCGGATCGACGGCAAAGATGGCATCGGTGTCGCTACCAACGGTTCGCCCTCGCCGACGCAAGGATGCTGCGAGTTCTTTGTGTAAGGTACTGGTGCCGTACAAGAGACCTTGATGAGCAGCGACGTAACCCCAGTTACGTGGCACATCATCATCGCTCTGCGGCGCCTGAAATTGTCCGCGAATGGCCCCGGTGGCCGCGTCGTAAGCCGTGCACGTATCTTTGACTGCGACGTAGAGTGCGTCATCTGTCGCCGCCAGATTACTGGTCTCCTGATTATTGAACACACCGGTCCGAATGGCGCCTGGGTTCTTGTGTTCCCACAGGAACAGTCCATTGTAAGCGTCATAGGCTCTGACACTGTCGATCCCCTGCGTGAAGAAACGTCCGTTCGTCGAAAGGGGTGCCGAAGCGGCCTCATGGCGATTGATCGTCTTCTCTGGACCGGGATCCCCGTACCACAGCACTCCCAACGATCCCTTGACCCGATGGTCCGCACTGAAACAGGCATTATCCACACCACCATATTGATGGGACCAATCACCNACCTCCGGAAGCTTCCCACGCGTCAGCACAGCCCAGCTTCCCTGCACGTCAATCTTGGCGTCGTCCCGCAAGTACATCTTTGCCAGATCGCCNTCCAGATCTGTCTTCTGAACCTGCGCAGCAGCGGTCGTTCCCGCCACCGCGCCCAAACAGGCCATGCCTCCACATGGTTTGACATAGCGCCCCAGCTCAAAGGCGACTCCCGGCAATTCACCACGCAACANCATGCTGTCGGAAACGACCAGGTTCGCAAAATAATTCGACAACGGAGTCTCCGCTGGCTGGGCGTGAACGATGGTGACTCGATGCCCATACAGACCAGCGCGTCGCAACGCTTCGCGCGATCGCTGGACTTTGTCCGCATCCGACTCGATCCCGTAGATCCGCAAATCCGACCGCTGGGCCAACTCGTAGGCCAGACGCCCTTCCTCGCTGCCCATCACCAGACAGAACCCTTTGGTCTGCTTGGTGCGTTCCAAAATCTGCTCGGCAGCCGCTGCATACAGTTTCGAATGGTCGTCGGTCGGATAAGGTTGCTGCTCCGCTTTGCTTGGATAGTCAGCCACCGGAGTCTTCGCAGGCGGTTCCTCGGCATCAGCAAAGCAATAAACTTTCCCTGCCGTCGTGCTCACGACCAGGTGCCCATTGGCTGCCACCAGCCCGCGTGCTTCGCCTTCGACCTCAGAGGAAAAGGTCTGCTTTCCCGATTCCAAATCCAGTGCCACGACCTTACCGATGCCTCCCACCACGACCGCATTCCCGGCCAGGGTCAGCGAAGATTCTCCTGCGAACGGCGCGGTCCACAAAATCCCGGTGCGATCCAGTTCACGCATTTGCTTGTCGACCGCAGCCAGCTTGTCCGGCTTGCCTCGCAACGAGCGACGCTGCACAAACAGCTTTTGGCGCTTGACGCTGGCTTCGGCGTGCGCAGGATAGTTCACGGCAATGACGTCTTTGCCCGTAGCGATGTAGGCCATGTCGCCACGAAACGACATCTGCTTTCCCTGAATAAAGGCGAACCCGGCATTCCCTGTCTCTTCGTCGAGTGCGATGAAGTGATGTGCTCCGGACGAGTACAGTTGCCCATCCGCCAACATTGCTTGCGAACCACCAACGACACCGCCCGCCGAGCTACGCCAGCTGTACTGCTTCTTGAAGTCAAACTCACCGGTCTGACGATGAAAGGCTGCTGGCATCGAACGTCCTGACGGGACGAACAACTGGTCGTCGTCGGCCAACAAATAACCTTGCGGTGACAGATCGTCCCGCCCGGCATTCCGCTGACTAATGCGATCGTTCTTCCAGATCACTTTGCCCGTGCGGGCGTCTGCGGCGACCAAATAGACGGTTTCATGAGGAAAGATCCCCCCACCGAAATACGCAATCTCATCTGCAATCAGCACTCCGGTACGCACAGGCCAGCGAGAAATCATGTGACCTCGCGCCAACAAACGCTCGTCGCGCGGACCAACACGATGTTGCCAGACCAACGTTCCATCTGCAGCTCGCAAACAATAAACCAGTCCATCGTCGGAACCAAAATAAACGTGCTGATTCCACAATGTCGGAGCCAACCGCACGGCCGCCCCGGTGACAAATCGCCATTGCACCTGACCGCTACGCAAATCGACACAACGCACTTGATGGTCCACTGAGGAACCGAAATAAGCTCGTTGCCCTGCCACCGTGACATGATTCGCATCGTCAAAGCGGACACGGTGTTTCATCACGTGCCCTTCGATCGGCGCATTACGGGGGCCCTCCCAAGCGGACTCGGTCGGTACCGCCGCGGTGTGAGTCCAACGCAACTGTAGCGGACCCACCAGTCGCTCTTCGGTCGCGCCCACGCGCGTGTTGTCGTGCATGTAGGTGGGCCAATCCGCTGCTTGCAAACCTGAAATCAGGAGCGTGCAAAGAACGATGAAACAACTGGCGTGACGGACCATGGTTGGTCTCCGTGGGGCGACGTTGGGCAGAGTCAATTCGACGCATTGTAACGGATTCATCGGAAAGCAACCTGTTTCACAGGTGGAACCCGAGAAAAAATCCACCGCCAGAAACTCTGCGCGGCGCCCACTTGCACACACGCTCGNCCGGTTTAGCTGCCAGAGAGTGGCTGAAGCATGACGGACCATTGCCAAAGACGCCATCGATGTGCGCTGCCAGCCTGGAGCGAGCTCGTCACTCTAAATCAATCTGCCGAAAAATGGGCAAATGGCGATAGTACACCTCCAATGTGCAAGCCGACAAAGCCGTGGCGTAGATACGTCCCCCCGCACGGTCATGTCCGCCCGCGTGTTGCCAACTACCCGCATCTCGCCCAGTCTTCACTTGCGAGTGCACCAAGGCATCACGCATGGCTCCATTCCAACGCTTCCATTCCGAGCCTCCGAAATGATGAAACGCCTGCGTCGCATAGTAGCAATAGTAGATATTCAAGCTGCGATTGGGCAAATGCTCGGCTGACAACCACCGAATCCCTTGGCGGATTTGAGGGTCATTCAGCGTCCACCCCATGTACATCCGGCACAGCAGCCCCTCTGCCGTCATGACGTGGGTTGGTCCCTGTCCGCGGGTGTAGGCATAGCGAGAACCGTCATGCGATTGCACCGTGTCAAGAAACTGGCCGGCCCGCTCAAATGTCGTGCTGGGCACTTCCAACTTCGCCGCCCGCGCACTCTGTAACGCCATCAGTTGCCAGCCGACCACACTGGTATCACCGCGTGCTCGCGAATCTTCCCTGTAAGGCGCATAGCGCCAACCACCGTCTCGGTATTGAGCTTTCACGATGAAATCGATCGCCTTCTGTGCCGGTTCCCGCAGCTTCTCGTCACCGGTCAACATGAATGCCTCACACAACACAATCGCACTTTGCCCGTGCGCGTACATGCCCGCGTTACCAGACGAGTTCGTGCGCATGTCGCCATCGCTTTTTTGATTTTCCACCAGCCATTTCAAACCGCCTGAAACGGTATTCTGGTATCGCCCCACCAAATGCGTTTGCCCGGCACCAAGGAAGGGCATCAAGGCGAGCGAGGTTGCTGCCGAGTCGCTGCGAGTGCCCCCGTCCAGCGACCACCTTCCATCGCGTTGCTGTTTCTTGGCAAGCCACCTGAGCGCACGGGCAACCGCTGCCTCGGTTAACGTCGTACCGCCTTCTTTCTTGACCATCTCCACGCGAATCCGCGGATCTCGCGCGGCAAACGTGCCGCTCAATCCGCCCGTGCCACTGATGGCACGTTTCACTTCGCGCAAATCCGCCATCTGGGCATCGACCGTTTCAGGATCAATGCGCAATTCACGTGCGTCCTGATCGGCACGAAACAGCGCTTCACGCTGGCCATTGACCGACAAATCCGCTCCCGTGGGCAAAGGCAAATCAAAGTCGCCCTCCGCGATCTGCTCCTCGATGACCACCCCGCCTTCCTGACGTGCCGGATTAACGACCGGTGACAGGGTCAAGATCAGGTCGTCGCGCTCGTAGGGCAAATACAATAGGCCCAATAAGGTCAGCAGGATCAGATGAAAGATCACGCTCACCAACCAAGCGGGCGTATCATCAAAGGCTCGTCGCAAGCGACGGGAAAACGTTCCTTCTGCCGCGTTCTCTCGCAGACGACGTTGCGCGAGTGTTTCGGCCGCCGTCCGACGTCGCGGCTGTTGCTCGAACGCCGGGTTCGCAATCGTCGTTTCTCGCGGTCCTCGAGCAGGCGGGGTCGGCTTGACTTCCGTCCGCCGAGGCTCTGGTGGTCGTTCGCCTTGCGGCTCGGGCTGCGGCGGAGACTCCTCGGAAGTGGCCGCCGGACTCCGGCGTTCGCCTTGCCCCTGGGTTGGACCATTTGCCGCTGGCACTGGGCTTGGCTCCTGAGGAACTTCGCCCGCATTCCGCTCCGCCAGTAACTGGCGCGCCTCGCGCTCCATCTCTTCATCTAACTCAATACTTGTCCCGCACAGCCAACAGTCGGCCACCATCAGCCACAGTCGAATCGACATGGGGGCTGCACAATCCGGACAAGCACACATCAGCACGTCGCCGTTCAGCCACACCCGCCCGGTCTCGCCCACCCGCGTCGCGTGCGCTGCCGAGTTCGGTTGCGGAGGGCGCGGAGCCACCCCCCGGGCAGCTTCGGGTAAATCGGGGAGCGGCGCCTGAGAATGCAAATCGACAAACGCCACTTTGGGTGCCCCGGCACGATTCGCATCAGCCATCGGCAATTCATCAAGCCGCTCCGGGAACCCGAAGAGCGCACGTGAATCATGTGGGAAGTTAGACGGCATGCAGGGACGCTTTGACAGACGGATAGGACTTCCATAGACAACGTCGGAAAGACGCTGCGCTCTGATACTTCAGTGTAGCAACATCTCGGCTCGAGGGATAACCGCGCAGAAGCTACCTGCGGCCACGACCGGCCACCTTGGCGTCTTACTGCAGAACGTCCCCTACCCCTGGAACGCCGCAACATAACGCCTGACAGAGAATCCCAGCAGGAACTCCGCTGCAGAAGACACCTTGGGCAGCAGAAAGCCGCGGAAATCGCCTGGTTTCTTAGCGATTCCTTGGCTGCAGACGATAAACCGGCGCCGATGCTTGAGGATGCCTGCTGCTTCTTCGATGAAGCCGCGGCGGTCTTCGGG
>NZVR01000065.1 GCA_002701545.1 Blastopirellula sp. | reverse complement strand
TGTACGGCTACAACGAATCCTTTGCCGGACCGGGCGGTGCAGCAGCCTATCAGAATGAGCTCGTCAAGTTGGTAGGCAGATACCGCGACCTTCGCAAGCAAGCCGGCGTGAATGCCCGTTTCGTGCTGTTCAGCCCGATCGCTTATGAGAACACGGGGAACCCGAATCTCCCGGAAGGAACGCAACTGAACGCCAATCTGGCGGCCTACACCGAAGCGACGCGCCGCGCTGCTGAACAGGCAGACGCCGCTTACGTCGACTTGTATTCAGAAACCTTCCAACTGTTCGCCTCCAGCGCGAAACAGTACACGTTGAACGGCATTCATTTGAACGCCGATGGTTATCGCCAACTCGCGGACATCATGTCTCGCACACTGTTTGGCAAACCAGCCCCAGCACTCGACCAACTGACCGCCCTGTACGCCGCCGTCGAAGACAAGAATTGGCATTGGCACAATCGCTACCGCGCCACCGACGGGAACGATATCTGGGGTGGTCGATCCACGCTGACCTTTGTGGATGGCCAAAGTAACGCTGACGTCTTGAAGCACGAGTTAGTGATGCTCGACGCGATGACCGCCAATCGGGACAAAGTCATTTGGGCGGCCTCCATGGGCCGCAACATCAAAGCGGATGACAGCAATGTCCCGCCACCGGTCAAAGTCATCTCGAACGTTGGCGGTGGCAGCAAGAGTTCCAGCAAGGCCAAAGAAGGCAATGTGAAATACCTGACTCCCGAGCAGAGTCGCGACGCGATCAACGTGCCTGAAGGTTTCGAGTTGAAAGTATTCGCATCGGAAGAGATGTTCCCCGACTTGGCCAACCCCGTGCAGATGCAAGTCGACGCCCAAGGCCGCTTGTGGGCGGCCAGTTGGAATACGTATCCCAAATGGGAACCGCTCAAAAAGATGAACGACAGCCTGATGATCTTTGAGGACACCAACGGCGATGGGGTCGCGGACAAACGCAAGATTTTTGCACACGTCCACAACCCACTCGGCTTTGAATTCTGGGGAGGCGGGGTACTGGTCACTTCTGGACCTGACCTGCTGTTCCTGAAGGACACCGACGGCGACGACAAAGCGGACGTCCGCTACCCCATCCTGCAAGGACTGGGAACCTCGGACACCCACCATGCTGCCAACAATCTCGTCTATGGACCCGACGGCGGCATCTACTGGCAAAGCGGTATTTTCCTGGTGCACAACCACGAAACTCCGTGGAAGCAAAACCTGAACATCGGCTCGTCCGGGATGTATCGCTTTGATCCCCGCACCTTTGTCATCACGCCCCACGCCGGAAATTCCCCCAACCCACACGGAACCAGCTTTGACTATTGGGGATACTGCTACGCCAACGACGGCACCGGCGGTCGATCCTATCAAGTGCGTCCCGAGGGCAAGGGCTTCAAGATGCACGAATTGCTCACCAAGGAATTTCGTCCGGTCGCGGCCAACGAAATCCTTTCGTCCGAGCACTTCCCCGAAGACATGCAACAAGACTTCCTGATCTGTAACACGATCGGTTTCCTGGGAATCAAACAGTATGACCTGGACCGTGACGGAGGCCAGCGAAACCGCACCTTCGGTCAAGTCTGGGGCACGCCCGTCAAAGAACTGCTCAACAGCAAAGACCGCAATTTCCGACCCACGGATGCAGTCATTGGTGCTGACGGTGCCTTGTATGTCTCCGATTGGTGCAATGTCATCATCGGTCATATGCAACACAACATCCGCGACCCTAACCGTGACCACAAACACGGCCGGATCGTGCGACTGACCATGAAAGGCCGACCGCTACAAAAGCCGGTCAAGATTCATGGAGAACCCATTTCGGTGTTGCTCGACAACCTCAAACACCCCATCAATGGCATCCGGCATCGCACCCGCGTCGAATTGAGCGGCCGTGATTCTGCGGAAGTCATCGCTGCAACACAGAAATGGATGGCCAACTTTGACCCGAACGATGAAACCGAAGCGCATCACCTGCTCGAAGCGTTGTGGTTGCACCAGCAACACAATGTGAAGAACGAAGCGCTGCTGAACGTGCTGCTGGCATCGCGCGTACGTCACGCCGCGGTGGCCGCCAACACCGTCAAACACTTCTGGTTTAACGTCGACGCCCGTGGCTCGAATGGATTTGTAGCCCCTGCCGAAATCGAGTTCGTCAAATACGAACCGCCCAAACGATTGAATGCAGCAGACCAGAAGGTCTACGAGTTAGGTGCCAAAGTGTACCAACGCGAATCTCACTGCGCGACCTGCCATCTGGCACACGGCAAAGGCAACGGGATCGTCTACCCCTCACTCGTCCGAAGCCCTTGGGTTAACGGCAGCGAGGATCGATTAATCAAGATGGCCCTGCATGGCATGTGGGGCAAGATCACGGTCCACGGCAAGACCTACGATCCTGCCCGCGGTGTGCCGCCCATGACCGCCTTCCGTAATCTGCTGAACGACGAAGAACTGGCAGCCGTGCTGACCTTCGTCCGGAACACCTGGGGCAACACCGCCTCCACCATTTCTCCGGCGACCGTCAAACGTGTCCGTGCCGAAACACTCGATCGCACCCGCTTCTGGAATCCAGATGACCTGCTCGCGGAACATCCTCTGGAAGCAGAATTGGTGCTCAAGAGTATCGGCATCGATCTGGCTGGCTTTTCCAACAAAAAGCTGGAAGACGAACTCCTCAAAACCCCATCCGCCAAACTCGCCGAGATCGCCTTGGCCCAAGGGAATGCGGAACGTGGCAAGACGCTCTTCTATAAGTCGGCCGCGGCCTGCTACACCTGCCACGACCCGGCACCGGGCGCCTTGAGGATTGGGCCCAACCTCAAAGAATTGAAAACCAAACTGTCAAACGAGGAATTGGTCGACTCGATCCTCCGTCCGTCCAAACGCATTGACAAAGCGTTCGCGCAAGTCAGTGTGCTCACGGCCGACGGTCAGATCTTGACCGGCATCCGCATGTCGGAAAACAACAAGGAATTCGTCTTGAGGAATCTGGCACAACCGCAACCCATCGTCATTCCCCAAGACGACATCGACGAAGTCCTCGACTCGCGCACCTCACTGATGCCAGCAAATCTCGCCCGAGTCCTGAAGAACCGCGGTGAATTCAACGACCTGATGAAATATATTCTGGAACTCAGGAAACGTTAATCCACCCGAANCGTNCCGCTGAACATCCCGTTCGGCACAGCAACACCCCCATCGAGTTGTCGTCCACCTGGGCGACAACTCTTTTTTTGTGNCGGAGNAGAGACAAACGCAGCGCACCCACTCCGGCNGCAANTNGCGGTCNCTGAGGCTACCCNATCAGTTCCTTGACCACGCGCGCTGGCTCGACGCCCGTCAACCGCTGCTCCAACCCTTGAAACCGATAGGTAAACCGTTCGTGGTCAATTCCCAGGCAGTGCAGCATCGTCGCATTCAGGTCCCGAATGTGCACTCCGTTTTCGGCAATGTTGTAGGAGAAGTCATCCGTTTTTCCATAGTCCAGGCCTCCCCGGATTCCACCACCTGCCATCCACATGCTGAAACAGCGTCCGTGGTGGTCTCGACCACTACCCAATGCCCCCTGGCCGTAAGCGGTCCTACCGAATTCGCCCCCCCAAATCACTAAGGTGTCGTCCAGCAACCCGCGTTGGTGCAGATCTTGAACTAACGCAGCTGAGGCGCGATCGGTGTCGGNACATTGAGCGCGCAAATGCGTTGGCAGATTACCGTGCTGATCCCAGCCACGGTGAAACAGTTGAATGAATCGGACATCCCGCTCNGCCATCCGTCGCGCCAACAGGCANTTGTAGGCNTANGTGCCCGGCTGACGTGCTGCTTCGCCATAAAGCTCAAACGTCGCTGCCGGTTCTCGCGACAGGTCTGCGATTTCCGGCGCGGCCGCTTGCATCCGAAACGCCATTTCATATTGTGAGATGCGCGTTTCAATCTCCGGATCTCCGGTCGCCTCCAGCTTGATCCGATTTAACGCCGCCANGTCATCNAATTGAGCACGACGGTTCTCGCGACTAATGCCGGCCGGATCCTTCAAATACAACACCGGATCACCACTACTCCGCAACAACACGCCCTGATGATTTGACGGCAGGAAGCCACTTCCCCACAAGCGAGAAAAAATGGGCTGGCCAGGATTCTTGCCATTCCCCTGCGACAGCATCACGATATAGGCTGGCATGTTCTGGTTCGTACTACCGAGTCCGTAACTGGCCCAGGCACCGGCGCTCGGCCGCCCCGGAATCTGCGATCCGGTGTTGATATACGTGATCCCCGGATCGTGGTTAATCGCCTCGGTATGCATCGAGCGAATGACCGCAATGTGATCGGCCGCTTTGGCCGTATGAGGCAGCAGGTCGCTGATCCACGTACCATGTTTGCCGTGCTGGGCGAACTTCCCAATCGGACCGCAAATCGGAAAGGCCTTTTGGCCGGCAGTCATCCCNGTTAAACGTTGTGTGCCGCGCACNCTNGCTGGCAATTCCTNGCCATGGCGTTTGACCATTTCCGACTTGTAGTCAAACAGGTCGATATGAGACGGGCCGCCCGACATGAACAGATAGATGACGCGTTTTGCCGTTGGCCGGTGATGTGGCAGTGACTGCGGCGCTCCGTCGGCCGTCGAGGTCATGAGCGCGCCGAGCGCACAGGCCCCCAAACCAGCGGAGGCTTGGCCCAGAAACGCGCGGCGGTTCGCAGAGGTATTCGTATTCATTCGCGAGTAATCGTTTCGTCCAAATTCAAAATGAGAGATGCCACAGTGCTCATCGCCGCCATGACAGGATCGTCATCCCCCCCGAGATATTGCGAGGTGCGATCAGTGGATNTCGTGAAGTAGTCGTGTTGGCGTTGATANGCTGCCTGCAAAATCCGCANCTCGCGNCCTGTTGGATAACGCGNGGTTGCCAGCCGAAATCCATNCCGGATCCGCTCGTCCGTGTTCTCNCTGGCCCCCAGCATTCGCNTGGCCAGCCCCCGCGACGCTTGCACAAATTGCGGCTCATTCATCAACACCAACGCCTGCANCGGCGTATTCGTCAGCGAACGCCNGACGGCACACGTCTCGCGATTCGGTGCATCGAAAGCCAGCATCACCGGGGGCGGGGAGGTGCGTTTCCAAAAGGTATACAGACTGCGACGCAGCGCCGGCTGACCTCGGTCAGGAAAGAAATGTTGTGCGGAAAAGAATCCCGGATAGCCAAAATGACTGACTTCCTTCCAAAGTCCGGTCGGCTGAGGTGGATACACACTCGGACCACCTAGCTGGAATTCCAAAAGTCCACCGATCGCCAACGCGCCGTCTCGAATCGACTCCGCCGACCGCCGAAAACGCGGGGCACGGGCATACCAGCGGTTGTAAGGATCTTGCGTCTGTAGCGCCGTCGATGTTTCCGACGACTGCCGATACGTATGCGACATCAGAATGGTTTTGAGCAACCAGCGGACATCCCAACCTGACGCTACGAATTCCGCAGCCAACCAATCCAGCAACCGGGGGTGCGAAGGGAATTCGCCCTGGGACCCAAAATCTTCCGCCGTCTTGACCAGNCCCACGCCAAATACCATCTGCCAGTAGCGATTCACCGTCACGCGCGCGGTGAGCGGATGCGATGGATCCGTCAGCCAGTTTGCCAACGCCAGTCGATTCGCCGCGACGCCCTCTGGCAAGTCGCCAAAGGCTGTAGGAACCCCCGCCGAAACCACCTCGCCATGTTGATCATATTGGCCACGAANCAGCATCGGTGTCTTGCGACTCGCGGCGGATTGGTCCATTACCATGACGCTGGTCTTGCCACTAGCCAGCGATTTGCGCAACACGCCAATTTCGCCGTCGATCGATTTCACCAATTTGGACATGTCGCTGTTGGCTTTGGCAAAAGCCGCCGTCACCCGCGCGCGCTCGGCAGTCGACCGTTCCGCCTCGGACCGCTGTAAGGCTGCGATCAATTCAGCCCGCTGCCCCATGCCCTCCGCGGGCTTCCANCGNGCAAACGTATCCCCCCAAGGCGCGGCGCCATGCGCGGCGACAATCGAGGCTGGCCGAAACCCGGGTGGGTCAGCTGCCTGATTCCAAGCGGGCTGCAAACGATCACTGACCATCCAACTGNTGTCGGTGACAAGGTATTTCTTNTCTGGCAAAGCGACGACGGCAACCAAGGCCGCTTTGGCCTTGCCCTTTTCCCAATCCTTCGCCGCGACGGCGATCACATTGTCGCCAACCGTCAGCATCGGCTGCAGGTTGAACACGGTCGGCGTGCGCCAATCAGGGTTCTTGCCCAGCCGCTTGCCATTCACCCAAACCTCGGCCTCATTGTCGCAAGTCACGTACAAGGCTGCTTGCGACGGAACTTGGCTTAGCGAAAAACGCTTGCGGAACCAGGCAAATTCCCCCGTGCCGGCTGCATTCCTCCAAATCCACGAAAGACCTTTCGCCTCGTCCCCTTGAGGCACTCGGAAATCGACTACGGCCTGCTTTGCCGATTCCTTCGCTGCCGGAGGCTGCACCTCAGTTTTCCATGCCGCCAACGTCTCTCGTTCCCACCGCACACGAGCATCCCCCAGGAACGTCTCCGGCCGATGCTTCAAAAACTCNAGGCCTGCNATCCGACCTTCGATGGCTTGGCGAAACTCTTCCTGGTTTTGCAGTAACGGCGTCACTTGCACGAAGGGTTTCGTATTTCCGTTGACCGCACCGCTGCCCGGCTCCGCTGACGTATTGAAGAAGGCGAAAAAGCGATAATAGTCACGTTGACTGAGCGGGTCGTATTTGTGGTCGTGACATTGAGCGCACTTCAAGGTCAATCCCATGAACGCTGTCGACACGGTATCAATCTTGTCGGCAATGGCCGCCACGCGATACTCTTCCGGGATCGTTCCTCCTTCGTGCGTATTCATACTGTTGCGCAGAAAACCGGTCGCTACCTTCGTCTGCTCGTTGGCGTTCGCCACCAAGTCACCCGCCAGTTGCTGTCGGATGAATGCGTCATACGGCAGATTGGTCAAGAACGCGTGAATGACCCAATCACGCCACGCCCACATATCACGATGATCGTCGATCGAATATCCGTTGGTGTCCGCATAGCGAGCAACATCCAGCCACTCCATCGCCATGCGTTCAGCAAATGCGGGAGACTGCAGCAGTTGATCCACCGCCGCTTCATAGGCTTCCGGCGAAGGTGATTTAAGGAACCGGTCTAAATGTTCAAGACTGGGAGGCAAGCCGGTCAAATCCAAGTGTAACCGCCGATAGAGCGTTTCCGGACGTGCCGGCATCGACAACGCCAGCCCCTCCTGGTCAAGCCGTGCAGCAACAAAGTGATCNATCGCGTTGTAGGAAGGTTTCGAATGGCCCTCCGGAGTTTGACCACGCAGTCGGATAGCCACCCCGGGAACAGCAGGCCGACTCACTGGCGTGAAGGCCCAATGCTCCGCATAAGGAGCTCCCTGCTGGATCCAACGTTGTAGGATCTCAATTTCTTCGCCCGTCAAAGGGTTCTTTTGCGCCGGCGGGGGCATCCGCAGCGCGTCATCGGCATGCATAATGCGCCGGACCAATTCACTCTGCTGAGGCTGACCGGGTACGANCCCCGCATAGTCCCCCAGATCGGCCACCGCACCCGCCTTGGTGTCCAGCCGGAACTCCGAATCNCCGTTTTCCGCATGGGGACCATGACAGGNAAAGCACTTGGCCGACAAGATGGGGCGAATATCTCGATTGAAATCCAACTGGCCAACATCCTCGGCCAGCACAGACGTACCGAGCAACGTTCCAAGTAACACCCACAGCAAAAACCATCTCGTGCGCATCGCGTCTCTCATCCGGTCCAGAAACTGCCATTTCCCTGCTGGTTCAGCATCATCAGGGCTTCGCNGCAGCCATCTCCTCGTTGGTTGTCATGCTTTTGTCGCAGTTCGCCAGGAACATCTCCCACGTGTGCTCCGTCACGTCGGCACAGTCAGCCAGCCGATCGGGTCGCTGAACCTCACCGCACGACCAAGCGTTACTCGGGTAACTCAAGCCAGAATATCATGCACAACTTCGCCGTACACATCCGTCAGGCGAAAATCCCGACCGGCGTACCGATAGGTCAGCTTTTCGTGGTTCACGCCCAGCAGATGCAGGATCGTCGCGTGCAGGTCATGCATGTGGACTTTATTCTCTTGCGCATAATAGCCGAAGTCGTCAGTAGCCCCATGGCTGTAGCCCGGTTTCACACCGGCTCCGCTGAGCCAGACCGTGAAGCCAGCTGGATTGTGATCGCGACCGTCCTTGCCTTGNGCCACCGGCGTCCGGCCAAATTCGGTGCCCCACACCACCAACGTATCTTCCATCATGCCACGTTGCTTCAGATCGGTCAGCAGGCCGGCAATGGGTTGATCGGCGGCCAGAGCATTTTTGGTGTGTCCCTTGACCAAGCCCCCGTGTTGATCCCAAACATAAGGCGTGCTGACTTGGACGTACCGCACACCCGCTTCACAAAAACGTCGCGCCAGAAGACAACGGTGACCAAAATCCNTCGTTTCCTGCCGTTCCATTCCGTACAGTTGCCGGGTCGCTTTGGATTCACCGGCAATGTCAATCAACNGGGGAGCGACACCCTGCATCCGGAACGCCGTCTCGTAACTACGGATCACACCTTCCACCTGCGCATCGCGCGTGCGGGCCAGATGCTTTCGGTTGATTCGGTTCAGCAGTTCGAGTTGCCGCTGCTGTGTGCCGGGCTGATCGTTGGGATTCTGCAAATATTGGATCGTCGCTTCGGAAGTTTTACTACCGGAATGCCCCAGCGTCGTGGCTTGGTGATGTGCGGGCAGGAAGGATGCACCATAATTGCGGGCTCCCCCATGCCCGGCAGGAGGCGTGATACTGACAAACCCCGGCAGGTTCTCATTTTCGGTCCCCAGCCCGTAGCTCAGCCAGGCTCCCACCGACGGNCGCAGNAGATTATCGCTCCCCGTATGAATCATCGCGACCGCTTGTCCGTGTGACGTNCCACGCGTGTGCATCGACTTGATAAAACACAGATCGTCCGCGTGCTTGGCCAGATGGGGCCACAGGTTACTAATCCAGGCGCCACTCTCGCCGTGTTGCCGAAATGCAAACGTCGTATCCAGGACGCGCCCGTTGCCCGCTTTATCTTTCAATGCGACGTCCAGACGGTCGAGCCCCTTGAACGGCAGGTCTTTCCCGTGATAGCGGGTCAACATCGGCTTGGGGTCAAACGAATCGACTTGCGACACACCACCATGCATGAACAAGAAGATCACCCGCTTGGCCCGCGGTGCATGATGCCACTGGTCCCCCCGCTCAGTCGACGACGCGGCGGCGGCAATCTGCTGCGCGAAGGCTTGGAAAGCTAATGCTCCAAAACCGCACGCCGCCGTCTCCAACCACTGGCGTCGTGTGACCTCGGGACTCATTCGATAACACGCGTTCATAGCGGGTCGCCGCCTTGCTTTTTAGTCAATGAAACGAAACTCAGTCGAACTGAATAGAATCTGCACGAAAGACGCAATCGCCATTTGCCGCGAAACTTCGTCCACCTGCATCTGCTGCACGATGTAATCCTTGCCAAGGGCCACGTCATCCGCATCTGCATCGCGCACGAGAATCCGCTGATAAAGATCTCGAATCACGTCGTCCACCGGCTGACTCGCGTCGGCATAGCGCATACTGACTGCTTGTGCCATGTCGCGCACGAAAGGCGAATTCATCATAAACAGCGCCTGCGCCGGCACCGTCGTGTTAGCGCGTCGCCCCGTCACCAGGTCCGGATTGGGAAGATCAAACACGGCCAACGACGGTGGAACGGCACCGCGAACGATCGGCAGGTACACACTCCGTTGCCGTAACTGTCCGGTCTGCCCCAGGGACGCATGCCGTTTACCACTGGTTTGAATCGCATACATCCCCAACTGGGAAACGACCGACTCCCGTCGCTCACGGTCCAACGCGCCCGCAATGGCCAGCATCGAATCACGTAGCGTTTCCGCAGGCGCTGGTCGCCGGTTCTGTCGCTGCAAACGCCGATTCTCGGGATCGTCTTCCGTCGACGCCAGCACAGCCTGCTGGTACGTTTTCGACAAGACGATCTGGCGAATCATGATCTTCATCGACCAGTCATGATCGACCAATGCATTCGCCAGATGATCGAGCAACTCCGGATGGGTCGGCAGCGCACCGCGAGTACCGAAATTGTCACTCGTCGACACGATCCCGCGTCCAAACAACTGCTGCCAAATACGATTGACCATCACGCGCGCCGTCAAAGGATGATCGGGCCGCGTCAGCCATTCGGCCAGTTCTCGTCGGCCTGATTGCCCGGCCGCAATTTTGGGTGGAACCGCATTCCGGGGACTTGCGACTTGCAGGAAACCGCGCGCCACCTTGGCCCCCAGATTCGCCGCTTCACCTCGAATACGAATATGCATGTCCCCCAACCGCTCGGAGGTCTGGTCCTGTGCGGCCATCGCCTTCGGCAGCTGGGGCGTTTCCTGCTGGAGCTTGCTTAATTCGCCTTCCAGATTCTTGATCTCCAGATCCAACGCAACGCGAGGGGATGACGCCTGTTTTTGAAGGTCGTCCTCGTGCACCCATTGGACCGCATCGGCGATCACGGCGCCCCCTGCATCCTGATCCGAGAGACTGACTTCGCCCACGGCATCGAACGCGAAACGACCAATCGGATACCACAATCCATCAATCGTCGGCTTCACCGTCTGATTGATCACCAAGCGGGTGACACCTCCGGCATGTCGCACCACATAAGTTGCCTTCGGTGCAAGCCCATTCCCTCCGCCAAAACTGAATCGCACCTCATACCTACCCGGTTTCGGTAGTTTCCCTTTCCAGGTGATTCCGTACGGGCCCTTTCCCTTATCCGTCGCCAGGTAATGCTGGCCCACATGATTCGGTCGATACGTCGACTTCCGCCAGGGTCCCGAGGTTTCCGCGGCGGTATCATCCACAATGACCCCCACGCGTTTGCCCGGCATCTGTTTCGCTTGCTTTTGCTTCTCCTCAATCGTCCGCTGCAACTGTTTGACCTTAGTCGAATGTGCCGCCACCAACTCACGCGTTGCTTGGTCGGCAACCAGTTCGGTTTCTTTCCAGCCGCTCACATTGACGTTTCCCATCAAGAAACCGTCGGCAGTCCGCGTGCTATGCAAGATCCCCGCCAGCGCGTAGTAATCGGCCGTCGGAATGGGGTCGAACTTGTGATCGTGACAGCGTGCACAGCCGAGCGTTAATCCCATAATCGCTCGGCCCAGTGTATCCACCTGCTCATCCGCAATATCCAGATGCATTTTTTGTTTATTGCGTTCCGTTAACATCTTCGGCGAGACCATCAAGAATCCGGTGGCAATCAACTGCCGATTGCGCTGTTCCGGCGATTCGAACGGCAACAGATCCCCGGCAATCTGTTCACGGAGGAACTGGTCATACGGCACATCGTTATTGAAGGCGTCAATCACATAGTTGCGATAGCGCCACGCCTCGGGAAACGTGAGATTAAAATCGCCGCCGTTGGAGTCCGCGTAACGTGCGACATCCAACCAGTGCCGTGCCCATTTCTCGCCAAACTCGGTTCGCGACAGCAGGTCATCGGCGAACGTCCGCACAGCTTCGCTTGGCGACTGCTCCTGGTACAACCGCCGAAATTCCGCTCGCTCAGCCAGCGTAGGTGGCAATCCGATCAGATCTAAAAACAGTCGCCGTACCAGTTGGTCGGCAGCGGCGACGGGAGCCTGCGGCTGAACCAGATCGTCGATCGTAAGCGTCTCCTCCAGCTTGCGTCGCGGACGCAAGGACCANAATNNCCGACCAGACTCCACATCCATCGANGCCCGTTCCTCGACAGCTGCCGTACCTCGCCGCGGATCGACCGCACCATCGGCAATCCACGTCTTGAAATCCTGTACGATCGCTGCAGTCAGCCGCTGATCCGGCGGCATAGTGGACAGGTCGCCCATGCCGCTGATCGCGTGGTACAGAGGACTCTGCTCCGGCTTGTGAGGAACGACGGCGGGTCCCGAGTCCCCCCCCACCTGCCAACCAGCACGCGAGTCAAGCCGCAGGCCACCCTTTCGCTTCTTTGACTCAGCCGAGTGGCAGCGGTAACAGTGTTTGACCAGAACCGGCCGAATTCTCGACTCGAAAAAATCTACCTTCTCGGTCGATTCGGCCGCCACCCATGCGCTGCCAAGCAAGGCAACCCACCAGGCGATTATGAAAGTCCCATCAATCTTCATAGGCTCTATTTTAATCATTCACAGGCAGTTCGNGGTAGCGCAGTCTGGNGGCACGTTTCCACGTCTCACCGGAACAATCCGGCGCCTGTCCGCAAACAATGCAGCCCCGCTTTGCAACAAAGCGGCAGGGCCTGAGCCATTATCCGCTCCCTACAGCCCTTCACGACGCGTCCAGACTTCTTCGATCAGCGATGCGGTCGTACCTGCCTCTCGTTGCACGCCGTTGATCACGTTCGCTTGCAAACCACCTCGGCTGCCCCCGCGCGAACTCTCGGCAATCACAAAATCGAAATTGACTTCGGTATTATTCAGCCCTTCGTTAATGAATGTGATCACCCCCAACCCATCTCGGTCCACCGAGTACGTCCCCACGGAAACCACCTCGATCAGTCGCCGACCACCTTCCCCATCACTCGCATTGATGGTCACCACGCGTGCCACTCGGCCTCGGCCGTCGAAGGTGGTTACACCGACCGACCGCGAAGCAAACCCGTCTGCCCGTCCCGCCGACGCATACGAACCGTTCAGCGAGCGTTCGCTGAACCCGTCATTGCGAGGCGGACGCGCGTTGGCGGATTCCAAAAATCCATTCATCGCCAACATGGCACCTATTACCAACGTCGACATTCCAATGACTGACATGATCACCGACTTACTCATCGTTCGTCTCCAGTAACTTTGGGAACGTCGCGCGACTCGGGGGAATCACACCACGGACAGAAGTTTCTCGCTCAGTTTAGCAAGTGCACTGGGGCGAGCAATTGAAACGCCAACATTCTCAGCGCACACCTTCCACCCGTGTCATGAATGCGTCAGCTGGACCGACATGTCGTCAGCCCTGGCCTATCTACTCATGACCGCGCGCCGCAATCGGCCACCCAAGTGGCTTCGGTTACCAACTTCGGGTACGCTGGCAGGGCAAGCGAGCTCGCCCACAATCACGCGCTGGCCCAACGCGGCAGAGTCCTCCGCTCTGGCAGCCCCTCACCGCGCTCTAGCAACTCCCCAACAGGTCCATACGAATGCATCACCAACGTGTCCTCTTGATCATCGCCGTTTGCTGTGGCTTGGTCTCGCTTCTGTCCTCGTCACAGGCGGCGGCAGCCGAACGTCCCAATATTCTGTTCTGTATTTCAGACGACCAGAGCTATGCTCACACCGGCGCCAACGGGGATCCTGTCGTCAAGACTCCCGCTTTCGACCGCGTGGCTCGTGAAGGCATTCGCTTCACTCACGCGTTTTGCGATGCCCCCAGTTGCGGACCCTCGCGGAGTGCGATTCTCACCGGACAACATATCTGGCGTTTACGGGAGGCAGGTAACATCCACAGCACCTTACCTGCCCAATTCGCCACGTATCCTGATCTACTTGAAGCTGCGGGCTACTTCATCGGCTCCACAGGCAAAGCCTGGTCACCAGGCCGCCTTGAACCCGGTGGCCGCTCCCGCAATCCCGCCGGCCCACTTTTTGAGCAACGGAAACTGCGCCCTCCGCATCGAGCAATCTCGAACAAAGACTATGCGGGGAACTTCGCCGACTTCCTGTCGCAGCGCCCCAAATCCCAGCCATTTTGCTTTTGGCTGGGCACCCACGAGTCGCATCGCGGCTTCCAACAGGGAGTCGGCGCCGCAACCGGCAAAGACCCCCAGCGCGCTGTCGTCCCCAGTTACTTTCCTGATCATCCGGTCGTTCGCCAAGATCTCTTGGATTATCTCGTCGAGGTGGAATACTTTGACAAAGTGGTTGCTCAAGCGATCGCTCATGTGGAACGTATCGGCGAACTTGATAACACGATCATCGTCGTCACCAGTGACCATGGCATGCCCTTTCCTCGTGCCAAGGCCAGTCTCTACGATGCCGGGACCCGCGTCCCACTTGCCATCCGATGGCCTGCCGGTATCCGCAAGCCGGGGCGAGTTTCGAATACGTTCGTGCATCTCAGCGACCTCGCGGCGTTGTTCCTCGAGGCAGCGGGCGTCCAAGCTGACCCGGGGATGACCGCCCGCAGTTTTATGAGCGACCTTAAACTAGCCGGTCCTATCCCACAAACCCGGAAATCCAATCGAGCGTTCATCGCCATGGAACGTCATGATGGCTGCCGACGCGGAGGCAAAGGGTATCCCTGCCGCGCGCTACGCAAAACCAACCTGCTCTATATCCGCAACTACCACCCTGAACGATGGCCGGCGGGAGATCCTGATGCCGCCGTTTGCGCTCGTGCAATCCCGTTCGGCGAAGTTGACTCGTCACCCACGAAGACCCTGTTGATGGAGCGTGCCGACGACCCTGCATTCCGTCCTTATTTCGATCTGGCCTTTGCCAAACACCCAGCTGAAGAACTCTACGACCTCACGCAAGATCCTGATCAGACCCGCAACGTCGCTGGCGATTCGAAATATACGGAGCAACTACGTGCCATGCGGCAGGAGCTCACGCAATACCTGGTCCAAACTCAAGACCCACGCGAAACGGGTGGCGAAGTACTCTGGGATTACTATCCGTACTACGGCCGGCGCGTGAACAAAGACTGGAAAGTCGACGCGCGGCCGAAGCAGTAGATCACGCTGCTACCTCGCTCGTCTTCCCAGTGCACTGCTGGCCGGATCTTGACGGTGACTGCCACATCCAAACCGTGGCATGCCACAGTTCGGCAGGCAGCACCACCTTGACGCTTACGCCGGGCGCGAAAAACGTCGGCGCACTCTGCCTAAAACAACGGACCCCAACAATCCTCCAAGCAACAGAAACGAAGATGGCTCGGGAACCGTGGTTGGCGGTCGTGGTGGGGGCGTGTCGCCCACAAAAAGTGATGCGTGTGACAACCCCTGTCCTTTCCCCTGTGGATTCGTTAAACCGGCTTCCTCGGTATTGAACTGGAAGCCGACAATATCTGGCTCGACAAACAGAAACGCCGCATAGCGAGGCCCTGCCTTCAAGGTCAACACCAGCGGCCCGTCCGTCGGCGAGTCCAAAGCCAAATAACCAACCGATGCGCTCGAATCATTCGCGAACGGACCAAAGCCAAGATCGTCCGTCTTACCCACGAACGACATGTCATAGCCAAATTCCGCCTGGATATGCGCGATCGTCTGGTCTAGAAATGCGCCGGCGTCATTACCATCGGCTAGAAAACTCGCCGTGGCAGCAACGAACGTCCCATTCCCCAATTCCGCGGTCGCCCCCAGAATCGAAGCGTGTGCGGTTCGGTCCAACGAGCACCACACCACACTCACACCAACCAGGATGACGATCCTGTAAATTTTCCCGCTCGCACACATCGAAATCGCTGCTTGATGCACGACCTGACTCCTACGATTTTCACACCGACTGAAGTAACGCGCATCCAAGCTCGACATATTCCAATGGGCTGTAATTGAACGCCCACGCTGTCCCTTGGAAAGCCTCCAAAGTAGGTTCTTGACGTCATCGGAACGAAATCCTAGCCCGCAACCCGCTCTACACCACACGCGAGCGCCAATCAGCACTATCCCAATAGGGCTAATTCATGGAGATGTGACGGTGCGCGCATTCGTGACGGGCGCGCAAGCTCCCGCCCAATCGGCTTACGAAACCGCCCGTCGTCTGCTCGGTGCGTCAACGCCCGTTACTTACGGAAGTACTCATGCGCCGGGTCACCCGCACTGATCAGGTAGGCAATCAGATCCAGAATTTCTTCCTTGGTCATCCGGTTAAAAAGTCCGGCGGGCATCGGCGAGGTCTTGGATACCACCAACTCTTCGATCGTGTTGCGATTGATACTGACCCGTTTGTTGGGATCGGTAAGATCGGTATTCAAAACCATCCGATCGCCGTTCAGATTCACCACCACGCCGGTGTGTACCTGTCCATCGTCGGTCGCGACGATCACCGCCGAAAACTGATCGTTAATCACTTTACTCGGATGGACCACTTGGTCTAACAGATCGTGGGGGGAATAGCGTCTGCCGGCGGACGTCAGGTCGGGCCCGGTCATGCCACCTTGGTTTTGAAAGCGATGACACGCGTAGCAACCTGCAGCGGCAAACATCTTACGACCATTGGCAAAATCTCTCTGCTTTAACTGAGTCCGTGCCGTTGCCGACAACTCATCCAGCGTCCATTTGGTTTCGCTGCGATCCGCGAAAATCGCTCCGAGATTTTCCAACGCCGACTTTTTGACTGGCTTCTTGGCCAGCAATTCCTTCAGTGCGCCTTTCTGTTGATCGCTCAACGACGCGATCGCATCATCACGAATGAATTGCATGAATTTGTCGAAGCTCGCACCGCCACGATAACTTGCCGCTTTCAGGAACCAATTGAAATACGCTTCGTGTAACTCTTGATTCCAACCATTTTTCAGCATGCGGATCGATCGCGCGTATTGAACTTGTTCATCCTGTGTCGGAGCGGACTCCATCAACGCCAGCGTTTTTTCCGCAACGTTCGGCGCCTGCAGCCAAGCCAGCGTTTCACACAACAGCCAATTCAAATCGGCAGATTTCGACGGGTATAGGGGATCCACCGCAGCGATCAGTTTGTCGACCGTGGCGTCATCCGGACGTCCGAACCGGCTGAGAATCACTTGCAACGTCCGCTGCAACGTCATTTGGCTCGTCGCATCCAGTTGCGACAGATCGATCGCCAGCACGGCGGCCAACATTTTGTCGCGCATTTCCGTATCAACGGCCGGAGTTGCATCTGTCCGATGCTGAGGGCAGACGCCGGTCACACGTGCCAGCGCCAACAGAGCTTCTACTTGTTTGCTGGGGTCCGATTCCGTCAACGCTTTGTCTGCCCAAGTCTCCACAGGCTGGTGTTCGATGGCCGTCCGCGCCGCGAACCGGATCCAACGATCCGGGTTCGATAACTGGGGCCAAGCCACTTGGATCGCTTGAGGATTTTGGTGACCATGAAAGGCCTCCAGCGCGTGCCGCGTCGCCCGACTTGGGTTCTGCTCCACTTCGTCTTCGACCAATGCCGTCGACTCATCCCCCACGTAGGTCACTCGGTACAGTCCGGATTGCACCCGTCGGCCGCCGATGGTGAAATACATCGCACCATCCTGCGGGTGGACGATTGCATCGGTAATGGGCAGCGGGGCTCCGGTGACAAACTCTTCTTTTGTCGCCGTATAGCCGGAGCCTTCTGGCTTGAGATGCACGGCGTACAGTTTGCCCCAACTCCAATCGAGCGCGTACAGCGCGTTTTGATATTTGGCAGGAAACTTCGCCCCATATCCGAACGTCACACCCGTGGGCGATCCGGGGCCAATATCCAACACTCCGGGAAGATTATCTGCATAAAACGGTGGCCGTTTGCCCGCTCCGTTGCGCCAGCCAAACTCGGCTCCGCTCGTCACCAGGCAAATCCGCGTGGGCCGATACCAGGGAGTATTGAAGTCATATTCCATGTCGGCATCAAACGTGAACAGTTCCCCATCCCGGTTAAATGCGGCATCAAAGATATTGCGAAAGCCGCTGGCATACGCTTCGAATTTGGTACCTTCCGGGTCCACTCGGTAGATGATGCCACCTGGAGCCAGCACGCCCCGATTATGTCCCCGTCCGTCCGGCATACTCGGCAGCAAGTGGTCTTCCCCCCAAACCTGCCGCACCGGCGAAGTGGCTTCCAACTTCGGAGGAGTCGTATTGTTTCCCGTAATCAAAAACAGCGACTTGCCATCCGGGCTGGGAACAACCGCGTGGACGCCATGATCGCTTCGCGAACGGACGTTGTGCAACATCTCGACCTTTTCCAATTCACCATCGCCATCGCCATCGGTGATGCGGTACAAACCGGACGGGATCTTCTGCTCGTAGTCGTTGACTCCGACATATAACGCTCCGAACGCCCACACCATGCCGTTCACCCCCCGCACCTTGGCCGGTACCGGGTGGATATCTTGACGCTTCAATGTCGCGCCTTTGGCGGGTGGCTGAATGCGGTACAAGCCCCCAAACTGATCGCTGACCAATAAGCGTCCTTGGTCATCGGAGCAGAGATTGACCCAAGAACCGTGCTGGTCTGCTGGGACGGAATAAAGCAGTTCCACCTGGAATCCCGGGGCTGCTTTGATACGGCTCACCGGCGTGGCCTTGTTTCCCGGCTTTTCAGTCACGGCGTTCAGCGCGTCTTTGGCCGCTTTCCCTTTCAGTTTGGCCAGTTGCACATCCTTGAACTCCACCGTCATCGGCGCACCTGCGTGCAGCTGCAGCGCCAGAATTCCCTTACGTTTTGCCTCGGGGTGATTGTCGGTCAGATCCATCGTGGTGACGCCGTTGACCTGGTGCACTTGTCGATTCCCCACCGCGACAATGGTCAGCTCGTTCCATTCCGTGGGCACTAATTTCTGATTCTTATCACCGACTTCCCCCACGACTTTCGGCTTGCCATTCGCCCCGACTTCCACTCGCTGAAAACGTTGGGCAACGATCCCACGCCATTTTTCGGCGTACAGCATGCCAAAATATTCAGGCTTGGGGTGCAGATCTGCTTGATACCCTTTAACAACGAAATCCTCGGGCTTGCCAACCAATTCACTGCGATATTGCACACCCGAGTTGTTACCGGCGAAGCGGACTTTCGTTTTGAAAACAAAATCACCGACGTCACCTCCCTGCCAGACCAGGAACGTGTTCCCTTTCGTTGGCTTGTCTTTCGTCGTCTGACCAAAGATCGCTCCGTCTTTGACAGTCCAGAATTCCTTTTTCCCATCCCAACCGGAAAGATCTTTCCCGTTAAAGAGCGATTGAAATTCTTGCGCCGTAGCGACCGGAGCAAAAACTGACAGGATCAGCAAGGTCGTTATTAATCTCTTCAGATGTGTCATATTCATTTCGTTCAACAAGTTAGTAGTGAAAGTCGATCCGCGGCCTGTGCCGGGAACCCACAAGCGGTTGTCATTAGAATAAGGGGTCGCTCATCTCGCCATTCATCTTTTCCCAAATCGCCTTCAGTTCTGCAAGCTGCTCCGGATGCGATGCCGCCAGATTGTGTTTTTCCGAGAGGTCTTTCGACAGGTCATAAAGCTCCCAGGGCGCTGTGCTTGACTGACGTCTACCACCCATCCGCACCAGTTTCCAATCTCCGTGCCGCAGTGCCGTTTTACCTCCCTGACGCCAAAACAGCGTCTCGTGAGGCCGACCGGACTCTTTGCCCGTCAGGTAAGGGAGCAGATTCACTCCTTCCACTTGGCGGGGAATCTTGGCTCCGGCAATCGACGAAGCGGTCGCAAAGATATCCAATGCGCTCACCGGCTTTTCATACACTTTGCCGGCAGGCAATTTCCCCTTCCACTGGACCATGAAGGGAACGCGTATGCCACCTTCATACATCTGACCTTTCGATCCTCGCAGCGGTAAATTGGACGAGGTCAATTCGCGTGTGGGTCCGCCATTGTCACTCAAAAAGAACACCAGCGTATTCTCTTCCAGCCCTGACTTTCGCAGCTGCGCCATCACGGCCCCGACACTGTCATCCATATTCGCCAACATGGCGGCAAAGATGCGCCGATGGATGTCTTGAATGTGAGCGAACTTTTGCATGTAGGCGTCCGCACCTTGCAGCGGACTGTGCACGGCGTTGTAGGCCAGGTACAGCAGAAACGGCTTGTCGTCATGGCGACGAATGAAGTCCGTCGCTTCACGAGTCAACGCGTCAGTCAAATACTCTCGTTCCTCCACGGGCTGCCCACCGCGGACAATCGGATTATTGGCGTCGTAATCGGGTTCGTCGTAGCCCATGTGCGTACTGTAAATCAGACCCTTTTTGCCAACCCAACGTCCCTGACCGCCACCTGGCAACGTTCGCCGTCGCAACATCGTCGTCACACCGTGATACGGCGGTGGCACGAAGTAATGTCCTTCATGAGTAAAGCCAAAGAACTCGTCGAACCCATGCCGAAAAGGATGATACTTGGCGGAACCTCCCTGATGCCATTTGCCGATCAGGCCCGTGGTATATCCGGCATCGTGCAGGGCTTCCGCCAGCGTGATCTCCTCCGGCGGCAGGCCAAACCCTGGCTCTTCATTGCGAGCGCCGGTCGGATTGAATTCATAACCAAATCGCGTCGGCGTGCGTCCGGTCAATAAGCCAGCCCGCGACGGGCTACAATTTGGCCCAGCGACATACCCCGACGTGAAACGCACTCCATGATCCGAGATGGAGTCGATGTGCGGCGTGGGAATCTCCGGATTGCCCTGACAGGTCAACTCGCCATAACCCAAATCGTCGGCAAACAAAATCACGATATTCGGCTGCCGCGGAGGCTCAGAACCCGCCACTTCGTCAGCCACAAGTCTTCCCGCGTTCCAAGCACAACAGGCCAGTCCCAGAACCAACGCCAACTGCGCGATTCGAGCATCTGGGCATGTCTGTTTCAAATGATGCATTCGTATCTCAGTGTTTGTATTCCGCATCTCGTAAATCACTCGGCGCCGACGGATGCATGACCCGTCTCATCCGGTTGCCTGTGCTCGCAGGGTGACCAACCAGCTGGCAACGCACATCCGTCGCATGTCTTTGTCCGTTTTTGAACGCATTCCGCAACCGCCCTCCCGCTGTGCCAATCTAATATAACTGCCGCGGCATGCAGGGTGGACCAGGTGCGCAGCTTGCTGCTGCCTCCACCCGGACCAGACTCTCCGGCACACTCGTCGCAAGAACATTTCGCAGCGTTTCATCTGTTTCGCACCCGTAAACGCTCCGATTTCGCCTTAAACTCACTCGCCGGTTCCTGGGGCAACCAGCGTGCCAGTTCGTCCCGAACCGCCTGATGACTCGGCTGGCCGGCCAGATTGTGAAACTCGTCCGGATCATTGCGATGGTCGTACAGTTCCTCCGCCCCATCTTCATAGACCAGCAAGCGCCAATGCCGACTGCGAATTGCATGATTACCAAAGTAGGACGAAGTAATCGCCGGTTGGTCGCGCGACGTCCGCGGATCCTTGATCTGCGGCACGAGTGAGCGACCTTCCAGTTGCGGATTCTTTGGCAAGTCACACAGCTCGACCAAGGTCGGAAACACATCAATCAGACTGGCGGGTTGCTGGCACAATTCGCCGGGCTGGATCCCCGGACCGGAGACCAGCAACGGAACGCGCGTCGATTCCTCCCATAACGTCCGCTTGGCCCAATGTTGCTTTTCACCCAGATGGAACCCGTGATCACTCCACAACACCACCAACGTATTGTCAGCGTGCTTGCTCGACTGTAACCCCTTCAGAACCATCCCCACGCAATGGTCAACAAAACTGATCGAAGCCAAGTAGGCGCGAGTCAGACTGCGCTGCTTACCATGCTGGACCACCTGCGCGTGTGTCGGCGCGACCGCGTAGTCGTTAATGCGGAGAAAGTTCGGCGGCAGGTCTTTCAGATCCTCTTTGGTATTTTTCGGTAACGTCAACGTCTCCTCATCGTACATCGCAAACCACCGTGGCGGTACGAATAGCGGCACATGCGGCCGGAAAAAACCTACCGACAGGAAGAACGGCTGCTGGAAGTCTTCCTGCAACACTTCAGCTGCTTTGCTGGCCAGCTGCACGTCCGCCATTTCCGCATCTTTGGCCGGATAAGCGCCCCAATCCCAGGCCCCGCTCCAATCGGCGGGACGGCTCATGCGTTGCTTCGGCCGCGGACTGCGTTTCCGTCCCAACGATCGATCCAGGTCATCGGCCAGCCTCCCACTAAAACCATGATGCAGTACTTTGCCACCTGACAGGGTGTAATACCCATGGTCTTTGAAGTAACGGTGCATCGTCGGAACGTCGGCCAATGCGGGTAACTGATCGTAGCGTGGCCCGATTTCATAACTGCCATGCGTTGTCGCGGCGACTCCAGACATCACACTCACGCGCGACGAACTGCAGACTGGCACGGCACAATGTGCATTGGCAAACACGCGACTGCGTCGGGCCAACGCATCGAGATGAGGTGTAATCGCCTGTGGATGGCCTCCTAGAAAACCGACCCAGTCGTTCAGATCGTCAATGCAGATCATGAGGACATTCGGCCGGTCGTTCTTCTCGGCCACGACGTCCTGAGCCTGCACTTGCGCCACCCCGCTCAGCGAAGCCACAGCCAACAGACACCCGACGACGCCCATTCCCACCATGTGACGAATCGTAACCAGCATGCTTTCCTTCATCCGACGTTTTCCCTGCAGTATTGACTACTCAACCACCCGACTTGGTTTACGGTTTGCTTTCACGCTGTGCTGGCGCGAAAGGGATCGCGGTCTGACTCATTTCCACCTCCCACTGTTCGAGCAACATGCTCATCATCCGCAATGTTTCGCCCTCTGTTTCCGCGACATTGCGTTGCTCCGCCAGATCATCGCGCAGGTTGTAGAGCGCTGCCTTGTATTTGCTATTGTCCTGTTTCTGGTAAGTCCGCAGATACTTCCAGTCTCCCTGCCGCACCGCCGACTGACGAATCAGGTTTTGGTTCTGTCGCACCGCCACACTGCGACGTCGAAAGAAGAGCGGACGTTTCGCCGGCAAGGTGGCCTTTCCCGTCAGCACCGGGCGCAGGTCGACTCCATCAAACGGCTTCTGTTCCGGTGGACTGGCATGGCCGGCAGCGGCAACCGTCGCCGTCAGATCCATCGCGTTCACCGCATCGGTGAACGCTTGGCCCGCCGGCAACACGCCCGGCCAACGCAATATCAGTGGCACACGGATGCCACCTTCTTGCAACATCTGCTTGGCACCGCTCAGCGGATGATTGCGTGCCACCTCCTGAGCCCCTCCGTTATCGCTGGTCATGATCACCAGGGTGTTGTCTGCCATACCGTGATCTTCCAGTGCTTCCAACACCCGCCCGATTTCGATGTCGAGTCGTTCAATCATTTTGACCAGCGTCTGCCGTGATTTTTTCCCAGGCGGATCCAGCGGTTGAGTGGGGTCTTGATACGGGCTGTGAGGAGCCTGAAACGCGAGGTAAATGAAGAAGGGCCGCCGGTCCTCGTTTCCAATAAATGAAATCGCTTCATCGGCAAAGATGGTATCGGACCAAACTCCCGGCCGGTCAAACGGTTCCCCATCCCGGTACAAATCGTGTTCGCCCGTGCGCAACAACTTGTGGGTGTAGTAATCGTGATTGAGGTGCAATCCCACCCACGTATCAAAGCCGAAATCATTGGCTCGACGACGATTCAGATTCGACACGTTCCACTTACCGAAGCACGCAGTACGATAGCCAGCCTCCTGCATCAATCGCCCAATGGTCGGATGTTCCACCGGGTCCAGTTCGGGAGCTCCACCACCATAGTAATCCTCGTAAGTTGGTCCAAACCGCGCCGGGTAGCGTCCGGTCAACAGCGCAGCACGCGATGGCGAACAGACCGGAAAGGCCGCGTAACCGCTGGTACATCGCACACCCTGGTGGGCCAGTTCGTCCATTCTGGGAGTNNGGATATCGGGACACCCATAACATCCCACATCGCCATATCCCAAATCGTCCGCCAGAATCACCAACACATTCGGGCGCGATCCTGACGGCTTCCCTGCGTTGGCTTCCCCTGTCGGTCGCGAGGAGACTTTCTGGGGGCCTTTGTCCAAGCCCGACTTGCCGGGCGCTTCGGGTTTGCCGGGCGCTTCGCGTTTGCCCGGTTTTTTTGACTTCCCCGACGCTTTCGATTTTGCCGCGGCATTCCTTGCGTCGAAATCCCAGCGTTGCCGTTTCCTCTNACCTTCACTACCGTGCTGCAANTCGATCCAATCGATCTCGATGGGCACTTTGCCACTNGGCAGAAACAGTCGCAGATGGACCGCTTGACCTTTGACCTCAAGCGGCACAGTCAACTCTTCCCAATCGCCGCCCTGGATGACGAACGATGCGCGTTGGCCTTTCTGAGGAAACATTTCTTGACCGTCGGTCCGCCATTGAAATCCTCCTGCGCCTTCCTGTGAGGAACGCACTCGCAGACGCATGACCAGCGGTCCGGTGGCGTTCAATTGCGTTTTGACCAGGAATGGTTGCTTACCGCTTCCTACCAAGCGAATCGCGTTGTCTGCGACTGTCGCCTGTACGCTCCGCCCCGACCACCCCAGTAAGAATGCCTGCCGTGCATTGGGTCCCGCTGGTTTTTGTCCGCCGGGCTTCTTCTGCAATTTGCTTCCCGGAGGCATCTTCAGTCCGCCCGGTTGCACACCGATCTTCGACGGGTCGAACGTGGTGGGATCGAACTTCGGATTGGGCCGCGGGACCACAACATTGGCTTTCGCAATGTAATCTTCGATCAACCGATCCAACGCCGCGACTTGTTCCGGGTGCTTCGTTGCCAGATTGTCATTCTCTCCAATGTCTTCTCTCAGATTGTACAACCGGTACGCATGCTGGCCGTCTTCGCCATAGTGGAAGGTGCGAATCAGTTTCCAGTCGCCGTGATGCACCGCCATCGAAGGCGGCAGCCAGTGAGGGGTCGCTCCGTGCCCGGGCACGAGCGTGAACATCGGCCCACGGTCCATAGCTTCACCATGAAGTGCTTGGGAAAAATCCACACCGTCGATGACGTGCCCCGTGGGCCGGTCCACATCCAGCATCTGCAGCGTCGTCGGATACAAATCGGTGGCTTGGATCCGCACCTCGCTACGCGCACCAGGCTGGGTGACTCCCGGCCAAACGACCACCGCTGGGACACGCAGCCCNCCTTCGTGGATTCCGCCTTTGCCCCCACGCAACGGATGGTTACTGGTAATCGGTGTGATGTACCTCTTGCCGGAGGCCGCGGTTTCTTCCAGTCCGCAATGCACATTGCCACCATTATCAGAATAGAAAATGATCACCGTGTCGTCGGCGACCCCTTCGGCTTCGAGTGCATNGAGCAGACTTCCGACGGCGTCATCCAGCGAATGCACCATAGCGGCGTAGGTGGGAGATTGCTGCAGCAGACCGGTTTCCGGGGGCTGCGACGAGAGCAGCTTTTCGCGCACCTCATCGCGCGCACGCTCATCCACCGACTTGCCCAACTTCTGCCGGTAGTACTCGATCAACTCGGGTTTCGCACCGAACGGAGCGTGAACGGAAAACTGCCAGTAGTTCAAAAAAAACGGTTTACTGCGATCGCGTTGCTTTAACCATGCGACCGCCTCGCGGGCCATCCGGTCCTCGATGTGTTCACCTGCTTTGCCCTCTGCGAATTTCGGGTTGGTGTAGCCCCATGGCGCGAGGTAACCGGATTTGGGTCCCGGCCCCCACCAGTGCGGCAGATCGACATCGAACCCGCGTTCCAGAGGCGAATGCGGCTCACGACCCAAATGCCATTTTCCGAAGTGCGCCGTGGCGTACCCCGCATCTTTCAGAACCTTACCCAGCATCGGCAAATCGAGATCCAGCCGAGTTGCCGAGCGGACATTCGTGCATTTCTGATGCGGCGGTCCGGTCTCGCTGATAACCGCTCCCAATCGCTCGTCTTGCAAATGGGCCGCGGGTGCCGTCATCCCGTGCCGCGCAGGATTCTGCCCCGTCATGATACTGGCCCGCGTGGGCGAGCAGATTGGACTGGCATACGCGTGAGAAAACGTCATGCCCCGCGCGGCGAGCCGTTCGATATTGGGCGTCTCGTAGAGCGACGTCTTACCGTACAGCGTCGTATCCGCCCAACCGAGATCATCGGCCAAAATGAGCACCAAATTCTTCGGCTTCTCCGCAACCGCGCACGCAGCCAATACGCCCCACAGCAACAAGAGACTGCCAACGCACTTTATCTTATCGATCATCTGCCATCACTTTTGAAATCTATCGAACCAGCTCTGCACTCGAATCCCTGGATGTTGCTTGGCCGGGATCATACGGGCCAAGTTTCTCTTCGTTTTTTGGTACTCCGGCTTGCTCGCCAGATTGGTCCACTCGTCCGGATCGACTCGATGATCGTACAGCTCTTCGCTGCCGTCTTCGTATCGAATGTAGCGGTACTGTTCTGTGCGAATGGACGTATTCCCTGCGCCGTACGACGAAATCGCAGGACCACGGTGCGTCGCAGGCTTGGCGAGTTGCGGCTTCACAGACGCCCCATCCAGCCAGTCGGGGGTTGCGAATCCCGCGAGGTCGACCAGCGTCGGATAGACGTCAATCAAGCTGACGGGTTGCGTGCATTTGGTTCCAGCTTGGACTCCCGGTCCGCGGACGATGAACGGAATATGCGTGGTCTGCTCCCAGATCGCACCCTTACACCAATGTTTCTTTTCGCCCAGATGCCAGCCGTGATCACTGACCAGCATCACAAACGTCTCCCGTCCCCGCGGATTCTTTTTCAACTGCTCGAGAAACCGACCGATCTGACGATCGACAAACGCGATGGATGCCTGATAGGCGCGGATCGTGGCATCCCATTCGTCGTTTGCCACAATGTACTCGTGATCACTCAGGCCCTTGTGAAGCGGCTTGTGAGCGTGCGTTCGCGCCAGCCGACGAGCGAATTCGGGCATATCATCCCAGTCNTCACCCTCTTCCGGTTCGGCAGGGCGACGAATCGAGTCCAGTGGGAAGCGATCGAACCAGGGCTTAGGTACCTGCAACGGACGATGCGGCCGAAAGAAGCCAACGGACATAAACAACGGCTTGTCCGTCACGGTATTCCATTGCTCTGAAGCCCACTGAGCCACCTTGTAATCGCTCATCGCTTCATCATCGACCTCCAGCGCATAACCATCATTCGGAGCTCGCAAGGCATGAAACGTATCTTTCCCCTTAGGTGGCTTCGGATCACGAGGCCGCTGAAACAGCACATCACCCACCTTGCCGGGCGTCCCGTGAAAGACTTTCCCACCACTGACAACGCGGTAGCCATGCTCCATAAAAAACTGCTGCATCGACGGGGTCGTGATCTTCGTTTCTTTGGCATACCGTGCATTGAAGTACGTCCCCGTTTTAAACGGATACACACCGTAGTTCAGGCTGGTTCGTGATGGTCGACATTGCGGCGAGTTGCAGTAGGCTTGTGAAAACAGCATCCCTTCCGCAGCCAAGGCGTCGATATTGGGCGATTCGGCGTCCGGGTGACCACCCAAACAGCCCACCCAGTCGTTCAAATCATCCACAATGATGAAGACCAGATCGGGACGTTTCTCCTCCGCCCATGCGCAGTTCACAAGTGTGGCCAATGCCAGCAAAGTTGAGAGAAGCCGTTGATATGTATTCATCATTCCATCCGCAAATGTAATCGTCATCCGAAGCGTGGAGGCAGGTGCCGCGTCATCGCGACACTGACTTACGCATCCGACTTCTTTGACTTTGTCTGTTTCTTCTTCCTCCCCGGTCGCTGGTACGGGGCGAGATCCTGCATCGCCGGACCTGTGTCCGCAATGATTGCGTCACAACGCGCCCGCATGCGTTTTAACGCAGCCACGTGCTTTTCGTCACCGGCCAGGTTCTTCAATTGGTCGGGGTCGTTTCTCAAATCGTGAAGGAACTCAAACGGCGGTTCTTCTGGTCCATTAACAAAATAGCGAGCGTAGACCCAATCGGTGCCGCGCACACCTTCCCAACGCGGGATACTGCCAGGCACAGCGAGAAACTCACACAAAAAATCGTCCCGCCACTCAGAAACCTCTTTGCCGTGCACCAGCGGCACGAGACTACGACCGGTGTGCGACTCGGGTGCTGCAATTCCAGCCAGCTCGATCATGGTCGAAGCGAGATCGCTATTCAACGCCATTTGCGACAGCACGCGTCCCCGCTGCGGATCCGGCAACCGTGGATCGTACACCACCAACGGAACTCGCAACGACTGTTCGTAATGAGTCCACTTGCCGGCAAATCCCCGATCCCCCAGATAATAACCGTTGTCGGCGGTGTAGATGATCACCGTGTTGTCGGCCAAGCCCTGTTCTTCGAGTTGCTTTACCAGGCGCCCCACGACATGGTCGATGCCACTGAGCATCCGAAAGTAAGCGCGCATGTTGGTCTGGTATTTTTCTGGCGTATCCCAACGCCAAAAATACCGCTGCCGGTTAATCGACTGCTTTAAGAACTCCGGTTGGGCGGCGTAGATACTCGGATCGCGCAGTCGAGGAAGCGGCATCTGCTGGCCCTCGTACATCCCATCCGTCACTTTGGGCCAGGGGTAATGTCCAATCCCTGGCCGTTTGTCGCCATCTTCGGCGTGCGTGGCATTGAAGCTGACTTGCAGACAGAACGGTTGATCCTGCGGCTGTTCTTTCAGAAACTCCNTGGCCCAATCGCCCAGAATCTGTGTTTCGTGGCGTTCGCTGCCATCCGCTTGTTTTTTGAAATAGGGTTTGCGGCGAATGGGCCGGCGGACATCAAACATCGCCGCCGCAGATTCTGAGGAAAGACTGACGTGCTCTTTGCCCAAGTGCCCAGTCCGATAGCCGGCGCGTTTCAGCACCGCAAAGTAAGACGCAGCGCAGCGTTCTGCAGCCAGCGGCCCCGGGTTGGCTCGATAGAGATGCTTCCGCTCGTAACATCCGGTAAAGAGGCAGGCCCGCCCCACCCAACAAGTCGACGTCGTGACGAACGCGTTTTCGAAGCGCACGCCCTCTTTGGCCAGGCGATCAATGTGCGGAGTTTTGACGATCGGATGGCCCGCACATCCGAGAGTATGATTACGCTGATCGTCGGCATACAACAGCAGCAGGTTGGGCTGCGTNTTTTTCANCTTCGCCGCCGCACCACCTGCCGCAGACGGCGGGCCGGCCTGCGGCTTAGGCTTGCGATTAGGGTTACCTTTGGCGTTACGTTTGGGCTTGCGATCGGGCTTAGGAGTCGCTGGCGCGAACTTGCCCACCTGGCGTTCGTCGGGCACGTACCACGCGTTCAACAGCGCAGTGAGTTGCGTAACGCGTTCCGGTTTCTGACTGGCGAGATTCACCTTTTCATGTGGGTCTGCTTTCAAATCGAACAACTGCGTTGCGCCGCTTTGGGGCGGATACTTCATCTTGCCCGGTGCCCCATCGTACGTCAGGAGCAGTTTGTCGTGACCGTGAATTACCCAGCGATAAAGGAGCGACGCCTGCGGGTTCTCGATGTCGGCAATATCGTGAGCGAACGATTCGCCGAACAACGTATCCCGTTTGATCGGCTCACCCTTGCTCAAGGCCGGCAATAAATTTAGCCCGGGAAAATCGTGTGGAGCGGAAGCTCCGGAGGCCGCCAGCACGGTCGGCACAAAATCGATCGACGAACACAATTCGGGGCGGTCGCTCGCCTTGATCGTTCCGGGCCAGCGGAACATGATCGGCGTACGTGTGCCGAATTCGTTAGGACTGCGTTTGGAGCGAGGTGCGTAGCTACCTTGTTCCGTCTGAATCCACCCGTTGTCGCAAACGTACAGAACCAGCGTGTTTTCTTTTAGGCCGGAGTCGTCGATGTGCTTCACCAACGCGCCACAGGTCTCATCAAACCATTCGCACATCGCGTAATACTTAGCGATCCGCTCCTGGACTCCCTTGGCCTTGTACTTCTCCAGCAGCCGGGCCGGCGGCGTGTGAGGCGTATGCGGCATGAACGGGGCATACCAGACGAAGAACGGCTTCTTGGCTGCCACGCTGCGGTCAATAAATTCGGTCACCGGCTGAATGCCCTGACGCCCAATACTCAAACCCGCATCACCGTGACGCCCACCCCGATTCGGGAATCCTTTCGTCATCCCATCGGTAAAGCCGCCACGTTGATACGACCCCTCCCACCACTTGCCACTCTGATGGCTGACGTAGCCCTGCTTTGCCAGCCACTTCGGCAGGGAACCGGTTTTGTCGATATGTGAGATCAGCAGTTCGCGAGCGGGTTTACCTGCCTGTTCCGCATGCGCCCGATTCGCCGGAGTCCCCGCCGGGTCGTTGCCCGTCGTCTTGTTTTGGTGCGAATACAGTCCGGTGATCAAGGTCATCAACGATGGCCGACATAACGCTGTCGGTACATACCCCCGACGAAACAAGGCACTCTCTCGAGCCAACTGATCAAGATGTGGTGTTTCGATCTCCGGATGCCCCATGAACCCGTAGTCGGTATATCCTTGGTCATCCGAGAGAATCAAGACGATATTCGGTCGCTTCACTTCCGCGCCGCAGGCAACCGCGCTCAGCAACAAGAGCGGCAACAAGATCACATATTTCATTCAATCCACTCGCTTCCACTTCCGCCAGCAACACCGTGAAAGGCCGAATTCCCACCTGAGGAAATGCCATCTCGCTCGCTGTCCTGATCCGCGTTCTCGATCCTAATTTTCGGTCGCGTCGAGCGGTTTGTTTCACCTGCTAATGCGTAGTCTACTTGCCACTGCTCAGCATCTCGACCCGCCTCACACTTGCGTTAGTCGAGCGAGACCACTACCCCCAGGTTCCGCATCCATTTGCTACCGCTGCCGCCGTAATTTGACGCACAAATGTGGTTATTTTCAGACCATTTCCCGAATTCCTCCCTGTGGACGAGGTGTTTTTCCGCCTCGCCTATCGGCATGACGCGACCCCGGCGCAGGCAGGACTAAATCCGAGTTCTGAGAATTACCCCATGGGATTCCCGTAGACGTTACAATTCAGTTTGCGTACCCCCACGACACCCCGCCTCACCAACGGCGTTTTTTTTCATTGCCGAGCCATGAAACGCTACCTGCTCCCACTGATCCTGCTGACGTGCCAACTTGGCGCAGCGGACGAGATCTCGGTCACCCAGCGACGTTTCTTTGAGGAACACGTCCGGCCGCTGCTCGCTGACCGTTGTTTTCGGTGTCACTCAGAGAAGAAGCACGAATCCAATCTCCGATTGGACGGTCGGCACACCATCCTGGCCGGGGGCGACTCCGGTCCCGCCATCGTCCCGGGAAAACCCGACGAAAGCTTGCTGCTGGACGCGGTCCGCTACCGCAGCCTGGAAATGCCGCCCGATCGACGGCTGTCGCAGAAAGAAGTCGATATTCTGGCACGCTGGGTCGAAATGGGTGCCCCGTGGCCTGGCGCTGCCCGTGGTGAAACGATCCCCGTGCCCCGCAGCCACGGCTTAAAGATCACCGATGCAGACCGCAGCTACTGGGCGTTTCAACCGATTCGACGTCCGCAAGTTCCCAACGATCCCTCAACGGACTGGGACGACCACAGTCCCGTCGATGCCTTTGTCCTGAGAAAATTGCAAGCCAATCAACTTGCTCCTGCCAACCCCGCCTCGCGCCGCGTACTGATCCGCCGCCTGTATTTCGACCTCATCGGCATCCCGCCCAGCTACGACGAGGTCGAACGCTTTGTGGCCGACCCATCACCTGATACACTTGCCCAGCTGGTCGACGACTTACTCGAGCGGCCGCAATATGGGGAACGGTGGGGTCGCCACTGGTTGGACATCGTGCGATTTGCGCAAACCAACGGCTACGAGCGCGATGCAGAAAAGCCTGAAGCTTGGCGTTACCGCGATTACATCATTCGCTCATTCAACGACGACAAACCGTTTGATCAGTTCATTCGGGAACAACTGGCGGGCGACGAATTGGACGAAGTCACCCACGACTCGATCATCGCCACCGGTTACTACCGCATTGGCGTGTGGGACGACGAACCGGACGACAAGCAGGCCGCAATTTATGACAACCTCGGCGATGTCGTGCGTACAACCGGCGAGACGTTTCTGGGGCTAACGATCGGCTGCGCCCGCTGCCACGACCACAAGTTTGATCCGATTCCCCAAGCCGATTACTACCGACTGCTGGCGTTCATGCGCGGCATTGCCCCGTACGGCAAGGATAAAAGCCTTACGCATTGGGAGTTGAACCCAGACACGGTGTTCACCCCCTTGGTCACTGCCGCCGGTTTGACAGCCTGGGAAAAGACCAAAGCCGACCTGGAACAGCAGATCAAAACACTTCGCGAGGGCAGTCCGCCGACCGCCCCAGAACTAAAGGAAGCCCACGAGAAACAACTGGCGGAATTAGAAAAGAAACTTCAGGCCGGCCCGCCGTGGGAGCGTGCCCTATCNGTCCGCGAGCGNGGGGCGCAACCACCGGAAACGCGNATCCATATCCGNGGAAACTATCTCACTCCCGGAGCAGCCGTCGAACCTGGTTTCCTCACCGTCACCGGAGACGCTCCGCCCCAGATCACTCCCCCAACGGAAACCGACTCGACCGCCCTTCGCCGGTTGCTGCGCGACGGTGGCGTCCAACCCACGTCGGGTCGACGACGGGCTTTGGCGACATGGATTGCCAGCCCCCAAAATCCCCTCACCGCGCGGGTGCTGGTGAACCGACTGTGGCATTATCACTTCGGGCGTGGCATCGTGGCGACGCCCAACGACTTTGGCAGCACGGGACAGGCTCCCACACATCCGCAGTTGCTGGATTGGTTGGCAGCCGAACTGATCGACAACGACTGGAGCCTCAAGCATCTCCATCGCGCAATCTTATTGTCGAACACCTGGCAACAGACCTCTGCCATCTCGCGTGACAATCAAGCCCTCACGTTGGANCCGGACAATCGGCTCCTCTGGCGACAGAATCTGCGGCGAGTCGAATCCGAAGTCATCCGGGACGCCATGCTGGCTGTCAGCGGACAACTCAACCTGCAACCGGGAGGCCGGGGGTTTTTCCCAGCGTTATCCGCGGAAGTCCTCACGACCCAGTCTCGCGCAGGCACGGGCTGGGGCAAATCCGACGCACAACAACGTTCTCGCCGCAGTATCTACATTTTTTCCAAACGCACCTTAGGCGTTCCTCTGATGGAAGCTTTCGATACGCCGGTACCCGATCGCTCCGAGCCGAACCGCCAGACCACCACNATCGCGCCTCAGGCACTCATCCTGCTCAACAGCCAGTTTGTCAACGACCGGGCGGCCGCACTGGCCAAGCTGCTACTCGAACCTTCCGACCGTACGGATACCGCAGTCATCCAAACGGCCTTTCAAAAGATACTCGCACGCGATGCCACCCCCGAAGAGCAGCAGGCGCTCGCTGCCTTCCTCCAGCGGCGTGCTGCAGAGTCGCCGCCACCAAGCCGCAACGCCGCAATCCAACAACTTGCCCTCCTGATACTGAACCTGAATGAGTTCGTCTATGTCGACTAACAGCGCGCACCCGAAAGTCGAGCCCACGCTGGCCGCTGCTGCTGGCTCGCGCCNCCAATTTCTCCAGCGGATGAGTGGCGGACTCACCGGCTTGGGGTTGACCGAACTTTTAGCACGCGATGGCGGCGTCCCTACTGAAGCCTCCGCTGCCGCCCCCACGATGTCACCTCTGGCGTTGCGAAACCCGCACTTTGCACCCCGAGCAAAACACGTCATTTATCTGTTCATGTACGGTGGTCCTTCGCAAGTGGATTCGTGGGACTACAAACCCGAACTGCAAAAACGGCACGGGCAAAGCATCAACATCGAAACCCGACGACGGCGAGTCACTCAAGGCACGCTGCTCGGNTCGCAACGNAAGTTTCGCCAATACGGCGAGTCCGGCCTCTGGGGATCGGATGCGTTTCCTCACATTAACCAACAACTGGACGACATCTGCGTCCTGCGCAGTATGTATGCGGATACGTTCGCCCACGCGTCGGCCCTGATTCAACTGAACAGCGGGCGNGTGATTCAAGGGGCNCCGACACTCGGTTCCTGGATCGGCTACGGNCTGGGATCGGAAAACGAAAATCTGCCCGGCTATGTGGTCATGCTTGACCCCCGTGGCGGACCCATTGCCGGCGCCGCCAACTGGTCCAGCGGATTCATGCCCGCCGCATACCAGGGAACTCACCTGCGAAACAAAGGGGAACCGATCCTCAACCTATCAAGGCGTGAGGGCCTTTCACGGTCGGCACAACTCGACCTGATCGACACGCTGAGCGGTCTCAACCAACGGCANCAACAACAACGTCCCGGCTACTCTGAACTGCCTGCCCGCAGTGCCAGCTACGACCTTGCGTATCAACTGCAAACGACGGCCCCTGAGGCGATGGACATTTCCCAGGAGACGCGTCAAACCCAAGCCATGTATGGTCTGTTTGACTCCGCCCCCAAAGGCGTATCCGGCAGCCTCGGCCCCAAACCCTTTGGGACCCAATGCCTGATCGCACGACGCTTGATCGAACGTGGCGTGCGGTTCGTGCAAATTTATTCCGGCGGAGGCCACAACGACCAGAACTGGGACGCCCACGGGGACGTCGAGTTCAATCTGCGCATTCATGCACCTGAGATCGACCGCCCGATCGCCGGCCTGCTGACCGACCTGAAACAGCGCGGAATGCTCGACGAAACGTTGATCGTCTGGGGTGGCGAGTTCGGTCGCCAATCGGTCTCCCAGCCCGGTAATCCGAAGGGCCGAGACCATAACCCACTGGGATTCACCTACTGGCTGGCCGGCGGCGGAATCCGAGGCGGCATGGCGTACGGCGAGACCGATGAACTGGGACATCAGGCCGCCGTCAATCGTCGGCACATCCGCGACTTACACGCCACCATCCTGCACCAGATGGGATTGAATCACCATCAGCTTACTTATCTCTACGGCGGCCTGAATCAAAAACTTACGGGAGTGCAGCCAGCCGAAGTGATCCACGACGTCATCGCCTGAGCACCCACCATCAGCACCACGGNGCAACCGGCCAGCGTCACTGCAGGATTTCCTCAATCACCTCACCCGCCACATCCGTCAAGCGGAAGTCACGGCCATTGAAGCGATACGTAAGACGTTCATGGTCCATGCCACACAAGTGCAAAATGGTGGCATGCAAATCGTGCCAATGCTTGCGATTCTCGACTGCCTTATATCCAAATTCGTCAGTCTTGCCACAGTGCACGCCGCCCTTCACGCCACCGCCGGCAAACCACCAAGTGAATGCGTTGGGATTGTGATCCCGCCCCGTACTGGTGCCTTGCGAGTCGGAAGTACGACCAAACTCGCCACCACAAACGACCAGCGTCTCGTCCCACAACCCGCGCTGTTTCAAATCGCTCAGTAATGCACCGACGCCCTGATCGATCTCCAAGGCAAAGCGACTGTGGTTCTGCTTGATGTTCAGGTGCCCGTCCCAACTATTGTCGTTACTGGTCCCGCCACTGTAGATCTGCACGAACCTCACTCCCGCCTCAACCAATTTACGGGCGATCAAACATTGCCGACCAAAATACTGAGCCTGGGGATGCTCCATCCCATAGGCCGCTTGCGTCTGCGCCGTCTCGTCGTCAACCGACATCACTTGCGGGGCGGCCATTTGCATGCGGAAAGCAAGTTCCAGGGCTTCAATCCTGGCTTCTAACTCTGCTTGGGCGGCAAAGGCCTGCTGATGCCGGCGGTTGATGCGGTTTGCGACGTCAAGCAACCTGCGTTGACGTTCGCGTGTCACGTCGGCCGGTGGAAACAAGTCATCCACCGGCGCCCCCTTCTCTTTGACTCGCGTTCCTTGAAACACGCCTGGCAAGAACCCACTCCCCCAATTTTGAGCATGATTTTTGGGCAACCCGCGACCTTGGGCATCGGTCATCACGACAAACCCGGGAAGGTTTTCATTTTCGGACCCCAGCCCATACGTCAGCCAAGATCCGATACAGGGAAAGCCCATGCGACTCATCCCCGTATTCATCTCAAACAACGCCGGGCTATGGTTATTGGAATCCGAGTAACAGGAATGAACGAATGCCATGTCGTCGACATGCTGGCAGGTGTGGGGAAAGATCTCTGATGCCCACGTCCCACTTTTGCCATGTTGGGCGAACCGAAACGGAGAGGCCAGCAGCTTGCCACTCGTTTGGAAAAAGCCAGTGCGTGGATCGGCCCCGGCAAGCATCTGGCCATTCCGTTTCTGCAACTCCGGCTTGTAGTCCCAGGTATCCACTTGACTCGCTCCGCCGTTCATAACGATCCAAATCACACTGCGAACACCGGCGAAATGTCCGGCTCGCGACTGCAAAGGTCGGCGCGGATCAAATTCTGCAGCGGCCGTCGACTGCTCCGTGAGCAGCGACCCGAGTGCCATCGAACCACACCCCAAACCGGTGCGTGCAAGCAGTTCCCGACGCGTGAGCTTATTCCACATAAATGAACTCATTTAAACAAAACAACATCTGGCAAAAATCACGTGCAGCTGCGGGTGTCCCCGGCTCCAGCAACGTTTTACAAAGCTCCTGCTCGGCCGCCGTCGGTGGTCGGCCCACCGCATACAAAAATCCCCGCTGGATCATCGCTGCTGTATCCGCGGGCTGTTCGTTTGCCAGCCGCTGGGCAAACGTATCGGCACACGCAATCACAAACGGATTGTTCAACAGCATCAGGCCTTGCGGCGCGGTGGTCGTCGTCTGACGTTCGCCAACCCCTTGCAACGCATCCGGTGCGTCAAATAGCTGTAAGACAGGCGTCATACGTGAGCGTTTCACTCGCAAGTAAATACTGCGATGCGGGTCCTCTTGATTCATGGCGCCCAACCCTAAGCCGGTCAGTTCAATCCGCCCGCTGACTGCCAGCAACTGGTCACGGATCGCTTCTGCCCGCAAACGCTTCGGTTCCCGTCGCCACAGCAGCTGGTTGCCAGGATCGGTTGCCATATTCTCAGCAATCATCGTCTCCTGCCCCCTCCCGTATCCCAATCGATACGTGGCACTCATCAACATCAGTTTGTGAATCGGCTTCAACCGCCACTTCTGTCGAATCAACTCACTCGCCAACCAGTCGAGCAACTCCGGATGGGTCGGTCGGTCGCCGCGAATTCCAAAATCACTGGGCGTCCCCACAATTCCGTGACCGAAATGTTGGAGCCACAAGCGGTTCACCATCACGCGCGCCAGCAACTGCCCCGCACCCTCGTCGGCGTCGGTAATCCAGCGAGCCAACGCCACACGCCCAGGCACGTCGGCGGTCCATTGCGACGGCTCCCGGTCCCCTAGCAAAACGCCGGGAAAGCCGGGTTCCATCGCCTGTTGAGGCGCAGCGGAATTGCCTCGCGGAAGAAAATGCACCACGGCAGGAATACTCGGAAAACCTTCAGCGCCTGGTTCGGTGACCGTCACCATCCGAATCCGATGATCCGGTGCTTCGCCAGCAACAAACGCGCGAATCGTCCCTTCTCCCTGCGGCAACTCACGCACTCTGCTGATGGTCGACGCAAACGCCGCCGCAACGTGATAGTAATCGCGTTGCGAAATCGGATCGTACTTGTGGTCGTGGCAACGTGCACACCCCACCGTTAAACCGAGCAAACCCGTTGACACGGTATTGACCATGTCGTCAATCTTGTCGTACCGATCCCGGACATATTCTTTGCGAGATTGGATCAGGTTCTCCACTCCCCCCACCACAAAGCCGGTGGCGGTGATCGCATCGGTATCGTCCGGCCACAGGTGATCGCCTGCAATCTGCCGTTGTATAAAAGCATCGTAAGGCATGTCGTCATTGAACGCCCGAATCACAAACTCACGGTAACGCCAAGCCTCCGGCCGGTCGTGATCCATCTCGAAGCCGCTGCTTTCAGCAAAGCGTGCCACGTCAAGCCACATCCGGGCCCAATGGGGACCGTAATGCGGACTGTCCAGCAGCCGATCCACAGCCGCTTCGTAAGCCGCATCCGTGAAATCGCTGGTCACGTGCATGACCTCGCCCGGTAACGGAGGCAAGCCGGTCACACCCAAATGCAATCTTCGCAACAACGCATGGGGGGCTGCCTGATCGACCGGCAAGACCTCACGTTTCTGTCGTCTTGCGGCGACAAACCGATCGATCGCATTGCGTGCCCAGCCTTCACCCGCAGTCGGAACCGTCGGTCGACTCAATGGTTGAAATGCCCAGTGATCTCGGCCTACTTGCGAAGGCGATGGGCCGGCCGGGGAAATAGGTTTCCCAGCATCGGCGCGTGGATCAAACGCTCCGTCTCGTATCCACTTGCGAAATGCCGCAATCTCTTTCCCATCCAACTGACCATCCGGGGGCATCTTCAAATCCCCGTATGCCAGGGCCTGCATCAACAAGCTCGCGTCTGGTTTCCCAGGAACAATCGCCGCACCCGAATCGCCACCTTTCAGCAGGCCAGCCTTAAAATCGACACGCAGGCCGCCCTTCACGACCTTCGCCTCTGCCGAATGGCATTGATAACAACGCTTGACCAAGACGGGTCGAATCCGCTGTTCAAAGAACCGCCGTTTCGCTGGTTCGGTTGGTGTCTCTTCCGCGAAAACACCCGAACACGCCACTGCGATCAGTAAGCCAACACGGAAATAGGGGACCATCATTCACCTCCTCGGCCACTTCAGTATATCCACCTGAAAGCCGCGTGCCCATCTGCGAGCCATCGGAGCAATCGTGAGGCAGCGCAATCATGGACCTGCCGCGTACTTCAGTCGTTTGCCCCCGCACACACTAAGAAGCTGCCGGCGGCCCACGTGCCGGGAGACCAGCCTGAACAACGGAGGTTTCGCCATGCATCAGGTCCCAACCGTACGGAGCTGGGCTGGCACAGGGCGACGTGATTCTGCCCTGGGTCGGGCAAACTGCCGGCAGCTTGCCGTCGCTATTGGAAAAGCCACGTGAACGTGGCCGCATTCGCATACGTGCGGGTCCGGCTGTTGTGCCCCACCCCTGAATATTCCGTGTACTTCGTATTCCGTGTACTTCGGTCTGCACCTGCCAAGCCAACGCGAACCGTAGCCATCTTTGGTGTTGCCTTGTCGAACAGGAGCGGCGAACGCGCTTCGTTATTGTGGAAGCAACTTGGCTTTGAAAAACGCGACGGTGGATTTGTATTTCGGATGCGCACCGGGATACATGAGATGCGACTCCAACTTGAGGGCATCCGTTTTCTTCTTCAGCGCGATCCCCAGGTTCACGTGATGTATGAGCCAACCGCGCACACGCTTGCGGTCACTGGGAAGCTTGGCATCGGGCGCCATCCCATATTGCATAAAGATCGGCGGGTCATCTGCGGAGACGATGTCCAGCGCGGAATGCCGGGCCGCGATGGCATTGGCCTCCTCCAGCGTTTTCGCGCCCCAGGTCGCGATTCGGATCTTCTCCGGATCGCGTTCTTGCCCCAAAGGTTGCACCAGGGACTCGACCTTCTGGTCGCCCAGCAGAGGCCCGACCGTCTTCCTCCAGAACTCGGCACCATTCGACGTCTGCCCTCCAGACGTTGCCACGCATGTCAATCGCGACGACTCACGTTCAATCGGATCGGCACTTTTCGGATTCGCCATGTCGTCAGAAAAGGCCAACCACATGCAGATTTGTGCACCGGCCGAACCGCCAAACGCAGCCACGCGGTCTTGATCGATGTTCCACTCACTGGCCTTCGCACGCATGAACTGCAACGCGCGCCTCGCGTCATGGTGAGCGGCTGGTAGGGGCGCGATCGTTACGTAGCGATAATTGATCGCGGCTACGGAGATTCCCGCCTGCAATAGCTGGGTAAGGTCGTTGGGCTTCAACTTTTCTTTACTTCCCGCTTTGAAGCCGCCCCCATGGATGTAGATGGCCAGAGGCGCGGGCTCGTCCGTATCCGCCAACCAGATATCAAACACTTGCCGATCGTGTTCTCCGTAGGAAACATTCGCGAAGCTTGGCGACTTCTTCGCCGGGTTCCGTTTGCCGCCGGCGGGCTTGCGTTTCGCACGATTCGCTGCCGCTCGCAACAACGCCTTCTTTTCCGCAGTCGACAGCACCCCATCGCCATCTTTGTCCGCCTGCGGGTATCGCTTCAACGCCTGCCGACTGACAACCGCTTCTTCCGCATCGGAGATGACCCCATCTTTGTTCGTGTCCGCTTGGGGAAACAGTTTGAGGATCTGTTTTTTGATCGCCTCGTCACCCCGCGCGGCAGTACCGAGGCTCCAAGTGACCACAACCAACAAAACGCACTGGATGACGACGATGTTCTTCATGGATCGACCTTAGGCTCCAAACGGTTCTTTCTACTACACGGTCGCAGGGACAGCAGCACACCGCTCGTCCTACGACTCCACGTCAGGCACAGCCCGGACGCGGCCTATCAGTTTACGGAAAAAACGGCTTCGGTCCGACCACCGCTCGTCCCCGTCGGTGACCTTTCTCGCCAGCCTCATTTGTTCCGGAACGCTTCGCTCTGCACCAGCGAGTGGATGAACGCACTCATGGCGAATTGTTGTTTTTTGGCTGCCCGTACCATTCCGGCCGCCAGTTCCTGGTCGGTAAATCCGTAGGGGCGTCCAAGAGCATATTCGATCAGCCGTTCGGAAAAACCGCGGGCAAAAGCCGCTTCGCGCTCTGCGATCAGGTCGCGCAGTTCAAAATAGTCGCGGAATGCGGGCCCTTGATGAAACGCCCCGGACGCATCCACCGTCCAAGTTTTCGACTTGCCAATGGGGCGTCCTCGCCCATTCGTTAATTGGTAGCGGTTCTCCGTTCGCCACTTACCAGCTGCATCAAAATTCTCCAAACCAAAGCCGATCGGGTCGATCTTACGATGACAACTAGCGCACTGAGCCTCTTCCTGGTGCGCCGCCAACCGCTCGCGCGTCGTGAGGACTTCACTTTCCAAGCGTGAGATTTGGGGGACGTTGGGCGGCGCCGGAGGCGGTGGATCGTTCAACAGATAACGTAGGATCCACGCTCCACGCTCCACGGGACTACTAACCACACCATCGCTACCCATCGCGTGAATGGCAGCCATCCCCAATAAACCACCGCGCGGTAAATCCGCCGGCACGCTCACTTGACGAAACGCGTCTCCGGACACACCCTCGATACCGTAGTAAGTGGCAAGTAGCCCGTTAATCATGATGTAGTCGGCTTTCAGCAACTTGCCAAGTCGGCCGGCCTCCCTATCACGTAACAGGTGTGCAAACGACTGGTAAACCTCTTCACGTGCGGCGGCCCGTGTGTTTTCATCGAACTCGCGATGCCGCGCCACGTCAAACTGAAAGAAATCCAACCGCTCCATCTGCAACCATTGGTGTACAAAGCCGGAGACAAAGGCATCGGAGCGCGAGTCGGCGATCATCCGGTCTACCTGCTTGCGAAGCACTGCGGGCCGATGCAACGTCTGACGTTTGGCGAGTGCCAGCAACTGTTGGTCTGGCGGAGCGCTTCGCCC
>NZVR01000064.1 GCA_002701545.1 Blastopirellula sp. | reverse complement strand
AGTGCTGGCAAGGATCAATCGCTGCAGTCGCCGCAGCTTGCGTCCAAGTGCGTCAAGGTGCGCGACCGTTTCCCGCCGAATGCGGGTGAAGCGTCGATTCGGACGACTCCGTGGCGAACATCCGTCTCGCCGGGATAGTCTCCGGCTATTTTATCCCGCTCCGACTTCGGTGAAATCCGAGCCGGTTGCGGTGATTCCGAATGTTATCCACATGAATGAAGAGGCTAAGTTCCAATTCTCTCTTGCAATAGCCGAACGATTGCTTCGGCGCATCCCCACGAAAAGGAGAATCCCGATCCCCCGTGCCCGTAATTGTGGATGATCGGCTGCTCGGATTCCCATTCCAATCGAACATTCTTCTTTCGCGCAGGGCGAAGACCTACCAAAACCGGTGTTTCATTGCAGATTTGAAGGTCTTTGAGCGAGGGCATAAAATGCTGACAACGTTCCAGGATGCTGCGCACATCGCGACTGTTCTCGAGACATAAAGAAGTTTCCCATTGGTCGGGTTGTGCGATACCACCCAGTAAGAGATGCTTCCCGCGAGGTAAGACGTAAATCATGTTTTGCTGTTTGGTTTCATCATTCGTAATGCAGTGAGCTGCGTTCAGCTGTGAGTTCCGTGTCTTCGCCTGCATTCGAACCAGGGCTCCCCGAAGCGGGTACAAGCGATCGTCGGTGATCTGGTGGGAACCTAATCCCGTACAATTGATGACAAATTCCGCGTCGTAACGCTCCCGGAGTTCCACCTGTTCTCGCAACGGACCAGAGATGCTCCGGGTCTCAAAAGGAACCGATTGGTCCTTAAGCTGATTTCGAATCCAGGTCAGGTACTTTTCCGGATGGATCACCGGTGCCATAAAGCGATAACAGTCCTGCAATTCCAGGTCCGGATTGATTCCATTCCGCGAAATCCATGCCGGATCATGGTCGAATCCATCAACGCAACCCCTGATCTCCTGCATTTTCTGCCGGTCGAATTCGGAGTCCGCCACTGGATAGGCAAAGTAAAAATAGCTGGGAAGCATTGCAACGCCGGTTTGCGGGGCTTGGCTCAACTCCTTGAAACGCTCGTAAGACCGTTGACTCCAATGCTTGGCTCGACTTAAGGAGTCAATGTCGGTATGAAATCCGCAAACGGCCGGAGGCCATTCCCAAAGCGCTCCCGCCACGAATGAAACCGTGTCCTCGAAAGGTTTGTCGGCGACGATTATCGGTTGAAAGCCGGCATTTGCCAGTTGCCACGCCGTTGTTAAACCGCTCACACCGGCGCCAATCACTAACACTCTTGTTTTAATGACCATGGACGTCTTTTGCCGCGAGGAAATCGTCAATTAAGCAAACCTTACTTGATAATTCTGTAAGTCGGATGGTTTAACTACCAAACCAGACACTTTAGGACATAGATTCACGATAAATTTGGATACAGAAACTACGACCGTAACTCTTGCAATGACATCACAGTCTCTCCGCAAGGCAGATCGTATTGTGACGGTTACTGGTCAGAGTGATAGAAGCGGGGAGATCGCCGATGCGTGACCGCATAACAAACGGATGAATCGGAGCCGGGTTTACCGGGCGGCTTCGCATTCGCTCGACCACGTCGATTTCCGGCCCGGTTATGCTGAACGTTATCTGGCTCAATCCGCCACAGCTTCGCGAGTTGGCGATAAGTAACCAAACACAACACCCAGTCATTGCTTTGAAGACAGGAGCTCCTATGTTTTCGTTGATACGCAGGCTCTTCGGTGGACGTCTCTCCTGCTTCAATTGCGGAACGCGTGTGATGTGCCGAGTAGAAGGGGATGGGGATTGGGGCTCCGTCGGGTGGGTTTCCACGGGAATACTTAGCGGCGCGGGTTTCTCCTGCGTTAAATGCGAGGTGAATTTCTGCGGAGTCTGTGGTGGCACGCAAGCTGTTGGCACCGAGAACTATCGGTATCGGGAAAGTTATCTGTCGATCCCTTGTCCACAATGTGCAACCATGGTGAGTTCGCCAATTGTGAAGAAAACTGCCGGATAACGAGGCGATGCACGCGGATCCGCCGATCCGGTCGTTTTCAAATGACGCATCACTCGCGGCGGCCCGGTGATGCACAACGTTATTTGCACGTACGACCATGCCTCACGTTGTTGAACCGTTTTCGACCGCTTCCTTTGACGAAGCTATTCACGATTTGCGCGCAGCGCACGCCTTTGTCGTTAGTCGGGCCAAAGCTGCAATACATGGTGCGGACGTTCATCCCGGGAGTTGGGGAATCGCGTTGAAACGAACATTGATTGATCTGACCGCCGAATCTCGTCCGAAGTTGATTGGAAAGCCGTCCGAAAAACTTGGCGAGGTCATCAACATAACTGCGACCATTGAACGCTTGATTGCGGCAATGGAATGGTTCGCTCGCGAATTGCCAACATGCTCGATCCACGAGTGTCACCCGTCTACGAGCGATGACGCGAATGGCAATGACTTGGTGCTCGTAAACGGCAGCGGCGATATCGTCGTCCGTTGCGAAGTGTGCGATGTGGCTTCTAGCAATGCTGGTTCCAACGGCAAAGAGAAAAAGGACATACGGAATCTCGGATGCTCAGAGGAAGTCCCCGATGACAATGTGCGACGCTTTATCTGTACTGCGCCCGAGTTTGCAACCGCACTAACCAGTGAAAAACGCAAGTGGGCCACATTGCCCTATCGATATGAGCATATCTCCGTAGGTGACAATAGCGATTGTCGCCTGCTTCTGATTCACCCGAACGGCAAATAATCATGCGATGAACCAGAGTCCTCGAGAGAATCTTGGGCGATGGTCGCCGATCCGCATGGCCCCGGGGATTGCTGACCGTTATGCGTCGCAGGTCAAACGATGCCACACCTCAATCAGACCTTTGGAACGCTTATCTAGAATCCGAGAATCGTGGGCTTCGTTCTGAACGTAACGACACGTTGGAACGCTTTCTGGATTCCTTCACCGATCTGCCGCTGGAGGCCCAGCATAGTTGGTCGCTCTCTTTAGCAACCAAGATCGTTGATAATGGTGAATCCACACCGGTTCGAATGCCGCTGTTNCGCCGTGCGATCCTACCCGCGCTTGAGAACGCAATCGCCACTCGAACTCCTGGCGCGGCGCGTTGGCTCGCGGGATTCGCTCAACACATCTACAAATGTGGCGACCTTCGTCCACGCGTCGTTGACGGTTCACTCACTGAACACGGTTTACTTCTAACGGCGATTGAACACGATCCCAACGACACGGGCGCACGGCGTAAACTGCTCGACCTACTGGTTCGGCGGATGAACTATACCCTTCATGAACTACCCACCGGCGTACTGTATGGACACGACGGCGCCTCAATTGACCAATGCAGCGAAGTGCTTGGCGAATTGGACGATTTTATTCATCATGCCGAAATTCTGTGCGTCACAGAAAACGACTCTGACTTGGTCGCGCAATGCCGCTTTCACTACAATACGTATGCCAAATATCTGGCTGACCGTCGTGGCATGACCTGTTACGCAGACTATNTCTCGCAGTTCAGTGACGCATAACAAAACAATGTACCGGAGTCGCGAAGCCGGTCGTAATCGAATGGAAAATCACTTGTCACGGCCCGGTGATCGTAGACGTTCTGCGGAAAGTCGCATGGAGGGAAAATGAAAAAGACGCTTTTACTTGTGCTATCTGCTATCGTCTTTTCGCCAAACGTTCGCGCAGAAGATTTTGCGCTGCGTGTCGCAATCGTCGGTTATGAGGTCGCGGAAGACGGTCCTGGCACTCAGCGGAGGCCGCCCGTTAACTTGCGAANACTATTCCCGGGTGATGGGGGTGGCCAAGACGGTGCTGGCGACCGGAAAGCAGAGATTCTGAGGAGTATCGAAACGCAAATCATCCCGGGTGAAAAATTTTCCGCTTCCTCCAAGAACGCTGCAGAGATACTTGAACTGCGTGGCTCGTCCACTCGGGATAACGAGTCAAAACTTAGGATCAANCTATACTACAAGTACNGCAAGATTACTGCCGAAGCCATGGAGGCGATACGTTCAGCCAAAGGCGATGCATCTAANCTACAACGCATTATGAAGCTTCTAACGGGCTCATCCACCGAAACGAGCATCGTGCTCAAACCTGGTGATTCACATGACTTAGGCGGAATCTCCTTCGTCACCGAGGGCGCCAAGAAGTTTTCCGCTTATCGAATTGTCGTTTCTCTCNGGGACAGGGATATGGACGGGCGGAAATCCGCAGAAGCAAGCGAGGAACCGAAGCCGCGTTAGCCGGGAATAATTCAATGGACAATCACTGTTCGCCACCCGGTGAATCGTGGCGTTAGCCAGCACGGGTAATCGCGATTGGGCACTCGCATACGAAACTGGAATCGTTGCGGAACAGCGGCGCCTTCTATGANGTGGGGTTGTCGCCTTGTAGGAACCACGAAAAATCATCTCGCGGCATCCATGGCCACGGACTAGAACGCAAGTTNCTATGCAAGGGCAGGAGAACGAAATGAAACTAGCGCTGCTGATAATGACCACCCTTCTCATCGTTGAACCATTTGACGCTCTGGCAAAGGAACTCACGTCGCTTTCTCCAGGAACGAATGAAGTTCATTTCAAACACGACGGTCGACTACGGCGACTGATCATTACGACGCCGAAGACGTTTGATGGCCGACGACTCCATCAAGTCCTATTTTGCTTTCATGGCGCAGGCGGAAAAGCTGACGGTCAAAGCAGAAGGTGGAGTTCTCACGCAGATAAGCGTGGACTTATTGTTATCAGTGCCGAAGCGGTGCAACCTCTTGCCAAGTGGAACTTCAAGGACAAATTCCATGATGAAGAACATGATGATGTCGGATTCATTTCAAAAGTGGTTGAAGTCTTAATTGCGAACAAGATCGCTGATCCAAAAGCCATTTATGCAACCGGGCACTCCAGCGGCGGACTTTTTTGCTATCGGCTAGCAAAAGAAACGGCGCTGTTNGCCGCGTTGTCTCCGATGAGTTGCGGGATGGCAAAGGGTGCACATGATCCAACGGAAATGACGAAACCAGTCTCGATCATGCAAGTCATTGGGGATCAAGACAAAAGCTTCAACGGCTCGTCCAATCCGAAAGTGACTATGTACTCGGCGGCGAAGCGCATCGATATCTGGCGAACGTTCAATCAGTGCCGCCCTGAATGTGTGGTGCTGAGTAAAGGGGAAGAGGTGGTCGTTTCTACCTATGCCAATCGGTCCGGCGTGGAAGTGGCCTTCTGCAAAGTGAAAGGCCAAGGGCACTTCATCAGAAGGGATCTCAGGGATACTGCGGATTCTCTGGCACTAGATTTCTTACTAAAACACAGGAGAAGGTAGGGATGTGCTGCCCACGTTGGGCTGGCTAACAAGATGACGCACCNGAGTCGCNAAGNCGTGCGGNTTAGGAATNCGACAGTCAATTGNCNCNTGCGGTGACCGGGTGATCAAGAGCGTTATTCTGCTTTGAGAATCTTTTGACTTATTTCACCGATTTATCTCGATGTACGTACTTCGGCGATGACATTGCGGATTCACTGGTCAGCGTTGGCTGGCTTTTCGGCACGAACGAATTTGCGCGCGGCAATACGCCAGCCGAGGCGTATTCCAAACTGNCTGAATTGTTCGTGGATCCGTGGCACCCATCACTGCGAACTTTGCCAGTTTGATCCGCCCTCAGGGAACGTAAATTTGTTTGTGCCGGACGGTTCACGTATCTTCGTATGCCCGGAGCTAATGATGCATTACATGGCGAACCACGATTACCAATCGCCGCTCGTATTTCTTGATGCGGTTTTGAATTGTCCGCCNACTCGATCGANGGAGTACAAACGCCTATTGCTGGATAGCGGGGGGCGATCGTTAATCCGCGATGCCGGATAACAAACGGATGCGCGCGAGGCCCGGCTCGCGCGGGTGTTTTGAAGTAACGTTTTCCGTCCGGGCTCGGTGAACACTGCCGTTATCGGGTATGAATGACTCCTGAACTTGAACGACGACTAGATAGCACATTGCCCCCGTTTGACGGCTTGTGCGTTCACAGCGTTGATGATCTCACGCTATCTCAACTTCGCGAACTCCTGGCTGATACAGCTTCGTTGCTCTCGCCCTCCTATCCTGCCATTCAGTCGTTTCATGACTGGCACGAGCACGACGGGTATATCGTCGAACCCAAACCTGATTCATGGAACGTTATCAATTCAGCAATTGCCAACGACCGTGCCTTGTTTGATTCTCGCGAAGATGACGTCGGGGTGCGGGTCGCGTTCTTTCCGGCAACATTCGATTGGCTGCTNCGATACAACATCGANCAAGATGATGAATCGGACTACCCCACTGGAACGTGCGACTTCGATTTGACCGTCGCAAAAAACAGCAACGAATCCNGAATGATTGATGACCTGCGGGCGCGATATTCAAACGTGTTGGCGCAATGTCTATCGCGACCCTGGTTCAAATCGAACTATGGTGGCTAACCGACCGGCCCCGCGAATTGCCGGATAACAAACGGATGAACCGAAGCGGGCGATGTCGGTCCACCATTCTCAATGACTCAACTTTCGATCGAGCCGTGATGGCGTCTTGGTTACCCTGGAGGTTCCCTGCCATGCTGAAATTCATCTCCTCATGGATGCTCGTGTTTAGCGTGATTGGACTTGCCAGCTGTTCCAGCAACGAGAGCGCTCCGGATGCGACGAACGTTGGCGTCGGCGGCGCGGCAGCAGAGGTGGTGCCGCGAGACGCGCAAGAGGACAAGAACCCGCTCATTCATATTCTGGGCGAGCACGAAGCGCGGCGGCTGGCGACGAACTTCTTGAACGAGAGTCTAAGCAAACGCAAATTCTTGGCGCCGGGTGGCGAGATCGAGTTCCCACCGATNGAGGGAGAACGATGGGAAGGTATAGTTTACGACTATCGAAAAAGGCGGATTGTGTTACGATTCGGTGGTTATGGAGGCTGGGAAGCGAGCGTGTCTTTGGGATCGGATGGTTCGGACCCGATGGTCGAACATGCTGAATTTGCTTGGGATTAAGCCGCCAGCCTTCACAGGCACCGAAGCGGCCGTCGGGTGCCTGTTTTGCAATTCACGTTACTGGCGGCAATCCTCTGATCACCATGCTGATGTCATGAACATGAAACAACGCATTGCAACGATCCTGCTGGCACTCGTGATGGTCGCGTGCGCATCGGCAGGCGAGAAGTACTGCTTTCTAGTAGCAGGAGATCCGCAATACTTGGCTGAGAAGNCGNCGTCTCCTTCTCGGCTCGACCCTTATTCCGAGGCAGCCAACCGTCGCGCCATCGCACTGCTGCAGGAATTCGCAGGACGATCCATTCCCAAGGACCATGGTAGTGGGACTGTGAGCAAGCGTATTCTCGGCTTGATCAATACCGGTGACTTGATCGATAGCGCCGATAAAAGCGGCGGGAACTATCCCGCGATGCAAAAGTTTGAATGGCAGCGTTTTAAGTCTGCCTACGGGCTCACCGGGAAAGACGGCCTGCTTCCGTTTCCCGTGTATGAAGTTCACGGGAATCATGACGGCCCCCAGGGGGACACGTTTATCATCGACGACATTGTGGCTCGCAACGCGAGACGCCCGGGCATCCGCAACCGATCTGCCAATGGTTTGCATTATTCTTGGGATTGGGGCCCACTGCATTGCATCAATCTGGGGATGTTCGTCGGGGCGGGAGAGGAGCGCCGACGGGATCACCATTATGCGCCACGCGCCAGCTTGGAGTTTTTGCGTAAGGATTTGCGGGAACAGGTCGGCAACAGCAGGCGACCCATCATTGTGTCCTTCCATTTGCATCCGAATGGGCCTGAATACGACTGGCCCGAAGAGGATTTGGCAGCATTCTGGCAAGCAATCTCGGCTTACAATGTCATCGCTTTGTTCCACGGGCACACTCATGGTTCACCGCCGAGTCGAACGAGGTGGAACGGACGGAGCTTTGCGACAAATCTGGCAGATGGAGTCGATGTCTTCAACCCGGATGATATTGGCGCGGCGAAAACAGATCGCAAAAATCCTCAGCAAGGCGTTGGGCTACGGCACGGATTTTTGTACGTCGAGCTAATCGACAACGAAGGTATCGAACGTGACCGTTTCATCGTTCGTAGCTATGCCACCCGAGACAATTGGGCGACTCATGACTGGCACACGACCTGGAGTCGCTCGGTAAACGTTCCGGACTGACGTACCGCAGCGCAGACCCCTGCAATACACCCAGAGGTCCACGTTTTCTGTGTTTCGACGTGGTTCGCTAGAGTGGGGACGTTGGTTTGTTCAGCGAGCACACACGCGGGTCGGGGCGCGCGGTGACCCGAAGATAGGATGCGTCCTCGATTAACCGCGAACCTTGATCGAGACTTTGTGTCACAAAAGCAAAGTCCAGCTGCATTTTTCCGCCACGACTCTGCGTCGACACACACACACACAAACACCTCGTTCGCCAGGCGCTGGCTGAACAACGGCACGCTTGACCGAATGGCGCGTCCCCGAGTTCATGCCCTGGGCCCGGATTGGTGTATGGGGTCCTCCAACGCTGGAGCGTCTGCACGGTCCAGCGGTGGCCGGCGATGGATACAGAAACGAAAAACCGACGCGTAACCAAGTCATGCAAAACCAATCGTTGGATCGGAGCGAACAACAGCCGGGCGTGCGATTTGTACGTCGACGGTATGCAATGGGTGGTCAACTTCGCCGTTATCGGGCTCATTTATTTTCGNATTGGATCTCATGATCGGTGCAATCGCTGGTGACATTATTGGATCGTATTACGAAGTATGTTCTACCAAGGACAGCGACTTCGTTTTGTTTCCTGAAGAATGTCGGTTTACGGATGACACCGTGCTGACGGTAGCCGTCGCCGATTGGCTGTTGAACGGCGGCGAGCTTGTCGATGGCTTGCATGCCTATGTCAAAGCGTATCCGCAAGCCGGTTACGGAAAGACTTTCATCCGCTGGGCGGGCTGCAAACTTCGCGAGCCATACAACAGTTGGGGAAACGGATCGGCGATGCGCGTCAGTCCCGTAGGATTTGCCTTTGACGCTTTGGATACGGTTTTGACCAAGGCCAAGGAAAGCGCGGCGGTGACTCACAACCACGAAGAGGGCATTCGGGGTGCACAAGCAACTGCGGCTGCGATCTTCATGGCTCGTAACGGTCACAAGAAATCCGACATTCGAGCGTCCATTCAATCGAAATTTGGATACGACCTGANTCGANCGATCGCGGACATTCGGCCNGATTATTCCTTCGATGTGTCCTGCCAAGGCTCCGTACCGGAATCGATCATCGCGTTTCTTGATTCCAATGACTACGAACACGCTGTCCGTAACGCGGTATCTTTGGGCGGCGACGCGGATACAATGGCGTGTATCGCCGGTGGGATCGCTGAGGCATACTATGGCGGCATTCCGGAGTTCATTCGCGAGAAGACGTTCGAGGTGCTTGACGAGCGACTAACGGGAATTGTTAAGGATTTTGAGCTGCGATTCCGGGTAACAGCGTAACTTCCGAGTATCAACAACATGCACCGCATGGGCCGAGCGGGGCGGTTTTGAAGGGAGCAGCAACTGGCGTCGGAGCGGTGCTGCAGATCTTGATTCGGCTTGGACAGATGACGTCCGGGTGCACTTTGGGATTGTTTCCTTTTTCGGTGATCGTCGTTTGTTCTATCCACACCTGATTGAGATGTCACCCATGATACGCCGATCGGTCATACCAACAGTTACCCTCCTGCTCGTGTTGGCCATGTGCTTGTCGTCCTTCGCGGAAGAACGCGGATGCATCCAGCTGCGCGAGATTGCCGGTCGCGTTTGGCTTATCCGTCCGGACGGTAAGCCGTTTTTCGCCCATGGTGTGACCCACATCAATGGCAGACATGGGGAGGACGTCAGCAGGGTGGGACGGGCCTGTCAAGAACTCGGCTTCAACGCGTATGGGTATGGCTGCCCAAAAGAATTGAAGAGCGACCTGCCGTACCTGGAAGGCCGTCAATTGGTTCCCATGTCGCTTTACCGGACGACGGACGGCACCTTCGGTTTCGTTGATATTTTTGATCCTCAAGTGCAAGCTGGGCTGGAACAGGAGATCAAGAAGCTATGCTTTGCCAACCGTAAGAACCCCAATCTCATTGGTTACTGCTGGACTGATCTGGGTGCGTGGCCGCTGGAGAACTCCACGGGCAGGAACTGGGTTGGATTTATACGTG
>NZVR01000063.1 GCA_002701545.1 Blastopirellula sp. | reverse complement strand
CGCCATGCGGAAGAACGTAACGGCCAAATGTTACGGCGGCGACATCACGCGGAAGCGTAAGTTGTTGCAAAAGCAAAAAGAGGGCAAGAAGCGCATGAAGTCGGTGGGATCGGTCGACATCCCTCAGAAAGCCTTTATGGCCGTGCTGGATACCGGCTCGGAAAAGAAGTAACCACGCGCGTGCGTTGGCACTAGCGACGTTGGGGCTTGGCCTTTGGTTTGGCCTTGTTCTTGTTCTTCGGATTGACACTCTGAATGCGTTTGCCATCGCGTGTGAAGCCATCGTCGCGGCGTTTTTCCGGCAAACGGTCGTCGGTCATCTCCCGCCAGGCATCCAGTTTGCCACGCATGCGAGTGAGCACTTCCTGATAGTTGGGATCTTGTGCGAGATTCGTGAACTCGTGCGGGTCGGCCTCCAGATCGAAGAGCTCTTCCTGCGGACGTGGGGCCTGCATGAGATATGCCTGGTGCGGCGGCAGGGCGTTTTTGGCGTGTAGTTCCAGCATCGCTTTCCAAGTGATACTGTTCACCGAGTCCGCCGGATGCCAGAGCGGCTGGTCATGGTAATAGTTATGCACCAACTTGTATCGTCGGGTGCGGACGGCGCGGGTGAATTGTTCGTAATCATGCCAGTTGGCTTCCGCATAGATGGCGTCATGAATCGGCGCGCCTTTGCCCGCCAGTAGCGGCAGCATGCTGGTGCCTTGCATCGTGGTTTGTGGCACCCCTGCGAGTTCGAGGATGGTGGGGGCGATGTCAATCGAGCTGAGCAGATGGGGTTGGACGGACTGAGGGGCGACCTGTTTCGGCCAACGGACCAAAAAGGGTGTTCGAATACCGGAGTCATACAGCGTGGTCTTTGCTCGTGCGAAGGGCATCCCATTGTCGCTCATGTAGATGACGAGCGTATCTTCGCTGAGCCCATCGTCGTCGACCGCTGCCAGGACGTCCCCAACAGCCTTGTCAAACCGATTGATTTCGTCGTAATAGAGCGCGATGTCGGTGCGGACCTGAGGGTGGTCCGGCAGGAACGCAGGAACACGGACTTGCTGAGGGTCGTGCGGTTGGGGGATCGCGTTGGGGCGATACCCTCGGTGCGGGTCAGTCGAGGCAATCCAAAAAAAGAATCGCTTGTCCTGCGGTCGGTTTTTAAACGCTTGAACCGCTTTGGCACCGATCTGTTCACCGCCGCAGGGAACAATGGTATCCCAGTGTTGCTTTTCGTTGTTTCCCAAATGCCATTTTCCGATGGCGGCGCAATACCAACCCGCGGTCTGCAGATATTGCGCCACGGTTTTTTGCTCTGCGGGCAAGGGAGTGTGCAGGTCTTCGGCGTTCGTGTTGTGAGGCCAGCGGCCGGTCAAAATGCTACTGCGGCTGGGGCTGCAAGAAGACGTTGTTAGAAACGCGTTCTCGAATCGCATGCCTGCTTTCGCCAGGGCATCCAGGTTGGGTGTGCGGATGCTGGTGTTGCCATAGCAGCCCGCGTCTCCTTCGCCCTGATCGTCGGCGATGAATACGATCACACCGCGAGGTGCCTCGATCGCAAACGACGGCATGCCAGGGATGGTCAGGGTCAGTAACATCCATAAACCGGAGATGGTCAGGGGTCGCATGATCAGTGGGCTCCAAATTCGTAGCTGGCCAAGCGGGAGGAGGTCACAGTGCCTGAAGCTTTTGCGAGAGATGGCAAAGGCAATCCAGGCGGCTCGGCACAGTTCAGGTTGCTTGATTGTGTCCACGGTAACACTAAGATAGCGACAAGTGCCCTCGGGACGTTGGTAGGAAGTATAGCATGGATCCCGATTGCTGGAGCGCGTGACTGCCGATAGGTCAGCGGCGTTTGTGGATGCTGCGGGGTGTTTTGCCGCCGCAGTCACGGAACGGGTGGTGGGGGCCATGTCGAGTCAGAGATGAGAGAACGAGGAACCGAAACGCTCGGTTCCGTTTTCGAACGGAGTAATTTGCATTGTCGGCACCGTCTATTGTTGTGCTTGTTGTGGATCGTTTAGGGGCAGGTTGGTTGGGTCCCTATGGGAATTCCTGGGTGGATACGCCCGCATTCAATCGTCTGGCGAGTCAATCCTTGTTGTTCGATTGCGCGATGGTGGCCTCGCCCTGTCTCGAAGCGACGTATGATGCGTATTGGTACGGTCGGCACCCTCTGCAAGGGCCCGTCGACACCAAGGCCGCCAAGACGCTGATGGAATATGCCCGAAGCCTTGACTTCAAGACGACGCTGATTACCGACTCGCCTCAAGTGGAGGAACTGTATGCAGCGGGGGATTTCGATGAGACGTTGACCGTGGCGGACGATGCACCACGCGAACTGGCAGAGGATCTGGCGGCGACACGGTTAGCGCAAACCATGGCCTTAGCCATCGATAGCATTCAGTCGCAAACGACTGCCAGTGTTACCTGGGTGCACGCTGGGGGACTGAATGATGCTTGGGATATGCCCGCTGCGATCATGCAGCGTCTCGTTGACGAGGAAGACCCCGTGCCGCCGAGCATGCTGTCGCCGCCAAATCAGCGACTGACCGAAGCCTTTGACCCTGACCTTCTGTTGGGGATGACACAGAACTATGCCGGCCAGGTGATGGGCTGTGATCTGCTGTTGGACGTGCTCTTGGAAGTGGTGGAGAGTCGACCCGACACCGTGTTCCTCTGCACGTCAACGCGCGGCTATCCTTTGGGCGAGCATCTGCGTGTTGGCGAATGTGACAACGCTCTCTTCGGTGAACTTTTGCATGTGCCGATGATGATTCGGATGCCGGACTTGGCAGACGCAGCGCGCCGCAGCCGATGTTTCGTTCAGCCGCATGACGTGTTCACGACGCTTCTCGGTGCGTTGGGCGTGTCGGTTTCCGAGCGTACTGCGGGGGTTCGTGATCTGCGACGGGTCGGAGCAGAAGATGAGGCAACACGTGTGCAGATGTGTGCCGCAGCCGGTGATCAATACGCGATTCGTACGCCGGCATGGTACCTCCGCGTGTCTGAAGACGAAGGCCACATGCTGTATGCGAAACCCGATGACTTCTGGGAGGCGAACGAAGTTGCCAGCAGGTGCGGCGAGGTGGTGCAGATGTTGGAGCAGGCTTATGCCGAGTGGGTCGCCGCTGCGAACGCAGGGCATGGTGAGCACCGAGCGGACTTGCCCGACGTGTTACTGCACGGCCTGGATTGATCTAGGTCGACCGCAGCCGTCCTGGACACGTGCTAGGACTGTGGCGTGTTGGGCCGGGCGGGTTGGCTGCTGAGTTGTGACAAGACCTGCAACACGCCATTGAGATGCGCTAGCCGCGGACCGAAGCGATCCACGAAGTCGGAGAGCATGAATTCGCCGTCCATGAGTGCGTCTTCGTTGTCGGAGATTTCTTCGGTGAGCTTCTCCAGAAATTGCGTTTGAACGCGGCTCAAGGTTTCCGCAGCATACCGGCAATATTGCGACAGTTCCGGGTTGGCTTCCTTCCACTGTCCCAATTCGGCAGCGCGTTGTTTCTGCGTCTGACTCATCTGTTCCGACAACTCTTGGAGGAGTTTGTTTTGCTGCTCTTGTCCCTCAACGAGTTGTCGCAGCAACGCCACCGTTGTTTCCGAGCCATCATTGCCTTCGTTGGCAGAAGTGCCGGGTGGTTCAGCTGACACGTCGATGCTGAACATGGAAGGGAAATCATTTGGATCGTGGTGCATTGCCGTCTCCTCAGTGCTTGAACTTTCAGTATAAACGAACGCATGAGATTGTGAAGTCATTGCATTGCATGAGGCGAAATTGCGAAAAACGGTGATTTTCCGGGTTCAAGCTCCGTAGGCTGATGTGCCGATCCCTGCTAAGCGTGAGATTGTGCCGGACATGATGGTTACGGTACTCCTGTGACACGTTGTCGATGACCACCACGAATTGCCATGCCTGCTGCTGACTCGCTGACAATCGGTTTTCTGCGGATCGAAGACGACGAGGAATACGGCTTGTTGGGCGGCTATTTGATGCTGAATGGCTGGGGCAGGCCGTTGGAATTTCACTGCACATCTCCCGTCAGGCCGACCCGGACCCATGAGATCTTGTACGGGACCGAATTAAAACCGTTTTTGTATGGCGAGCAAATTGGCGGGACGCTGTTGCGTGCTGTCAAGTCGATGCCGGCGTTGGTGTGCGTCGATTCGCTGGCGACGCTATCGCTGCGGTATCAATTCGATCTTCCGGTGGTTGCCGTGCTCGAAGATCCGCCGGAAGCAATGACGGACTATGCAACTTTTCGCATCGATGATTTCCAACTCGCGGTACTTTCCCGCTACGCGTCTGATCAGAGTCAGGTGCGGAATCTGTGGCAACGCGTGTCGGGGGATTACGATCTGCAGGAACCTTTTGAACGCATTCGGCAGGCGCTCGGAGAAGCCAAGCGTTCGATACGGGGTGTTGCGTGAAATCTCGTGATGCGGCTGACCACGGCACGAGCTCGGAACAGGTTCCAGTAGAGGGGTGTGCGAGTGATTTGAACGTGCGTCTGTTTTCGCTCGGGTGGCAAGGCGTACTTGCGCGACCGCTGACGGTGGATGTGGAAAGTCCGGACCTGAAGGTGGCTTCACCCCAGACGATTGCCATCAAGATTGCCAAGTTGCCAGGCAAAGTGCGAAGTTTCTATTTTGACGAAGAGACCGGCAGCATCTTTCAAGAACCGGCAGGGAACGCCGCGTCCGTAGGGCGAAATCGCAAACGGAATGGCAGGTCGGTCAAACGCGACGCAGCACGTGTTCGGATCCAGCCACCAAGCGATCTTGTCAAGTTGCAGGATCGTCTCTTTTACGCACTGCAACCTCCGCTGCAATCGCTGTTGTCGTCGAACGAATTGCAGTTCCCATTCGATCCGTTCCCCTATCAATACGAGGGAGTGGCGTTTCTCTATCCGCGGTTCAGCGCCGTGTTGGCGGATGAGATGGGGCTGGGTAAAACCATGCAAGCCATCACCAGTGTGCGGTTGTTGCTGTGCAGCAGCGAAGTCAAAAGTGTGCTATTCATCTGCCCCAAGCCATTAGTTACCAACTGGCAGAGAGAATTTGCTTTGTGGGCACCAGAGATTCCCGTGGCAGTGATTGAAGGTGATCAGCAAACGCGCGCCTGGCAGTGGCGTGATCCGCGGGCTCCCGTGAAAATAGCCAACTACGAGTTGCTGGTGCGGGATCAGGAGACAGTCGGAAGTACCTGTGAATTTGACCTCGTGATTCTTGACGAAGCGCAACGCATTAAAAACCGAAACAGCGCGACCAGTCGCGTGGTACGCTCGATTCAGCGAACACGCAGTTGGGCGCTGACCGGGACACCGATCGAGAACAGCGCCGATGACCTCGTCGGTATTTTTGAGTTTCTCTCACCGGGATACCTGTCACCGGGGATGGAAGCTCGTCGAATGGGGCCGGCGGTCCGGGACTACATTTTGCGGCGCACCAAAGACATGGTGTTGACCGATCTGCCGCCGAAAATGTTTCGCGATGCCGAACTGCAACTGACCTCACAGCAATGGGCCAGTTATCAGGCCGCGGAGGACACGGGTGTGATCCGCTTGACGGAGCTCGGAGACGAAATGTCGATCCAGCACGTGTTTGAACTGGTGCTGCGGTTGAAGCAAGTCTGTAACTTTGACCCGGTTACGGGAGCCAGTGCCAAGCTGGAACGGTTGCAGGCGGATCTTGACGAGGTCGCGGCCAGCGGGAAAAAAGCCATTGTCTTTAGCCAATGGGTCCGCTCGTTGGAGCAGATTGCCGAGGGCATTGGCGAGTTTCGACCGCTGCAGTACCACGGGAAAATTGCTGCGTCCAAGCGAGATGCTATTTTGCGCGAGTTTCGGGATGACCCGTCGCGACACGTGTTGCTGATGAGTTATGGCGCCGGGAGCGTCGGCTTGAATCTGCAATTCTGTGAATATGTCTTCTTGTTTGATCGTTGGTGGAATCCGGCGGTGGAAGATCAGGCGATCAACCGGGCACATCGCATTGGTGCCGCCGGCCCGGTGACCGTCACGCGCATGTTGTGCACGGATACGATCGAAGAACGCATTGATCAGGTGTTGTCGGAGAAGCGTGAGTTATTCGACGTGATCCTTTCGCAGACAGGACAACCTTCGAACCTGAACTTGACGCGTGAAGAAATCTTTGGGCTGTTTAACTTGAAAACGCCTCCCGTCAAGCCGAATCAACGGGTCGCCTGACGATCCGCTTACGGTCAGGTGAGGTCCGATGAGTGCGGGCACGTCTCGGCGGTGGCGGCCAGCGCATCCAGAACGCCATTCAACTCGCGCGCGGTCGTGAATGGGTTCGTAATGGTCGTGCGAAGCCAGACCTCGTCACGCAGTTTCGTCTGGACGACATAGTAGTTTCCTGCACGCGTCAGCCGGTCACGCACCTGAGCATTCAGTTTGCAGCTGTCCTGGCCATTGCGCGGACGCAACCGAAAGCAAACGATGTTGCATTGCGGTGGGGTGGCCAATTCGAATTCCGGCCGTGATTCAATCAGCGAAACAAAGTTCGCTGTCAGTGCATACAGGCGATCCACGTTGTCGCCCAAAAGCGACTCGCCATGGGTCGCGAGGATGCTGTACACCTTGGTTGCCATCATCGTTTTGGAGCATTCAAAAGTGCGTTTGGCAAGGTTGTACCAATCGTGTTCCATGTCGTCCTGACGCTGAAACAGGTAGTCCGCCTCGGCTGCGAATGTACGAAATCCATACTCGCCCTGCCGGAACACCAAGGCACTGGTGGTCACAGGGGTCATGAGCATTTTGTGAAAATCCAACGTGACACTGTCGGCATGTTCTATGCCGCCAAGGCGATGCCGCTGCATTTCGGAAAAGGCGACCGCACCACCATGAGCGCCGTCTACATGGAACCAGAGGTCGCGTTGGCGGCAGAATTCGCCGATGGCGGTTAAGTCGTCAAACGACCCGGTCGACGTCGTGCAGGCGCTGCCGACCACGGCGACGACTTGAATTCCCTCTGCCACGGCCGCTTGATAGTGCGATTCCAGCAGGTCGGTTCGCATGCGGAATTGAGCGTCTGTTGGGATGCGAATCAAACCAGCGTCGCCCCAGCCCATCACGCGTGTCGCTCGGTCCACGCAATAATGCGCTTGTTCAGAAGTAATCACGGCAAGTTGCGGGGCCGTGACGTCGAGTGCCTGCTGGCCCGCTGTTTGGATGCTGCGTGCGGCGAGGAGAGCGGTCAAGTTTGCCAGGGTGCCTCCGGATGTCAGGAAGCCGTCAGCGGATGGGGGCAGGCCGAACCGGCGAGCGATGCAAGTGACGATGTGCCGCTCCATGGCCGTTCCCGCCATGCCCATTTCGTAGATGCCCGTGCCATTGTTCACGCAGTCGGTGATCAGCCCGGCCAGCATCGCCACAGGTGCAGGGTGACAGATCTGGTGTCCCATGTATTTGGGGTCGCTGATGCGGACGCTGCCAGCGAGGATTTCGCGACAGATGGCTTCGATCGATAGGTCCGAATGGGTCGCCAGTTCCTCCCAGTGTGCGCAGCTGGCCTCCGGGGTGCGCCAAGGTAGGGCGTGCGACTGTTCGCCACGCATGCTGGCGGACAGATGGTCGGCAAGCTGGTCGATCAAGCGATGGCCCGCACTGCGAAATATCTCGCTGTTATAGGCTATGCGTAACGACTCGGGGAGCTCTTCAGATGACAAAGGATTCCACTCCTGGTATCGGAACGAGTCGACCGGTGTCGGTCGGGGGTTCCAATGTAGCGTGCCGCTGGCAGACCGCCAACGAGGAGTACCAAGAGCACGTCACAAGGCACGTGACTGGAGGGGAAAGCTACGCTGCCGCTCCATCAAACAAGGTACGCTTGTCAGGGAGAGCGGCAAGGTCGTAATTCGCTGGCATGCACCGGAACGCCAAGCAAAACACCCGAGTGCATCGTACGAAACGCTCGAAAAACTAAGCGCTCTTGAGCAACTGGAGACGCATTAACGTGCGGAGGACACGCATTAAGGTGGTCATGGTGATGATGCCGAAGGAACGCGGGGGGTCCTCGGCAATCACCGCATCCTGATCCGTAGTGAGTAGCAACTCCAATGCTTCGGGAAGCAGGCAGTTCGCTTTCACTGTCGGGGGACGCTGGTTGAGCAGAGAAGCGGCGGCTTCGGAGAGTACCGGATCGCGCGTTTCGCTGATCAGCATGGCTAGTGGGGGAATCGACGTCGGCAATTCGAGAATCGACGATTTGCGAGGTGGTTCGAGTGCGGCCAAAATATGGCGCTCGGTGATCACACCTTCGACATGCCCATCGGGGTCCAGCAAAGCCGCGGAGGAAAACGGCGTGGCCGTAGTGGAAAGGAAGCCACTCGCACGCGCATTGTATGCCGCCGTCGATATCGGGCAGGTGATCCCGGTCGAGCTGTATCAGGCTGTGGCGGAAGTGCTGTCGTACGTTTGGGGACGAACTGCTGCTTAGTCCGAGTGTAACGTTTAACCGAATGTAGCCGTGCTGACGCTTCGGCCGTTTCGGTAGGATGGGGTTTCTGAATGCAGCCCAAAAGTGTGAATTCGACAATCAGCATCGAGGTGCTCGTGTCGATCTCGTTTTAAGTCGGCCTTCTGACCGACATCACCGTCACGCTTTTACATCCTGGCTGAGAGAGGTTGGACGGCCATGCCTGTATTGCTTGGAGATGAAGTTACCATTCGGCCGTTGCGCGCTGCTGCGCTGCAACTTTTGGACGTTTGCAATTCCGACACCACCAGCGCCCGCGATGTCGTCGGGATCTTGCGCACCGACGCTGGGATGTCGATGGAAATCCTGAAAGTCGCGAACAGTCCCCTGTATGGATATGGCGGTCGGATCCGGTCCGTCGAGCATGCTACGGTCATTCTCGGATTCCGTGAAGTCAGCAAGCTCAGTCTGATGCTGGCTTCGGCGGAAGTGTTTCGGAAACAGGACGCGGCCAGTGAACTGCGGCAGTCGTTGTGGTTTCATTCACTCGGATGCGCGTGCGTGGCGCGGGCGATTGCGTTGGAGAGCAAGCTGGTCGATAGCGAAGCAGCGTTTCTTGCTGCGATTGTGCACGACATCGGGAAACTCGCCTTTCTCAGCGTCTGTGACGAGGAATATCTGGTTCGCTTCGAACGCTATGACGGGGCCGAGACGCTGGAAATTGAGGCCGAAAAGTTCCAGGTGACGCATTCCGACATGGGATTCCTGTGCACCGAAGATTGGGGCCTCCCGATGGACGTGGTGGATGGGATTCAGTTGCATCACGAAGACGATGCGGTATCAGCCGGTGGGCTGGTACGTGTTGTGGCCATGGCGAATGCCTTCGCTCGGAAATGGCATATTGGCAGCATTGAACGCGCCGACGAGCACGTGGAGGGCCGCTGTGCGGCCTTTCGCGACGATATGACGGAGGAGCAAGTGGAACGCGTAGAGCAAGCGGCGCGTACCGAGTATGAATCGATGATTACCGCATGTTCTGCGTGAGATAAAGATGTATATCACCCCCGGACAATTTCGCTTGATCTTCGTGTTTGGATCCCTGCTGGGTCTCACATTGATCGGGAGTCTGGGCTACGCGGCCATTGAAGGCTGGCCGTTGCGAGATGGCTTTTATATGACGATTATCACGCTCTCAACGGTCGGCTATGGCGAGACCCGACCGCTGTCCGACGAGGGCCGCTGGTTCACCTCGTTGATTATTTTTTTGGGCATTGTCGGGATGACCTGTTGTACAGCCACCATCACCAGCATGCTGGTCGGCTGGGACGCAGCTTCCGACTACGTGAAGAAAAGGATGAGGCGAATGATTGCATCACTCACGGGGCATGTCGTGGTCTGTGGTACAGGACTCACGGCACGAGCGGTGATTGACCGGCTGGCCAGGAAACGCCAGTCGATCGTGGTGATTGACGATGATCTGGCGGTGCTCGAGGATCTCAAGTCGCAGTATCGGCGAATCTTCTATGTGGAAGGGAAGCCGACCGACGAATTGACACTAGCCGAAGCGAATATCCTGGCAGCTCAACACGTCGTCATCGCCTTGGATTCCGAAATTGATAACTTGCTGGTGGCAATCACCTGTCGTGACCTGGGTGGTGATATCGCCATTCACGCGGAGTGTACTGATATGACGATTGCAAACCGCATGCGGAAGGCGGGCGTAAATGACGTCATTTCCCCACCGCAACTTTGTGGCGAAGCGATGTCCGCATTGATTCTTGCCTGACGTGCTCCCGACCTCACTGGACTCTGCACCTCGTTTTTCTCCCTGAACTCCAAGTCGCTGTCATGATGAATCCAACGATCGAATTCGATCTCGATTTCGACAACTTGGCAGCGTTGTGTGAGGACATTCCCACACTGCCCGCGGCGGCGATGGAATTGGTGCGAATCTGTAAGGATGCGGATGCCAGCTTTGATGAACTTTCCCGCGTCGTTGCGTTAGATCCAGGATTGGCAAGCAAGATATTGCGAGTCGCCAATTCGGCCTCCTACAACCGCGGCCACGACATCACGAATTTGACACGCGCCTGTGTCGTGCTGGGGTTGAAAACTCTGAAAGTGATGGGGTTGAGTTTTTCGCTGCGAACACAGTTGCAAATGGCCACAGACAACCAGTTCAATTTGGATGCGTTCTGGGAACGCTGCCTGGTCACCTCCGTGGCGGCACGCGGACTCGCAAGGCTGGTGAAATGCCCTCTCGCCGAAGAAGCGTTCTGTTGCGGATTGCTCAGCCATGTCGGGCAATACGCATTGGCGAATATCACGCCGGAACGGTATCGCCAGGTAGTCGATGAAGCGATCGGGATTTTACCGACGGCGGAAGAAGAAAGAAAACACCTACCCGTTGACCACCACGAAGTGGGCGGCGCGCTGCTCAAAGCATGGCAGATGCCCGAACTATTCGTCGCAGTGACCGCGCACTGGAAAGATCCGCAGCTTGCGCCCAATCATGACGTGACCAAGTTGGCAGAAATCGTACGCGTCGCGGACATGGTCTCGCGGTTTGTTTGTGATCCAGGCAAAGTGTACGCGGCCAATGTCATGTTTGAACACTTTGAGCACGTCTTCGGGTTGTCCTCCGACGAGACTGACGGCTTCGTCGTCTCGATTGAAAACGAAATCGCCGATATGGCCAGCATGCTGTCCGTCTCCTACAACCAGGCTGACTTGGATGCGTTGCTCGACGATGCACGTCAGCAAGTGATTGATATTAGCCTCAGTGCGGTTCAGGACCTGGAAGGTGCTCACGCACGGGAAGCCGAGTTGACGCGCGAAGCAGAGACGCTTCGCCGGCAAGCTCAGTTCGATGCACTGACAGGGATCCCCAATCGTCGCTACTTTAATCAGCGATTAGAGAAGGCGATTGTGGCGCGGCGACGTGAGGAGAGCGTCAAGCCCCTGGGGGTGCTGATGGTCGATGTCGACTACTTCAAATCAGTTAACGATATCTACGGGCACCTGATTGGTGATAAAGTTCTCCGAGAAATCGCTGTGAGAATCGGGGAGACCGTTCGTGATACCGATCTGCTGGCACGCTACGGCGGAGAAGAGTTCGTGGTGATTGTGCACCACGTGAACGGCAATCAAATGGAGTCGGTCGCCGAACGCGTGCGACAGTGCGTAGCCGAAAAGCCCATGACGTTTGATGGTCACGTGTTTGATGTCACCGTCAGTGTGGGGATCGCCTACGTCCACGACGCGTCTGTGGAAAATTGCGGGTATTTGCTGCTCAAACTCGCCGACGATTGTCTCTATGAAGCCAAAAGCCAGGGCCGCAATTGCGTGGTTTGTGTCGCTGCGAATTAGTCGATCGTGGCCAGCAGCGTGACAGCGGTGGCTGCGACACGACGGAGTGGGCTCCAACGCCCCACCCGCTGGTAAAACGCCACCCCAAACGGGGTTCTTTCGGCTCACGGCATGGCTGCAGCGGGTCCGTCACGCCCAAAGCATGTCTCATGTGCGTGATAGCATGGCTGCGGCTGGCGCTTTTCCGGTCCCTCTGGGAGACGAAAACACGTCCACGAAGAGTTCCAAATCCAAGTAGAGTAGATAAATGCTACTTGATATGATGGTAAGCAGTCTGGCCTGCGGATGGCGGGTCGCGCGCCGTGTGGCTGCAATGTCAAGAGACGGAGACGAGACATGTTGACGATTTGTGATACGCAACCAACGCACAATTGTGCAGGGTGGAGTCGCCGCGAATTTTTGCGTGTGGGTGCGCTCGGGATGGGCGGACTGAGTCTGGCAGGTATGCTCAGACAGCAAGCGGCCGCAGCCAACCAGAGCGATGTCGTGACCGGTCGGTCGGTCGTCTTCTTGTTTCTCAATGGCGGCCCCTCTCACATCGAGTCGTTCGACCCGAAAATGAGCGCGCCGTCGGAAGTCCGCGCGATTTTTGGCGAGATCCCCACACGGTTGCCCGGTATCACCTTCGGTTCTCATTTTCCACAACTGGCAGCGCGGGCCGACCGCATTTCTATCCTGCGCTCGTACGGCTCGGGTAACAGTGGCCATACCTATCAGCAAGTGGCCAGTGGTAACAACGCGACCAAAGCAACAATGGGGGCGCTGTTCTCGCGCGTGGTGGGGACCAATCATGCCGAAAGTGGCATGCCGACTAATGTCCTCGTCCTGCCCGAAGCGATCCGTCCCGAATTAAAGCTGGGGAATAACTTCGAAACCGGTGCATTGCCAACGTTGACCCATCCCGGTGGCCTGGGCGAAAGCTATGCGGCGTTCAACCCTCAAGGGGGAAGTCAGCTGACCACCAATATGCAGCTCAAACTCACACGTAACCGATTTGACGATCGGCAAAGTCTGCTGCAAGGTTTGGATCGTTTGAAGCGGGCCGCGGATGCGGGCGGCTTGGCCGGCACCGATCGGTATCAACAACAAGCATTCGATATCATTACCGGCGGAGTCGCTGATGCCTTTGACTTGTCATCAGAAGATCCGGCCACGATCGCCAAATACGACACCAGCCACCTGTTTCGGCAACAAGAGGTGTCGCGGTGGAATGACATGCGACGCGCGTCGAACTTGCTTGGCAAACAGATGTTGATGGCGCGCCGCTTATGTGAAGCCGGGTGTGGCTTTGTGACGGTCAGTGATTGTGGTTGGGACCACCACAGCAACAATAACAGTCCCAAGGGCCTACGTGGTTTCTCGTTTCTAGCGCCTCAGGTTGACCACGCGGTAGCGGCGTTTATCGACGACTGTGCCGAACGCGGTTTGACCGACAAAATCTTATTGGTGGTGACGGGGGAGATGGGACGGACACCCCGCATCAACGGCAACGGAGGACGTGATCACTACGGCGAATTGACGCCGCTGTTGTTTGCCGGTGGAGGCTTGCCAATGGGACGCGTGATTGGTCGCTCCGATCATCATGCCACCAAGGCCACGACGCGAGCTTACCGACCGCAGCACATGTTATCGACCATCATGCACAGCTTGTTCGACATCGGAGAATTGCGAATTCTGCGAGGCGTGCCCAGTGACGTGCGGAAGTCGATGACCGATGGTGACCCGATCACGGAACTGGTCTAGCTCGGGGATGTTGGGCAGATCGGAAGTGGTCGCCCCGGAATCACCACCGCGAACGCCTGGGCCACGCGCCAGGGGGCTTAGCGGGCGATGTCGACGTAAACGAATTCGTTCAGATTCATGAGTGCCAGACAAAACTCGTTCAGACTCCCACCGTCCGCCAGAAACGCCAGGGCATCCGCCAACTCGTGAGACGTCGGCGCGCGATTCAGTGCCAGCTGAAATGCGGTGGTTAGGGCCCGCCTCGGTTCGCTGCCAGCTTCGCGCTGTACCCGCGCTGCAAATGCTTCGGCCATCGCCCAAGAGAATTCTGAGTTCAGCAGCAGCAGAGACTGTGGGGCGGTAGTCGAACGGGCACGGCAGGCACAACTGACGTTCGCGTCCGGGCGATCGAACGCGTCAAAAATTGGATAACGTAGGTTGCGCCGAGCGAACACGTAAACGCTGCGACGATAATGGGCTGCTCGGTCGCTATGGGTTGCCCATTGATTTTTCAGCAAAGTCGAGGTGATTTCCCGTGGTAGTGGCGGCATCACTCCCGGGCCGCCTTGCCGAGTATTCAGCAAACCGGCGCAAGCCAGCATGGCATCGCGAATCACTTCGCCTTCCAGCCTAATGGATTGCGTAAAGTGATAGCGATAATGCGCGGAGGTCACCAGCAAGCGGTGCATCTGTTTGAGATTCCAATCGCGGGTGTGGGTCTCGCTGGCAATCCAATTCAATAAATCGAGCTTTGCTGGCTCCACACCGACCAAGCCAAAATCGCTGGGAGTGGAGGACAAGCCTGAGCCAAAGTGTTGCTGCCAGAGGCGGTTGGCCAGCACACGGGCCGTGAGTGGATTCTGGGGTGCGGTGAGCCACCGGGCGAGGTGGGACCGCGAGCGTTGCGNTGCGGTTGGATGCGACTGCCAGTCGGCAATGCGAGGGAATGCGGGCGAAACAGCGGGCCCTGGCCGATCCCAGGCGCCGCGGATCATCAAGTAGGCGGTTTCCGGCGGACCTGAAGAGAGCGTGCTGACGGAGCGATTCTTCTTGACCTGCACCGCAGAGACGAAGAACGCACGCAGACGATAGAAATCCGCCTGGCTGATGGGATCGTATTTATGGTCGTGGCACTGAGCACAACCGACCTGTAAGCCGAGGAAGACCGAGCCGACCGTCGCCGTCATCTCGTTGAGGAGGCTATGACGCCGTTCCGCCTGGGAGTTGATGTCAGGCATGTCTGGGCCCGAGAGACAGAACGCAGTGGCAACGCGCGCTTGCGGATCTTCGGGGGCAAGTTCGTCACCAGCGATCTGTAACTGGACAAATCGGTCATACGCCATGCCTTGATTCGCAGCATCGATGACCCAATCACGAAAACGCCATGCCTCGGAACGCACTTTGTCGTGTTCGAAGCCGTCGGTTTCCGCAAAACGAGCCAAATCCAACCAATGTTGTGCATCACGTTCGCCATAGCGTGGCGACGCCAAGGTTCGGTCGACGAGCCGTTCGTACGCATCCGGATTTGCATCCGCCAGGAATCGCGCGTTCTCGGTCGGTGACGGTGGAAGTCCCCACAGATCCAGTGTCAGGCGGCGCAGGAGTGCGGCGCGGTGGGCGGCTGAATCGCTGAGGCCAGACGTGTCGGCGCCGTTGCAAAACAGGTCGATCGTGTTCTCCGCGGTACGTGCTCCCGCGGATGGCACTGCCGGACGTTGTAACGGGCGAAACGACCAGTGTTCGCGATCGTCCGCAGTGATCGGCGGTTCCGAGACGACCGACACCTCTTCTGCCAGCAACGGGCGCGCCAGCACCAGGCTGAGCAGCAGCACGGGCGTACGGATCCAACGATGAGGCATGCAATCTTCTCTCACTCAGGCGATAAGCGGCTCGACCACATGGGCCTCTTGCGGGCCGGTAAGCCGCTGGTCGAGGCCGTTGTGGAAGTAGGTTAAGGCGTTGTGATCCAGGCCGAGCAGATGCAGCAGGGTGGCGTGGAAATCCCGAACATGAACTTTGTCTGTGGCGGCCCGCAGGCCGACGGCGTCCGTGGCACCATGCACCCGGCCCCCACGGATCCCGGCTCCCGCCAGCCAGTAGCTGTAGCCCCAAGGATTGTGATCGCGGCCTGTGCCCTGTTCGCTCATGGGCATGCGCCCAAACTCGCCACCCCAGATGACCAGGGTGTCGTCCAATAAACCACGCTTGCGCAGGTCGGTCATGAGACCGGCGATGGGCTTGTCCGTCCGTCGGCAATACTGAGTATGGTTTTTCATGACGTCCGAGTGTGCATCCCAGCCGCCGGTGTCACCGGAATAAAGCTGCACGAAACGCACGCCTCGTTCGATCATGCGGCGCGCCAGCAGACACCGTTGGCCGAATTCACGCGTCGAGTCGTCATCGAGTCCGTAGAGCTGTTGCGTGGTGGACGTTTCCTGTGACAGGTCGACCAGCTCAGGTGCCGCAGATTGCATTCGAAAGGCCAGCTCGTAGGCGGCGACGCGGGCCGCCAGTTCATCATTTTCACGCGCTGCCAGATGTTGGCGATTGTAACGCTGGATGAGATCCAGAGTGCGCCGTTGGCGAGGGCTGGTGACCTCGCGATGAGGCTTCAGATTTAACAGCGGTACGGAGCCCGGACGCATGGTGACTCCTTGAAACGTCGCGGGCAGGTAACCGCTGCCCCAGGCGGGCGGTCCCCCTTTGAGTCCGCCTCCCGGGTCGGGCAGCACCACGAACGCAGGCATGTTCTGGTTTTCACTTCCCAGGCCGTAGGCAACCCAGCTGCCTACACTCGGCCGGCCCATTAACACCCCGCCCGTATTCAATTGATAGACCGATTGAGGATGGTTGACACTGTCACCGTGCATGCTGCGAATGACGCACAAGTCATCCGCGTGCTCGGCGATGTGAGGCAGGAAATCGCTGATTTCAATTCCGGATTGGCCACGCGGGCGGAACGGCTTGAGCGGTGCCAAGAGCGGGTTCTGCGCAACGTTCCGGCGGGTCATCACATTGCCAAAGCTGTCGGGCAACGGTTGACCTGCGTATTTGATCAAGTCCGGTTTGGGATCGAATAAATCGACTTGGCTCGGACCGCCATGCATGAACAGCCAGATGACGCGTTTCGCTCGAGCTGGTGCGGGCGGTTGCGCGCTGGCTGCTGGCGCCTGGTCGCCAGCCAACAGCAGCGATAAGGCGAGTGAACCGGCACCCCCTCCTGCCTGCTGTAAGAACGTCCTGCGGTTGTCCGTTTGCATGGATACCACCTCGCGGGGCTGGCCTATACCTTTGGTTCCCAACCCTTCTCGTAATCGCGGCGCCAAAGTTTGGCCGCGTCGGCGTCGTTCAGGATATGGCCGTTGGTCGGGTTGCAGTTCAGGGCGCGGCCGGTGCGATGTGAGATATTCCCCAAGTGGCACAACATCGTGCTGCGGTGCCCCTTTTCGATTTCCGCGTTCAGTATCGAATGGTCTTTGGTGCGAATCGCTTGCACGAAATTCGCCAGGTGCTCCGTGTCGCCACGCGAGACCCCTTTGACTTCTTCCACCAGTTTATCGCGCGCGTCATAGATCTGATGGGTGCCATTGGAGTCCAGGATCAACGCACCTTCCGTCCCGTAGAACGCAACAAATCCACCTCCGTGGCGATGGCAACTCAAGCCTTCCCAGGTGATTTGCTTATCGCCGTTGAATTCGAATGCCACCGAATGCGTGTCGGGAGTCTCCTGGTCATCCTCATAGCAATAGCGTCCTCCGCTGGAGGTCACGCGTGTGGGGAACTCAACGTCCATCCCCCAGCGACACAAGTCGAGGGTGTGGATTCCATTGTTGCCAAGTTCGCCGTTACCCCAATGCCATCGCCAGTGCCAGTTGTAATGCACGAGATTGTCGACATAGTCCCGTCGCGGCGCCGGCCCTTGCCAGAGCTCGTAGTTTTGGTTGGCTGGAACTGCCGCGGGTTTGCCCGTGCCGATCGAGCCGCGGGCATTGTTGTACCACGCCTTGGAAAGATAGAGTTTGCCAATCGCGCCGTCATGCAGCTTTTTGATCGCTTGTTGGGTTTGCGCCCCACTGCGCCGTTGCGATCCCATTTGCACGCAACGATTGTGCTTTCGCGCCGCCTCGACCATCCACTCACCCTCTTGCGGGTTGTGGCTGCACGGCTTCTCGACGTAGACGTGTTTTCCCGCATTGCAGGCCATGATCGTGGCCGGTGCGTGCCAGTGGTTGGGCGCGGCACAGACGAGGGCATCCACCCGCGGGTCATCCAGCATGTTGCGAAAGTCTTCAATCGCTTTGGGCTTGCTGATGGTGCCTAACTGGGAAACTTGCGCCGCGGCACTGGCCGCACGGTCCTGATCGATATCACAGCAGTAAGCGACTTCGACGTTCGGCAACTTGGCAAAGCCGGTGGCCAAAGAACGTCCGCGACTCATCCCCATCACACCCACGACGACGGGCCGTCGAGATTGATCTTGAGCAACTGCCTGATGCGTGGAAACGGCAACCCCGGCGGCGGCGCCGGCAAGGGCGGCGGTCGAAACGAAATCACGGCGATTGACGGATGGTGACATGCGGGGACTCCTGGACGCGGGTGGGGAGGAAGGAGCTACTATCTTACCACAAACTCAGGATCGCAAGTTGCCGGTGCGGGGCGGGAATCTCCCTCCGAGATGTCCACGGAAGCGAGCTGGGGTCGCCGGTGCGTGGGATCAAGGGAACGCAATGCGCTGGCCTTGTCGGTGAACCTGCGCCAGCGGGCCGGACGGTGAGCGCGAGTACGCTGACCGTTTATTTCTCCTTGGGCCGATCGGAATCCAGGTTCTTCTCGATCTGTTCACGCGTCACCTGAGCTGAAGGGCAGCCAGCCGCAGGGACTTCGACGTTGGCGGTCCACAAAATGGCATTGAGGACCACTTTGCGAAAGTTGTCATTGCGCCAGCTGTCATGGTTGTGAGCACCCGTGAAACCAAAACCTCGCCCGCCACTGGGACGTTGGTATGCCCAGGCAACATGTTGTTTTTCGCCGGCGGCGACAGCGCGGCGCACCGTTGGGTTACCGCTACGTGGCCCGTCTTTGCGACGCAACGTTTCCGGGCCAGGTAGATCGGAAAGGATCGGTGTGACCCCGCGCATGCCTTCCACGAAACGCATGTGGTAATACCATTCATCGTTGACGGCGAACGGTTTCACGCCATTGCAGATCGGGTGCTTGGGGAGTTCGCGAAAGTTGGCAGTCCAGTGGGGGTTGACCGACCAATCGAGGTCACAAAAGCCACCCATCCATTCCAGGAACTTTTCGCCGGGTTTGCCTTTCTGGGCCTCCGTCGCCCAGTGAATCATGACCACACCGGTCCCTTTTTTCATTAAGGCGTCAAACTGATCGAGATGAGGGTTTAAAACGTGGCCGCCGTGGCCGGTGCAGAAGATGACCACCGTGGCGGCGTCGTCCAAAATCGACGGATCGCGAGGGTAGCCGTAATGCGGAACCAACTCCGCTTTGACCTTCAATCCCGATTGGTTCAGGGCTTCCGCCAGAATCATGTTTCCGGCGCGGTGTTCGTGGTGCAGACGCCCGTGACTGGGCGTTCCGGAAATGAAGACGATTTTTGCCTGCTTTTCGGCGAACACCGGAGACACCAGTAACACACTCAGTACGACAAGGGTTGGTAAACGGCTCATGCGGGATTCCTT
>NZVR01000062.1 GCA_002701545.1 Blastopirellula sp. | reverse complement strand
GGATTCGCCGAGCCTGGCAAGAAGGTACCGGTGACATTGGTGGTCGTGGCTTGCAACGTCAAGTTGTCGCGAATCTGTGAGTACTGGTAGCCGCCGATCAGATCCAAGCGGAAGCCCGGCCCACTGAACAAGTTGGTTCGTAAGTACGCGTCAGCACCCAAGATCTCGGTGCTGTGGTCGATGGTGATGGTTCCCGTTGCACTGCCCGCTTGAGGGCTGCCAACCGGCGCACCGATGATACGGGCATTGTTCGAAGCGGGAGCGGGAAAGACATCGATGTAAGGAATCGCCAGCAGCGGAGCGCCGGTGCCGTCCGTTGACATCGAAAAGTCAGTCGTGTGGGGTGACACGGCCATGAAACTACCGCCGGCACCAAAGTCTCTGGTCAGCCAGCCGCCAAAATCCAGCTTGCCGCCGTTGCCGGCTCCCGTACCAATGTCGCCACCGTAGAGAACCCGTGTATCGCCCTGGCCGATCACGCCGCCAAACGTTGGCGTGCTGGTGGTCACCAGTGGTGGCGCTGTGCTGCCCTTGGACCAGACGTTCATGTAGCTCAAACTGACCCACGGATGATAGTTCTGGCAAAGAGGACAGTGACAGCCGGGATAGCAATGGCGATTACGGTGAAGCAGGTGCCCGTGGCCCAGATTCAGCCAGTCCGTGTGCTGTCGTAAACCGTGCAAGCCGCCACTTAAACAGCCCTTGAATGAGTCCGCTAAACCACCTCCATCGCAATTGGCGTCGTCGGAACACGCATCACAGCCACCCTCGCAGCCACTGCACTCCGCGGTGTGGGACACCGGAACGACGATTTGCTGACAATGCGCCGTTCCAACGTGCAAACCCAGGAGCAAGGTTGCGACGAAGGCAATGGAAAGCTTGATGTTCATGGTCAGAGCTCTACAGCAAATGGTGTGTGTGACCGCTTCCATCAGATCGACCGCCAAGACGGCAAGATCCAGAGGAATCGGAACACACGGTAAATTAGCTTTATTTAACGACATCCCGCGCAGACTGCCTGGTTTGACAGTCAACGCAGTAAACGTCGATAAAATCACTCGTTCGATTATTTCGGCAGTTACGGATGTGACGATGAGTTAATCTGACGAGAGAATTTGGGTTAGCCATGAGCAGAACTCGATTCGTTCAATGGCTTCCTGCCTTGCGCAGGCGTAAGATTCAAAATCAGACCTCACTCCTTCACTTGAGACTCACGCATGCTCAACAGTCTGCCTGTCCCCTCGAGCCTGCATCTTGCACGCTGGCGCAAGCTGCTACCTCAGTTCGAAACGCTCGAAGCCTCCCTGCAGAACGAATCCGATCGCGAGCTCCGCAAACGGAGCCTTTCGTTGCGGTTTCAAGCCAAGAGTGGAGAAAAGCTCCGCAATCTGGTGCCGGAAGGATTTGCTCTGATGCGCGAAGCGGCGCGACGCACCTTGGGAATGCGCCATTTCGACGTGCAGATGCTCGGTGGACTCGCACTCATTAATAATTGCATTGCCGAAATGGAAACCGGTGAAGGCAAGACGCTGACAGCAACGCTGCCAATGTATCTGCATGCCTTGATTGGCCGCGGAGCGCAATTGGCGACCGTCAATGACTATCTGGCAGAGCGTGATGCGGAAACGATGAGGCCCGCATATGAGATGCTGGGGATGACCGTGGGAGTCGTGCTCACCCCCGACAAACCAGACCAGCGACGTGCCGCCTATGCGTGTGATATCACCTACGGCACCGCCAAAGAGTTCGGCTTCGACTTCCTCCGCGATCGACTCCTGCTACGGCGCATGGGACGCGATGCGAGTGACTTCTTGGGCGAAGGCAGTAGTCAGCGGTGGGATGCCTCGGGAGAACAGCCAGTCCAACGCGGCGCACATTTCGCTCTCGTCGACGAAGCGGATAGCATTCTGATCGACGAAGCAAGAACACCCCTGATCATCGGCACGTTGGGCGGCAAAGCGCGCGAGCAGGTCGAGGCGACATTTAACTGGGCTGCCGCGAATGCAGAGAAATTCATCGAAGACCAGCATTTCGACTACGAACACGATACCAAGAAGGTGGAGTTAAATGCCGCCGGACGCCAGCTGCTCCGGTCACTCCCCACGCCACCTGTCATGCGCTCGGTCGGTCTGATTGATCTCTATCAATACACGGAACGAGCGATCAAAGTTCAGCGAGATTTCCTGTTCGAAACTCACTATGTCATCGATGAAGGCGAGATCGTGATTGTGGATGAGAACACCGGACGTCGCGCAGAAGGACGCAAATGGCGCGACGGTATCCACCAGGCGATCGAAGCCAAGGAGCAGTTGGAAGTCAGTGTCCCTACCGGACAGGCAGCAAGAATCACCATTCAGGATCTCTTTCTACGATATCGTCACCTCGCTGGCATGACCGGCACCGCCATCTCCGCGGCACGTGAATTCCGGAAAATCTACAAGATGCCCGTCGTGCGCATCCCAACCAATCGCCCCTCAAGACGCGAGCAGTTGCAAGATCAGATCTTCGGCAATGCACGACGCAAGTGGGAAGCGATTGCTGCGGAGGTCCATCAGTTGCATCAAGCTGGGCGACCGATCTTGATTGGTACGAAGTCGATCGACAAAAGTGAACTGCTATCACAGTTGCTCGCCAAACTGGGGGTCGAGCATCAGGTCTTGAACGCCAACGAAGTTGCCAAAGAAGCGGAAATCGTTGCGCTGGCCGGTCAGCCAGGACGTGTCACGGTGGCCACCAATATGGCCGGTCGAGGTACCGATATTAAACTCGGCGAAGGTGTCGCGGAGTGCGGCGGCTTACATGTCATCTGTACCGAACTACATGACTCGGCGAGGATCGACCGCCAATTGATCGGTCGCTGTGGCAGGCAAGGCGATCCGGGGACCTTTCGGAAATACATGGCACTCGACGACGAAATCCTCAAGGTCGGTTTTGGGCCGCAGACTGCCGAGCGGCTGGCCAGTAAGGGATCTGCACAGGAAGAGGAAATGAACAGCTACGGCACCCAGTTCCTTAAGTCGCAGCGAAAAGTCGAACGCAAACACTTTCGCGATCGCTCCATTCTCTTGCACCACGAAAAGGAACGCAAAAAGATGCAACGCGAAATGGGACAAGACCCCTATCTCGATACGGCTGACTAGGCTCCTCGCAGCCCCTGTGAAAGTCCGAGCATCCGCCCCGACAGCAAGACCGCCGAACGGAAGTAGCTCTTGCGGGTGTATTATGCTGACCGATGGAGCTATTGCCTGGCAGCGTGGTGTAGTCAATTCTGGGTAGTTGGTAAGGATTTGCTCGTGGTGACGGTCAGAGCGCCATGCTCACGTCCCCTGCGGATGATTTCGCTTAGAATGCGGGAAATCAGTACCATTCCGACCGAATTATAGTCTTTACGCGGCGATATTGGTCGGCTGTTAGCGGTCGTTCAGGGCTGGAGAGGAAACACCCGACAGCCCGTTCAGCTGTTCCGTTCCCACCGAACCGATGCTTTCGAGCTCGTCACGTTATACCTAACTAGCTACTGAACCGAGGTTTCCAGCGTTTTCGAGATGTGCCGATGGGGAGCAACTTACCGCGGCGCGTGCGAGCTTGGCGAGGCACGTGAAGGGCAAGGACGACCTTTACTGTGAACTGACCTAGCAAAAACTGCCTAAACCCTTATCATTCAGCAGCTTGTCCTTCCTAACAAAAAAACAGCTGAGTTACCAACTGAGTTAAGAAACTACGGAGTTTGATTGTCATGTCTATTTCGAAAGAGGAAGTCTTCGAGAAAGTGCAAACCGCCCTCGAGGACGCTTTGGGCGTGGATGACGACGAAGTCACCCCCGAGGCGACCATGGTTGGCGACTTGGGTGCCGAGTCGATTGATTTCCTGGACATCGTGTTTCGCCTTGAAAAGGCCTTTGGGATTGAAATTCCCCGGGCAGAATTGTTCCCCGAGGATATCTTGACGAACACCGAGTACGTGCAGGACGGGAAAGTCAACGCGGAAGGCTTGGAAGTCTTGAAAGCGCGTATGCCCTTCGCTGATCTGACAAAATTCGAGTCCAATCCAGTGATTCAGGATTTTGGAAACTTGCTGACTGTCAGCGACCTCTGCCGTTACATCGAAAGCAAAGTCGGCGCGTAACGTGGTTGAGGCCGCGTCGGGGAATACGGTTCCCGGTTATTGCGACGCCGCCACTGACGTCGACTTGCCTGGCCAGCGGTGCGGACGTGCACCGAACTGCGATGGATCGCCATGCCAACTTGTCCAACTCTGCTGCGCGGTGTTGCCGTCGGCAGAGTCACTTGCATACGAGCCTAATCGACACACGAGCCTAATCGACACACGAGCCTAATCGAGTAACGCGGAACGAGGACAGAGCATGAGACGGCGAGTAGTGATCACCGGTATTGGCGCAGTGAATCCGATGGGGCACAGCGTGGAGGAGGTCTGGGATGGCCTGAAGGCGAGCAAGTCGGGTGTCGGCTACACCACGATCTTCGATGCCAGTGCTTTCCCGACCAAGATTTCGGCGGAGGTCAAAAATTGGGACCTGCCGGATATGGGCGAAGCCAACGCTATCTGGGCCAAGCGTGGTCGCCACAGCCGATTTGCGGCTGGCGCTGCGATGCAAGCGGTGGAATCCTCGGGCATCATGGACTCGGGAATCGATCCCATTCGACTTGGTGTTTATCTGGGGGCGGGTGAAGGTAGTCAAGATTTTGAAGCGTTCACCAGCATGATGACCGCGGCGCTGAAAGATGGTGAGTTGGACGTCGCCATGTACACCAGATTCGGCCTCGACCATCTCAATCCCTCGACCGAACTCGAGCAAGAGCCGAGCATGCCTGCTGGCCATGTCGCCAGTTTGTTCAATGCCCAAGGCCCCAATGCCAATTGCTTGACCGCTTGCGCTGCCAGTAGTCAAGCGATTGGAGAAGCGACCGAAATCATCCGCCGCGGTGATGCAGACGCCATGATTTCTGGTGGCACGCACAGCATGATTCACCCACTGGGGGTCACCGGATTTAACTTGCTGACCGCGCTCTCCGAACGCAATGACGAACCACAGCGTGCCTCGCGCCCCTTCGATAAAATGCGTGATGGCTTTGTACTCGGCGAAGGTAGCGCCATGATCATTCTCGAGGAGCTGGAGCACGCGAAAAAACGTGGCGCGACCATCTACGGAGAGATCCTGGGGTACGGAACGACTGCTGACGCCTACCGCATCACCGATATTCATCCGGAGGGGCGGGGAGCGATTGCCTGTATGAACATGGCGATTGCCGACGCCGGTATCCAGCCGTCAGACATCGATTACGTCAACGCCCACGGCACCAGTACCACGGTCAATGATCGGGTCGAAACCATCTCCTGCAAAGCCGTGTTTGGTGACTTGGCGATGCAAACCCCGGTTTCCAGCACCAAGAGTATGATGGGCCACTTGATTGCCGCAGCGGGTGTCACCGAATTGATCGTCTGTTTGATGGCAATTCGTGATAACGTCTTGCCGCCGACGATCAATTACGAAAATCCCGATCCGGAATGTGATCTGGACTACATTCCCAACGAAGCGCGGGAGGCTGAGTGCCATATCGCACTTAACAATAGTTTTGGGTTCGGCGGTCAGAACATCACCTTGGTGGTGGGCGAGTTCAAAGACTAGCGGGCTGTCGGCTTTGCATGGGATTGCCGGCCATCGCGTGACGCTTCTTCCAGCATGCGTGTTGACGCCCATGCTCCGTGTGCCGGTCAAGCCAGGAGTTAACGCGCTGTCGAGTGGCCAAATTTCCACGCCAGCAGCGTCTCACACAGCAACAGCCCAAAGACGCCCATCAGCAAATAGCGGAAGAACGGTTGTGTCTTGCTCGTCGGCAACGTCGGGACTTCCGCCCCGTCCGAAGTGAATTCCGACTGGAACTGACTGGGCAGCAAATCGCGATCGAACCGAGCAGGATCACTCTCTCGCGAGTCGATGTTCACCGCAAAGACTTCGGCACGGTCCTGCGGTTGCGGATACGTCGCGCGATACACTCCGCTATACCAGGTTGCATCATAGGTCCAACGACTGTCCTGGCCTTTCACCTCCAAGCGGACGCGCTCGGTGCGATCGTTGGGCGTCTCCAGGGACAGGGGATCGCTGGCCACGGTTCCCGGCAAGGCACCGGCAAGCGGTTCTCCGACGAATACATTGCGTCCCGATTCGCGGCCACCGACGAGGATTGGCAGCATTTCTTGAATCAGGGAAACAAAATCCTTGACCGTGGGCAGCGCCGTCCAAGGCATGGCGGGGGTCGCAGTCGAATCAATCGAAGTCATGGATGCGGCGGTGGCGAATACGAGGCAATGTCCCTTGCCAACCTGCATTTCGACCAACGCCGGGTCACCATTGTCAAAGTTAAAGATGCGTCGGACCGTTTCGTTGTTGCGCGGTGTCATCCGCAGATAACGAAAGCTGGGAATCGTAAACAGACCGGAACCAGGGACGGTGGCAAAGGCTTCGTTGACAGGGTGCCGACCAGCGGTTTGTAACACAAACTCACCCTCGGCCAGGTCGCCCAAGAGGACTGGGAACAGTGAGGCCTCGGTCGAGTCATTTGCAAACTCTTGGTTGTAGCTGTCTGCCTGGACCAAGTCTCCCAGGAAGAACGCCACGCCACCTCCGGCCTGAACGTATTCTCGCAAGACGTTGACTTCGTCACGCCCCACACGACCGACGTTGCAAAGGAACAGGCAGTCGTATTGATACAAATCACGTTCCACCAGCGCACTTTCGACGTCCGTGTCGACCTGAATGCGCGCCCGGCTCGAATCGCTGGGATTCAAAGCGAACGCGACGTTCTTGGCAGCGCCCGGTTTGCCGCTGATGCAAAGGACGCGAATGGCTTCTCGGACGGGGACACTGAGCCAGCGATGATTGTCGACCGACAGGCCATCATCTCCCAAGCGAACTTCGACTTCGTGTTCCCCCCCGACTTCAAAGCGGTGGTAATGTTGCACGCTGATACTGTCACCCGCCGGCACGTTGATGGAAGTCCGTTGGGTCCGTTGGCCATCGACCAGGAACTCAAGCGTATTCGCTTGATCGTCCCCGCCGTAATTCTGAACACTGGCGGTGAATTCGACCGACTGCCCTGTGGCAATCAGTGTCCCGGATTGGGAAAGATGGCTGATGGTCAGGTTCTGGCGACTGTCCGTGCCGACATCCACCATGACCAGCGAGGCTTTGTCCGCCAGGCGTCCCAGTTGCGCGCGTGCCTCGGCCGAGTCGACCTCTTTCCAGGTGCGGAGTTCCAAGTCCGTGAAAAAGCAAATCCGTGTTTCTTTTAGCCGCGTGTTAGCCTGCGCCGCCTGCTGGACAATTTTCTCGACTTCCGCCAGTGTGGGAGCCAGTGCGGCTCCGGTGTCTCGCGACCGTAAATTCGTGATCTCTTCGACGACGTCACGCGGATCGAAGGCGGGTTCTGCAATCACGGGAGTGGGGGGAGCGCCCATCAAGACCAGCGTGAATCCATCGCCTTGCGCCCCGTTTTCGACAATCTCGTTTGCCAGTCGCTGAGCGATGGAAAACCGTGTGTCCCCGGACTCCCCGGTGGCCTGCATGGAATAACTGCCGTCCATCACCAGCACATAGTGCGTGTCGCCGCCTCCCCCCAGCACGCCTCCCAGAGAAGCAAACAAGCTGAGGATCGGATTGGCCAGCGCGGCGGCGAACAACAGCAGGATCAGCGTGCGAATCAAGAGCAAGATCAAGTGTTCGATGCGAATCCTGCGCGAGTTCTTGCGCATGGCCGAAATCAAGAACTCCATCGCCGCCCACGTGACCTCGTGGTAGCGACGACGATTCCACAGGTGAATGATGATCGGGGCAGACGCGGCCAGGCCCCACCACAACAAAGCGGGCATCGTAAAGGGCCAAAACCCCAGCAGCATCAGCGCGGTATCTCCCATCAATCCATCCTTGCCATGCGCTGCGATAGGTAATTGGCCAACACCCTGTCCAACGGTTGGTCGGTCCGCATTTGTTGATAGTCAATGCCATGGGTGCGGCAAGCGGTCGACAGCTTCTTGCAGAAACGCTGGAATTCTTCCAGATACGCACGGCGGAGCGATTTGGGATCCGCCAGAACCTCGGGAAACGCTTCTAATCCCTGGAACATGGTCGGACGACTAAAAGGAAAGTCCAACTCGGCAGGGTCCAAGACGTGCATCAAGACCACATCATGCCGCCGGTGCCGAAAATGTTTTAAACCGGCCATCATCGTATCGACGTCGTCGAAGAAGTCACTGATGATGATCACCACGCCCCGCTTGCGGAAACGCTCGGCCAACTCGTGAAAGATCGGTCCGGTGGCTGTCTTGGCGACCGGTGTCGTCGACTCCATGACCTGCAGCAGTTGATGCAAATGCGACGCATTGCTGCTCGGACGCACGCTGTGACGAATCTGCTCGTCGAACACGGTCATGCCCACCGCATCCTGCTGGTGCAGCACCAGCCAACTGAGGGCTGCCGACAGACATTGCGCGTACTCATACTTAGTGAGTGACGCGTCCGGCCCCTGATAGCTCATGCTTTCGCTGGCATCCAAGACCACGTAGGCGACAAGATTCGTCTCGTCCTCGTATTGCTTCAAGTAAAACTTGTCGGTCCGACCAAAGACTTTCCAGTCCACGTATCTCAGGTCGTCTCCGGGCGCGTATTCGCGGTGCTCGGCAAATTCAATCGAGAACCCCTTGTAGGGTGATCGATGAGCCCCCGCGACATACCCCTCGACGATGTGCTGAGCGCGCAGCTGCAGGGTCTGCAGGCGGGCAAGTACTTTTGGGTCCAGCCAAGAGTGAGACATGCTTTGATCGTGACACGAGATGCTTCGGTACGCAACCGTCGATGTATGGGAGATTCGCCAGCTGCACGTGAAACGACCGCGTTACAGCGACGCTACCGGCTTAATCTCCCAACCCACCCGATACTCCTTGTGAATCCAACGATTCGCTTCGGGATGGTTGGTGAATTGGAGTTTCTCGGCCTCCCACAGCAGTTTCGTGCCGCGATACCGTGCGGCAATGTTCCCCAGCAGGACCGCTTCCGTCAACGGTCCCGCGTAATCAAAGCCATCACTTGGCTGCTGGCCGCTGAGACAACCGTCAATCCAGCCGTGGTAATGGTTCAGATTCTCAGCCTGTTCCACTTCGACGTCGGCGTATTTTTCCTGAGGGTACAAACGCAACTCACCGACGTGTGGCAAGACTAAACTGCCGGATTCACCGATGAACAGCGAGCCACTGCGCGGCAGGGCTGCGGTTGGCGGCACGTGCGAGCCTCCGACGCCAGGCAATAAGCCCCCGTCTTGCCAACTGATTTTCAGTTGCTTGTCCGTCGTGTATTCCGTGCCGGGGAACAGGTAGTTCACGGTGGTCTGGGCAGGCCACACTTCGTCGTTCATCCCGGTATGATTCGCCGTCACTTCCGTGGGAGCGCCGACGACTTTTAAGGCGCTGAAGACGGGGTCCAGAATATGACAGCCAAAGTCGCCCAACGACCCGTTCCCAAAGTCCTGCCAGTCTCGCCAGCCCCAGGGATGATAAACGCGATCGCCGCCATAGGGGCGCATCGGAGCAACACCAATCCACTTATTCCAATCGACCGACGGCGGTGGGGATGGCGGATTCTTGGGCCGACTGATGTGAAATGATTTACCGTGCCCGGTCGCAGCACACCACGATCGCACTTCCTTGACTTTGCCGATCGTCCCCGCCTGAATCTCCTGGACCGCCGTGCGATAGAAGGTGTGTGAGTGGATCTGATTTCCCATCCGGGTGATTACCCCGGATCGCTGCGCTTGCTCGCGCATCTGACGCGCTTCCCAGACCGTATGCGTCAACGGCTTTTGGCAGTAAATGTGCTTGCCCTGACGCATCAAGTCCAGCGAGATATAGGCGTGCATGTGATCGGGAGTGGAGACGGTCAAGGCGTCGATCTTGTCCCCCATCTGCTCCATCATATCGCGATAGTCCTGGAACACAGGAGCCTGCGGGTTCAGCTCTTTGACTTTCGCTGTTCTCGCCAGATCCACATCGCAGAAGGCAACATGCGCGGCCTGCTTGTGCGTCGACATTTCCCGAATATCGGACCAGCCCTTGGCTTCACAACCTACGCCCGCCAACTGCAGCTTGGAGTTCAAATTGCGCCCGCGAACAATTGCCGGTGCCATCAGCGTTGCGGCAGCAGTTGTCCCGATAACAAACTCACGTCGATTGAGCATGGTGGTCCCTTTGGTAACAATGGTGTGGTAAGCACAACGGCTCGAATACCCGTCGGCAACAGGGACATCGTAAACTTGGGTGACGGCGTTCGTCAAACTTGTACGAGGCCCTTGGCTGTCCGGCTCATCTGGGAGTTTCCCCTTGGACACACATTATCGCTGGTTGCTCGGTAGTCTGGTTTGCGTCTGGAGTTTGGCGAGTTGGAGTTATAGTCAGGACGCGGATTTCCGCGCACAACGCTCCGCCGCTGGGATCGAAATCCTGGAGGCGGACAGCAAAGTGCTCTTTTTCCAGACTCAGGAAAAGTCCTTGGACGGCAAATGGCCACGTGCCAACTATGTCCATCCGCTCTACGGATTGGATGGTCAGGTGCTCACCGAAGATTTTCCCGCAGACCATCGGCATCACCGTGGAATCTTTTGGGCCTGGCACCAGTTGCGTTGGCAAGGTCAGCAGATGGCTGACCCTTGGATCTGCCGCGACATCCAGTGGCTTCCCCCAGAGCAAGGTGATGGGATCCGATTTCGCGCGGAGGGGGCTCAGGCAACGCTCGAAGTCACACGCGACTGGAGTGTGCCGCAACAAGACCCTGCAGCCCCGCGGCTGCGCTTGGTGCGGGAGAACGTGAAGATCGTGGTGCACCCTGTGCGAGAGGGCGCCCGCCCGATCGATTTCGTCCTGAAGCTACGCGGTCTGCGCCCGGAAGTGGCGATTGGCGGCTCAGAAGATGTCAAAGGCTACGGTGGTTTTTCTCCCCGCTTGCGGTTGCCGGAGGACTTGCGTTTTCTGGCACAAACCGGTCCCGTGGTGCCGCAGAAGACCGCTGTCGAAGGAGGCGCGTGGATGAATTTTGCGGGTGACTTCGAGCAGCAGCCTTGGGGTGTGGCGCTGCTCTGCCACGCTGCCAACCCTGACTTCCCCACCAAGTGGATCTTGCGGGCGAAAAACAGTATGCAGAACGCCGCTTGGCCCGGCCGAGAACCGGTCACGCTAGAAACCGAACATGATTTGGTTTTGCGCTATCGCTTGCTAGTCCACCGCGGGCAGCTGACGACCGAGCAGGTGAACGCGGCATGGAAGCAATTCGTGCCAGCTGCGCAACAGGCACCCGAAGCGAAGTGATGGGGTGGGCGCCCTTTTGTGGCGCTGCACTGTTCCACGCAGTGTTCTGGAGAACCGGTGACTGCGCACAAGTTCCCTAGAACAGGCGTTCGATCGCGCGTCCCTCTTCGAGCAAGTTAAAGCGTCGCCCCTGCTCGTCGGTGGCCGTCAGATCGTCGATCCCCATCGCATGGTAGACCGTTTTCGCTGCATCTGCCGGAGTTACTGGCAGGTCGGCTGGATACCCACCAAAGCGATCGCTGCTCCCATAAGTCTGGCCACCCTGGATCCCACCACCGGCAAAGACATCGGTCAGGCAATGCGTCCAGTGATCGCGGCCCTGACCGGACGCTCCGCCACTGCGCGGGTCACCAATCTTTGGCTTGCGTCCCATTTCACTGGTGATCATGACCAGCGTTTCGTCCAGCAAGCTCCGATTGTGGAGATCTTCCAAGAGTGCTGAAAAGCCTTGGTCGAATTCTGGCAGGAGGTTTTCCTTTAAGCAGGTGAAGTTGTTGCCGTGCGTGTCCCAGCTTCCGCCACTGGCACACTTCTTGGCCAACGGGGATTTGATCCCGGTCCCCAGCCAAAAGACCGTAATGAAGGGGACGCCTGCCTCGACCAAACGACGCGCCAGCAACAAGCTCATCCCGTTGACCGTGTTGCCATAGCGTTCGCGCAGTGCGGCCGGCTCGCTGGCCACATCAAACGCGGTGGTTGTGCGGGACGCCAGAAGCAGTGACATTGCGCGGTCCTTCTGGGCCGACCACGTTTGCACGGCTGAGAAACGATCAAATTCGCGTTTCGCGTCGTCGACCGTTTGCAGCAATTCACGCCGCGACGTCAGGCGTTCCGGAGTGACCTCGCCCTGCAAGGTCAGCGCGGGGGCGGTGAAATGCAGAGGCTGTTGATGATTCCCCTGCAAGTACATTGGATCGTGCGTTACCCCCAGTTTGCCGGCAAACTGCCCCGGTCGCGTGTAAGGGGCTCGACTCGGTTTATGAGGCAACGTGATGGCGTTGGGTAAAAACGCACCGGGCGATCGCTTCGCAGCAATCACCGAACCCATAAAGGGCCAATCATCGGGAAACGGTGTGCGATTATTTCCCAGGGTGCGAAACGACGTGTCCGCCTCGTGCCCGGTCAGGTTGTAATAGTAGCCGGCGTGGTGGTCGTTGGTATTGACCGTCGCCCCGACGGAATTCACCAGAGCCAGATGATGGGCCTGTTTCGACAACAGCGGAAGATGCTCGCAAAGTTGCACGCCCGGAGCCGACGTGGCGATCGGTTGAAATGGTCCTCGATACTCCTTGGGCGCATCAGGCTTCATGTCCCACATGTCGACATGGGACGCGCCGCCGCAAAGAAAGAAGAGAATGGTCGACTTGGCGCGACCTCCTCCCGCTGCGCCAGGCAGTCCTTGTGCAGCCACTGCCTGCGGTTGAGGGGCACCAAACTGCAAGCCGGCAAAACCAACTCCTGACGCGACCAGAAAGGTGCGGCGGGACATCGGAAATGTGGTGGAAGATCGATTTGTCATTGACGACTACCTCCATGGGGACATGCGCCATGGTAAGTACTCTGGGCCTGGACGGCAAGAAATGTTTCTTGTACCGCGCTGTTAGATTGCGTCGGCTACGGGGCGAGCGAAAGCGGTCGAGACGAGGCGTGCTCCAAGCCTCATCAGGCTGACCGTTGCCAAGGTGAGTGGTTGCCAACGAAAAATGGCCGCGGCATGACCATCCACAATCATGCCGCGGCCCCCCCTTCTTTCCAGGCTGACCACGTGTTCGAGATGGAGCGGTGCGCGCGGGTGGCACGCACGCTCACGTATCTCTCACGGGTCAGCCGACCAAAGCGGCCAATTCCAGTTCGAACGATTCCGGTTCCGTGGGGTCAAAGAGTGGCTCTAACTCACCACGGCGGACCGGTACTTCGCGAGGTGCCTCGATACCGAGGCGGATCGTACTGCCTTTGACATGCAGCACTTTCACTGTGATGCGGCCGTCGAGAACAATCGTTTCATCTTTTTTGCGGGTTAAAACTAACATTGGGGGGGTCCTCAGGAGGGGTGATAAAACCGCCAGTCATGGGCGGAGAAAAATGGTTTAGTCGCGAGACTCGCCATAGCGGTCGAGTACATCGGTCAACACGTCGCCCAGCTGCCGCAGGCCTCGGCGACGCTGACGGCGGGGAAAGCGGCCGCGCACGACCACGTTGCCCGGCTCCTGGCTGGCGACAGAAACCGCCTCGACCGCGACCGGCGAGTTGGCGAAGGCGTTGGGTGCGGGGGCGGCGGGAACCGTTTCAAAGGCGAATGTGAGTTGGGTCATGGTGGACTCCTTGTCCTGTGAGCAGTCATGTGTTGGATGTCTGCAAGAAGTATCGCGGAGCCACGGACACGTTAGGTCATCGCCCTGTTTGCCGGTGATTTGGCCCAAAACAGACCTGAATCTGCCGATCAGGCAAACTCTTCCGGCAACCCCACCTCCCGATCCAAGGGGCCGCTTTCCAAAGACGCCAGGCAAAACTGGCGGTCGCGACGCGAAAATGCCCACGTCCTGGTCACTGACTGCCTAAACCCCGGGCAACTGTGACCCATTCACGCGGATTCCACAAATGAAAAAGTGGCGTTAACCCGATTGCAATTCAGCGATTATGTCATATCATGCCACTTCTCATGTTGGGTCGGCACAGTGGTTGCACTGCAGTCGTCCACCATAGGCGGCCTCGCTCGGATTCCAGCTGAATCGAGCGAGTGAGACGTTCGCGGAAGCTGATCCGCAACGCTTGCTCTCTGCTGCACTGAGGACACTTCGCTACGGAGGTTGAAGTGCTCCCTTCGCACACGGACTCGTGCTCGTACACCCACCGGAGTCTTATTCAACTTGATCCAATACGGACGCGCTGCAACGACAACCTCGCGGGTGTCACCCCCAGCCTTCAAGTTGCCAATGACAGCGTGATTCAGACCATTGCCCAGGAGCAAACACATGAGCAAAACGAAGTTAGAGTACATCTGGTTAGACGGCTACAAGCCCACGCAGAGTCTGCGCGGCAAGACCATGGTCGTGAGCGATTTCGGCGGAACGCTGGAAGACTGCAAAATGTGGTCGTTCGACGGCAGTTCTACCGAACAAGCGACCGGCGACAGTTCTGATTGCCTGCTCAAGCCAGTCGCACTCTTTCCCGATCCAGGTCGTCAAGACGCTTACCTGGTGATGACCGAAGTGCTCAATGCTGACGGAACGCCCCACGAGTCCAACGGTCGTGCTACGATCGACGACGATGACGAAGATTTCTGGTTTGGTTTCGAGCAAGAATATTTCCTGTGGGATCCAGATATCAATCTTCCCCCCGGCTTCCCGGCAGGTGGCTATCCCGGGCCACAGGGTCCCTACTACTGCTCTGTCGGTGCTGCAAAAGCCTTCGGCCGACCGGTCGTCGAAGAGCACCTCGACACGTGCCTTGAAGCAGGCATCAATGTCGAAGGTATCAACGGCGAAGTTGCTGCGGGCCAATGGGAATTCCAAGTCTTCGCCAAGAGCGCCAAGCGTGCCGGCGACGAAACGTGGATTGCCCGCTACTTGCTGGAACGTATCGGCGAAAAATATGGCTACGCGATTGAATGGCACCCCAAACCGCTCGGTATGACCGATTGGAATGGCTCGGGTATGCACGCCAACTTCTCGAACGGTGTCATGCGTACGTGTGGCGACGAAGCAACGTTCCACAAGATCTGTGAAGCCTTTGGTGGTGACAACAGCATCAAGCGTCACATTGACGTTTATGGTGCTGACAATGACCAACGTTTGACCGGTGAGCACGAAACGCAGGCGATCGATAAATTCAGCTATGGCGTCTCGGATCGCGGTGCTTCGATTCGCATCCCGGTCGGCACGATCGAAGATGGCTGGAAAGGTCGTCTGGAAGATCGTCGTCCCGCCTCGAACGCTGATCCTTACAAGGTGGCTGCGGAGATCGTCCGTTCGGTGAAGAGTGCCGTCTAATGAGACGTGCTTGCACGTTAGTTTGAATTTCGACGGAGCTGAGCTGATGCTCAGCTCCGTTTTCTTATACAGTACTCCAGCCCAAGGGGATCTCAGTGACTCCACGCGAAGTTCTCGCGCTTTGTCGCGAGCGGGATGTCAAAGCGGTGGATCTGCGGTTTACCGACTTGTTCGGTGCCTGGCAGCATTTCACAATACCGGTGGCGCGTCTCTCTGAAGATGTGTTTGAAGATGGTATCGGCTTCGATGGATCGAGTCTCCGCGGCTGGCAGGAAATTCATGAAAGCGACATGTTGGTACTGCCGCAAGCGGAGTCGACTTTCATTGACCCATTCACGGCGCTGTCCACGCTGGTGATTGTCTGTGATATTCAAGATCCCCTCACACGCGAAGATTACGAGCGCGATCCGCGCAATACGGCGCGCAAAGCCATCAGCTACATGAAGCAGACGGGCATTGCAGACGCCGCTTACTTTGGCCCCGAAGCCGAGTTTTTCGTTTTTGATGACGTGCGTTTTGAACAAACCACGAATTCGGCCTTCTTTCATGTCGACAGCGTCGAAGGGGAATGGAATCGAGGTCGAGAAAGCAAGCCTAACTTGGGGCATCAAATACGGATGGGAGGTGGCTACTTCCCCGTGCCACCAGCGGATCAGCTGATGGACATCCGCAACGAAATGATGCAAACCATGGTCGAGTGCGGTATCGACATCGAGGGACAGCATCACGAAGTAGCGACGGCGGGGCAGAGTGAAATCGATATGAAGTTCCAGGATCTGGTCACCATGGCCGATCAGGTCATGGCCTACAAATACATCGTGAAAAACGTCGCTCGGCGTCACGGCAAGACGGCGACATTCATGCCCAAACCGCTGTTCGGAGATAATGGCAGCGGCATGCACGTGCACTTTTCCCTCTGGAAAGACGACGATCCCCTGTTCGCCGGGGGCGAGTATGCCGAACTCAGCGAGCAGGCGTTGCATGCGATCGGCGGCATCCTCCATCACGCGCCCGCCCTGCTGGCGTTTACGAATCCAACAACCAACAGCTACAAACGGCTGGTGCCAGGTTTCGAGGCGCCGGTGAATCTCGCTTTCTCGAAACGTAATCGTTCGGCCGCGTGTCGGATCCCGATGTATAGTAGCCATCCGAATTCCAAGCGTGTCGAGTTCCGCTGCCCCGATCCGACATGCAACCCGTACTTTGCCTTTGCGGCCATTTTGATGGCGGCCTTGGATGGGATTCAGAATAAGATCAGCCCCGGTGAGCCGCTCGATCAGAACATCTATCAGTTGGAGTCAGGCGAGGATACACCGGCCCTGACCCCCGGTTCGCTGGACGAGGCGCTCGACGCGTTGGAACGTGACCACGATTTCCTCACCCGTAACGACGTCTTTCATCCTGCCATCATTCAAACGTGGATCGCATACAAGCGACAGCAGGAAACCGACGCCCTACGGCTGCGTCCGCATCCCTACGAATTCTGCATGTACTTTGATGCGTAAGCGACGAGGTGGGAAACGTCCTGCCGACCGTGCATGCCACAGCGTGGTGGCCACTGGAGCGGGCCACGGGCGANTTAATCGTCCGTTGGGATATAGTNGTTATACAACTCGGCGTAATCCTCACGCACCGGACTGAAGACGTCCAGGATGACCGCCGGGCCATCGACGGCAACCACCGTGTGTGGCACGTTGGGCGGAATGATGAACATCGCACCCGCTTCGACAATCCGCGTTTCATCGCCCAACGTGAAAGACAGCTTGCCTTCGAGTAACATCCCACCCTGCTCGTGCGGATGGTGATGTAATGGAATCACCGCACCTTCATCCATTTCAAGATAAGACAGCATCAGGTTCTCGCCGTAGGGCGTCCGCAGACGACAGCCGGGCACGACTTCCTGAGAGGGAATCTGGGAGATATCAATGAAGGGCATGGCTGGGGCTCCTCCGGGCTATTGCCGCAGTAACGCACGCACCTGGCGCGCGGTGGTATCGGGGAAATCGGAAAACAGGCCATCGACCTGAGCATCAACAACCAAGATTCGTAACAAGTCCTGGTCGTTGTCAATGAACGCAGGCAACGCATCGGTACGAAGGGTATAGGGATGGACCTGCAGTCCCGCTGCGTGCGCATCGGCGACCAGTCGCGTGAGTTGTGCGGTCCCTCGATCATCGACGCCGGTGACCACATGGTGTACCGCCGGGCCAATGCCGTCGGCGTACGTGGCAATTTTGGTCAGCCCTGCTCGACTGCGGAGGAAATCGTAGTCCGTAGTCGACTCCTTCCAGGTGTTTTCGCCAATCAACTGCACAAGACGTAGGCGGCAACCTAAGTCCTCGCGCAGGCGTTGCGTTTCCTTGGCGTCGAAGCACTGCAGATAACACGCGTCTTGCTTGGTCTTGTAGCCGTACTGCTGCAGTACCTTCAACACGATGCGACTAATGTCTTTGCCCTGCTGTCGGTGCCAGGCAGGTTTTTTGATTTCGGGATAGATGCCGACTTGACGCTGAGTGGAGCGATTTAAGCCTTGGATTAACTCGATCTCTTCTGCCAAGGTGGGAATGCGAAAACTGGATTTCCCGACAGGGAAACGTTGAGGAAACACAGCTTTGCCCGTCGTTGGCGACACGCGCTCATGCACCGACAGTTGCTGTAATTCGGCGATTGTGAAGTCGATTGCGTAGTAACGTCCGTCTGGACGTTTGCGATGGGGAAAGACCTGTTGGACATTCGTCACGGTATCGATGTGGATGTCGTGCAATACCACTGGCACCTCATCTTGGGTCAGCACCACGTCTTGCTCGATGTAATCCGCACCCATGGCGTATGCCAGCGCCTTGGCGGGCAGCGTGTGCTCGGGCAGATACCCCGACGCGCCTCGATGTGCAATCACCAGCGGGCGGTTGTCCGCAGCCCAAGCCTCGCCAACTCCTGAACCCGACATCAATAGCACTNCCCCGCAAANCCATCCGAACCAACGTGTCATTTTTTGTTATCCAGTTGTTGTAGCAGGCGAGGTAGTTGGGGATGGACCCTTCCCACCGCGCCGCGACCTTCATGGAGCTTGGTATTCACCTCGGCCGCCTCTTGAGGGATGGTGGAGTACCAAAAACGATGCATTTGTGCGTCCGGCAACGGTGTCAGGGAACGTACGATACGAAAGCCAATCGTATCCGCCGGAGAATCGGTAAACCACCACGGACTTCGGGGCAGGTGCGGGTCTTGTCGCTTCCACTGGTCTTCCTGAGACCGCAGACGCGAGTCGGCACGGCACTCGCGGGGGAAATCATCCCACGAGCCGCCGCAGACGGTCATCGAAGCTCGTGACTTGGGCCAACGAACCGCCGCGATGACATCCCGTTCGGTTCCTGTGATCCCCTCCCATGGCTGCGGTGAGTAGCGATCCACCACCCATTCCCAGACGTTCCCGTGCATATCGTGCAGTCCCCAGGCGTTCGGCTTTTTCTGACCCACGATGTGAGCTCGCTCGTGGGAGTTGCCGAAATGCCAGGCGTACGTATCCAACTGCTCGTGGCGACTCCCAAAGTGAAACGGAGTCGTTGCCCCTGCGCGACAGGCATATTCCCATTCCATTGCCGTGGGCAGTCGATATTGGTCTGTCGTCAGTTTGCTGAGCCAGCACGTGTATTGCTTCGCAGTAAATTGGGTCATGGTGACCGCTGGTAAGCGTGCGTTGGTTCCCGACTGATGGGCAAAGCTGATGTCGTACACGTCGCTCGGCGCCGTCACCGCATCCGGTTTCACCTTCGGATCCTGTTGCTTGCGTTGCCGAGCCAATGCGCGAAACGTGCGATGCAAATCCATGTAATGCCGGAATTCACTCCAGGTGACCTCATGCTTGCCAATCCAAAACGGCGGCACCTGCAACTTGGCAATACGCTGCTTGCGCGGGGCACGCTTGTCCTGCGCAGCGGGTAGCGAGATGGTCAAGATGCCTCCGGGAACAGGTTCCATCTCGAAGCTCGCGTCCGTGCCGGGAATGCGCGCGGTATACGGCACCATAAAGCCTTGAGGCGTGCGCACCGAACGACCCGATGCGGGCCGCTGCTGTACGAGGCCCGGCGACTCATCGGCGCACGTGGTGGCACCGGTCAACGTCAACGCAATCATCAGCAGAGTCGCGAAGATCCGAGACGGCGTCATGTTATGCTTTCGATTTTAGGACCACGCGACGCGCAGGCATCAAGACCATTGACCGAGATTTGCGTGGGCATGCCGCCAACGCCTTGTTCGCCGGGCACCCACGTTCCAGGCCGCATCGTGGGGGCTAATTTACCACATCGTGGGGCGCGACGCCTCGGCGGCCCAGGTTCCCGTAGCGATGGTAACTGAACGACCAGGATTGTTCACTCAAGTAGCGCAAGCCCTCGATGTATCCGTCCAGCACGACCGGTTCTTCGATGGTGGAAATAAAAGCCTCGCAGCATGCCGCAGCAATGGCGTTCTGGGGTGGCTGCGGCTCAAGACAGCGCAGTCGGTCGACATCGCCGCTGCGAATGGCCGTGGCCAAATCACTGGTGGACTCTTCGATCACTTCCACTTTCCCCGGCAACGTATCTGCCAGATCGGTCACGATCCGAAGCAGCTTCGTGGTGTTTTCGGTTGGTTCCACCCAACTGTCATGCGAGAGGGTCACCGCGGTACCAACCGCCAGGGCCGCGCTCACGGCGACGACAACGTCTCGTGGCAGATCGGTTTGGGAAAGTCGTATCCGCAATTGGCGGATCGGTCGGTACCGTCGCAGGTTATCCTGGCCGATTAACTGAACGGAGTCATGCTCGCGCGAAAACTCGTCCCGAGCGGCTTCGGCGAGGCTGGTCAACATGGTCTGGATCGGCTTCAGGTCAGATGCTGCCACCGTGCCGTCGGATTCCCATTCGGCTGCGAGAGTGTCCAGTGGTTGCAGTGTCGGCGGTAAGTCCGCGTGGATTGAGGTTGCCGTCGCATCGTGTTCGGCGCGGTCACGGAGGTGCATCAAGGGCAAGACGTAATTGGGACCTCCCGCTTTCACTCCCGGACCGTAGGCGCTGCTGCCGACACCGCCAAACGGTTGGCGAAGGACGATGGCGCCGGTCGTTGGTCGGTTCGTGTAGAGATTGCCCGCCCGAATTGACTCTTGCCAAATCTGTTGTTCTCGATCGTCCAGGCTTTCCAAGCCACTGGTCAGTCCGTATCCGGTCGCATTCACAATCCCGATTGCATCTTCGAGTCTCCGGTAACGCATNACCCCCAGGACCGGGCCGAATAATTCCGTGCGGTGCGTGAAGCCTCCGGGGCGTACGTTCCATTTCACTCCCGGCCGATAAAGGTGGGGATTATCGGAAACACGTTCGGGCATGACCAGCCACGACTCTCCGGGTTCCAGTTCCTTTAACCCGCGGGCCAGTTCTCCGCTTGGCGGGCGAATCAAGGGGCCCACACGGCTGGTCAAGTCCCAGGCGGAACCGACGGGTAGACTCCGGACCGCATCGGCCAAAGTCTCGCGGAAGGCAGGGTCTTCATACACCTCATCCTCCAGCAGTAAGAGCGACGTGGCACTGCACTTCTGCCCACTGTGGCCAAAGGCCGAGTGCAAGACGTTCTTGATTGCCAGATCGCGGTCGGAGAGTGCGGTGACGATCGTCGCGTTCTTGCCGCCGGTTTCGGCAATGAGGTGCAAGCCAGGGCGATCCTCGAGCATCCGTCGTGCGGTTGCCGTGCCGCCGGTCAGAATGACCGTGCTCACACGTGGGTCATTGACGAGCTTGCTGCCACCCCGTGACCCGGCGCACGGTAACAGTTGCAACGCCTCGCGGGGGACACCCGCCTCCCAGAAGCAATGGCAGATCATGTGTGCCGCCAGGACCGTGTCACTGGCCGGCTTGAGGATCACGGTGTTGCCCGCGGCCAGTGCTGCGGCGACTCCACCGCAGGGGATGGCCAAAGGAAAATTCCAGGGGCTGACGACCAGCACCACGCCGCGAGGCTGACTTTCGATGGCCGGACGATTGGCCAACGCGTCGACGGTCAGAGGGTAGAACTCAGCGAAATCAATTGCCTCGCTGACCTCCGGATCCGCCTCGGCGATGGTCTTACCGCCTTCCGCGATAGCCACGCCAATCAAGTCAGCGCGTCGCTCCCGCATCCGTTGCGCTGCTGCACGCAACAGGCGATGTCGATGCTCACGCGGTGTCTGTCGCCATTGTGTGGGATCGTCTGACGCACAGGCCAGTGCGCGATCGATATCCTCGTCACTGGCTTCGGTGTAACGGCAGACGGTGACCTCCGGACGCGACGGATCTCGCGACGCGCGTCGTTCGCGACCGGCCGCTGGGGTTTCTTGTCCGGCAACAAACAGAGGCACTTCCGTCGCGTTGGCATCGCAGCGGTCACGCCATTGCGCAATGATGTCGGCTGCCCACTCGGAATGAATTGGCAAGGCCCAGTCGGTATCCGCCTCGCCATCAAACTCCGACCAGCTTGGCGCGGGGGCTGGCTGTTCTGGCGGTAAGGATCGGTTCTGGGTGCGTCGTGGCTGGCTGCTCACCGAATTCATGTGATTCAGCGACAGCCGGAAATCATTGGCTAGTTCATCCCAGGTGGGCGTCCCGACCTCTAATCGAAATGCGTGGCGCAGGAAGTTTTCCGGCCCGGTGTTCTCATCCAATCGTCGTACCAGATAGCCGATGGCATGCAGGAATTCTTCGCGGCGACATGCGGGTGCATACAGCAACATCGACTGCGAGGCTTCGAACAAAGCCCGTCGCTGATGGTTCGCCATCCCCTCGAGCATTTCGAATTGAATGCGATCCAGCTGCTGGTTGCGCGCTGCCCACAGCATGGCCAGAGAGATGTCGAACAGGTTATGCGATGCAACGCCGACACGAATGGCTGCGGCGTTTTTCTCGTCCAGCATTTCACGTAACATCCGTTTGTAATTCGCATCGGTGTCACGTTTGTTGGCATAGGGCGCAGCTGCCCAGCCCCCCAGGGACGCATCGACCCGTTCCATTTCCATATTCGCGCCCTTGACCAGACGAATCGTCAGCGGTCGCCCACCGCGTGCTACGCGTTGCTGCGCGAAGTCGATCAGACGCAAGAGCACGTCATAGGAATCGGGTACGTAAGCTTGCAGGGCGATGCCGGCACGCACCTGATCCATGCCTTCGCGGCTGAGTGCACGGCAGAGAATCTCGGCGGTTAAATGCAGGTCGCGATATTCCTCCATGTCCAGGTAGACAAACTTCGAGGACTCTCGGCCGTCGGAATGGCGAAAGACTTCCCGTGCGGCAGCCCGGTAGAGTAGTTCCATGCGATCGGCAACGACACGCACGGTGTGCTCGCGGGCAAGTGCCGAGACTTGTGAATAGATCGTGGTGATTTTGACCGAGATGCATTCAATTTCAGGTGTCCGCAGGGCGGTCAGGTACTTTTCCAGACGACTTTGCGCATCGTCTTCACCCAACAGAGCTTCACCCAGGAAGTTGACATTCATCCGCAGGCCCTGCTGCTGCCGCTGCCGCAGGTGTTCGGCCAACATGTCTTGTTCTGCAGGCAAGATGACGTTTGCGGTTTCACGCCGCATTTTGTCTTTTACCAGGGGCACGGCGACGCCCGGCAAGTATTCACCAAAGGATTGGAATCCGCGCAACATGGTCCGTTCGAGCGGACTGAAAAAGCGGGGCACGCCCTGCAGATCGAGAATGTGTGTGAGTTGATCGGCGACGCGTGCCGGCGTCAGCGTGCGAAAGGCCTGATCGGTCATCTCCACCAGAGTCGCTTTGTCGATCGGCTGGCCAATCATCCGGTCAAGTTCGGCTTGCTGACGCCGCTCTTGAGGTGTCTGCAACTGGCGTGCTCGCTCTAAAAGCTGTTCCGCAATCCAGATCGCCTGGCTCGCATCATCCGTATCGCTCGCCGTTGCACTCCGAGTTAATTCGGCGATCTCTAATCGTTCTGCGTCACTCATCCTGGGGGGGGGCACTTTCTGTTGGATTCAAGGTTCCGACAAAGTCCAGTGTGCGATCATTCGCCAGCTGCCCTTTGCCGCCGTCATCTTCCAGGTCGATACCGATGCTCCAGGCGACTGGGAAGCCCTGGCGCAGCTCGTAACGGATGAGCTGCCCGTCTAAGGGATCGTACGGAATGGTGGGCAGGAAGTCAGGTACCATTTCCTCAAGATGCCTGGGATATTCCCCTTTGGCCAGATGGTAACGTTGTGCTGCCAGGAGCACGTCGGCCACCGCACGTTGGCCCTCACCGGCTGCCATTGCGGTGGCGGCTTGGCTCGTCGCCGGATATACCGTTGCGGTAACCATGTAACGCATCTTGCCGATTTGTGAGGATGTCTTTTGGGTCAACTCGGCTTCCACTCCGTGGCAAGTCTGGATCACCACCGGCCAAGGTTGATGGGTGCTTTCGATGACCTGTTGTGTCAGTTGTAAATAGAGTTCCAGGTCTTCGGCGCGGGGCTTGAGACCGTGTTCTTCAAACGCCATGATGGCAGCCACGCGTTCGCCGATCACCGCTTCGCGAAATCCGTCTTTGAGGTTTGCATCGCGGAACAATTCTTGCAAGTCGGCTAGCTGTTCATCGGTGAAGTCGACCTGTGGTAACAATTCCAGCGTTGCATGAACCACCATGCTTTCCAGAGCGTGACGGACCAGTTGGCCTACGAGTGAGTTTTCGTGTTCCAGAGCGCGTGACGCTGCCCACATGGTGACCAGCGAGTCGGTGGCGCCCTCTGCGTTGCCTCGATGGGCGTGGACATAAGCCTCCAGCTTCAACATCCTGCCGCCGTTGCGCACCTGCTGCAGGAAAGGCAACTGCATGGCGAAGCCTTGCGAGAATTCATGAGGGAAGAGTGCCGAGCCGCCGCGTTCTGCAGCTTGATGCAGCATTTGCATGGCTGGCTGATACTTCTGCAGGAAGGCCTCGGCTTGTTCGAGTTGGTCCCACGGAGTGCCCGGCGGTGGTAACTCCGCCGGTGACGTGCCGACCACGGGCAACGGTTCGGCTAACGCGGTGTATTCGACTCCTTCAAACTGCGCACAGGCTGCGATCCAGAGCTCGGCTGTGTTCTGCTCTTCATCTAGAGACAGGAGGTATCGTGTTTCCAACTCCTGTGCGGTGACTGGTGTGCCGCTAGCGCGCAGTTCATCCAGCTGGGCATCGACGCGTTTCTGGGCCCCGAGAACAACGACGGCAACGGCAATCACCAAACCGATCACCAACGCGGCAGCGAAGGTAATACAGCCCAGTAGGCACCCCGTAGTGCCTCGACGTGACCGCGGGGTCTCTGCTGCGGCCGCTGCGGAAGACGAGGTGGGAGAAGGCGGTATTTGTGACATGCAGGCTTTCACACCGGGCGACGGTTGGAAACAAGAGAGTTAGTACGCCATTCGGCCCTGGCTGCGAAAGCTTGGTAAAGTTTCACGCGGGGATCTACTGGTCATCATTCCCCAAAGTCGGTATCCGCGTCTGGGAAGTCCAGGACCTTGAGCCAGATATTGCGGTAACGCACGTCGTGTCCCTCGCATTGGAGTTTCAGACCGCCGGGGCGATCGGTGATCCCTCGTCCACCGTCGTTACCTCCGTCGAGTCCGGAAAACTTGCCTCCCCAAACTTTGTTGATCGTTTGGTTGACGTGCACTTTTTTACCGTTGAAATACATCGTTACCAGCGGTTTCTCGGTGAGCTTTCCGTCAGTAAAACGGGCGGCCCGAAATTGGATATCGTAGGCATTCCACTTGCCCACCCCACGGTAGGCGTGATAGGGAGATTCCGTTTCGTTAATGACCGCGCCCATGCCATGTTTGCTGCGATCCCCGTCAAGTACTTGAATTTCGTAGCGGTTTTGCAAGTAGACGCCGCTGTTGCCCCCCTTCTTGCTGACCAGAAATTCGACGTGTAACCGGAAATCACGGTACTTCTTTTTGGTGACGATGTCGGCGGTGCCGTATTTTCCACCGGCCGCTGCTGGGTCATCGGTCATCACCACCGTCCCCGGATCGACGGGGTCCTTGACCACCTTCCACTTGATGGGCAACGAAGAGGAAAATCGAGGCCCTTCCCAGTAAGTCCACTTGGCGTCCAACATGGCACGCGAGCCGTCCAACAAGACCTCCGCACCGGCAATTGGCTGAGCACCCACACCCACCTCGCCGCGGGCCATGGGAACGCAGACGGACCAGCAGACCACCATCACGGTGGCGAGATAACAACGAGATCGTGAGCACATCATTTACTCTCCCGGAAAGTTGATGGAAGGACAGCCAAGCCACCGCAGGAGACCCCACGTCGTGAGGCCCCAGGGCACCGCCTCCGGACGTCTGAGGAAATCTTCGTAGCTGAGGAACTTAAACGCCTCGAGCTGCGTCAAAGGCCTGACTGCAGTTGACTATCGAACACTATAAGCGAACTCAGTGCGGGGGATACCCCCGGTTCCCGGCGATTGCCGGGTAACCTGCGTGTTCCTGATGGACGCCCTGGGAAAGGGCCTGTTGAGAACGGAAGAGAAATGAACGTGCCACAGAAAATTTTGGCGGACATGCAAGCACCGTCCGAACGACCATCGCACAGCCGCAGTCGGTCGATCCTGCTGCTGTTTGTCTTGCCTCTGGTGCTGATCCTGTTGTGTACGGCGGCCATGGGGGCGGTCTACTCGGAGGAGATCGGGGAGTGGGCCAACGAGGTGTACTACGCCTTCTTTCCGGCGCCTCCGATGTTGGACAACTGCCCCGGTTGCGGCATGGGGTAACGGGTTTGAACGTTTCACCAGGTCATTCTCTCTGTCGGCCGCGCGTTGGCCTCTCACTCATGCTCGAGGCGGACTTCGCCGCTGCCACGCAGCCACTGTTTGCCACCGGCGACGTGGAGGTGCTGGAATGGAGTTTCGATGTGGGCTGGGGGCGGAGCGTGCCACCCTGGGCCGAGCAACTGGTGAGCTTCTACTCACAGCACCAGCAACTGCTTGGCCACGGGGTTTCGTTTTCACCGTTGTCTGCTGAATGGCAAACGCGTCAAACCGACTGGTTGAGACAACTTGGCCAGGAAGTGGCTCGCCGGGATTACCAACACGTCTCGGAGCACTTTGGTTTCATGACGGCGGGAGATTTTCATCAGTCCGCACCGCTGCCCGTGCCGCGTACTCCCGCCACGTTAGCAATCGGGCGTGATCGACTTGCACGGCTCGCAGACACATGTCCATGTTCCGTCGGGCTGGAGAACCTCGCTTTCGCTTTCGGGCAACGCGATGTCGCATCCCAAGGCGATTTTTTAGACGCGCTGCTGGAACCGGTGGATGGGTTTCTACTGCTCGACCTGCATAACATCTATTGCCAGTCGTGCAACTTTGACGTCGATCCCTGGTCTCTGATTGAAAGTTATCCGTTGGACCGGGTGCGCGAACTTCACGTTTCCGGTGGTTCATGGACGGAAGCCCGTGATGGCCAAGCGGTTCGTCGAGACACGCACGACGGCAGTGTGCCGGCATTGCTGTTTGAATTGCTGCCACGCGTGTTGGATCGCTGCCCGCAAGTTCAATACGTCATCCTGGAACGGCTTGGCGGAACCTTCACCAACGCCGAGGCGGAGTTTCAGGCCGACTTTCGGCGCTTGCGCCACACGGTGGAAACCTGGGGCGAGTGGGCTACCAGCTCCTCAGCGAATTCGAAACACCAACCATGAACCAAACACTACCCTGCACCGACAAGCCCCTGGCGGCCTTTCAAGCGGAGTTGCTCGAACTGTTGGATCGCAGTGACGATCCGGATCAGATCTTGCGGCAGTTGCAAGCTGATTCGCGTTGGCTGCCATTGGGCGAGTTCCTGGCGGACATCGAGCCTCGCATGTTGGAAGTCGCAGTGGAGTTAGTGAAAACCTGGGGCAGACGTAGCTCCGAAACCGGCACGGATTGAGGTAATGGCCGTCTTGGACACATACTGCGACAGCCGCTGCAGATCGCGCTCGATGTGGCGGCGCATGCGTACACACGTCAGGTCGGGTGGATCGACGACGATGCGGTGGCAACGTCCGCTGGCAGCTTTACCGCTTGAAGAACGTATCCCACCAACGTTTGTCGCCATTGCCTGAAGACCACCAGTCGTGCTTGCTGCGGAACGCGGTGGCGACGTCGAAGTCGCGTAATTGCTGGTCTACGTCGAGACCCACTTGCTCCACAATCTCGCACAACTTGGTGAATTCGAGATCGTCTAGCTTGGGCAGGATCTGTTCCACGGCTTTGGTTGGCAGGTGTCCGCGCACGCCGTCGATCAAATGGGCTTTGGCATCACGTAGGAAACAAGCTTGATCTTCAGCGGAAAGTGGCTGAGCTTCCTCGGTTTCAGCATCTTGGCCAGGATCGAGGATGCTGGGGAGAGTCGGGTTGTATATCGGCACGCCAAAGGAGTAGAGTCGCACGTTATCAATCAGGCCACCTAGACGATCACTCTTGCCAGCGGCACGCAGTTCCAAGACCGACTTCTTGCCGTTTGCCGACGGCAGGTCCATGGCGACCATCTTGAAGTCGGTGTGTTTCAGGCCGCGACCATCACGAGCTAAGGTGGCCACGACTCGACCGTTGAACAAGACTTCGATGATGTTGCTATCGCCGGAGACACCTGGCCGAGGCGAATAATCGAGTTCCATCGCGAATCGCTCGCCGGGCTGAGAATCGAACGAGCGGTAGACGCTGGAGTTTTTCGTACTATCAAGTTCCAGGAGGACGTCGCCATCAGATGCCGCGCCGATGTTCTTGACGTTCCTTTGTAATTCTGCTCGATCTTTTCCGCGGACCTTGAACCCGTCCGTGCTCTTCACGTACTTGACCTTGCCATCTTTCAGCTTGTGGTCTTCAAAGCTGGCAGAGAATACCAGAGTCCGTTCGGGTGTCGGTTGTGGCTTGTCAACCTTGACTGACAGGCGGAGGTAATTGTTCGTTTCGTCCGATTCGTTCCAGAGTTTCTCGGGATCGACTGCCATGATGATTCGATATTCACCGGCCGTCGTCGGAGTCCAGACGGTGGCAAATGCATCTTCTGGATTATGATTGTCGATCGTGCCATCGACCGATGTTCCTTGGCTGGCGTTGCCTGCTAAAACTCCGACCCACTCATAGACGTCCTGGTCGCCCACGCGGACGACGTCGATTTCCATGTAGTTGTGAAAGCGTCCCGCGCCAGAGTTTTCCCACATGCCTCGGAAGTCGACGGGGTTGCCGACTTCGAATTTCATATCGCGGACGGCGTTGGCAAAGGACTCATAGATTTGGAAGTCTGGTTGCCCCACTTGCATCCGCACGTGGATTGCGCCTTCCGTGTTGGATTCGTTACCGAAATAGCGAACGACGGAAACGGCCAGCCGGTCCCACCCTTCGTCGACGACCCAACTGCCTTCTAAGCCCGCATGGACCCCCGTTCCCAGGGCCAGAGTTTCGCCTCCGCCAAAACGACCGTCGCCATAGTCGAATGTTCCAGCGGCATGTCCGTCCAGTGGGAGTTTGTGGATGTAGCCTTCGGCTGCCAGCACGCCGTCGAGTTGTTGGGTGGTGGCATAGTCAATGCGCACGATCTCCAGCACATCGCCGGATGTTAACTGCAAGAGATCATTGTTTCGCAGCACCTGCTCGGTTTCATTCACGCGGACCACAATGGCGTCGAGGACAAAGGCAGCTTCGACGGAGTCTGTGGAGGCCGTGTCCACGACTGGCGGTGCCACGATCGGGGCGACGCCCACGTCGCTCGACAAGACGATCCTCCGCTCGAGGCTCTCCATCCGCAAAGGACGTGTTGACAGATTTCGCTGATCTGGCTGGAAACGCAGAGGCATGGCACCCTCACCTGAAAACTTCACGAGAATTCATAGTGCCCCAAGACAGCCTGGTGACTCGTCTGCGAGTTCCCGAGCTGGATTCACCGATGCCCCAATCGGTGGCGTCCGATCGGCACCCTACCGAATGGCGGGAAAGTCAACCGGACCTATAGAATCTCTACGTCACAACTGCAGCCGCGTCAAAAAAAGATTGGTGAGGGGCGCGGTGGCCCGATCCGGACGGACTCCCACGTTGGGCCTTAGCGATCCGACCAGTACCCGGTAAAATGAGTTGCTTACCGCTCTGGCNTCCTCGAAGAGAANTCACGTTTCACCATGGTGCACCAACAACAATTTCTCGATGTCATCGATCGCGATGAAGCAGAAGCGAGGTTTCACGCTGCCATCCGTCTCCAGCCGCTGGGGCCAGAACCGGTGGCTCTCGCCGAAGCACTCGGCCGCACTCTCGCCACCGATGTCATCGCNACCGTCGACGTGCCTTCGTTCGATCGTTCGAATTACGACGGCTTTGCGGTACGTGCCAGTGATACGACCGGGGCTCACGAAGAATCNCCTCAGCCACTGCAGCTGTTGCCTGAGATCATTGCCACCGCAATGCAGCCGAAGACCCAACTGGCCGCTGGTCAGGCGGTGTCCATTGCCACCGGAGCCATGCTGCCTCGTGGTGCGGATGCGGTGGTCATGGTCGAGCATACCGATCCCGCAGACGAGGGGATCCTGGTTTATCGAGCGGTCCCGCCAGGTAATGGGATTGCGTTCGCCGGTACGGATGTTGCCGCCGGAGAAATTGTGCTGCGGCAAGGGGATCGACTCAGCAGTCGCGAAACCGGCGTGCTGGCGGCGATCGGTGTCGACGAGCTAACCGTCTGGGCACGGCCGCGCGTGGGGATTCTCTCCACGGGGGATGAAATCATTGCGCCCGGTACCGAAATGCGGCCTGGGATGGTCTACGACTCCAATGCACGCATTCTGGCCGACGCGGTCACTGAGCTTGGCGGTCAACCGGTGCCCTTCGGAATTGTGCGCGATGATGTAGACGAGATGCGACAACGATTTCAGCAAGCGGTGGCGACGTGCGACCTGATCTTACTGTCGGGAGGGACGAGTAAGGGCGCGGGAGATCTTTCCTATCGCGTGGTTCAGGAACTGGAGGACCCGGGGATCGTCGCTCATGGNGTGGCGTTGAAGCCGGGTAAACCCATTTGNCTGGCGGCCACGCAGNGAAAACCGGTNGTGGTCTTACCAGGATTTCCGACTTCGGCGGTTTTCACCTTTCACGAATTTGTTGCNCCGGTGATTCGTNCTCTGGCCGGACTCCCTCAGNCGGCTCGCGATACGACGACGGCGCGAATGGCGGTCAAGGTGAATTCGGAAATCGGTCGTACTGAATACCTGTTGGTCGGTCTGGTTCAGGGCCCCACAACCGCACCCGACGAAGCGGAACTCGCCGCCTACCCCATGGGAAAAGGCTCCGGTAGTGTGACCACATTCAGTCGCGCTGATGGCTTTGTCACCATCGACCGGCATCAGGAAATTGTGGAGGCGGATCAACTGGTGGAAGTCCAGTTGCTCGGCAGCGAACATCGGATTGCGGATCTGGTTGTCATTGGCAGCCATTGCGTCGGGCTCGACTACCTGCTCAGCCAACTCCAGCAACAGGGGATCCAGACCAAATTCATGGCAGTCGGATCGTCTGGAGGTTTAGCAGCTGCGAAACGCGGTGAGTGCGATGTCGCCGGGATCCACCTGCTGGACGCGGAAACGAATCGCTATAACCTCCCGTTTCTGGTTCCCGGCCTGGAACTGATCCCGGGCTACACGCGACAACAAGGCGTGGTCTTTCGACCCCAGGACGAACGGTTTCAGGAGGCCACCGGTCGAGAAGCGATCGAACGCGTGAAAGCTGACCCTGAGTGCCTGATGGTCAATCGGAATCGAGGCAGTGGTACGCGGATCCTGATCGACCGCCTGCTGGGCGAAACCCAGCCACCTGGGTATGCGGTCCAGGCACGGAATCACAACGCTGTGGCCGCAGCGGTGGCCCAAGGTCGTGCCGATTGGGGCGTCGCGATTCAATCCGTGGCGACCCAAGCGGGGCTAGGGTTCCTACCGCTGCTGGCGGAACAGTACGACTTTGTCGTTCCTGAACACCGTCGGCAAAACGAAGCAGTCCAGGCATTGCAGGCGTTGCTCGCCAGTAATCGGCATCAAGAGGCACTTGCCCAACTGGGGCTCACCGTGGCCAAGTAGTCGTAGGCCCTCAGACGTGTTGCTTGTGAGTGCCTGCGACCACCGCGACAGTCCGTACGGAGCTGGCGTACTGTTTTCTAACCGCTCACATACTTCTAACCACTCACATACGCATCAAATACTTTGACGGCTTCCCAGTTGTCCTTGTTCTCTGCGATGAACTGGAGGTGCCGCTCGTGTGTTTGGTAGGCATCGTGGGCGGCGCGTGATTCGAACACGACATGCAGTGCCACGTGGAAGTCGCGTTGATTGACTGGGCGATCCAGATCCGACACCAGAGTGCCGGCACCAAAATAGACCGTTCCCGGATGTCCCGACAGATAGTTNTTCGCAGCGGCCACCAGGGTCTCGATCGCTGCTGCTGAACTGTCTTTCAGGGTGAAGTAGACCATGTGTCCGAGCTGCTGTTCTGTGGCGTCTGCCATCGAATTGTCTCCTCCGAGTGCGATTCTGAAATACGTTGTTGTTAACGTTGGATGTTCTGTTGCAGCACTACTTTACAACGTTCTGGTCGCAACGAATAGGGTTCTCCGGAAGCAGAGAACCCGCAGGCATGTGGTATGATTGCAATGGCTCGGGAACAATCCAACGAGCGCGATTTGTGACCGGTACCCGCGCATCAGACCAGGGAGTGCCAACATGAGTTTGGACGAAATGAAGCAACAGCAAGACGCAACTCAGCCAATAACCACCCCAGTAGCGTCAGCGGCGGCGGATGCGTCGTTTGCCGAAACGGCGCTCAAATTGGGCGGGAAAAGCGATGAAGAAGCGCGGCGTACGGGCGCGATTGATAAAGCGGATGACAACGTCGAACTGATGTTCCAGCCGCAGTATCAAACAGCGAACAGTCCAGCGCATCGTGCGGTCTGGGATCGTCAGCTGCCGGTCGAGCTGTTTGAACCTGCGGACGTGGACACTCCCCCTGAAGTCCAGCGCGTGATGGACGATTCGATTGAGGTCGTCACCCGCCATCGCGATGCCGGTACCCTGCTGAATTCGGATCATAAAATCGACGATACCGTGCTCCGCGAGTTGGGAGATGTTGGCTATTGGGGGCTGCTGGTGGATCGTGAGTATGGCGGAAGCGGTGCCCCGTTTCGCAGTTTCGCAGCGTTTTTGACGCGGATGGCCATGATCGACCCGACGATCGCCGGGCTGGCTTCCGTGCATGGCTGCATCGGTGCCGTGGATCCTGTCAGCACCTTTGGTAACGACGAACAGAAACAACGCTATCTGCCGCAACTTGCGAGTGGCGACAAATTGTCAGCATTCGCACTGACCGAGCCGGGCGCGGGGTCGGATCTGACCGCGCTCAAGACACGCGCCGAATTGCGCGGCGATCATTACGTCGTCAACGGTGAAAAACTGTTTATCACCAACGTCGTGCCCGGACGGACTATCGGTTTGGTCTGCTTGATTGATGGCAAGCCGGCGGTGCTGGTCTGCGATCTGCCGTCGACGGAGAACGAACATTTCCAGCTCACAAAGTACGGCTTGTGGGCGCTCAAACACACATACAATCAGGGCATCGTCTTTCGTGACTTTGCCGTTCCCGCTGAAAACTTACTCACCCCCGCCCAAGGAAGTGGTCTGACGATCGCCTACCATGGTCTCAATCTGGGCCGCGTCTCGCTGTGTGCGAATGCCGCCGGGACCATGCGCTTGATGATGGCCAGTATGGTGCCTTGGGCAAAGTTCCGAGAAACCTATGGCGAGTCGATCGATCGCCGCGAACTCGTGCGCCGTCGCCTGGGGCGAATGGCCGGCTTGATCGTCGGTTGCGACGCACTGGTCGGCTGGTGCTCGACCCTGCTGGACGCAGGTTATCGCGGGGAAATGGAATGCATCATCGCCAAAATCTTCGGTAGCGAGGCACAGAAGGAAGCAGCGATTGAACTGTATATGAAAACCCACGGTGGACGGAGCTTCCTGCATGGACATATGTTCGGCGACAACGTTCACGAATATCTCGCCCCCTGCATTTATGAAGGTGAAGGAGAAATGTTGGGTATGGCGTTCTTTAAATCATTGATTAAGGAACACGGCACACAATTCTTTGAACCGATCGGACGCGCGCTGGCCGAAGCGAATATCCGACAGCCCAACCCCCTCAATCCGGCACACGCCTGGGCCCTGAAAGACGCCTTGATCCCCTACGCCCGTTGGATGGCGGGACAGTATCTGGCGGCCAAGCACCTCACCGCGTGCCCGCAAATGCCCGAGCAATTAAAAGCACACGTCGAATTCGCCTGTGATGAACTCCAACGCTCGCCGTTGCTCATCAGTGGTGCGATGCGCAAACATCAGCTCAAACTCGCAGATCGACAATGCCGTATTTCAGAATTGTCCAGCCGTATCCAAAAGCTGATGATCGTCCTGGCTACGTGTATGCATGCCGCAAAACAGGAGAGTGAATTGATCGTGCGGTCCGCCGACGTGCTGAGTCAGGATCTGATCCGCGAAATCACAGGGCAGCATCCCACCGATCGCTACTTCCGAGATGTCACCCGTTTGGGTGAGATGATCGCCGACGGTGGCGTGAAGGAATTCACCGACGAAGTTCCCGATCAGATCCTAATGGCCTATGAGTGACCTGATGGATGGCTGCCGTTGTATCGTTCTTGCCGGTTTGCTCTTGCAGCGTTGACCCTCCCCACTAAAATGGATCTCACGTGGCGGCGATCAGCTTTGATTCCGCTGGCCACCTTCAGGCGACTTCCATTCGAACTAGACCAGTGCGGGAGAGTACCTTGTTGACAGAAGCCGAGATTCAAAAGAATTTTGTCAAACTGATCAAAAATCGTGACGCTGATGCGAGCGCTCTGGACAAGGCAGAGAACCTCCTTGATGAATTGCGGCTGGAAAGCCCTCTCCGACATCGACTGGAAACGGAACTCGACGAGATCCGCAAATTTGCGACCAGCTAACGTCGCACCGCTCACTTCGAGCTAAACTCGACGGGCGACATTGGCCCCGCCACACAGGTTGGCGTCGATGTTGTCGCGGTTCGGTTGACGAGCAAAATGACGACGGCGCCGTGTGACGGTCCCTTCCGTGAACGCTCCCTGGTATCAACATCGCCTGGGATTCGGCGTGTTGTGTCGAATGCTATCGCCGTCTTGCTGGCGTTCTGGATTCGCAGTGATCCATGGCGTTTGCCAGCGCTTGCGCGATGCAGACGCGCGCATGGGCGACTTGGTTGGCGACTTG
>NZVR01000061.1 GCA_002701545.1 Blastopirellula sp. | reverse complement strand
AACCGGTCGGTACCCAAAGTCATGGATTCAGACGAAGGCTACCAAAACGCGTCAGGGTACACCAAAAAAGAAAACAGCGCAGGGAACTTTCTGATCAACCGTTTCGTCTCATCTTCCAACAAGGAACACTGCGGAACAGAAAGGCAATTCTGATGACATCCACCATTTCAGTAATCGAAGACAACATCCTGGCCGCCGTCAAATCGAAAGCAGCTCAAGTTGCTACGGAACGCGAGGTTCGCGATATCGTCTTGAATGTGCTTCACGAGCGTTTTGCTGACCCTCGCGCGGTGCCCCTGGATGATATCAAACTGCTCCTGGTTCACGCGCTCGCAGCGTATCGTCACGATGCTCGTGAGCAGGCACAAATCGCCGTCTGAGAATGCACCACAGATCGATCCTTCGACAACGTCGGGATCAAGACTTTTTGGGCATCGCTTTCGGTGCCATTTTGCTGACGCGTAGATGGCCGTCGAAGTGGGCCGTCGCCAGTCGCACGCCGTCGCCGTGCAAGTCCATTGCCCGCGCGGTATCAGGCAATTTCAGTTTATGAAATGCCTTCTCTTCATTGGCTTTCCAAAAGATCAGAAAGCCTCCTCCGGAGCCTCCGGACATGCAGACGAAACTGCCATCTGCCAGATAGGCCACGCGCCAGCCGATTCCTTTAACCCCCTCGGCCACGTGGCTCTTTTGTTTTTTACCGGTCGCCCAGTCGAAGGTCACGACCAGCGGTTCATTGACCGCTCCCAACGGGTTTGTCGCTTTGTGCAACCCAACCGCCGCCAGCTGTTTCCCATCCGGGCTGATGGCGATACTGCGCACGCCGCCATAATGCACCTGTTGCCCGCCGTTGTAGGTATGCAGTTCTTTGGCATCCAGGCTCCGCAACAGTTTTCCTGTGCTAATCTCCCATTGATGAATCGTGCCGCTCAGATCGCCGGACAGCAGGACATTTTCATCCGTGGGATGGAACAAACAGCAATAGACATCACTGTCGTGCCCCTCGAATTCACGCACGAACGTGCCATCGGTTTTCCACAGCTTGACCCGTTTGTCATTACCCCCTGTGGCCAGCCATTGCCCATTGCTGCTGGCATCGACCGTGCGGACCCAACCATCATGTGCTTTGACGGTTCGAATTGGCTCGGGCTTGTCACCCGTCGTGGGCCAGAACACGATCGAGTCATCACAGCCAGCCGACACGAAGGTACGGTTATCGGTCAAAAACGCCAGATCCCGGATCCAGCTTTCGTGGGCCGGCCAACTGACACACTCCCCCGTACTCAACGACCAGCGTTGCAGCGTGTAGTCTTGCCCACTGCTGAACGCCAGGTCACCCGAACGGTCAAACCGGCAGGTGATCAAGGGAGCACCATGCTTCCACTGCTCGGCCACGTGCGTCTGTTTAGGATCTGCGGTCATGCTGGTCACCGTTACCCGTTCCGGTTGCTTGCNATTCAGCGATCTTAGGTCAGCACTTCATCAATCGCGGCGCGTGCTGGATCGGCGAGTGGAACCTCGCGACCGCCGACATCAAAGGTACTGGTGGGGTCGAGTCCTACGGCGGAAAGGTACGTATGGAACAGGTCACCATGATCGACTTCTCGATCTGCCACGGCAGTTCCATTCGCGTTCGTCTTACCGATCACGGCACCGGGCTGGACACCACAACCACTCATGGCGAGCGACCAGGCGGTTCCCCAGTGATCGCGGCCGAAACGCGGGTTGATTTTGGGTGTCCGACCAAACTCCGACATCACGACGACCAAGGTCGATTCCAACATGCCGCGGACGTGCAAGTCGGCAATCAACGTCGAGAACGCGCGATCAAATTCCCCTAATTGCTCGAGGTGAAAATTGAAGTTCTCGTTGTGGGTATCGTAGTTCGAGTGCTCGACCTGAACGAACGTCACACCATGTTCCAACAGGCGACGCGCCATCAAGCAGTGCCGCCCAAAGTCAAAGTCACCGTACTGCTCTTGCGCTTTTGCCGATTCTTTGGTGACGTCGAACACATCGCGCCGCTCCATCAACTCAAGCGCACGTTCATAACTGTAGGTATAGACATCGGTCGCCGCGGACCGTCGACGGGACAAGAAGGAGCGGTTTGCCTGACGTCGAAAAGCATTCCGTTGCAAATCGTTATCCACGCTGACACCACCTGGCAATTCGGAATTCGCCGGTGGCTTACCATTCACGCCGACCGCCGAGTACTTAGGTCCCAGATACGCCGCGTTGTTGGACCGTCCGCCACCGGGAATTTTGACATGTCCTGGCAGTGGATTTTGCAATGACTCCAACCCTTTGGCAGCCACGGCGCCCAGATGCGGCACCTCGGCGCCCGGGCTCTGGTTCCGGCCTCGCGTCATTTGATAACGGCCTTTTCCATGGTCACCGTTCTTTGTATTGATGCTGCGGATCAAGGCCAGCTTGTCCATATGTTGCGCTGTCAGCGGCAGCAACTCACAGATATGCGTGCCCGGCACGTTCGTAGGAATCGCTCGAAAGGGCCCACCGGTATCGGTTTTCGGCTTCGGGTCCCACGTCTCAAGTTGNCTGACACCGCCAGACAGGTAAACGACCAGCACCCGTTTCTGTTGCTGCTCCAACTGCTTGGCGGCAGCCGGCATGGCCAACGAGCCCAGTCCTCCGACCACCAAACTGGCGGCGCCCATCGCACCACCTAAGAAACTTCGTCGTGCAATGGTATGTTCCGGCGAGTGGCAGGCGTAATCACAACGCATCGCGGTTCTCCCAAATAGTTACCGTTGGAATCGGAATTCAGCGGAAGCCAGCAGTGCCCAGACTAACTCCTGGACAGCCTTCGGCTTGTCAGCACTCCGTGCTTGAATGTAATCATGTACGCTGGCGGTCTCTTCAGCATTGGGCTGCCGAGTCAGGATACTCAAGTAAAGTTCACTGGCCAGTGCTTTGGTGTCTTCTAATTTTGCCAGCCGTTCGGTCAGATTTCCGGCCGCCGGCTTGGTCCAATTCTGAACATCGCCACTGTTGGCGAGGAACAGGGCCTGATCGACGGTGGCAAAAAAGTCATTTTGTGGCTGTCCGGCAGCGGCGGCAAACAGGGTGGTGAACTTTTTCACGTTCCCCGCCAGCTTAGCGTCGACGGCCTGTTCGAGTTGGAGTTGCTTCTCACCTTCCGCAACCGCTGGCTTGTCTTTTGCCTCGGCCACTTTTTTAGCAAACTCAGCTTCGGCGGCCCGGCGTTGCTGATCGACCACACCGGTGGCCTGAAACAGACTCCAAGCCAACTGTTCGTTACTCAGCGGTGACAAGGTGGAAACCACCAACTGCTCGGCCCATTGGTCAGCAATTTTGATCTCCGTATCTTCCAGACCCGCCTGCATCGACTGAACCTGCTGTTCTGCAGCTCCCATCTGGCTGCGTACCTGGGCTACCATCGCCTTGGCCTGTTTCTCGGCCGCCACCATTTTCTCCATGACCACTTGCCGGGCTTTCAACTGCTCACCCGCTTTGGCGACCACCGTCTGCTGTGCGGTCACTTCCTTGGCCACGGCTTCGCCTTCTGCTTTCGCCACGGCGATCGAAGCCTGCAACGCCTTGACCGATGGCTCCACAGCCGATTGATCACTCAGCTTCTGCGACGCTTGCTGGACTTGCGTCAGCGACGTTTCCAGCAGTTTCGCAGCGGCTTGCTTCTCTTTCTGCTTATTGACCAGCGTGGTCAGCGTTTGCGTCTGCTGTTTTTGCATCGCTCCGGCTTCTTGAACGCGTTTTTGTTCCGCTTGTGCGGCAACGGTCGCAGCAGCCAACTGTTCTTCACCCTGCGTCACCGCAGCTTGCGATTGAGCCAACTGTTGTGTGGCGGTCTGCACGGCGGCGCGGGCATCGCGCCAACTGATCAGCGTTTCCAAGTGACGCAAACGGTGTTGCATGCTGACCACTCGACGGGCTTGCTGCTCGACCGCCTGTCGACGTTCCTCGACTGTGGANCGTTGGGTAACCACCTGCTGCCGGACAGGCTGCCAAGCGGCCAACGCCTTATCGAAGGCTTCCTTGGTGGATTTCACCGTCGCTTCCAGTGGCGCCACTCCCTTTTGTGTTTTGTCCACCTCTGCCTGCAAGGCCGCCACCTGTTTCACTCTCTCGGCGGACTTGGCATTCAGCACATCGGCTGCCTTTTTCAGTTCCTCGTCCTTCGGTGTCAGCTTGGCCACTTCCAGCGCCTGCGAGGCAGCGCTCGCCAACTTGCCGCTCACCGCAGCTTGGGCTGCATGGTCTGCTTTCTGCTTGGCCAACGTCGCTTGCTGGTCGGCCAGTTTTTTGGCGGCCGTTGCCGCAGCTTGTTCCGCAGCGACTTTCGCGGTATCCAACGGTTCTTCTTGCGTTTCGCTTTTGCTCAATGCCGCGACGGCTTCATCCAATTGCGTTTGCAGCGCGTCGGCCTGCTCTCGCAGCGTGGCCAACTCGGTCTTCGTCGGCGCGACCAAAGGTTCGGCGGCGGCAACGTAGGGCTGCAAATCGTTCGGCAGCGCGAAGTTTCGCTGGTACGCATCGGAAAGTGCCAATTCCCGCAGGAACGACTTGATGTCATACTCCATCTTGGGCAACGCATCGGTCAGAATTTCCAACAGTTCGGGGTGCGAGGGCGGATTATCCGCATGATGCAGTTCCAACGGATGCACTAACCCGCGGCCCATCATGTGGGCCCACAGTCGGTTCGCAATGTTACGACTGAAGGCTCGGTTCGTGCCTGTTTGGATCAGTTCCGCCAGACGTTGGCGTCGACTGTATTTGGGCACGCCGCGAACCTTCTTCTTGTCGTCAGGGACTGCCTGATATTCGTCTCCCTTGGCAAACGTCGGTTCATCGAGTTGCGTTTCTCCGGGGAGCCGTGGCCGGGTCATGCCCTCGACCTCAGTGAATACCGATTTGAATTTAGCAGATCCGGCGATCTTCTCTCCGATCAAGGCCGGCTTCTTCTTGTCCGGCTGGAATAAATAATTGCCCGTCAAGAAAGCGTAAATGCCATAGTAGTCCGCTTGGTAATAGTCGCCGATCAGCGGATGATCGTGACACTGGGCACACTCAAGGTCCATCCCGAAGAACACGCGGCCGACGTCACGCGTCAGTAGATCGACCGTCAAATCACGATCGAGATAGAACTTCGAAGCAGCGCGCAACTCTTCGTTGACGCCATCCGCTCCCAAGATTTCGCCCGCCAACTGGTTGTACGGCTTGTTCGCTCGAAAACTGGCCAGCAAGTAACCCTGCCATTGATCGGCCTTCACGTGTTTGTCCGGTCGACGCTCCATGAGCATCACGTCAAACACATTCGCCATATGATGCGCATAGCGGGGATGTTCCAACAAACGGTCAACCAAACGTGCCCGTTTGTCTTCGGAGGCATCGTCCAAAAACTCACGAGCCTCATTCGCGGCCGGAATGCGCCCCAGCAGATCCAGGTAAACCCGGCGGACAAAATCTTCGTCAGGACAAAGAGGCTGCTGAGGTCCAATCCACTGCCGGCGCAGGATGTCGTTTATCGACTGCCGCAGTGGAGGGTTCGGCGGCTCGCCCGCCTGAACGGAATCCAACAGGCTCAACCATGGCAGAACGGCCACCAGCAACAGGGCCGCACGCACGATCAGACCACGACCGAAGCGGGAACGAATGGGGGTAGAGAACATGGATGCAGGGTAGGGGAAGGACATGATCCTTCTCGATCTTAGGAGGGAGGTTCGACCAATTTAAGTCGCTTGATATGTTAAAGAAAACCCTGGAAAATGTCAATTTTACCCCCTCGCAAGCCGGAAATCTCGGGAGTTCTCACCCCCAGGGGCCTGTTTCGGATTCCGCCCCCCACGCTACTTCTCCGCGTCTCCTACCCAACAGTTGCAATTACCGGCAGGGGCCACCAAGATAGACACCCAACTGTTGCCCGCGACCTCTGACCCGATGACGGATCCTTTTCCATGAGTCTTACTCGCCGCCAATTCGTTTCCAGTACCGCGGCTGCCTCGGCTGCTCTCAGTTTGGCTCCCGCCATCCACGGTGCCCAGAAAGCGCCCACCTACCGGACCGCCTTGATTGGCTCGGGCTGGTGGGGCATGAACATTCTCAAGGAAGCACTGGCAGCGGGGAACACGCAAGCGGTGGCATTGTGCGATGTCGACGCCAACGCGTTGGATCTGGCTGCCGGGGANGTCGAGAGTCTGACCAACCAACGGCCGGCGACCTATGGAGACTTCCGTGAGTTGCTGGACCAAGAAGAACTGGACGTCGTCATCATCGCCACGCCGGACCATTGGCACGCGTTGAATGCGTTACAAGCGATTGAGGCCGGTTGCCATGTCTTCATCGAGAAACCGACCGGGCACACGGTCCAGGAAAGCCGCGCCATTCTCCGTGCCGCACGGGCCGCCGAACGCGTGGTGCAAGTCGGGCTCCATCGGCGCATCGGACCACACTATCGCGAGGGGATGCAGTTCCTCAAATCCGGACAGGTCGGCGAGATCGGCATGGTGCGGATGTTCGTCCATGGCGGTGGTGGCGCAGAAACCGCCGCACCCAACGGCGAGGTCCCCGAGGGCTTGGACTGGGATATGTACTGCGGCCCCGCTCCGTTACGACCGTTCAATCGTAAGATTCACCCCGGCGGCTTCCGCAACTTCCTCGATTTCGCCAACGGCACACTCGGCGACTGGGGCGTCCACTGGCTGGACCAACTGCTGATGTGGACTGACGAGAAATACCCACGCCATGTGTTTTCCACCGGAGGGCGGCCGATCAAAGGCCCAGCGGTTCTGAACGACCGCGAGCAGACGACCGACGCCCCCGATTCGCAGGTCGCCGTCTATCGTTTCGAAGGCTTCACCGCCACCTGGGAGCACCGTCGCTTTGCCCGAAACGAAGCGGAAAAACACTCCATCGGCTGCTACTTCTACGGCTCCAAAGGCACGTTCCACATGGGCTGGCGCGACGGCTGGACCTTCTACCCCGCCAACACCAAACAACAGGTGGTACACCGACCCGCGCAGCACAAAGAACCCGATGGCCATAGTATCGACCTGCTGTGGAACGACTTTACCGAAGCGATCGCCCACAAGAAACGCCCCACCTGCGATATCGAAGTGGGACACCTGTCAACCAATCTCAGCCTGCTCGGCATGGTCTCGTACAAACTCGGGCGAGGTATCACCTGGGACGGTAAAACAGAACGCTGCGTCCAGGACGAAGAGGCCAATCAACTACTCAAACGTCCCTCCCGCGGTGACTGGCCCTCCCCGGATGCGTGAGCCCGCCGCTAGCGCCTGAGCCCGAGGCCAGCCCGTGCTTTAAGATGACGACGCGGACGCCAGCAGGGTCTCAATCTCGCCCATGCTGACAACGCCGACCAATCTCCCCACCTCTTTGCCATCCTTGTAGACCACCAGCAATGGGATCGAGTTCGCTTGCGCGTTGACTGCGGCCTGCCGGGCAATGTCCACATCGACACGTGCCACCACGGCAGTACCTTCATGCTTCCAAGCCACTTGGTCAATCGTCGGTGCCAGGGCATGGCACGGCCCGCACCAAGTGGCGTAATAATCCACCAGCACCGGCAATTCGGACTCCAAAACCAGCTCCGAAAAGTTACTGTCATCCACGTCGATGACGACCGAGGCGCGACCGGCATTCGGGTCCTGACCACACCCCACGCAGGCTAACAACAACCAGGCCCAGACGGGCGCCGAACGGTAAGTCACTTGACTGAAATGCATCGATTCGGTTCCTCTCACAATCCTGAAAACCACTTCGGCAAACCCTTGCGCACGGACCTGACAATACCGGCACTTGAACCCTTATAGGCCAACACCAGCTTCGCCACAAGTCGATGCGGCGCGTTACCTGACGCTCGGCCAGCGGGCCTAGTAGTCGTACCAGACAGCAACCCCGATCTGTTCCTCGTAGTAATCGAAGAACGAATACTGGTTGCTTTCTCCCGAGTAGGCATGCAAGCCGATTCGCAGCAGGCGTCCCACGTCGGTCCGCCAAGCCCAGCCTAACTGAAACGCGACGTTACCGCCGTAATTCAGCTCTTCGCGCAAGTGGGTGTTGAACGCCACAAACGGGGCGCCACGCACACCTGTGGGCAACGCCGGCGCATAGTCGACTCCAAACTGGAACTCCCATTCATTCGCAACGTCACTGTAAAAGGCCCATCCCACCTCGCCATAGACGCGTAAATCACGCGTGACCTGATAACCGACCCCCAGCAACAACACGTCGCGAGCGTAATTCAGTCGCGGGAATCCCGGGCGTTTTAACAGAAACTCGTCACCTGCATGTGAGCTCAAGTGGTAGTAACCTGTTTTCAGCTGCCAGGGCCCGTTAGCAAAGGTGAGCGGTAGTCCAATGCGATAGTCCGTCGCTTGAACATCGACATCATCCGACGTATTCAGCCGCACCTGCGCCGAACCTTCGACGTCTAACTGGAATCCTTGCGGCATCAAGTTATCGCGATTACCAATGCGAAACAGACCAAATCGGCCGCCCAACGTGCCCTCGAACAACAAGTCGCCACCGTTGACGCCGCTGTCGCCACTAAACACATGTCCGGCCAGACGTGATTCCTTCATTCCTGCCAGATAGGCTTTGTAGAGAATGCTTTCCGGAAGAAACTGAAAGCCCCAATCTGGCGTCGCCATTTCATAGCCAACCGCCGGCGGGTTGCCATAGGCAGGCTCCGCACGACGCGCCAAAGCGACTGACCCTGCCGTCGGCGGCACAGGAGGCGTCGCCCCCAGCCCGGCATACGGCGGCGCAGCAGGACGGGGCTCGGCAGGCAAAAGTCGGTCCAGATTGACAAAATCCGCCGTCGGTCCAACGTTGGGAGGCGCCAACGTCGAGGGCGCCATCCGCTGGGAAGTTACGGCCGGATAGGCCATCGGTGGGGGAGCACCGGGCAACTGCGTCTCAACCGGCCGACCCCATTGAATCGGAATCTGATCCATTCCCGTCAGCGTCAGAGGGAACACCAGTACGACGACCACGCAACCGACCCAAGCCAGCCAACCGACGTCAACTGGACGCTTCGAGCTCATCGTGGAACGGGACGCGTACATAAGGTTTACCTTCGGCCTTTCAGGACGGCGGAGTTTAGCGACTTGCCATCGGCAACCATAGAGGAATCAACGCAACTGCCCTCACTACTTGGGCTTGGCGAGAACTGCAATTAAAGTGTAGTCGCGTTTCAACCCCGACCAGTTGACATCATGAACATGGGAGAGCCCGGGATGGTTTTGCTGGAATTCAGTATCTCGCCGATGGGCACAGGTGCTAGCGTCAGCCCCTACGTCGCGCGCAGCCTGGACATCATCGATCAGAGCGGCTTGGACTATCAATTGCATGCGATGGGAACGATCATCGAAGGGGAGCTGGATGAAGTGCTGGCAGTGCTGCAACAGTGTGTCGATGCCATCGCCGAGGATTGCGATCGGGTCACCTGCACTGCCAAGCTCGACTATCGCCGCGGCCATTCGGGTCGGCTGCAGTCGAAAGTCGCAAGTGTCGAAGACAAACTCGGACGTAAATTGAAAACGTAGGTGCAGCGAGATGGACTCAGCAGACATTGCTATCATCGGCGGCGGGATTGTTGGTTTGGCATCCGCCTTTCGTATCACGGAACGCTTTCCTGACAAAAAAGTGATCGTGATCGAAAAAGAAACCAGCGTGGGCGCTCATCAGTCCGGACATAACTCGGGCGTGCTGCACTCGGGAATTTACTACAAGCCCGGATCTTTAAAGGCCATCAACTGTCGCGAGGGCAAACTGGCCATGCAGGCGTTCTGTGCCGCGGAGGACATTCCGTACGACGTCTGCGGCAAAGTGATCGTCGCGGTCGACGAATCCGAACGCGAGCGATTGGCGGCGATTTACCAACGGGGCCAGGAGAACGGTGTCGCGTGTGAAATGATCGGTGCCGAGCGGCTCGCGGAACTGGAACCTCACGCTTGTGGCGTCGAAGCGATCCATGTCCCCGAGGCCGGCATCGTCAACTACCGACGCGTTTGCGAGCGACTCAGCGAAATCCTCAGCGAGCGCGGCGGCAGCACGATGACCGGTGCGCGCGTCACCGCCATCCGCGAAAACTCCAGCCACGTCGTCGTCGCCACCACTGCGGGTGACGTGGAGGCGAGGACCCTGATTAACTGCGCCGGTCTGCACTGCGATCGAGTCACCGCACTGGCCGGCGACCGTGCCGAAGCCAAGATTGTTCCTTTTCGTGGCGAGTATTACGAGCTGAAGCCGTCAGCCGAGCATCTCTGTCGCAACCTGATCTATCCGGTACCGGACCCGGCGTTTCCCTTCCTTGGTGTGCACTTCACCCGGATGATTGACGGGGGTGTGGAATGCGGACCAAACGCGGTCTTGGCGTTTGCACGCGAGGGCTATCGCAAATGGGATATCAATCTGCGCGATCTTGCCGAGTCGCTGTGTTACCCCGGATTTCGTCGTTTAGCCTGGAAGTACTGGCGCAAAGGACTGGACGAAATGCATCGCTCGTTCCGCAAAGCGGCATTCGTGCACGCCTTGCAGCGTTTGATGCCGGAACTCGAATCGTCTCAGCTCGTACCGGCACGTGCCGGAGTTCGCGCTCAGGCACTGACGCCCGACGGAGCCTTGGTCGATGACTTCCTGATCCAGGCGCACGACCGCATCATTCATGTCAATAATGCACCGTCACCGGCAGCCACATCGTCGCTTAACATCGGCAAGATCGTAGCAGAAAAGCTCAACTCGTAAGCGTCGAACTCAGTCTTCGCGACCAGGCATCTCACGAATCAACTCGAGCATTCGCTGGAGGCCGTCAACGACCATCGCGGTGGACAAGCTCGCCGCAGGNTNCTCCGCCTGCAGAGCCTGCGCCGGGCACAACGGAACATGCACGAATGTCGACAACAACTTGAGCTTTCGCGTTGCCGCAATGTGTTGACTGAGGTACAGCGCCGCATTGCACAAATAGGTACCGGCGTGGTGTGAGATCGTCGCGGGAACCCCTCGCCCACGCAACTCCTCGGCCCAACGGCTCAACGGCAGCGACGAAAGGTAGGCATCGGGTCCGTCTGCCGCCAGTGGGCGAAACCCATCGTCTGCTTCCTCCACACGACTGGCGACGTTCAACCCAACCGCTTCCAGTTGCATGCTACAGGTACCCGGTGCTTGCCCTAAATGCAAAGCCACGTCGTAATCGGCGACCAGATCATCCGCCAGGCGAACGGCCAGTTCGTTGTAGTCGACCGGATACCGTCGCGTGGTAATCTCCGGCGCCTCAGGCAGTGACTTGGTCAATTCGATCAGCGCCAGCCAACTCGCATTCTCAGACCACTGGTCGTACGGTTCAAAAGCGGTAATGAGCACGCGCTGCATAGGTTCAGGCCGTTCGTTGCAAACTCGATGTCGATCTTAAAACAGAGCGTAGATGAAAGGCGCTGCTCCGGTCGCGCTGAATAACGCTAACAGGCCGACGCCCCCCAGCACCACGACAATCGGCACAATCCACCACGCCTTATTCTCGACCAAAAAAACAAGGAACTCTCGGAAGAAGGAGAGCTCCTGATCCTCGCCTGCCTGCTCAAACTCGTTCTTGTCGTCAGTCGTCATGCGTCTGCTTCCTCGCTGCCTACGGTGCAACACCGTGTCGTCTACGGCTCAGTGTGTCGTATGATCACCGTCCGTCGCGGTCCTCTTATCCTACCTCACGAAACGGACCCACGCACCACCGGAAGACCGAGCGCCAGCCTGCTCCCGCTGTCGCTTGTCAGGACTGGCGGTAGTAACTGCCCACGTTGGTCGGCCGCTTTTTCTTTTCCCAAAAGGATGTTGCCGTTCGTTTCAACCGCAACTGCAACCGATCGCGGCCCACCAATTTCCCCAACAATCCGACCGGGCAGACCACGCCAAAGTAGACCACGACCATCAACAATTCGCCGACCACCAGGCCGATCGGTGCAGTCAACAGCGTCAACCCGAGATACAGGGGGCGAATGACCGCTGGCACAGTCCATCCCAAAAGGGCAACCCCCGCGCCGCCCGCGGCCAAACCNCACACCACTTGCCAACCTCCGCCCCAGAGCCAGCCAATGAACGGCAAGGCGAACAAACAGACCACACTGAATTGGCGTATTTGCCGCTGCGTGGGGCGCCAATTGATTTCAATCAAACTCACAATCCAGTGCCTCTGCCTAGTTAGTCCAGTTGAAACTGTGCCAAGTGCTGCTGACGTTCTGCAGGCGACATCGCATCCGTCTGCTCCGACTTACGCAGCACGTGATGCCCCAAAACCAGCACGTCCATATCGGTCATCATGAAACAACGATAGGCATCCACGGGGGTACAAACAATCGGTTCGCTGCGGACATTGAAGCTGGTATTGATCATCACGGGGCAGTCGGTTTTCTGATAGAAGCTGGACAGCAACTGATGCAGCAGCGGATTTCGCTGTGCATCGACCGTTTGCACTCGTGCTGAATAATCCACGTGNGTGACGGCAGGAATTTCGGATCGCACAAAGTTCAGTTTATCGATCCCGAATGCTTCCGCATCCGCACCCTCCAGCGCGGTCCGCTTGCCCTCCGCAACCGGCGCGACCAACAGCATGTAGGGGCTATCTTCCTCAGGACGCATCTCAAAGTAGCGTTCGACATGCTCGCGTAACACCAGCGGTGCAAACGGACGAAACGATTCGCGAAACTTGATCTTCAAATTCATCACCGACTGCATCTTGGTACTGCGAGCATCGCCCAGAATGCTTCGACAGCCCAGCGCCCGCGGGCCGAATTCCATCCGTCCTTGAAACCAACCGACGACATTCTCGTCGGCAATCAAATCGGCAACTTCGCGACACAACCCCTCGTCGTCGGCGCACGTCGTGTAGGTCGCGCCTAACCGCTCTAGCTCGGCCTGAATGGCATCATCCGAGTAGGCCGGGCCCAGTTGAGATCCCGCTTGGCAATCCGGNAATTGCGGCACCCGCTCGTTTTCCAACAGCTGGTGCCAGATGAACAGCGCCGTCCCCAGTGCCCCCCCCGCGTCACCGGCTGCCGGCTGAATCCAGATCTGATCGAACGCCCCATCCCGCAGCACCTTGCCGTTGCCCACACAGTTCAACGCCACACCCCCGGCCAGGACCANCTGCTTGAGCCCCGTTTGTTCGTGCAAGTGTCGCGTCATACGCAACATCACTTCTTCCGTGACCGCTTGTACGGAAGCTGCCAGATCCATTTCCCGTTGCGTGATCTCCGATTCTGGCTGACGAGGCGGCGCACCGAACAGCTGATGGAATTTACGCGACGTCATCGTCAAACCTTGGCAGTAGTTGAAGTAGCTCATGTCCATTTGGAACGAGCCGTCCTCCTTCAAATCCATCAAGGCATCCAGGATCAGATCACGAAATCGCGGCTCACCGTAGGGCGCCAGCCCCATCACCTTGTACTCGCCGCTGTTCACGCGAAAGCCGGTGTAATAGGTGAAGGCCGAGTACAGCAACCCGAGCGAGTGGGGAAACCGCAACTCGTGAGTCAGTTCCATCTGATGGCCGCGTCCCACACCCATGCAGGCGGTGGACCATTCCCCCACGCCATCCAAGGTCAGAATCGCCGCCTCTTCAAACGGCGAGGGGAAGAACGCACTAGCGGCGTGAGATTCATGGTGATCGGTAAAGACAAATCGTCCCCCGTACCGGTCCCGCAGGCCCTGACGCATCTCGCGCCGCAGGTGCAACTTCTGTCGCAGCCACAACGGAATCGCCTTGCGAAACGAGAAAAACCCACGGGGAGCAAACGCTAAGTAGGTCTCCAGCAGCCGCTCGAATTTAATCAACGGCTTATCGTAGAACCCGACGTAATCCAGCGCTTCGGGCGTCAGCCCCGCAGTCTCCAGACAGTAGTCCACCGCCTGCTGCGGGAACCGATAGTCATGCTTGACCCGCGTGAACCGTTCTTCCTGCGCGGCAGCCACCACCTCACCGTCAACGACTAACGCCGCCGCCGAATCATGATAAAACGCCGAAATCCCGAGAATAGCCGTCATGAAAACCGCAGATCAAACGCGTGGAATCTCAAAACCCGCGCGNTGCTCACGCGCAAAGAACGTGGCCGCTTGATCGTCACCCACAATCGCTTCGCGTTTCGGATCCCAACGGATCTCGCGATTCNGCCGCGCGGCAATCGCAGCCAAATGACATGTGCCCATCGCTTGCACGTGCGTGAACACATCGGATACCGGCAAACCACCTTCGCGAATGCAGCGGTAGAAGTTGTGCTTGTGACCCTCATGCGGCTTGTCTTTGTAAAGCCGTTGCAGATCCGCTGCGTCGAACTGATCCGCATCCCATTTTTCCGTAATCGGTTGACCGGTGATCTTTCCCCGATTCACAAAAATCCGGCCCTTGGTGCCTTCGAACAAAATCCCGTTGTCGCCACGACTGGTGACGTTCATCTCGATCCCATTCGCAAAGTGACACTTGACCGCATAGTCATGTGCCGTGTTGTACGACGTATCATCGGTCGGATAGCCGTCTTTGAAAGCAACCGGATGCTTGGCATCGCTGCCGTCAATCTTGATCGGCCCGTGGCCCGGCTTGTCTTCGCCAATCGCCCACGTGGCGATATCGACGTGGTGGGCCCCCCAGTCGGTAAATTTGCCACCTGAGTATTCATACCACCAGCGGAAGTTGTTATGACAGCGTTGCTTGATGTACTCCACCTTCGGCGCTTGCCCTAACCAAGCGTTCCAATCCAGTTGCGCCGGCGGTGCCTCTTTGGTGAACGGGCCGCCGCGTGAGCCGCCATTGATACCGACCGTGATCTTGCGAATGTCGCCCAGCAAGCCTTTTTGCACCATATTCACGGCTCGCAAAAAGCGATTGCGATCACTCCGTTGTTGCGTCCCCACAAAGAAGATCTGATCCGAATATTTCTGGCAGGCCTTCCGCACCAGCTGATTTTCTTCCAGCGTCAACGTCAGTGGTTTTTGGCAAAAGACATGCTTGCCAGCCTGCAATGCCTCGATGGCAATTTTCACGTGCCAATGATCGGGAGTGGCAATACTGACCACATCGATATCGGGGCGTTCCAACAGTTTGCGATAGTCGTGGTAAATTTCCGCTTTGCCTTTGCCCAAGTGACCGTCATTCTTGGCCCGCTCGGCATGGTTCTTGTCCACGTCGCAAACGGCAACGACGTCGCCGAAATTCGCATGTTGCCGACAGTCTCCCGACCCCATGCCTCCCAGTCCAATGCCGCCGATCAATGGTCGGTCGTTCTTCGCGTCGTTGGCAAACGCTTTCTCTGTCCAGGGAAAGTAAGCCGCAGCAACCGTCGCCGAAGTGGCAGCCGTAGTCTGCTTGAGAAAACTTCTTCTGGTGGATTGCTGAGACGACATCTGAGACGACATGAAACGCTCCTCGACAAAAATGGCTAGCGGGCTTTGCATTCTAGGATAACCACTTCAGCGATCAGTGAACATCATATCTTGTTCCAACTCCGGGAAGAGGAGGGTCGATCAAGGACGTCACGCGAGCGATCTACGGTGGTTCGCCTGTCCGCCGGGTTCCCGAGGGGCCTCTGCGCGGCGGCTGCAATTGGTACAATCGGTGGCTTACACGTCGCCGATCGTTGACCATTTCCCTGATCAGACACTACCAGCATGACTACCCCTGAGATTCGAGCCGTCGCCTTCGACCTGGACGGCCTCATGTTCAACACCGAGGAACTTTACCAGGAAGTGGGGGCCCGCTCACTGCGGAGCCGAGGTAAGGAGTTGACCCAGGAACTGCTGGACTTGATGATCGGCCGGCCTGGCCATATCGCCCTGCAAACCATGATCGACTTCCACGACCTGGACGCGACGGTGGCGGATTTACAGGCAGAAAATGACGCCAACTTCGCTATCATCCTGCCGGAACAACTGAGACCACTTCCCGGCCTGCTGGACTTGCTCGACGCATTGGAATCCGCCCAGATCCCCAAAGCGGTCACCACCAGCAGTCGGCTGTCCTTTGTCAAAACGGTACTCGCCCAATTTGACCTCGAACCACGATTTCAGTTTTTGCTCACCAGCGAAGATGTTGTGCGTGGCAAGCCGGCCCCGGAAATCTACCAGACGGCATCCTCGCGGTTTGGCGTGACTCCCGCCGAAATGATGGTGCTCGAGGACAGTGAGGCAGGCACGCGAGCGGCCGTGGCGGCGGGCGCGTTCACGGTTTCGATCCCCGGCGATCACAGCCGCAACCACAACTTTGACGGTGCGCGGATCGTCGCCGACAGCCTCCAGGACACGCGCATCCGCTACGCCTTGCAAATCCGCTAACCTGCAACCACTCGCTGCCCTCTCGACCTGAGCGTATATTGGCAAGCGGTGGGCGTCCGTCGCTCGTCAGTTCAAGAGAACACGTGGAAAGGGTATCCGTGTCACATACGATCGTCATCTTTGGTGCCTCGGGTGATTTGACCAGCCGCAAGTTGATTCCGGCGCTGTATCTGCTCCACAAAAAAGATCGTTTGCCGGACAACCTGCGTGTGGTCGGCGCGGCACGCACCGCCTTCGAACACGAGACGTGGCGCACGGAGCTTGGCACCAGCACAGCGAACTTCGTCGGCGAGGCGTTCGACCAGGAGACGTGGCAGACTTTCGCTGAACACCTTTTCTATCAACCGGTCGACATCAAGCAGCCGGACGACTACACCCGCCTGAAAGCGTTCCTCGAAACACTCGAAGCACAACAACCCACGACGCGGATTTACTACCTTTCGACTTCCCCCAAATTGTACGCCGACGCAGTCCAGCAGTTGGGTCAGGCGGGGTTGGCCGACGAGTCGCACGGGGATCGACGGATTGTCGTCGAAAAGCCATTCGGCACCGATTTGGCGACCGCGCGGCAGCTGAACGCAGCCTTGCACCAAGTGTTCGCCGAGCGACAGGTCTATCGTATCGATCACTACTTGGGTAAAGAAACCGTACAAAACATGTTGGTACTGCGTTTTGCCAACAGCATTTTCGAACCGATTTGGAACCGCAACTACATCGATCATGTCCAGATCACAGTGGCCGAAGAGGTGACGGTGGGCCGGCGGGGCGGGTACTACGATACCTCCGGGGTACTGCGGGACATGTTCCAGAATCACCTGCTGCAATTGATGATGATCACCGCCATGGAGGCACCATCACGGTTCGACGCCGACCTGGTACGGGACGAGAAAGTCAAAGTGTTACGGGCGGTACGGTCGCTAGCCGGTGCCGATTTCGCCCGCGACACCGTGCGTGGCCAATATGCCGGCTACCTACAGGAAGCTGGGGTACCTCCAGACAGCCAGACCGCCACCTTCGCAGCCATCAAATTGCACGTCGACAATTGGCGTTGGCAGGGCGTGCCATTCTATCTGCGCAGCGGCAAAGGCATGTCCTGTCGGACCACACAGATTGTGATTCAATTCCGCGAACCTCCCCTGACGCTGTTCGGGGACAAAGCCAGAAAGCATATGGACGCCAATCGCCTGGTGATTCAGGTGCAACCGGCCGAAGGCATACAACTGCATTTCCAAACCAAGGTCCCCGACGCAGGCATGCGTGTCCGCATGACCGATCTCGACTTCAGTTTTCGCGAAGCGTTCTCCGGGGCGATCCCGGATGCCTACCAACGCCTGCTGCTCGATGCCGTCAAAGGAGATGCCAGTCTGTTCGCACGCAGCGACGAGGTGGAACTGGCGTGGAGTATTATCGATCCCATCATCGCAGCTTGGCGCAGCCCCGCCGCACCGGAATTGCAGGTCTACGAACAGGACATGTGGGGGCCTGATGGAACGAGCGACTGGATGGCCGATCAGGGACGCCAATGGTTTGATGTCTGTCCTATTTTGGAATAGGTTCGCGCGTGACTGACTTGGAAACGGATGTGATTGTGGTGGGTGCCGGCGGCAGTGGCTTAGCAGCTGCAGTCTCCGCCGCAGAGCACGGCGCCTCCGTGATCGTGTTGGAAAAGCGTGAGCAACCTGGCGGCACCACGGGGATCGCGGTCGGTTCGTATACCGCTGCGAAAACGCGCCAGCAACGCGCCGCGGGCATCGAAGACGACGTCAACGCGCACGCCGAAGACGCCGGCAAGTTCGCTGACTCGACGATCGAAGCGCGCAACAACGAACCGTTGCGGGCGTATTTTTTGGACCAGGCCGCGGACACGCTCGAGTGGTTACAGTCGTTCGGTTTGTCCTTTGTGGGCCCACACCCCGAACCGCCCAATCGGGTTCCCCGGATGCACAATGTGGTTCCCGGCGGACACGCCTACGTCGCGGCTCTCCAACATGCGTTGCGGCAACATCAAGGCAAACTCATTTGCCAGGCCAGTGTCACCCACTTGCTCCAAGAAGCTGACCGCGTCACCGGCGTCGCCGTGAACATCGCTGGCGAGCCCCGCGAAATCCGCGCACGCTACGGGGTTATCCTGGCAGCGGGCGATTACGCCAACAACCACCAGCTGATCGCCGAACATAAAGGAACGGCGTATCGCGACATCGAAGGGATCAATCCACACGCAACCGGCGAGGGCCATCAGCTGGCTGCCGCTGCCGGCGGACAACTGGTCAACATGGACGTCACCTACGGACCCGAATTGCGCTTCATTGCCCCCGACAAGACGTCCAAGCGGCAAGGTTTACCGACGCACGGACGTTCGGCACGTCTGCTCGGTGCCATCGCGAAACGCGCACCCAAGTGGCTCACGCGACGCATGGCGAAACGGCTGCTGGTCACCTGGCAGCATCCAGAAAATGCGTTATTTGACGACGGTGCGATCCTGCTGAACGAACAGGGCACGCGGTTCGTCGACGAAACGCGTTGGCCAGACCGCGAAATCGCACTCGCGCAACAATCCAATAAACAGGCCTATATCCTGCTCGACGGTGAACTCCACCAACGCTACTCGGCGTGGCCTCACTTCATTTCCACCGCCCCGGACATCGCCTACGCTTATGTCGCCGACTACCTGCGATTACGGCCCGATGTGGCAATCCGCAATCCTGGTTTGCGCGAGGTCTGTCGCCAACGCAACCTGCCGACCACGGCCGTCGAGAACACCTTGAGAACCCTCAACGCCACCGCCAAACGGAACGCGCCGTGTCCCTACGGCAGGGCGGTCTGCCGCGAGCTCCAGTCCGGTCCCTGGGTCCTACTCGGCCCAGTCAAGGCTTACTTCACCACCACCGAAGGGGGCGCACGCATCAACCGGCAAATGCAGGTCCTCGATGCCGATGGGCAGGTCATCTCAGGCCTCTATGCAGTCGGACAAAATGGTCTCAGCGGCATGGTCCTGTTTGGTCATGGGCTTCATATTGCCTGGGCCATGACCAGCGGGCGTCTGGCAGGCACCCACATCATGCACGCTACCGGGCCGCAGCACCCATAACCGGTCAGACGCCCCCGTTGTTGAGTTTGCTCAACCGGCCTAGAATCGGACAGGTGATGGCGTTTCCTTGCTCCTTGCGCGATCCGCTTGTCGTCACGCCCGATTTCGAAAACAGGTGCCATTCCAGTGCAAATTCAACTCAACGGAGAAGCGCTCGACGTCGAACAGGACGTGACCGTGGCCCAAATGCTCGCCCAGCTCGAAATCCAGACGAACCAGATCGCGGTGGAAGTCAACTTGGAAGTAGTCCCTCGTACGGAACATGAAACGTTCACGCTGCACGAAGGCGACGCGATTGAGATCGTGACGCTCGTGGGAGGAGGATAAGGATGGCCACAGAACTCACGACCTCATCGGACATGCTGCAGATTGGCGATCACAAGCTACACAGCCGGTTGATCGTCGGGACGGGCAAATACGCCTCGTTCGAAATGATGCGCGACTCGCTGGCATGCTCCGGAGCCGACTGCATCACCGTCGCGGTGCGTCGAGAGAAACTCTACACCGACGGTCGCGAACAGAATATTTTCGACTTTCTCGATCTTGATCGCTACACCTTACTTCCCAACACAGCCGGCTGCTTTACCGCCACCGATGCGGTCCGTACAGCCAAATTGGGCCGCGAGATTCTTCGCGAACTGGATAACCCCGGCGCGGACTGGGTCAAACTGGAGGTTCTGGGGGATAGCAAGACGCTGTTGCCCGATCCCATTGGCACACTGGAAGCAACCCACCAGTTGGTCGAGGCGGGCTTTCAAGTTCTCTGCTATACCAACGATGATCCGGTGATTGCTCACAAACTGAAACTGGCCGGGGCGACCGCGGTCATGCCTGCCGGTAGTCCCATCGGTTCGGGGCAGGGAATTTTGAATCCCAACAACATTCGCATCTGCTTGGAATATCTGAAGGACGATGACCCGGACTACCCAGTCATCATCGATGCCGGAGTCGGGACGGCAAGCGACGTTTCGTTTGCGATGGAATTGGGCGCCGACGGGGTGCTCCTCAATACAGCGGTCGCCCATGCACGCGACCCGATTGGCATGGCCAAAGCGATGCAGATGGCGGTCGATAGCGGTAGGCTTGCCTACCTTTCCGGTCGCATCCCCAAACGCTTGTATGCCACCGCCAGCAGTCCCACTGAGGGTGTCATTTCGCGACGTCCCTGGTAACCAAACGCCTGTGGTTTCCCGCGTTGGCGCGTCAATGCCATGGTCGCTTATCGCTGCCGGACTGGCGGCTGAAATTTGGCGTAACCGCCCCGTTCGGGTAGGATGAATGTCCTGCCACAACGGCTTCGGCTCCCGCCTCGCTACTAGCAACATGTGGATCATCATGCACCGCGCTTTGCCAGCGTTTACGTTCCTGGGATTGCTTTGCTCGCTGACGTTTGCCGAAGAATCGTTGCATGACCGTATTGACCGGTTGGTCTCCGCGCAGTTCCAAGGAGAGCCGGCACCGCTGACAGACGACGCCGCATTTCTCCGTCGCGTGCATCTCGATCTCGCCGGCTGCATTCCCTCGGCAGAAAAAACACGCCAGTTCCTGGCCGATACCGCGGCTGACAAGCGGGAGCTCGAAATCGATCGTCTCTTGGCATCCCCCACGTATGCCACCCGCATGGCCAATTTGTTCCACGTGGTTTTGATGGAACGGCGTGGTGACAACAGCGATTGGGCCACGTACTTGCGCACCTCGTTTGAGGCAAATAAACCCTGGGATCAATTGGTGCGTGAGATCTTGCACCCGACAGACGACGCAGCGACGCGCCGTGGCGCAGCGTACTTTTACACGCAACGACTGCAGAAGTCCGGTCAGAATCCAACCGACTACCCAGGGCTCACACGCGACGTTGGCCGCCTGTTCCTCGGAGTCGATTTGCAGTGCGCGGAATGTCACGATCACCTGTTCATCGACGACTACAAGCAACTTGAGTTCCAAGGCCTGTTTGCTGCCTACAAGAATATCTCGATCCGCAACGAAAAGTTCCCCGCGATCAACGAAAAATCGATGACGGACAAACTCGAGTTCATCTCGGTTTTCGGATCGGACAAGAACCTGACCGGCCCTCGCATTCCCTTTGGGCAAGAGTTCTCGATTCCCGCTCCGGACCCCGCAGCCGATGCGTCCGCGCAGAACAAGAAGCCCGACCCCAATGCCCCACCGGCATTCAGCGCGTTGCAGCAGCTCGCTGACAATTTACCTTCAGCGGACAATTCGCTGTTTTGTCAGAACATCGCCAACCGCGTCTGGTTCCTGATGATGGGCCGCGGCTTGGTCGAACCACTCGATCAATTCCATTCCGCCAACATGGCCAGTCATCCCGAGTTGCTGGAACTGCTGGCGACCGAATTCGCAGCCCATCAATTCGATTTCAAATGGCTGATTCGTGAACTTAGCCTCACGGACACTTACCAACGCAGTACCCGCCACCATGCGGCGACCGAATTCCCCACACCCGCATCCTATCAACTCGGCCAGCAACGTCGCCTGACGGCGGAACAGCTGTTTTCCAGCGCCCTGGCAGCTACGGGCAATTCCGAACGACTGACACCCGCTGCCGACGCCGCTGCCGACGCCGATGCCGAAGACCCGGGCCAAAAACTGAAAGCGGCGTTCGTGACCGCGGTCGCGTCGGAACCCAAGCAACCGGCCAGCGACTACAAGCCATCCGTCAAGCAGGCGTTATTCTTTTTGAATGACTCACAAGTCCTGGCTTTGCTGCAACCGCATGAGGGCAACCTGACAGCCCAACTCGACCAAATGCCCGACGCACAAGTTGCCGACACAGTGTTCCTCAACATCTTTTCACGCCCTCCTGTGGACGCGGAACGAAAGCTGGTCGAAGCGCATCTCCAGCAGCATGCCAAGCAGCGTCCCGAGGCGCTTCGCCAACTGGTCTGGGCCATGCTCACCTCCTTGGAATTCTGCATCAACCACTAGCTGACCATGATGAGACACCCCGCCAACCAACGAGCCACCTCATGAATGCGTCGCCAAACAACTCGCCGCTCTGCAATGCCAACGACCACGTTGTCTCACGTCGACAACTGCTGGGTGCCGCGGCGGCGGGTGCCGCTGGTGTCGGCGGCCTGGGTGGATTGCTGCAACCGGTCGTTGGCGAAGAACTGAAGCAGCAGGAAAAACAAGTTCTGTTTGTCTGGCTTGACGGTGGAATCAGCCAATTGGAAAGCTGGGATCCGAAACCCAACACGCAATTCGGCGGCCCTTACCGGGCCATCCCGACCTCGGTTCCCGGCGTCCATATCAGCGAATTGCTGCCACACACCGCGCAACAACTACATCACTTGTCGATCGTGCGCAGCGTGCATACCCAAGACAATAGCCACTCTGCCGGTGTGGGCCGCATCAATCGGGGCGACCCCAAAAACCGTGGCGTCATCTACCCGTATTTAGGCTCCGCCGTCGCCAAACTGCTCGGACCGACCGCCAGCGGCTTGCCTCCCTACTGCTGGGTCAAACCTTACAGCGGTGGCTTTAAAACTGCCGACGCCGGTTTCCTGCCAGCCAAATACGGAGCGTTGGCGTTTGGCGATGCACAACCACCGGAAAACATCCTGCTCAATGAGTCGATCACGCCCGAACAGAACGAACTGCGCAACGACTTGCGCAAACGGTTCAATCAACAATTTGCCACCGGACGCCGCAGAGACAACGTCGACGCCAATAGTTATGTGTACGATGTCGCCGACACGTTGATGCAAAGATTGGATCTGTTTGACGACTCCAAGATCACCGCGCGTGACAAGGAACGCTATGGCCAACATGCACTCGGCAGACACATGCTGATGGGCCGACGACTGATCGAAGCGGGAGTACGTTTTGTCAAAGTGAACTCATACCACTGGGACAGCCACGGTGACAACTTCAATGCTTGCGAAAGCCTGATCCCGCAATTCGACCAACCCTTTGCCGCGTTGCTCGAAGACTTGGACGAACGCGGGATGCTAGACAACGTGCTTGTCATCGCGATGAGTGAATTTGGCCGCACTCCACGCATCAATTCCCACGTCGGACGCGATCACTGGCCCGAAGCCTGGTCGGTCGTGATGGGTGGCGCCGGCATTCGCCGCGGCCAGGTGGTTGGCAAAACCAATGCCCTGGGAACGTTTGTCGATAGCCAGGAATACGACATCGGGCATCTGTTTCACACTTGGTTCCGAGCGCTCGGCGTGCCACCTGAAATGATGGAGTACGACAACAACGGACAGCCTCTGCCAGTCGCCCATGATGACTGCAGCCCGATCGACGAACTGCTCAGCTAAACCTTATCCACCTCACCCGACGCTGCCTCTAGCAGATCTGCAGCTCACCATGAAACCTGAAGAACTTCTCAAACAATTCGAACTTGCCCCTCAGAGCAGCGACATCATCATCGAACATGATCGTCAGTTGTGGCAGGCCCGCTATTCGCAATGCGGCAAACTGCTCGTGGCAGCCGGTTATGACGGCACCATCCAACGCTGGGACATGACCGCAGACCCTCCACGGCACCTGCCCGCGCTGACGGGGCACCAAGGCTGGGTCCAAGCGATGGCATTCCATCCCGACCAGCAGCATCTGTTGACCGCGGATTCCTGGGGCCACCTCGCTTGTTGGGACTACCGAGAAGAGGCCGCGACGCAGATCTGGAGTCAGCCGCAAGCCCACGCGGGTTGGATCCGTGCCTTGGCTGTCAGCCACGACGGCAAGGTGGTCGCGACCGGCGGTAATGGCGACACCGTCAAACTCTGGTCCACCACGGACGGCAAGGAGCAAGGTACCTTGGCGCACCCTCACCGCGTCTACAGCTTGTGTTTTCACCCGGATGGCAAGTCACTCGTGTCAGGAGACCTGGAAGGCACACTGCGTCACTGGGATCTGGCGACTGCCACCGTGACGCGCGAGTTACAAGCCACCAGTCTTTACGCAGATGAAGCCGTCACCAAAGGTCGCATCCAGCAATGCGGCGGTGCCCGGCACCTACAGTTTGATGCGGCAGGAACACGCCTCGCCTGCGCCGGCCAGAAAGAACCGGGCGGGGGTTTCGCCAACGGCACCCCCTGCGTCCTGGTGTTTGACTGGGAAAGTGGCAAGCCCATCCGAGAAATGCCGATCGGTGGTAACCAGGACGGCTTTGCATACGATGCCCAGTTTCATCCCGCAGGCTTTGTGATGGCCACCTCGTCTGCGTTCCCGGGCAAAGGCCACGTCTGGTTCTGGCGCCCCGAAGACGAAGCCGCTTTCTTTACCAGCAAAACACTCCCCAACGGACGCAGCTTAAGCCTCCACCCCCAGGGGCATCACGTAGCACACCTGACCTCTCAGTCCCCCAACGGAAACGGCCGGGCGCTGAAGGATGGCAAGTACCCTGGCGGCACAGCCAAAATACGCCTGCTGCCATTTCCTCAGCCGGAAGTGGAAACGCCACCGGCCGAGTGACCTGCGGGGCAACTGACACACGAGGATGCAGCAGCACCCACGGATTCCCCTGGCGCCCACTTCTCGCCAGCGTTTGCCTGGGCCCCGTGTTGGACAGTCCCTCCAACCGGTCGCACACGAGCAGAGCTCATTGCTCGTCGCCAGGCACCACCGCACGGGCATCATCTTCGGCGACAACAAAATAACCTAACGGTTGCTCCGCTTGGTTGGTGATCAACCACACATTGCGTGAGTAACTGTTTTGCTGTCGTTTGGCACCCGGAGCCAATTCTGCGTACAGCTTCAAGTC
>NZVR01000060.1 GCA_002701545.1 Blastopirellula sp. | reverse complement strand
GGAATCGGCGCGATCGTCGCCAGCAGGAGACGTTCGACCGCGCCATGACTCTGTTGAACAGTCTGCAGACCTATCTGACTGCTGAAGAGACACCCGCTGACCGCCGTGTCTTTGGGTCGGACGGGTCGTAAGGTCGCACCAGTCGCAAATTGGTCTCCGCGACATAAGGCCGCCCGTGCTTCCGCGCTGTGGCGCGTACCTTCAATGGCATGTTCACGTTCGCTGGTGCCGACGCGCCATTGGCAATCGTCAGCGTGGCCTCGCCACTACCGGCCAACTGAACCGGTTCTGCTTGGAAGGTCGCCAGGTGGTCAGGAGCGACAAGCTCAACGCGTACAGGGCCGGTAATGTCTTGGCCCAATTGCACGTTGACCTTCACCGCAAACGGTTGGCTTCCGTCCACCAGAATGGTTTCCGGTGAGACCTTCAAGGCCACCTGAGACGGATCGACCAGCAGGATGATCTGGTCGTTCTGCTGATGCGATGTGTAACTCACCGTGTGAGGCTGACCTGCCGGATCCTTAACTTCCGCGACGGCCATCACACACGTGCGACTGGTGCGGCCGATCTCCATCCAGGGAGCTAATTGAATGGCGTAGTCGAATTCTGACTCTCCGGGGGGAACGATCACTTCCTGGCCCACCACGCCTTGCAAATGCCTGACTTGACGGTCGGCCATTTTCACTCGAATCGGCCCCTCGAATCCACCGCGTTCTATTTGGTAGTGCCGCACATACGTTTCACCTTGCGCGGCATATTTCGTTTCGAAGATCCCGACCACCTTGAATGGTGTCGGTAAAGCCACCGCCAAGTGGATATCGTGAGTCCAGCGTTGCTGATCGGTTACGGCTGCACGCACCGGCACGCGCAGTGGCGACTCACCTTCCGCCCCCTCAAAGACCCCAACCAGTTGCAGAGGCTTCGTGCCAATCGCCGCCCCCGCTTCCGCTTGTATGGTCAATTGCACATCGTTCTTTTTCTTGGCCACGGTCGCTTCGGCAACTCGGACTCCGACCGGCAGGTCAGCAGCTTCGACTCGAATTTCTCCCTCGAATCCGTGCAACCGCTCCACCTTTGCCTTGATCTTCACTTCCCCACCGACTGGCACGGTCAACGCATCCGCAGGAAGCGTCACCCGAAACGTTGGTTGCATCTGATTTTGCATCTCCAGGCGATATGCAAACCGCTCGCCTCCTCGCCGCTCGAATCGATCTTTTAATTCGATCCAATACAGGCCAGGCTCCTTGAACGTATGACGCAGCAGGGGATCAATAGTGTTCGCCTGGTCATCCGCTTCGGCTAACGTTTGACCTTTGCTATCAACCAAAATCAGCACGGCATCGAGGGGTGAATCTTGTCGCGCGGCTTGCACCTCGAACATCCATTCCCCTGCCTCTTGCACTCGAATCTGCCAACGATCGATCTCGCCTCCTCGCGAAATACATCCCGACACCACAGCTGGCAGGCCAATCGTTTGCTCACCGTTTTCTTCGGTGTACACGGTTCTTGAAGGATTCGAGGCGGATGACAGCAGGGGCGCTGCGTCTGCGGATTCGGGACGAATCGTCAGCCGATACACGTAGTCCTGCAGGCCTTGGAATTTGGCATCGTGCAATTTCACCTGGTAGCGCCCCGTTCGCGGAGCAACAAATCTCAGGTACGGATCATTGCCAAAAAAATCTTCGCATTCTGCCACCACATTTCCGGCGGGCCCCAAGACAGAAATTCGCGCGTCCAACGGGGATGCCAAACGGGCGGCCATCACTTCACAACCGTAGGCAACTCCCTCCTCCGCTTGAAAGGTCCAGATGTCCACATCTTCGCGAGGAAACACGCGTCCATTGATCGTCACAGGAACTTGCACCGCCACGGGTACTGGCGCGCCATCCATTTCGTTTTCGACGTACTCCGGCAGATCGCCCACAATGAACGGACGAGAGGCCGTCACACCTTGTGCTGTGGCCACGCGCCACCGACGTATTCCCAAGGACGCTTGTGGGCTGATTTCCAATTCTGCCGCATAGTCCCGTGGATAATCTTCTTTCCGCTGCGAAGCGGGCATCGGGATCCTCGGCCCCTCGAACCACAGCGTTTTCGGCGCACGGCGAATGATTGTCGGTCCAAGCACATCATCTGCCGACATCACAAACGTCGCTTCGGCGTGCAGATTGTGCCCCCCAACGGATACTTTTTGGACAGTACCTCGCTGCCCGCCAGCAGGAAAGATATAGGAAACGTGTGGTTCATCGGCGATCGCCACCGTACTCCACATCAGCACCAACCAGGCCATGTGTCTCATGCAAAGAGTTCCTCAATCACGCGGCCGTTGCCGGGCACGATGGGTACCGGGCGCCCTTCAGCGGTGTGGAATTCGGTTTTCGGATCGATGTCGAGCGCATGAAAGACGGTGGCGGAGAGGTCTTCTGGACCATACGGTGTCGTCGCCGGTTTCTCGGCACGCTCGTTCGACGCACCCACGACGGTGCCGCCGCGAACTCCTCCACCGGCAACAGCGATCGCCGTACTCGGACCCCAATGGTCACGGCCCGCATCTTTGTTCACTCGCGGTGTACGGCCAAACTCCCCGGTCACCACGACGAATGTCGTTTCCAACATGCCCCGCTCATCCAAATCGCGCAACAAGGTAGACAAACCGTAATCCAGGTGCGGCAGCAGATCGTTCTTGAGCACTTCGAAGTTGTTGTAGTGCGTATCCCAATTACTATGGTTGATCAACACACATCGCACGCCGGCCTCGACCAACCGACGGGCCATCAGGCAAGATTGTCCCAACGACGTCCGGCCATAAGCGTCGCGTATTTTGGGCGTCTCGCGTTCGATATCAAACGCTTCTTTGGTCGCTTGAGAAGTCATCAAACTGAACGCGCGTTGTTGAAAACTGTCCAGCGATTGTGCTTTGCTGTTCGCCCGCGCTTCGGCAGTATTCGCATAGCGATTGACGATCTTGAACAGCGATCGTCGGTCTTCGAGCCGGTCGGCTGAGATGTGCATCGGCGGCGCAAGGTCAGGGACAGCAAAGGTAGGCGAGTTCGGGTCCGCCTCGACCACAAAGGGTGCGTGGGCAGCGCCCAGGTACGAGGAAGAACCGCTATTGTGCATCCGTGGCAAGACGACATAGGGCGGTACGGGCCCTCGAGGTCCCATCTGCCGTGAGATGAGCGAGCCATGTGCGGGGCGTTGATTATTGGGCACGACACTGGCGTTGAAACCAGCCGCCGGATGATATCCGGTCAGCATGTAATGGTCCGCTGGGCCATGCCCTGAATTTCGGTGTCCGAAACTTCGCACGAGGGCGAACCGATTGGTTTCCTTGGCCAAGTGCGGCAAATGCTCACAGAGCTGGATTCCCGGAGTGGCGGTCGCAATCGGATGGAATTCTCCGCGGAATTCGGCGGGAGCTTCGGGCTTCATATCCCACGTGTCGATCGTGGATAGCCCTCCCTGAAGGAAGAGGAAAATGAAGTTCACATCGGTGGTCGGCCGTTTACGTTCCGCCGCAAGTGCTTGCAGTTGCAATAAATTCGGCAGACTGACCCCAACTCCCATAGCACTCGCAGCACCCACACGAATGAAATCGCGTCGCTGGAGGCCGTCACATGTTCGCTGCTGCATCACATTCACCTTTTCGACTGGGGCTGTCGGCGGACAGAATCGACCTGCACGCGTTTTCAGTAAGTCATTTCGCGCATCGTGGCTCGTCACGCGCTAGTGATTGAATAAGAATTCCAACGAATTCATCAAACTCCAAGCGACGTCTTCTACCGCATGCTGACGGTTGTTTGCTTTTTTCAAATAGCTCACGATCGCTTTGCGTTCGTCCGCTTCGGGAGGGCGACTCAGAAACGTCAAATACATCAAGTTCGTGAGTTGATCATCGTCATCGATTTCACGCACCAAGCGGGCAATTCGGCCGTCGGCACGGGACAGGCGGTTTTGCAACTCTCCTGAGTTAAAGCCATGCAGCACCTGTGCAACGTTTGGCTCTGAAACACGATCACATTCACAAGCACTGGTGCGCGTCGGGCGGCCGAACAGCTTCAAGAATCCATGCCGCACTTCACTGTCCCACAATTGGACCGCCCGTGCTCCCGCGGGCACACCGGCAAATTTCTCGGTCGTATCCGTCACATCACAAACCGCATCAAACAGGACCTCTGCCGGTAATGACTTGAATGGATAACGAGAATAATGCTGTCGATCTTGCGCATTTCCAGGCACCGTACGACTGGACCGCTGGTAAGTTTGTGAAGCCGTGATGTCGCGTATCAGCGCTTGCATGTCAAAGTTGTGCTGCACCAACCGGGCGGCCAAGGCATCCAGTAAGGCCGGATCCGTGGGAGGGTTGGTCAATCGAAAATCATCCACCGGCTCGACGAGCCCGCGGCCCATCAAATGTGCCCAGATTCGATTTGCCATATTGCGTGCAAACCAGGGGTTCGCGTCCGATGTCAGCCAGTCAGCCAGGAGCTCACGCCGGTTTCCAACAGGTTGCTCTGCGGGTGGATTGGTACCAAGGACATGCGCCAACACCGGCTGCTTGGTTCGGGGATGTACGGTCTTTCCCGTGCCGAACGAGTGCAAGGCTTCTCCGTATGACGCCTTCTTGAACCCGACCTGCGTGAAATAGGCCTGCATCCCGTAGTAGTCCGTCTGGCTCCACCTGTCGAAAGGATGATGGTGACATTGTGCGCAATCAATGCGCAAACCGAGAAAAACCTGCGACAGTGCGCTAGCCATTTCGTTCGGTTTCGTTACGACTTTGTAGAAGTTCCCCGCCGGTGATTCTTGCAAGGGCCCTTCGGCGGTCACGAGTTCGCGAGCCCATTGATCCAGCCCCACGTTGTTAGCAAAGTTGCTGTGGATCCAGCGGTAATACGCATACGCTTGCTTGTGCCCCAGGGCCTGACGATTGACACGCAGTAAATCGGACCATTTCAAGGCCCAATAGTCAGCGTACTCGCTGCGTTCCAGCAACTGGTCGACCAGCAAACGCCGTTTGTCCGGACGATCATCATCGAGAAACTGACGCGTCTCCGCGACGACCGGTAAACGCCCAATCAGGTCCAGATAGGCGCGCCGCAAAAAAGTTGCATCGTCGGCCAGAGGGGAAGTCGGGATATTCAGCGTGCGGAGTTTCGCGTGCACATGGCGATCGATGTAATTCCGATCAGACGTCGGCGGCAGCACCTCCTGTGAAGCACGTGGCAACGTGACCTCGAAGACATCGACATGCCCCATGAAGCTCGTCATGACGGCAACACTACCGGGGGCGGTTCCCGTGGCCACCAATCCACTGGCATCCACGGTGGCCAACGCTTCGTTATTGGACTGAAATTGAGCCAAGGGGGTCACATCGACCACACGACCATCGGAATACGTCGCTTCGACGCGAAGTCGCTGGCGACTGTCAGCTGACATCACGCGCGTGTTGGGGATCAGGTCAATTTTTTCGACCGTCGCCGTCGTAGCATCACTTCGCGGCAAACCGAGTTCGATCCAAGCTTGCATCACCTCAAACGCTCGGTGATCTACCGGAATTCGCACACCTCCACCGTGAGGAACAATCCCCGACATCTTTTCCAACAGAAGGCTTCGTCGCGCGGCCGCTGGAAACACTCGGCGTCCTCGTCCCTCCATGGCAATCGCGTCGTAGTCGGCGCCAGGGTCAAAGCCAAACACCGAGAGCTTGAAACCATTCTGGCCTTCCGCTTTGCCGTGGCATCCCGAACCATTACAGCCATAACGGTTGAGTATCGGAACAATATCTGTCTCGAACGCCAGCGACGGCCAATCGTCTGCGCGCTGAACCGTCACCGTGACCAAGTCGTGATGCTTACCGCAAGCAATCCGTACCTCGGCCTTTCCATCGCCGACGGCTTTGACAATCCCGGTCTCGGTCACCGTCACGACGCTCGTGTCCGACGAAAGAAAACCGCACTGTGCTGTGACATCGCCGGTCGAGTTGCCTGCGTACTGACCGTCCACCAGGATTTGCCAAGCGGCGCGTCGACCGGTCAACACGATCGTCGATCGATCGGCCTGAATCGCAGTCACAGTCGCGTCTTCCGCCGCGTCGACAACTTGCGCAGAAACCAAAACCATCCAGCAAGCGATGACGCAGTGGATGCTCAACAGAACCGTTTTCCGACCTTGATTTCGCATCCATCTATCTTAATGGATAACCCAGCGACGGGGCAACTTGACGCCCATTTGGGGCTGATTGTCGACATCCGGTTGATGCGGTATGCTGCGAGAATCACCTGGAATTTCAAGTCTTGCGGCACGGAGGCCGCTCTTTCACAAATCACTTATACAAGTCACGCAACACAGCAAATCTCACAACATAGAAGTTGGAAAGGAACCACCATGTCCTATTCACTGCCTGAACTTGGCTATGCCTACGACGCACTCGAGCCACATTTTGACGCCCGCACCATGGAGATCCATCACTCCAAGCACCACAACGCATACGTCACCAAGACCAATGCCGCAGTCGAAGGCACGGACTTGGGCAGTAAGAGTATCGAAGCATTAGTTTCCGATCTGGGTGCGGTTCCTGCGGACAAGCAGGGTGCAATCCGCAATAACGGTGGCGGTCATGCCAACCATTCCTTGTTTTGGCAGGTAATTGCTCCCGGTGGAAGCTCGGCACCGTCTGGCGATTTGGCAGCAGCCATTGACAGCGACCTGGGCGGCTTGGATGCCTTCAAAGAGGCTTTCGGCAACGCAGCCGCAACACGCTTTGGCAGCGGCTGGGCATGGCTCGTCGTTGACGGTGGAAAACTGGTCGTCGGCTCAACCGCCAATCAAGACAGCCCCCTGATGGGCGCCGACATTGCCGGCATCTCTGGCACTCCCATCCTGGGCTTAGACGTCTGGGAGCACGCTTACTATCTGCATTACCAAAACCGTCGCCCCGACTACATCGCCGCCTTCTGGAACGTCGTGAACTGGGATGAAGTCGCCAGCCGTTTCGCCGCCGCCAAGTAACGTCTGCGGCTTACGAATCATCTGACAGAGACGGGCTGGAAGCGTTTGCTTTCAGTCCGTTTTCTTTTGCTTAGTTCCGGATCCACATGATGCAGCCCACCATCCGCGATTATTGTGCAGACGACTTACAGCGCATTCAGGCGATTACGATCAGCGGTTTCGATGGCGTCTCGATCGCCCAAAATATCCACAACCAACTGGGTCCGGTCGGCGGCCATGACTGGACATGGCACAAGGCACGCGCGATCGAGGACGATGTCGAGCATCCACAAGCCGCGGTTTTTGTCGCCGAGATCGACCACCAGGTGGTGGGTGTGATCACGACGCGCGTCGACCTTGAATCGGGCATTGGGTTGATCCCGAACCTGGCAGTGGACGCATCAGTGCAAGGCCAGGGATTGGGCCGCAAGCTACTGCAACACGCCCTTGCTCACTTCCGTGCTTGTGGACTCACCACGGCCCACATCGAAACGTTGGACCAAAACCCCATTGGGCAACATCTGTACCCGGCAGTCGGTTTTCGCGAAGTCGCCAGACAGATCCACTACGCGCAAGATCTCACGGCGGGCAACGCTTCCGAGTAACCTTCCAGAATCACTCACCGGGGCGTTTTAGCTTGCCATAATTCCGCCACCGCCTTGGCGATTTCCGGACTAACGTATTTCAGCTCAGCCTTCACAAACGGATAGTGATCGTTCGTGCCATAAACGGTCTCGGATAGCTCGGCAAACATCCGTTGCTCGTGCTGCAAACCTGGATGGGGAACGCGCTTTCCATCGAAACGCAACACAGAGTCAAACTTGCCGCTCTCTTGAGCTTGTTGGACAAGGGACCGCACCTGGGCGTTGTCGTACCCCAGGACTTGATGGTGAAATGCGCAAGCCAAGGCATGCAACAAGATCGAGGGCTGGCGACAGAAATGTTGCTGATACGCCTTTGCATCTCCAATCTCAATCGCACCCGCCAACCATGGCTCATGTCCGTTCTTGCGCAGCCAGCGACGCGAAGCGTGATAGGTGACAAACGCACTCGATTTACTTTGTGGTTTCACCCAAATCGGCACGGTGCGTAGTGACGCCACAGCGGACGCCGGCAGGTAGCGGCGGGCATAATGCAGATCACGACGGACCCGTTCCTGTAAGTTCTTTAACTGCTCGGGGTCTTCGGTCAAACCGCGGTGAAAATAAACCTGCCAGCCTTCGAGTTCGGCAGCTCGATAGTTTTTCGTATGTGGCCCGCGCACTTTCGCAGTCACCTTCGGAGGACTCGGTTCTCCCTCATCCAGACTCACCGCGGGTGCACGACTCAACAAGTCCACCAATTCGCGTTCGCGTTCCGTTTCCCGTGCAAGATCCACGGACCACAGTTCGCTCAGCATACGGAACGTTTCTGGGTCATGGTCCCGCAGTTCCGCGCGAACGAAGGGGTAAATGTCATTGGTCCCAAAAAACGCTTCCGAGGTTTCCGCAAAAAACTCCATATGATTCGTGGCGTGATATGGCTTGCGTTTCCGGCTATCCCAATGCAATGCCGATTGATACTTGCCGGATTCCATCGCAGCTTTGTAACGCTCTGCTTTCATGGCGTTACCGTATTGCCCCAAACGGCCAATCGTGAACCAATCAAAACCATGGCACAGTTCGTGGAATGCCAGCCACGGCTGTCGCAAGGATTCGTGAAGGTACATCCTGCTGCTTTGAATGCCGATCTGTGACCGGTGCGGCGGAGGCAGATAGCCATGATCGATCAACCATCTTCTTTGAGGGTGAAATGCGATCCCGAGCCGAGCCTGGCCGTGTCCCAACCAGATCGGGACGCGACGCAACTCGGCAACGTTTTTCTCGGGCAATACCAGCGTGATTTGAAACAACTGCTGACGTAAATGCTCCAATCCCTGAGCGGTAACTTCCGGTTGTTGCTGTAGCGCGGCGCGGTCGATGGTGACTTTCCATCCCAGAATATCGCGTTCGACAAACAGCGGATCTGGGGGACTTTCCGCACCTGCATTCTGTAAACTCAGCCCAACGACGTATAGCGCGCAAATTACAGCGAGAAGATGCCTGAAAGTCATATTGCCATCGATCTAAAAGTGAGGGAGCCGAGGATGTTCCTGGTCCATTGTCAGCAGACAGGCTGGGGTAACGCAAGTTCTGCGCTACGAAACATCCACCACAACGGGCCCCAACACTTCCTCTCGCGGCTGGATTCCCAGACCGGGTTCCGTGGAGGCACGCATGCGACCATTTTCGCGCTGCGGGGCTCCCGTGGCCGTGCTGACCGTGACGTAGCTGTTGAAGTCTGTCGAGGTGAACAGATTTTCGGTCGGGGTACTGTGGGCCAAATGCGAGATCGCCGCGGTGGTAATATCACCTCCCCAACTATCTTCGATTGTCATGGCAATCCCCAGAGAAACACAAAGGTCACGTGCCTGTTTGGCCTTGGTCAATCCTCCAAACTTGCTGATCTTGATGTTAACCACATCCATGGCGTGGTCTGAATGCCCGCGCAACAACACGCCCATACCGTCGATGCATTCGTCCATCACAAAGGGGTGACTCGTCAGCCGCCGGACCGACAAACACTCGTCATAGGAGAGGCATGGTTGCTCGATGTAGACATCCACATCGCGGACCCCTCGGACGACCCGCGCAGCTTCATGCATCAGCCAGCCAGTGTTAGCATCGGCAATCAACTTATCAGTGGGTTCCAGCACGTCGCGCACCGCCTTGATGCGCTCCACGTCGACATTGGGATCGCCGCCGACTTTTAATTGAAAGCGACGATAGCCTTCGGCACGGTAGTTGGCCACGTTCTCGGCCATGGCTTCGGGAGCAACTTGCGAAATGGCTCGATAGAGCACAAAGTCCTCACCGTAACGGCCTCCCAGCAAGGTGCAAACCGGCAAACCGGCCACTTGTCCGAGAATATCCCAGCAGGCGATGTCGATACCCGATTTGACGTAGGGATGGCCCTTCAGCGCAGCGTCCATGCGTTGGTTCAACCGCAGCAACTCACGAGGGTCTTCACCGAGCAGATGAGGCGCCAATTCCTTGATCCCAGCGCGGGCCCCCGGACCGTAGGCGGGCAAATAAAAGGGCCCTAAAGGACACACTTCGCCATGACCCACCACGCCTGCATCCGTCTCCACACGCACAATGGTGCTATCGAACACATCCACGGACTTCCCGCCGGACCATTTGTAGCTCCCTTCGTGCAACGGGAGGGCGACATGATACGCGGCAATACGGGTGATTTTCATGAATGTTCCTCAACTCGGCTGGGAGGTGGCATCGCTCGCATGAGCGTCAACGAAGCGATCTACCGCACACTTTAAAGTCAGCTGTCAATTCCGTCCAGGCATCGATCGCGTCGACGCGCGGTAGTCCCTGTGGTACATTTTTCGCTGAATGGAGGATCCATTTCGGGCTCACGAGAACGCCATGAGTAAGTGGAAACAATTAGATATCATTGTCGAGGGCAATGCCCTCGCGTCACTCGCATCGATGCCTGCTGATTTTGTCGACTGCATCGTCACCAGCCCCCCTTACTTCCGTCAACGCGACTATCGAGGTGAGGGTCAAGTCGGCCAGGAAACCACCCCGGACGAATACGTCCAACGGCTGACTGAGATTTTTTCGGAGTGCCGCCGGGTGCTCAAACCCTCTGGTTCGCTCTGGCTGGTGCTGGGTGACAAGTATGTGGCGGGCGAACTGCTCGGCACGCCCTGGCGGGTCGCACTGGCCCTGAAAGACGACGGTTGGATTCTCCGCAGCGATATCATCTGGCATAAACCGAACGCGATGCCTTCGTCCGTCAAAACGCGCCCGACCACCGATCACGAATACGTCTTCTTTTTCACCAAAGCCAAAGATTATTTCTACGACGGCGATGCCATCCGCGAGCCCCATGTGACCTTCACCGAAAAGAGTCGCATGAAGGGAGGACGTAACCACTTCTTCAAACGTGGCAGCACTCCCGAAGAAGGCAAAAACGGGGGCAACACGAATCTCCACAATGGACGCTGGGACCAGGCATTTCATCCCAAAGGTCGCAATAAACGCACCGTCTGGTCGATTTCACTCTCCAAGTTTCGGGAAGCTCACTTTGCCGTTTTCCCGGAAGCACTTGTCGAGAATTGCATCCGTGCCGGCTCCCCTGCCGACGGAGTTGTCCTCGACCCGTTCTCCGGCAGTGGAACCACCGCCGTGGTTGCCCAGCGGCTGGGACGCCGTTACATCGGCATCGACTGTGTCCCGGAATACTGCGAGATGGCGCGTCAGCGTTTGGCGCAGACGTCCCACTGAATGCTGCTGGTCCTCCGCTTGCTGACACGTTTTCCCCAACCGCTGACAGCTGGCGACGCGTCGGAACCCACCACTCCGTAGACACTTACGAGATCTGCTGAGGAGATCCTAGAAGTGTTCAAGAGACTTGTTAACGTAGATTTCTTCGTTCCAAGTTTCATCGCTACAGGACAGTCTCTCATGGAAGACAACGCAACCAGCCAACCGGATGCCTCAACGCTCGCCACCACGAATCCCGAGCAATTTGATCAGGCCTCGCAACCGTTTGTCGGCAAATGGAATCAGCTCGTCAGCACCACCAACTGGGAAAAAGGGAGAATCATCTTCCAATGGCGCGATGCCTTGATCCGAGCCGAGGCACCCACCACCGAGTACTCTGACGAGGCGTGGGCCACGCGCGTCGGTGCGGTCACCGGGCAGCATGTGGGGAGACTCCGCCGGGTTTATCAGCGATTTGGAACCGTCTACGACGACTACCAGGACCTGTTCTGGAGTCACTTCCACGCCGCACTGGATTGGGATGACGCAGAAATGTGGCTGGAAGGTGCCGTGCAAAACCAGTGGTCCGTATCTCAGATGCGGAATCAACGCTGGGAAACGCTGGGGCAACCCGAGTCGATGAAACCTGACGACAAGGACATCATCGCCTCGGAAAAAGACGAAGACTTCGAACCAGCCGCCAACGAAACGCCGGAAAAACTACTTGGCAAGCTGGAGGACATCTACTCCGGGCCGCGCCCTGAAGGCCCCGATTTTGGCGACGCAGATGACCCGGCAGCAGCCCCTGGCGACCCGTCCGGAGCGGCAATTTACAGCGACGGTGAAGACCAAGCGATCGACTTCGTGCGACCCTTTGCCAATATCTCCGAACTACCTGAAGATCTGGCGGAGGCCTTCGAAACTTTCAAGCTGGCGATCTTGCGGCACAAACTCAACGAGTGGCAGGAAATCAGCCGCGATGATGTCCTGGCTGGACTGGATGCTCTCAAGGAACTGGCGGTTGCTCCTTCTGCCGACGCACCCTTTTGATCTCCTCGGCGAAGGCCCTCCAAATAAGCTAACCGCTGAGCTGCCTGGTCCCGAAACGTGGCCGGGATCCGCGTTTTCAAGCACCTGCGGGCCGTCCATCAACGGGCGTCGGAAAACCGCGCCAGGCGCTCCGATCACCAACGGAACCAGCAGCGATGAACGCAGCATGCCCCGACCGGCAAACCACCGACCGAGGCATGGCAACTCGTTCCGAGTCCGTTTTGGCTGACAACCGGGCTGGCAACCGTCCGCGGCTTGGTACGCGCACAACAGCACACGTTGTCGAACCTTGGCGTTGCTGACTAGAAATTACATTCGAACCCGGCATAACCGCCGTGCAACAGCAAACTGTTGTTGGTTTCGATGTAGCGCACATCCGACAGATCGCGGACATCTTGTGGCAACTGGTTAGGAGCCAAAGCCACGCCGGCGGCAGCCACGCCACGATATCCAATGGAGACGTTCCAGCAACAATTGATCTGGTAGTTCAAACCCAAATCCAATTCCCCGATGAACGCCAGATCCGTCTTATTGGACCAAAAGTTGTAGTCGTTTCCGTCGTAGGTGAAGTAACCGAGCGTATTGGAAATCCGCTGGTGCTGCGAAACGTGATTACCGTAAACACCAAACTTGCTGGCAGCGCGAAACTTGAGGCGACAACTGAGTTGATAATCGATCGCACCGTTCAGCTGGACCCCATACAGGTTGTTTTCGATGTCAATCTCGTGGTCAAGCTGTCGCTCATCATCGTAGATGTACGGCATGCTCATTCCGGACTCCGATGCGGAGAATTCGAGATAGTCGTCGAAGCGGAAATACCGCAGCCCGACACCGAATGTCGTCCGGAAACAGTGTGACTTGATCAGGCACATCGGGTTCCACCACGGAGTGTGACCCAGACACCCACCAGGCTCCTGGCAACAGGAATCACAGCCTCCACCACGCATGCAGAAGCTCATGAGGTTCAGCTCCACGTTATGGAATTGCCAATCTCGCTGTAACCGGTGTGCCGAGGAACCAACCGCGTAGTAATTACCGTTTTGGCTTCCCGTCGGATTCATCACCCACTGGTAATCCATGTAAGACCGCAAATTACCGGTCGTGATTCGTGACGCGCTGGACGGGTAGATTCCCCAATAGAGCAGCTCAACAGCGCAGGTACCGCAGTTGAAGTACTTCCCCGCACGCACTTCGAAACCACCGGAATACTGCATCGAAGCATCCTTGGTATCCATGACGGAATACCGAGCTCCGACCGAATCATCGTAAGAGAGTCGCGTGTGCGAGTCCGCGTCATAATCCATGATCAAGCCACTGGCCCCGACGAACCAACCGTGACTCGCAGCTCGCCGTTGACGTTTATACAGCGAGAAATCAACGGCGCCATCACATGCTGGCCGCGCTCCATAGCCGGTCACGCCGGTCCCATACGCGCTTGCAGGCGCGGGGGCGGGATTGACAGGAACCGCTGGCGAAGTCGGATAGGCTTGCGGAACTTTGCCCTGCGGCACAGCCGGCTGAGGTGCTGGCACCTGAGCCTGGCCACCCACCTGACGAAAGTCCTGATAAGCCGGGCCACCGTAGCCGTATTGAGGCACCTGGGGGGGGGCCTGTGAAGCTACCGGGCCACCGTAGCCGTACTGTGGCACCTGGGGATAAGACGGCAAAACGGATGGCGCACCATAAAACCCTTGGTCCGCCCAAGCGTTCACCACAATCGCAAGGGTGGCAACGGCCCCGAAAACAATGGAAGATCGCATGACTCTCTGGCTCCTTACTCCGTACGCAGGTTACAGCTCCATCTGAATCGCGCAAGGTTGTGTCGCGCATGAGACTCAGATCAATAATTGCCTTGCGGCAGAGTCCATCCTCAGTAATCGAATCCTTTCCCGGCCGAATCCTTCGGCACCGTACAAGCCATCGACGTGTGGCCAACCTGAGGTCTACGAAAACGGCGACGGTTCACCGTTTGAATTCGAGCCGGTTGATGCAACCTGAATGCTTAGCGCAATCGGACATGGGAGTGCCGGCACAACCACTACAGCAGGTCGGCGAAGATAGAGCGCCTTGCCATACAACCGTTAGAAGTTGTCTTAAACGACCCGCTACAAACCGGCGCGGAAAAGGATAGCACACGTGATCGCACTGGCAAACTCAAGGCATCACCGCACTGGGGTACCCATGCGGAATACCGATCCGAAATGCATCACACAGACGATAGCAGCAACCGATCAGCAAATAATCTATCCCGCGGCGGAGAGCACGCGCGGCGCGCGAGCGACTGCGAGTTGCCCTAATTCGAGACCCAACTGGCGATAGTCTTCCGCGCCGTTAGAAGTGGGCGCATAGTCGAAAATCGATTTGCCGAACGAAGGAGCCTCAGCGAGCCGAATGTTTCGTCGAATGCGGGCCTCAAAAATGCGCGCGTCAGACCAGACCGAGTTTCCCTGTGCGTGCGCCTCGAAAAACTCGCTCACGTCATGCGTCACCTCGGCAGCCAGACGTGTGCCGGAATCGTACATGCACAACACCACACCTGTCAGTCGCAGGTCGGCATTCAACCGCTTGGTCACAATCTCAATCGTCCGCAGCAGTTTGCTCAAGCCATGCAAGGCCAGGAAATGCGGCTGCAACGGTAACACAATCTCCTTGACCGTCGTCAGCGCGTTCAAAGTCAACACGCCCAGGGAGGGAGGACAGTCCAAGATCAAGACGTCAAACGGCTGCTCCTCCGCTACCAGTTTGTCGCGCAAGATGACTTCGCGACCGACTTCATTCGCCAGCTCCAATTCTGCCGCAGCCAGGTCCAGATGCGCCGGTGCCACCCATAAACGGTCGTTTACCTGCTGGGTGACCTCGGAAATCTTCGTTTCGCCAGTCAGCACATCGTAAATCGATGGATCGTCCGCATTCAGCGCCAAACCGAGATGCAATGAGGCGTGAGCCTGTGGGTCCAGATCGATGACACAAACCCGCTGCCCTTCGTCAGCTAACGCAGCAGCTAAATTCACCGCCGTTGTCGTCTTTCCAACACCACCCTTCTGGTTAATGATTGCGATCGAACGCATCTGGCAGCTCCCTCGGCCGGCTCGGGTATCGAAATGACGACGTCTTGAGGGCCGGATTATAGGGACTTACCTGAGCTCGACCTAGACGAATAAACCGAGGGATTTGCCGCCTCTGGTTGGTCGATCTGGGGATTTGGGCTAAAAAGACAGAAACAAGATACCTCGATCGCTAGCACGAAATTAGGGCCACATGCGACAAGTCGGTTCCCTGCCATCTGAGGCGGAAGCAAAACGTTTCACCGCCTTTCTGATCACCCAACAGATTTCGGCCCAAGCTGAACAGACCCCCAGCGGTGCTTGGGTCGTCTGGTCACGCGATGAAAATGATCTGCAGCAGGCCAAACAGGAATTAGCAAAATTCCAAGAGAATCCCAACGACACCCGTTATCAGGGCGTTGAGCAACAGGCCCAAACGTTGCAGAAGGAAGCGGCAGAACGCCAACAGCAGTTGCAAAAAAATGTGGTGCAAGTGCGCAAAGACTGGGGACGCACCGCCGGTGCCGGACCCAACCGCAAACGGCCAATCACGCTCACGCTGATGGGAGTCGCTATTGTCGCTTCGTTTGCCGGGAATTTCGGTAACACGCCGAATGGCATGATCTACAGTCGCTTGCGATTCGTCGAAGCCGACACCCCGCAAGAACGTGTACTGGCGGTAGGTGACCCGTTGCGATCAATCCAACAAGGTCAAATCTGGCGGCTGGTGACGCCGATTTTCCTGCACGGCGACCCGATCCATCTGGTTTTTAACATGCTCTGGATGTATCAGCTGGGGGGGATTCTGGAATGGCTTCTCGGGCCGCGGAAGTTACTGGGGCTTGTGCTCGCTACCGCGATCTTCTCCAACCTGGCGCAGGCACTCACACCGCCGGGCATTGGCATTCCATTCAACTGGAACGGCGAACCAACATTGCTCCTGGACATCGGCGGTAGTCCATTCTTCGTTGGCATGTCCGGTGTCGTCTATGCGCTGTTTGGTTACGTGCTCGTAAAGTCCAAGTTTGACCCTGGCTGCGGCTTGGTTTTGCGCCAAAGCACGGTCATTATCATGCTCGCCTGGCTCGTCCTTTGCATGACGCCATTAATTAGTGGCATCGCCAACATGGGCCACCTGTCAGGGCTCGTAGTGGGAGCCGCGATCGCATACCTCCCGCTCTTGCGAAGATGACGGGCCTATACGCTGACGGGCCTATACGCCGTCCTGCCTACTGCTCAGTGTCGGTGGTCTCACTTGCGGTCTCACCGGCCTGATTGGTGAGGTCCTCGGAGAGCGCTTCGGTCACGTAGGTTTGCAGGCGTTGGGCCATTTCCCCCGTGCTAAGCGCAGAATCTGCCTCCACCAGATAGGCCAATTCCCCCGGTTGATCCAGCAGGATGGTGGATGTGCCCTGTTCGTCCGAGAAAATGAAACCAAAATGCCATGGGGCGTCGCTTGCATCCTGGACCTCTTGGCTCCAGTCATAGCTCGAGTCTTGCAGCAGCACGTGGCGGGCATGCACCAGGCCTGACACATCGCTGATATTCCTCCGGGAGGTCACCGTCACCGGGGTCCCGTGCACTGTATAGCGACTTGCAGCGTCCTGGGGGCCCTCCGCCCCGGTCTGCAGCCGGATGAACTCAACCTGAGGGCTCTGCCGGATCCGCGCAATATGTTCGCTCGACCAGGCATCCAGCAACAACCGATCTTGCCGAGCCTGATAGACGATGGCAAACGCCGCCATCGTGAACGCCACGGCGAAAATCACCAGGACTGCGAGTTTTCCTCGGTTCATTACGCTTCCGATCTGCTGGGGGTGGAAAGAGATTACGCAAATCGCCCTTGCGGCGTATTCTCGCGGCACCCGATTCGAGTTATATTATTTCATCCCTGCCGCCTGGAGACAGGTGACATACTCTGAAAATTCATTGCTTGGCTTTGACGTTATTGGTGGAGTGTACTGTGCCCGATAAGTTTGATCCTTATCGTGAAGCGCTCATTGTGGAAACGAGCACGATTTGGCCCGACGATTACGATGAGATGGAGCTGACGGAAAAAGCTCGCATCTCCGAGGTCTTGCATGCCGACCCGGAAAACTGCCAGATTCTCGAATATGTGCGGATGCACACGGGATTTTGTCGGCAAGTAACGGTCACGGCAGAAGACTTGGATCGTGTGAGCGGTTAGATCTCAGCACGGCAACCACCACACTGACAGCAACCCGCCGGGATGCGGTCTGGGGGATGATTGCAAGTGGCAGGTGAAACGAAAACGGTGCAGGTGGCGCTGAGCGAACGCAGCTACCCAATCGACATCGGCGTGGGTAATCTCGGCTCGGTGGGTGCGTTGTTGGAACAACGCGCAACGATCTCACACGCAGTCATCATCACCGACACCAACGTGTCCCCCCTCTATCTGAGTGCCACACAAACCGCACTTCAGAAAACCATCTCCCGAGTCGACGCGATCGAAATTCCTGCCGGAGAGACCAGCAAATCGGTCGCTCAAGCAGACCAGATCTGGCAACAGATGCTGACTTTATCTGCCGATCGCAAATCCGTAGTTGTTGCTTTGGGTGGCGGTGTGATTGGCGACTTGGCAGGATTTATCGCAGCCTCTTTCGCGCGGGGCATCGACTTGTTTCAGATTCCCACCACGCTCCTGGCTCAAGTCGATAGCAGCGTCGGCGGCAAAGTCGGCATCAATCTGCCGGGTGCCAAGAATATGGTCGGCGCGTTCTGGCAGCCACAAGGTGTGCTGATCGATATCGATGTTCTGAATAGCTTGCCAGACCGTGAATATCAGGCGGGACTTGCCGAAGTCGTCAAATACGGCGTCATTCTTGACCCCGACTTCTTCGCCTACCTCGAAGGTCACGTCAGCGACATCAATGCACGACAACCCGACGTACTGCAACGGATCGTGGCACGCTGCTGTGAATTAAAGGCATATGTCGTTGCAAACGACGAACGTGAAACCACCGGACTGCGGGCGGTCCTCAACTATGGGCATACCTTCTGCCACGCCATCGAAGCCGTCACGGGATACGGCGAGTTCCTGCATGGCGAAGCGGTTGCGATCGGGATGCTGTGTGCCTCAAGGCTGGCAGAACGGCTCGGCCGCATTGAAGCCGAGCTGACGCAGCGGCAAGACGCACTACTGTCGCAACTCGGCTTGGCAACCAAGATGCCGGCACTCTGTCACGATGCGTTAATTGCCGCAATGCAACGTGACAAAAAGGTAGAACACGGACGTTTGCGCTTTGTCTTACCCGACCGTTTAGGCCACGTGGAGCTGGTAGGAGACATCGCGGAAGCCGATGTCCGAGAATCTATGTAGACGTGATTGACAGCGCGGCAGCGCTGGGGCAGGGGAAACATGTCGACCATCCGCAGCAGGGTGAATGCGCGAACCCGCAATCATCTCTGTCTCTCGCTGATTCGTGGAGTCGGTCCGCGCATCCGGCAAGCACTTCTGGAATATTTTGGCTCACCTGAGGCCGTGCTGACAGCCTCCACCACGGAACTTGTGGCCGTTACAGGTGTGGGTGCCAAACTGGCACAGCGCATCGCAAGTGCCCGCCAGCAGATTGACGTCGACCACGAATTAGCAGTCTGTGAGTCCGGGGGCGTGACCATCGTCATGGACACGGATGAAGGCTATCCACGGCTGCTTCGCGAGATCCACGACCCGCCCGGAATCTTGTTTGTCCGCGGTGCGTTGCAGGTGGAAGACAGTCTGTGCATTGCCATTGTGGGAACCCGCCACGCAACGCGCTACGGGACCCAGCAAGCGTCCCGGTTTGCCGCTGGCCTGGNCCGAGCCGGATTCACCATCGTCAGTGGCCTGGCGCGCGGCATCGATGCAGCAGCCCATCGAGGGGCTCTGGAAGCAAACGGCCGGACCCTCGCCGTGCTCGGAAGCGGTGTGCTGAACGTCTACCCACCGGAACATGCAGATCTGGCAAATGACATTGCTCGCCAGGGTGCCGTCATCAGCGAACTTCCACCCAAGATGCCTCCCATGAGCGGCTCATTTCCGCAACGCAACCGCTTGGTCACCGGAATCAGCCTGGGAGTCATTGTCGTGGAAGCCGCCGAGCGCAGCGGCGCTCTCATTTCCGCAGGCCATGCGGTGGATCAAGGACGCGAAGTGTTTGCGATCCCAGGCCGCATTGATAATCGTGTCGCGCGCGGCACCCATCGCCTGCTCCGCGACGGCGCGGCGCTGGTCGAAAGCGTAGACGACGTGCTCGAACAATTGGGGCCGCTCGTGGAAACCCTCACACTGCCCAGCGGAGAACCACTCCAACATCCAGCGGAACTTATGTTAAACGACCAGGAAAAACGGGTGTTCCACGCCATTCCCGATACCGGTACGTCAATCGACCAACTGGTCGTGACCAGCGGCCTGCCGGTACACCGAGTCCTTTCCACCATCAGTGTGCTGGAGATGCGGAAGCTGGTGGTTCGCGTGAGCGGCCAGCACGTGACCCGACACGCTTAGCCGCCGCGATCGCCGCCTGGCTGCACGGAAATCCGTCACAACCGGCTTGATTGTGCGTGGGATTGGGCCGCAGCCCACAAACTTCCCATATTTCTCAAACTTCTTTAATTGACACCTCCCACCTATGGTTTAGCGTTGAAGTGCCTGCAGTGATTGACTCACTGCGGGCCCAACCAAGGCTTTCTCNCCCCCGTGTTTGGCGGGCCGCTGTTCTGGCGGCTCGCCATTTTTTTTTGTTTTCGGCACCGCCATCAAAGTGGTTCGAGCCGACCGACAGCACCGCGACTCGCAATCGGAACTTGACAAAACAGGCGGAGTGGCTTAACTAAGTCCGCTTCGGAATGAAATTGCCTCAGGCCCCCTTTCAGCGAGTCACCAAGATGACGATAGCGGTTGCAGCCCCCGACCATTCTGTTTCTAGCGACCCCACGGATGCACCTCAGCCGTCGGATGCGATGGTCATCACATTTGAAATGTCTGACTTCGAGGAGGAAGGCGAGGCAGAAGACGACTTCGACGACTTCGACGAGGAAGACTTCGACGACGACTTTGATGACGACTTTGAAGAAGAGCTCGAAGACGAATACGACATCGAGGAAGACTTCACAGACGATGGCTTCGATGACGGGACAGGTGGCTCGGACAAAGAAGAGTTCGATGGCGAATTTGATGACGCCGGGGAGTCGGAGGGGCCTGCCTCCAAAGAAGAGGAGAAAAAGGACTAGCCTCGCGACACGCTACCGCGCCCCTGCCTGAGTCTCTTTTAGGGTCGTTCGTCTCTGGTCCATGACAGCAGTTGCCACGGGGAATCCGTTTGCTGGCGAACCCGTCTGTTCATCGCCAGATCACCAGAATCAATTCATCTCAAGTCGTGCAGTTGGTCTATGTTCGATCCGGTACCCACGAATATCAGCTTCCCCAAGCTCGAAGAAGAAATTCTTGCGTTTTGGCAACGGGAAGCAATCTACGAGCAGTCACTGGCACAGCGTGCCGATTCCGAGAGATTTGTTTTTTACGAGGGGCCGCCGACAGCAAACGGTCTACCGCATCCTGGCCACTGTCTGACCCGGGCCATCAAGGACGTGTTTCCCCGCTACCGCACGATGCGCGGCTATCGTTGCGAGCGCAAAGGTGGTTGGGATACGCACGGGCTGCCGGTGGAGGTCGAGGTTTGCAAGGAACTGGGCATCCATTCCAAAGAGGAGATTGAAGCGTACGGCATCGAGCCGTTCATCCAGAAGTGCCAGCAAAGCGTCTGGCGATACATGCAGGAGTGGGAACGGCTAACCGAACGACTTGGTTTCTGGGTCAACCTGGATGAGGCTTACGTCACTTACCATCAAAGCTATGTCGAGAGCGTTTGGTGGTCTCTGAAACAACTCTTTGATCGAGGCCTGCTGTACCAAGGTCATAAAATTGTCTGGTGGTGGGCTCAGGGCGGTACGGCGCTCTCCAGCGGCGAGGTAGGGCAAGGCTATCGCGAAGTCGCTGACCCCAGCGTCTACGTCAAATTCCCTTTGGTAGACGAACCGGGGACCTCGTTATTGGTCTGGACGACCACACCCTGGACGCTTCCCAGCAACCAATTCGCAGCCGTTCACCCCGAACTTGAATATGCGATTGTTGAAGATCCGGAGACACAAGAGAAACTAGTGCTTGCTGCTGCGTTAGTCGAAACGCTGGCCGGCAAAGTCAAACGCGAACTGCAGGTGATCTCGACGTGCACCGGCCACGATTTGATAGGTCGACGATACACGCCGCCCTTCGACTACTATCATCAATCGCTGGGTGAAACGGTCGGTACGTTGCAAGAGACGGGCGAATCGGAACACATCGCTTGGCGCGTCGTCGCCGCCGATTTTGTGACCACCGACAGTGGCTCTGGTATCGTGCACCAGGCACCGGCGTTCGGCGAAGTCGACTACGAAGTCCTGTTGTCCGAGACAGCACGCTTTGAAGCAAGCAGTGGTCCGGAATTGATCTGTGCTGTTGGACCGGATGGAAAATTCACCGCCGAGGCTCCCGACTACGAAGGTCGCTGGGTAAAAGCGTGCGACAAGGATATCAGCCGCGACTTAAAAGGGCGCGGGCTGCTGTTCCACCAAGAGCAGTACCTCCATGACTACCCCTTCTGCTGGCGCGCTGACCAAGACCCGCTCATTCAGTTCCCGCGCCGCAGCTGGTTCATTCGCACCACGCAATACAAAGACCAGATGCTGGCCAACAATCGCCAGATCAATTGGCTGCCGGACCACATCCAAGAGGGACGGTTCGGTAATTTTCTGGAGTCAAATGTCGATTGGGCTCTCTCACGGGAACGGTATTGGGGCACCCCCCTGCCGATCTGGGTTTGCTCGGAAACCGGTCGTATGGAGGCGATCGACAGCTACGACGCACTGCTGGCCAAGCCTGGTGCTCAGGGCACCGAGGTATGGGAAGCGGCCAAGCAGGCGCAGCCGGACCTACCCGACGATTTGCGGGTCCACAAACCGTACATCGATGAGATTACATACGACTCGCCGTTCGCTCCCGGCGCCAAGATGCGGCGGGTGACGGAGGTCATCGACTGCTGGTACGACAGCGGTGCCATGCCCTTTGCTCAGTGGGGTTACCCACATCAAGGCGAGGAAAACTTCCGTGAGCAGTTCCCCGCCGACTTCATCAGCGAAGCGATCGACCAAACTCGTGGATGGTTCTACAGCTTGCTCGCAATCAGCACGCTCACGTTTGGCGACTCTGAAGAAAACGTATCCAACGCGCTCGCCGATGCTGTCCATGATTTCCCTCATCCGTATCGCAACTGCATCGTCCTCGGCCTGATGCTCAGCGAATGGTATGAGCCCAAACAAGCATCACCAGAACTGCCGAATCTTGCTCTCACCGAAGCCGATGCTCAGGAAATCTACGGGCAGGGCAATTACGAGCATAAAGTCGGCAAGATGTCCAAGCAGAAACGCAACTATCGCGAGCCGCAGGAAATCTTTGACCGCTACGGAGCCGATGCGCTCCGCTGGTACTTCTTCGCCAATCAAGCTCCCTGGACATCCATCCGTTACAGCGAGCAAGCGATCAAGGATTGTATCCCCGAGTTCCTCTTGCGGCTGTGGAATGTCTACAGCTTCTTCGTCATCTATGCCAACATCGACGGTTTTGTTCCCACCACGGAGGACAACGGTAGCGGGCAGTTGTTGCCTGACGATTTCGCTTCCTGTCCCACCTATCGACCGATCGCCGAACGCGCTGAGATCGACCGCTGGATTCTCAGTGAACTCGACCGTACGGTCACTGCTGTCAACGAACGCATGGAAGCTTACGACAATTTCGTCGCCTGCAACCATCTGACAGATTTCCTCGATGCGCTGAGCAACTGGTATGTGCGTCGCTCGCGCGATCGCTATTGGGCAAATGACAAAACGTCACCGGACAAACTGGATGCGTACTGGACGCTGTACGAATGCCTCGTCACGACCAGCAAGCTGATCGCGCCGTTCACACCATTCATCGCAGAATCCTTGTGGCAAAATCTGTCGGGTGCAACACAGCAATCGTCTCTGCCTAGTGTGCATTTATGCGATTACCCAACCAGCGATCAAAGTCGCGTCGATCAAGAGCTGTCTGCTCGTATGGCGTTATTACGCGAGATCACATCGCTGGGCAGGTCGGCCCGCATGGAGGCAAAGCTCAAGGTCAGACAACCGCTTTCCGGTGTGACCGTGATCCTCGCCGACGATACCCATCAATCCTGGCTCGAGCAGCAAGACGCCTTGATCAAAGACGAACTCAACGTCAAATCGATCACCTATTCTCAGCAGTCAGATCAATACATTGATTATCAAGTGCAGCCCAACTTTAAACGCCTGGGCCCGCGCGTTGGTAAGCTCATGCCGCAAGTGAAGCAGGCGCTCACCCAGGCCGATGGGGGCCAACTGCTGAATCAACTCAACGAACAGGGTACCATTCAGCTGCCGGTCGCTGACGAAACACTCGAATTCGATGCCGAGGATATCCAAGTCCGCCTACAGGCCAAACCCGGCTGGGCGGCGGCCCAGGGAAGTCAGTGTGTCGTCGTACTGGCCACGGAATTGACCGATGCGTTGATCCGCGAAGGCTACGCCCGCGATTTGGTCCGGTCCATTCAAGACCGCCGCAAACAGCTCGATTGCCAGTTCACCGATCGCATCCAAATCGGAATCGTCACGGATTCCACCGAGCTCCAAGCGGCGATCGCAGAGAACCAGGCATACATCACCACCGAAACGCTGGCGATGTCACTCGTCACAACAGACATCCCCGGCGCAGAGTCGGTCACCACCACCATCGGTGACGCTGAAGTCACCCTGTATGTCGCCGTGGCCAACGACAACCCACCAACATCATGACCAAACCCTTACCGATCGCTGTGCTTATTTCCGGTGGCGGAACCACCCTGCGCAATCTGATCCGTCAATGCGCGTCAGGCCAGCTGTCCGTATCCATTCAGCTGGTCATCAGCAGCAACCCAGCTGCGGCCGGGCTGCAGTTCGCCGCAGATGCCGGGATCGCAACGCAGGTCGTCGAGCGCCGTCCTGGCGTGGCCCCCGAATCGTTTCGCGATGCCATCTTTGAACCGTGTCGCACAGCCGGCGCTGAAATTGTCGTGATGGGTGGATTCCTCAAACACGTCTTGATTCCACCCGACTTCGAAAATCGCGTCGTGAACATTCATCCCTCCCTCATTCCTGCCTTTTGCGGCAAGGGGTTCTACGGCCTCCGCGTCCACGAGGCGGTGCTCGAATACGGCGCTCGCTTGACAGGCTGTACCGTCCATTTCGTGGACAACCAATACGACCACGGCCCCATCATCTCTCAGCACGCCGTCCCTGTCTCCAGCTCGGATGATGCGGAAACCCTGCAGCAGCGGGTCTTTGCTGCTGAATGCCAGGCGCTGCCCGCCGCACTGCAATTACTTGCCGAGCAGCGGATTTCTGTCGAAAACCGCACGGTTCACATCGCGGAATGAGCTACGTTTGCAGCGGAAGCTCGGGGATTTGCAGCCCAATCGCTCGATAAATCGCACGATTTCGCGCATTTCTCACCACCATCCAGCCCCTGTTCGTGGCATATCCACCCATGTATATGCACGATTTTTGTCATAAACCGTCCATTAGTGATTGAAAACTCCCAGATATAAGGTGACAATCAATCACACAAGTCCATCGACAACAAACTAGGGAATTGAGGTTATTTGTGCCCGCTAGCACGTCGACCGACGACCGCCGTGGCCAGCTTTTAGAAATGATCCGTCAGCGCGGGTTTGCTTCGCTACCGGATCTGGCAACGGAACTGGCAGTCTCCGAATCGACGATCCGCCGCGATCTCGACTATCTCGAAGACTCCGGCACGGCACAGCGCACCCATGGTGGCGTGTTTTACACAGGACCCTCACCCAAACTGGCTCACTTTGACACACGACAAGCAAGCGAATGGGAGAAGAAACGACAGATTGCAGCCGCAGCGGCCAAGTTGATTGGCGACGGAGATACCGTGTTACTCGACGGCGGGAGTACCACCTACGAATTAGCTCAGCAACTCGTTGGTCGTCCCTTGCAAGTCGTCACGAACTCGTTGCCGGTTGCCACGCTGCTCAGCGCCAGCGACACCATCGATTTGGTTCTCATTGGCGGCTACATCCACAGCCGGACGGGAGTCTCGCTGGGGCCTTATGCGAACGACATGTTGAACGATCTGAATGTTCGTCGCGCCGTGCTGAGCGTTGCGGGGGTGAACGAACGAGGCTTTTACAACAGCAATCTCCTACTCGTAGAAACAGAACGCGCCATGATGCAGAGTGCAGACGAGGTGATCATCGTGGCAGACAGCACCAAGTTTGGGCACACCAGTCTGGCGCACCTTTGCGATTTGAGTCGCCCGGACCGAATTGTGGTGGACCACGGGATCCATCCGGAATGGAAAGCACATCTCAAAGCAGCCGGCGTCGACGTGGTCAGCGCGGGGATGGAGATTCAGCCAGCCACCACCAAGTCAACCGACCCACCTGACCCACAGCCACCCTCCCAGAATCCATAGTCTCATTTACCAGGCACTCCAGAGCCTTCACTGGTGCCGCTCACCGCGACCAAACCAAGCACATTAGAATCATGCCGGCAACTTTAGACAGAACCACCATTGAAACCATCGTTCGGGCGATCGTCCTGCAGCAATCCGCTGGACCTGCGGTAGCTCAGGAACGCCACAACCAGCCCGAATTGCGCGTGAGTATTTCGGCGCGTCATTGTCACTTGACCGACGCGCATGTGGAGACCCTGTTCGGTCCCGGAGCNACGCTGACGCCGCACAAAGACCTGTACCAGGACGGCTTTTACGCAGCAGAACAAACGGTGATGGTCGTCGGTCCGCGCAAACGCATGCTACCCAACGTGCGGATTCTGGGGCCAACCCGCCCCGCCAGTCAGGTCGAACTGGCCTTTACCGATTCCATCTCACTGGGCATCGACATCCCGGTACGCAACAGCGGTGACATCGGAGGCACACCCGGGTGTGTACTGGTCGGACCGCACGGNGTCGTCGAGCTAGAGCAAGGCGTGATTCGCGCAGCGCGTCACGTGCACATGAACCATCAAGACGCTGCNTTCTATGGCGTCAAGAACGGCGACATGATGAAGCTGCGGATCGTTTCANCGGCTTGCACCACGGTCCTGGAAGACATGCTGGTGAGAGCNGACGAGACGAGCAAACTGGAAGTTCACATCGATACCGACGAAGGCAACGCCGTCAATCTTGACAGCGCAACCGAGGTAGAGCTTCTGAAACAAGAACCCTGCGGGTGTCAGAGTCATACAAACTGAACCACGTTAAGTCTCACTTGGCAACTTTTGCTGTGGTGACACGATGACAACACAACTTTCACTTTTCAATCTTGGAGAAACCAACATGGCGAAAGCAATGGAAGCGTTGGGAATGATCGAGACCAAGGGCTTCATCGCCCTGGTCGAAGCGACCGACGCAATGATGAAATCGGCAAATGTCCAATTCATGGGCTGGGACAAAGTCGGCAGCGGCATGGTCACTGCCTTCGTGACGGGCGACGTCGCGGCCGTCAAAGCGGCGACTGACGCTGGTGCAACAGCAGCCGGGCGCGTCGGTGAAGTGGTCAGCGTGCAAGTCATCCCACGACCTCATGGAGATTTAACCTCCGTCTTGCCGGCCAAGAAAGCTGGCGGAAAGTAGATCCACGATGAACGCTTCCAAACCCAATTTGGANAAGGAAGACGACGAAGAACGACGCATCGTCTGGCGCCGCACTTCGCCACCTCAACCGATTCGTGTTGAACAAGATCCGTCGCCGAATGACCCGCGTGTCGTGCGAGTCAATCCGACACATCCCAACAGTTAAGGTCACACGACCTTCGCATCATTGCCTACAAAGGAAAACAAAATGAACGACGCAATTGGACTGATTGAAACCAAAGGCCTGGTCGGTCTTGTCGAAGCAACGGACGCCATGGCCAAAGCTGCCAACGTCGAGATTGTCAAACGTGTTGACATCGGCGGCGGATTAGCCACCACCGTTGTGAAGGGTGACGTGGGCAGTGTCCGCGCCGCAGTGGAAGCCGGNGCNAATGCCGCCNCNCAAGTCGGTGAACTGGTCAGCAGCCATGTCATCCCACGGCCAGCAGAAGGCATTGCCGCAGCCTACCTCTCGTAAGCCGGCACCGCCCAGGATCACCACGCATGTAGGAAAGGAATCATCATGAAAATACTCGTCGCCAACCTCGGGTCGACCAGCTTCAAATATCGGCTGTTCGACATGTCCGACGAAAGGCAACTTGCGCGCGGAGGCGTGGAGCGGATCGGATCACCACAAAGTGCTTGCTTTGTCGAAATCGGTGATCAGCGAGACGAGTTAACGGCGGTGGTTCCGGATCATGCCGTGGCGGTACGACAATGCCTGGAACAGCTGACCAGCCCTCGCGGTTGTCTCAGCGACGCCAGCGAAGTTGCGGCGATCGGATTCAAGGCAGTGCACGGTGGCCGCGTCAGCGGTGTGCAACGCATTACCCCGGACGTGCTGGCGGCCATGGAGCAAATGAGCCAGGTCGCGCCAGCGCACAATCCGCCTTATATCACTGCCATGCGTCTCTTGGCTGAAAAGCTACCGCAGATTCCTCTGGTCGCCGCTTTCGAAACGGGTTTTCATCAGACGATCCCCGATCGCCTGAAGTACTATGCCGTCCCCAAAGCCTGGGGAGATGACTTGCATATCAAACGCTGGGGTTTTCACGGTGCCAGCCATCGCTACATTGCGACGCGAACCGCAGAACTGCTCGGACGAAACGATGTGCGCGTGATCTCCTGCCATCTGGGAGGATCCAGCAGCTTGTGTGCGATCCGCGACGGGCAAAGTGTCGCCACCTCGATGGGCATGAGTCCGCAATCCGGGCTACCCCACAACAATCGTGTTGGTGACTTTGACCCCTTCGCCTTGCCAGTCATCATGCAAGCCACCGGTCAGACACTCACCGAAACGCTCGATACGCTGGCCAATCAAAGCGGTCTGCTTGGACTGAGTGGCGTCAGCGCCGACATGCGGGACATTGAGGAAGCGGCCGCACAAGGGAACACCGATGCGCAACTCGCGCTGGACATGTTCGCNAGTGAAGTCCGTCGACATCTCGGTGGCTTATTGGTCGAACTCGGCGGCGCAGATGCGATCGTTTTCACCGGTGGCATCGGCGAAAAGGGAAGTGACTTTCGCCAACAGGTTTGTCAGGGCCTCAGCGAACTCGGTATCGAAATGGACGATGATGCAAATCGCCGGGTAACCGGTGAAGCCAGCATCCATCAATCCACAAGCCGAGTGCAACTGTGGGTCGTACCTACGAATGAAGAGATTATTGTCGCACGCCAAACCAAGGAAGCATTAACACAGGCGTGAGCCCCACGTGGTAACACGTGACCAAGGAATGCAACATGTTTATTGCCAAAGTAACCGGTTCGCTCGTAGCGACTCAAAAAGTCGACACGATGGTCGGCCATAAACTGCTGATCGTCGAGCCTTATCGCTTGGAAGCAAAACAACGCAAGTCGATCGTTACGACAGGGCGCACCTTTGTCGCCGTAGACACATTGGGCGCCGGTGAAGGCGACTATGTGCTACTGACACAAGGCTCCAGTGCACGGATGACTCCCCAGACCAAACATCTACCGATCGATGCCGTGGTGGTTGGCATCGTGGACCAAGTACATGTCGATAAAAACTGCGTTTACGCACGGGATGAATAATGCAAATTAACGAACAAGTAATTCGCGATGTGGTTGCCCAGGTGCTTGCCGAAGTCGGCTCAGCACCCGCGGTGTCTCAGTCCAGCTACACGGGTCGGCACGGTGTCTTCACCTGTCCTGATGAAGCTGTCGCAGCAGCACGCAGTGCATTCGAGCAATTGAGCGAGCGACCTCGGGCAGACCGTGAACGGATCATCGGCCACATCCGCCGCATTTCCATCGAACATTGTGTCGAACTCGGCACGATGGAAATGGAAGAAACACAAATCGGTCGACTCGATCACAAGATCGAAAAACTCAAAACCCTGGGTGAGAAGACGCCAGGTGTCGAGTTCATGCGGAGCGAAGCGTTTAGCGGCGACCATGGGTTAGCGGTCATTGAACACGCCCCGTTTGGAGTCATCGGTGCGATTACCCCCGTGACACACTCGCTGCCAACCATTACCGGAAACGCAGTCAGCATGATCGCGTCGGGCAATTCAGTCGTCGTGAATCCCCACCCCAGCGGCAAGCGAGTTGCTGCGGAAGGTGTGCGGCGGTTCAACCAGGCNATCTACCAGGACCTGGGGATCGACAATCTGATTTGCGTCATCGCGGAACCGACTCTGGAATCTGCGAATACCATTTTCTCGCATCGCAACGTCGCCTTAATCTGCGTCACCGGCGGGCCTGCCGTTGGCCGCGCCGCCCTGAACAGCGGCAAACGCGCCATTGTCGCTGGTCCCGGAAATCCGCCCGTCGTGGTCGATGAAACGGCCGACTTGGACAATGCCGCACGGTGCATCATTCAAGGAGCTTCCTACGATAACAATCTCCTCTGCATCGGTGAGAAAGAGGTGTTCGTTGTCGACTCCGTATTCGACGCGCTGCTGGACGCAATGGAGCGTGCCGGAGCAGCTCGACTCAACAACCGCGAAATTGATGAACTGACGCGCAACGCGATCACGCAAGTTGGCGAAGGCGATCATCAGCACGACGCGCCTGCAAAAGACTTCCTCGGCAAAGACGCCAGCGTGCTGGCTCGAGGTGCTGGCAAATCGGTCGCCGGTGACGTGCCGTTGTTGTTTGGCGCGACCGACGATTCCAACCCGTTCGTACCCGTCGAACAAATGATGCCCTTTGTGCCGTTTGTCCGCTGCCAGAACGTGGACGAAGCGATCGACAAAGCCCAGTATTTCGAACACGGATTCCGGCACACGGCCATCATTCACTCCAACAACGTGCGAAATATGACCCGCATGGGCAAGATTCTCGACACCACGTTGTATGTCAAAAACGGCCCGTGTATGTCAGCACTCGGCTTAGGCGGAGAAGGATACTTGTCTTTCTCCATTGCCGGTCCGACTGGCGAAGGGGTCACCACCCCGCTGACGTTCACCCGCGAACGCAGATGCTCGATGATCGAAAACCTCTGTGTGCTCGGAAAACCCGCAAACTAGCAAACGTTCCATGCAAACCGCATTAGTCATTGGTACCGCAACTTCAACGGTCAAGCACCATTCAATGGATCGCCAGAAATTGCTCATTGTCCAACCACGATTGCTCGATGGATCACCGGATGGAGATCCTCTGCTGGCCATTGATTCCGTCGGAGCTGGGCCAGGAGAAAACGTCATGATCAGCAGTGACGGGCGTTATGTGCGTGACGAACTCCAGGTAGACGCCACGCCGGTTCGCTGGTCCGTCATTGGAATTGAGGACTAATGGCTTCGCAACACTCAGATCCCGAACTCTTCGAACGCATCGTGCAAGAGGTGATTCGTCGCCTGGTGGCTGGAGGAGTCACTGTGGGCGCCACCGGTAACAAACAACTGGCACTTAGCGAACGTGTGATCACGCTCGCCACGTTAGATGGAAAACTCGACGGTGTCGAAACCGTCTCGGTTCAGAAACGTGCCGTGGTAACACCCGCCGTCAAAGATGAATTGAACAGGAGAAGCATACGGTTAGTGTTGGGCTAACCGTGTCACGCCTATGCGTATTGCCAAAGTCATTGGAAGTGTGACGCTGAATCGAAGCCTGCCGTCGTTTGACGGTGCGGCACTGAAGGTCGTCGTGCCATTGTCGTTCGAAGACCTCGCAGAAGACCAGGAACCTGCAGCCGACCCGATTGTCGTCTGGGACGATTTCGGAGCAGGCGTCGGAAGCCAGATTGCCATGACCGAAGGTGGCGAGGCCGCGCAACCATTCCTGCCAGACTTAAAGCCTGTGGATGCCTACAACGCCGCGCTCCTGGATACGCTCAATATTCAGGTTCGCTCACTTAAGTAATCAAAACTCATTTTCTCTAACCGAGACAACACGATGACCCAAAACGTTTATCGAATCAAACAAGACATCTGCGACATCGGTCGCCGAATCTACAACAAAGGCTTTGCTGCAGCGAACGACGGCAATATCACCGTTCGCATCGGCGAAAACGAATTCCTCTGCACNCCCACGATGCATTCAAAAGGCTTCTTGAAGCCCGACGACATCTGCACCATCGATGGCGAAGGCAACCAGATTGCCGGTCGCAAAAAACGCTCCAGTGAAGCCCTGCTGCACTTGGAGATTTACCGACGGCGATCCGACGTCAACAGCGTCGTCCACTGTCACCCGCCGCACGCCACCGCATTTGCCATTGCTCGCGAACCCATTCCACAATGCGTCTTGCCTGAAGTCGAAGTCTTCCTGGGTGACGTACCGATCACCAAGTACGAAACGCCGGGAGGGCAAGCATTCGCGGATACGATCACACCGTTCGTCGATCGGACCAATCTGATCATCCTCGCAAACCACGGTACGGTGAGCTACGGAGAAGATGTCGAACGCGCTTACTGGTGGACCGAAATCCTGGACGCTTACTGCCGCATGCTGATGCTGGCACGGCAACTCGGACGCGTGAATTACTTTACGGAAGACAAAGAACGCGAACTACTCGACCTCAAACAGAAATGGGGTTGGGACGATGCACGGTTCCGCAAAGAGTATGAGAACTGCGATATCTGCGCTAACGATATTTTCCGAGACAGTTGGAAAGATACGGGCGTCGAGCGGCGGGCTTTTGATCCGCCACCGGCAATGGGCCCCAAAGCCACCCAAAACGGCAGTAGCCCCTCTTCGGAAGACCTGGTCCAGATGATTACCGACCGCGTCATGGCCGAATTGAAAAATCGTTAGGCCTTGCACACCCCACCCCGGCGCTACGCTACAGCAGCGCACAACAGATTCATTTAGGGATAGAGACATGAAAGTAAGCATCATCGGTGGCGGTGGTTTGGTTGGGTCAAGCGCAGCCTTCGCATTGCAATGNGGCGGCGTCGCACGCGAAATCGCTTTGATTGACGTCAATGCGGATCTGGCAGAAGGCCAACGACTCGATCTGCAGCACGGCAGCCCCAGCACCGCGGACCAAATCATTTCCGCCGGCAGCTACGAACACGTACCAGACAGTGACGTGATCTGCATTACTGCCGGTCTTCGTCGCAAACCAGACGAATCGCGACTGGATCTGATCAATCGCAACACCGACCTGTTCCTGAACATCTTGAACGACGTGGCGGCCGCTGGTCCCAAGGACTCGGCAATCGTGTTTGTCGTGTCCAATCCCGTGGACATCTTGACCTACGTTGCTGCCAAACGTTTGCAGTTACCCTGCAATCAGGTCATCGGACTCGGCACACAACTGGACACGATTCGGTTTCGCAGCTTTATTGCTCGCGAAATGCAGGTCCCTCCCACGCAAGTATCCGCATTGATCTTGGGCGAACACGGTGACAGCATGGTACCGATCTGGTCCTCGGCGACGGTCGGTGGACTGCCGTTGGACAAGTATCCCTCCTGGACAGCGAACATGGCCTCTCAGATTTTCACCCGCACCAAAGGTTCCGGCGCGGAGGTGATCAAGAAGAAGGGGGGCGCCGGCTTTGCCGTGGGGATTGCTATCCGAGACGTGATCGACTCGATCGCCCTCAATCAGAATCGGGTGCTGCCTGTTTCCAGCGTGCAATCCGGCTGCTACGGAATCCAAGACGTGGCCCTGTCCGTACCCACCGTTGTTGGTCGGGGCGGCGTTGTGGAACGCATGCAAATTGATCTCTGGCCCAAGGAGATGCAAGGCCTGCGTAACAGTGGGCTGGCCCTCCGGCAGACCCTCGATACGGTCATGAAACGAGTCGGCTAGGCGGGCCTGTGAGTCCCAACGACGTCGACCGTTGACAAACTGCCGCTTACTTGCCGGCATCCTTTTTGCGCCGCTTCCCTTTCGGTTTCGTCGCTTCGTTGGATTGCCGCTGCTTGTCCCACGAATTGGCTTTTCGAGGCCGGTACTGGGGGCGAGCATCCGTTTGCGGCTGACTCTTGGCGACAGCTTGCAATTTGGCCAATGCCGCTCGATGCTCCGGTTTCTGACTGTCGATCAAATTCTTCTGTTCTAAGGGATCGGTTTGTAAGTCAAACAGCCGACTCACTTGGCGATTCGGCTCAATCCAAATCTTGTATCGCTTATCACGAATGACCCGATCCGAATAATCATCGCGCGCCCGGACTCCCTGCTCATCCAGGCGGCCTGCACCGTGCCCCAGAGCCATGATCCATTGCCGCGTTGAGTCTTTTGCCTTCCCTGTGATCACGGGTGCGATGGAATGCCCATCGATCGTCAAGCCGTCCGGGATCTTGGCGCCACCCAGTTCGGCGAATGTCGGCAGCAAGTCGGAAAAATCCGTCAGTGCTACGGTCTCCACTCCACCGGGAACCGTGCCTGGACAGTTCACAATCAACGGCTCGCAGACCCCGCCTTCATAATTCGAGGCCTTGCCACCGCTGGGCCGTTGGCCAGCAATCGTTCCTCGCAGACTTCCCGACGTACCATTATCTGTCGTGAAAACGAAAATCGTGCGCTCCCGCAGGCCCAATTCCTCAAAAGCTTGCACCAGACGCCCGACAAGATGATCGGTGTACTCGACCATCGCCGTGTGCTTGTCAGCTTTGCTACTGGCCTGCGGTTGATGCGGTGTATGTACCAAAGGACCGTGTGTCAGCGCCATGGGAAAGTACAACATCAGCGGCTCGTCCCGGTGCTGCTTGGCAAAGTCAATCAAGAAGTCGGTGTACAGATCGGGTCCAAACTTACCCTGGTAGGTTTTACTTCCTTCCCGGGTGTGCACGTACGCATCCCAATAGCGTTCCGCGCTGGCGGGGTTCCCCGCTTCGTATCCTGTCCAGACGCACCAATCGTCGAAGCCGTGTTTTTTGAGGGCTTCAGGCTCCAAGCGGAAATCGTTGATCTGCCATTTCCCGGCAATCGCCGTCGCATAGCCGGCCGACTTCATCAGCGTGGCAAATGTCGTATATTTCTGCCAGTCAAAATAGCCCACTCCCCAGCGCGGTACATCCCAATGATTCGTCCAGCCGGTTCGCCAGGGATATTGGCCCGTCAGCAACGTGGCACGCGTGGGAGTACACTGCGGCATCGAGTAGCAGTTATGAAACTTCATCCCGCCTTCGGCCAAGGCATCAATGTGCGGCGTTTCGATATTGTCGGCACCGTAACACCCGATCCATTCTTTACCGAGATCATCGACCATGATGAACACGATGTTGGGTTTTTCTACAGCCTCTGCCTGTTGTCTGCTCCCTATCAGGATCGCAACGACCCCAACGAGCAGGAAAAACAACCTTCGTTGCTGCGAAATAAACGAACCAATTCCAATCTCAGGCATGACATCCAACTTGCGTATGGGTAGGGTGTTATCTCATCGTTGAGGGGCAGGAGGTCGCGTGCTCCCGGTACAGCCACACCCAATGCGGCCGCAGATCNCGCTCTATTGTACTTGTCGCCCGTAGCTTCGGATACGCATTCCCCCGCATTGACGAAACGGACCAATTCCACGACCCTGACATGACNTCACGAGTTCCCCGGGAGTCAGGATTTGTCACCAACCGATTCAGCCACTGCTGGNGCGCAGAGTACCGCGCTGCCTCCGTTTGTCTTTACCTGCTGTCAGGTTGGTGCCGAGCGCGCTCTGAAAGCCGAAATTGGCAGCGAGTGGCCGGCCAGTCGATTCGCGTTTTCCCGGCCCGGCTTTGTGACCTTCCGATTCCCTGACGACGCCGTCCCCCCCGCCAGGTTTGATCTGAAATCCATCTTTGCACGCACCTACGGATTCAGTGTCGGCAAAGCAACGGGGGACAGCGCCGAAGCTCTGGCAGCACAAGCCTGGGATCTTCTGGGCGATCGCCAGGTCAATCACATCCACGTTTGGCAACGTGACGCACACCTGCCTGGCGAGCGGGGATTCTGGCCAGGCCCCACCGTGTTGGCAGAAGAAGTCGGCACGCGCCTGGCGCAACTCGCACCTCCCAGACAGCCACCGTCGCTCCCGGTGAACCAACGGGCTGATGCAGACGAAAGCGTCTTGGACTGCGTGCTGGTCGAACCTCACGAGTGGTGGATCGGCTTTCATCATGCCAGCGCTTACGCGTTGCGGTGGCCCGGTGGAGTCGTACCAACTCACTTGCCATCCTACGCAGTATCACGGGCGTATGCCAAAATGCACGAGGCCCTGGAGTGGTCGCGGTTTCCCATTCTTCCCGGTGACAACTGTGTCGAAATTGGCAGTGCTCCCGGAGGCGCGTCACAGGCATTGCTCGATCGTGGTGCCCTGGTGACCGGCATCGATCCTGCAGAGATGGATCCCCAAGTGGTCGCCCAACAAAATTTCACCTGGGTTCGGAAACGAGGATCCGACGTCAAACGGCGAGACTATGGAGCTTTCCGGTGGCTCACTGCGGACGTCAACATGGCGCCGAACTTTACCTTGGATATGCTGGCGGACATCGTTCAGCACGAAGCCGTTCGCATTCATGGCATGTTACTGACGTTGAAGCTTCTCGACTGGAAATTAGCAGCCGACATCCCAGCATACCTGGAGCGAATTCGCTCCTGGGGTTACCGCTATGTTCGGGTACGCCAACTGGCCAGCAATCGCCAAGAGGTGTGCGTCGTCGCGTTGAAAAGCCGCGCGAGCCGACGAGGCAGGCCCAAACGCTAGGCTTCTGTCGAATCCTCTGCCTCTGGAGCTGACTGCTCGGCATCCGCCCGGCGGTCCGTTACCCCTTTTTTCGTCCAGTACTCGTCCGTGGCAATGGCCGCAAAGGTGAACACCGCCAGGAGTGCCAGCTCCACCACCATCAGTGTGAAGCCATATTGATCCATCCATGCCATCAACGGGCCGCCTGAATCGACTTCCTGCCACGTGGTCGCATCGCGTGCCATCGTGGTCATCACAAAGTAAGCACAAGCCGTCAGAGCGAACGCGCAGCCGACAATGACGAGTAAAAAATAAAACGGGTTGTTGATTTTTTTGCTTGCCATGGACGATCCTTTGTGGCGGAGCGCTGGTGGTATCACATTGTTCTGATCACTGCAACCCGCTGTGCAGATAACCGCAGTCGATCGTTGATCACAACGGTTGCAGCACCGCCCTGGCTCGCTCGAAGTTCGCAGCCTGCAGTGATTCCAAGGCACTGCGTACGGCTACCACCTGTCGCTCGGTAAACAGCACTGGCTGGTCGGCGGCCGGGATTTGCGGCACCAAGATACGGACCAGTTGCGAGACCAGCTGGTCCACACCCTCACCAGTCAGCGCCGAGGTCCGAATCGGAGGCGCCGTTCCCTCGACAGGTGTTGTCAAATCACACTTGTTGAGGATCACCAACTGTTCCGTGGAAGCCATTTGCAGAGTTTTGGGTTCCTCTCCGCTGGTTGCATCCATCACGTGCAAGACGACATCCGCCTCGTCCATGATCTGTTGCGCGCGGGCCACTCCCTGCTGCTCAATCACATCGCCACTCACGCGCAAACCCGCAGTGTCGACCAATTCGATTGGCCATCCATCGAATGCTGTGGTGGCACTCACGATGTCCCGCGTCGTCCCCGGTTGATCGAAGACGATGGCCCGATCATATCCCAGCAGCGCGTTCACCAAACTGCTTTTTCCCACATTGGGCTTGCCCGCAACCACCACACGCCATGGCTTGGTCAGATGCAATCCCACGTTGCTGGACGCCTCTAATCTCTCCAGCGCGTCTGCGGCGCGGACCATTTGCCGATCATCGAGCTGTGTCAGAATGGACTTCAATTCCTGCCGTAACCGACCCCGAAGTTGGCTCATCAAGATCCCCGCGCCGCGCTCGGTTTGAACCTTGTGCAGCGCCGTCAGAATCTCAGTTTGCAGCAAATCACAGGCTGTCCCCTCCAACCACTCACTTGGAGAAATGCGTAACAAACCTTGTTCCACCAGCGTTTGTGCGATCATATCTGCAGCCGCCTGACCACCGTGGCAATGAATCTCGACCACATCCTGAGCGCGCAAACTAACCACGACCTCTTCATTCGCACCGGTGGACGATGGCCAACGGCCGTAGATGATCCGCTGAGTATCTTCTGCCGTGAGCGNACGANCAGCCGCCGGTCGAAAACAGTCCGAAAGAATCTCCAGGATACGTGGGCTACGAGCAGCCAACGTACTCACAGCGGCACGACCGGGCGGAGTCAATAACACAACGCATTCCATTGGTGTTCCCCCCAGGCTCACTGCGGTGCATCGAGGCCGGCAAGCGCGATGCCCATGACGCTCAGGTGAGCGACAAACTGGGATTGGAGTTGCAGATGCGAATGCATTCGCTGGCCATCGCCGCCCGTGACAAAGACGTCCGGTGGCAATTCGCTCGACTCCGACAAAATGCGCAGCACCTCACGCACGGCGCCGATCGTTCCCCAGTAAGACCCGGCACCAATCGCCGCTTCCGTCCGCTTGCCTGGCAACACCGGCTCGGCGGCCTGCTGCTGTTGGATCAATGGCAGCAAATCAGTGCTGACGGCAAGCGCCGCTGAAAACGCATCGCGTCCAGGCAAGATCACACCGCCTTGGAACACACCGGGTGGGTCGATCAAATCCACCGTAATGGCCGTGCCTGCGTCCACCACGATGGCACTACGGTCCGGTTGGCGGAGNGCATTGGCAGCCGTCGCGGTGGCCAACCGATCCGCGCCCACTCGATCAGGAACCTCCACCTGAATGGCCAACGGAAAATCGTCATGAACAACCGATTGATAGTGGTCTCGGGGACGATGGCGCTGAACCCACATCGCCAATTTTCGTTCCGATTCGCGCTGCACACTGGCAACGCGCCAATCACACGGCTCGCTGGGCAGTCCACTGATGCAATCCGCGACAGCCACATCAATCATTTCGTATCGTGACAACGAAGCACTCGCCAGGAAGGCTTGTCGCGTTGCCGTGGTGTAGCAAGCCAATTTCACGGCGCTGTTACCCACATCCGCGACAATGACGGGCCGAGCACTCATGAGGCGTCACGATCCCGCTCGGCAAGCCTGCGAACAATTTCCCCGGTAAGCTCATTGAGGCCTTGCCCGGTGACCGCGGAAATGAGATGCACCTGACGATCCAGTTTGGCTGACAGCTCATCGCGAATACCCGACGCGTCGGGCAGTTCCGCCTTCGTGACAACGGGGATCTCCATGCGCTCCGCCAGCGCGGCACTGTGCTGTGCTAACTCTTCGCGGATGGCTCCATAGTTGGCAATCGGATCCGTGCCGTCCATCGGTTGCGGCTCGACCAAATGCACTAAGACCCCGGCGCGTTCGACATGCCGTAGAAACTCATGCCCCAAACCCACTCCCTGACTGGCACCCTCAATCAACCCGGGAATATCAGCCATCACAAACGAATGGTCAAAGTCGACCTGAACGCGACCGAGGTTCGGATACTTCGTGGTGAACGGATAGTCAGCAATCTCGGGACGCGCTCGAGACAAACGACTGAGTAAGGTGCTTTTGCCAGCGTTCGGCTTACCAAGCAAACCCACATCCGCAATCACCTTGAGTTCCAGGATNAGAGTCCGCTGCTCACCCTCCTCACCCAAGCTGCGTTCCCGGGGGGCTTGATTGGTAGACGACTTGAAGTGGGCATTGCCCTTGCCGCCCTTGCCCCCTCGAGCCGCAGTGACTTGCTCACCATCCTCCTTTAAATCCTTGATCGCCATCTGCTCGCGAGCGTCATAGATCATGGTGCCCGGCGGCACGCGAATCACCAGATCTTCGCCGGATTTGCCGTGCCGATTGGAACCGCGACCATGCATCCCCCGAGTCGCTTTCCAGAATTTGCGATGCGCCAAAGCCGACAAACTATCCACCCCTGCCTGGGCCTGGATAATCACGCTCCCNCCTTGCCCACCGTCGCCNCCGTCCGGACCGCCGCGCGGCACAAACCGCTCCCGCCGGAAGCTTGAGCAGCCGTCACCGCCTTTGCCAGCGATAACGTCAATTTGGACGCGGTCGACAAACATGATGGCTTGCAGAGAAAGTGTTCACGAAAAAAGGGACACCGTACAGGCGTCCCTTCGTTGTTCCATTCGGCACGATCTGGTTCGTCTAGCCCGCGGCGGGAAGCACGTTGATGCGCCGCCCTTTGCGATCGAAGCTGACGACGCCATCGACCAGTGCAAACAGCGTGTAGTCGTTACCTTGGCCGACGTTCTTACCAGGATGAAAACGGTTACCACATTGGCGGATCAAGATATTCCCGGCGAAAACCTTCTCGCCTCCGTATTTCTTCACGCCTCTGCGTTGCGCATTGGAGTCACGACCATTACGGCTCGACCCCTGACCTTTCTTATGTGCCATGATGACGCCTTTTATCTGGAAATTGGATTCGCAAGTTAATCCGGTATTATTACCGGTAAATCCACAGATAATCAAGCCGTTCTGGAATTCCGTAGGCCTCAAAGAGCTTTGCCCGNCGCACAGGGTTCTCAATTACCGGGATTCCAAAGCGAATTTCCTTTTCGTTTTCATCCCGGGTGTCACCAGGACGCCAGAAATTGAGTTGCAGCGTTTTCTGCTGAAATTCGCGGCCAGTTCCCGGTTTATCACCCGGTTTGAACGCCCCTGGGGGGTCCTGGAAGCGAAAAGCGTTCGTTAATCCTTGGACGTATATCGAGAAATAGTCGGTGCGAGGATCAATATCTTCCCACGTGACGAGCCCCCAAATGCTGCGATCCTGCTGTGGGTCACTCAGCCCAATCTTCTGCTCGGTGATCGTCACGCTGTTATAGAACTGGTCTGGCGGGAGCGATGTCGTACCCGGCAGCTTGCCAGGGAACTCCTTCATCAAAATCGGCATCTTGGCAGCCGGAATGACCCGATCCAGATATTCCTTACGGAAACCATGGCTCCGGAGGACAAAATGCGGGAGAAAACGCCGAGATTTATAGTTGAGCAAAGAAACATTCGGGAACGTCGTGCGGTCCCAATTGTCTGTCTCAGGATTCAAACCGAGATCGTAACCCACGTACTTCACTCGATAGACCATGTACCAGATCTTCTTCCGCTGCATCTTGCCGGTTGGTTGCGGCACATCCACTTCAATCATCCGAACGGGCTTGAACGCCAATTCCAGATTCCAAATCTCCCGACGAAAAATCACGTTCTTCGTCATTTCAAAGAGCGTTTCACTTTTCGGCGTGAAATTGGGCGGTGGATCCCAGTTCAGCTCGGTTTTGCCGACAACTAATTCGACAATCGGAACGGGGCCACTGAAAGTCTCGGCCTCCACGGGTGCGGGAGGGATGATCGTCAGGAGGTTTTTCGCCAACCGACGTCCGCCGGACTGCCCAAACGAGGGAGTCACGCAGCACATCAAGCACGCCAGGGCAACAAAGGTCATGCGTGAAATCATGGGCAGGAATCTTGCCAGCTGAGGTTAGAGATGGGTCTAGACACTAATCCAGTATAGTTACACAGTTTAGCGAGGGTCAAGAAAGCGGGGCTGTCTGATGCTTTGACCAGCGTCCCTCGGAAACTTGCGCCCAATAAACAAAAAAGTCCGCACATATGGACCGATTCGTGATCCATTCTGCGGACTATTCGCGCCGACCACCATGGACTCAGCAGTCCACGGTTAGTAGTTCCAGAAAAAGGGTCGCCAGCGGTAAACCCGATAGCGGTAGGTGGGAACGTACATGGTCTGCAGGGGGGTATAGGTTTGCCCTGGCAGGTACATGACCTGAGGCGTGCTCTGGGGCGCTGAATACGCCGTCACAGAGGTGGTCGGAGCATCGTCGCTCGCAGTCGCTTCACTGCCAGCCGCGCTCGGATTGTAATAGGCGGTGACGGACTCGGTTGTGGGCACAATCTCGACTTTTTGCGCGTAGCTTGGAGCACCAACCGACCAGGTCTTCAACCCCTCACCGTCAATTTGCGTGCTGACCGTTCCCGTGGGCACTTTCAGGTTCAACGTGGCTCCCGGTTGCACACCAAATTCCACCCGGTTGACGAACACCCGTCGATAGACGCTGGTCTTGTTTTCGATCGTGAATATTCCCTCGGTCTTGATGACACGGTGTACCGCATCGTTCATATCCTGTGTGAACTTCGAACTTCGATCCATAATTGCGGTCAACGGCAAGATCGCCTGATCCCCATCGGCAGAAGAAATCGACGCCAGGATCTCTCCTTGGCGTGCTACTTGATCTTGAAACTGACTTTGCAGTTCTTCGATCTGTTGCTTGATCTCAGTCAACTCGGCTTGCTGCGCATCGGCTTTGTTTCCCAAGTCACCGATGCGTTCCATATTGGCCGTGACGTTCGTGCGGACCTTGGCCAACTCCTGCATGCTCTGCTGGATACCATTCACCTTGGCCAGCAATTCACGCATGACCGTTTGATCATCCAGGGCTGCTCCCTTGGTTACCTGATCATCACCAGGTGCATCCGCATCTTGAGCGTGCAAGACAACAGGAGTCAGAAGTAACAGACAACATGCGACCACGCGCTGCATCAACATGGTGATATCTCCAGCAGGAAGATTTCGTGATGACCCCGATCCCTAGGCCCAAGACAACACCCGATCCCTGTTGTCATCAAAATCGGCATAACTTCCAGTGTATTAGGTCTCACGCCCCACGCAAGTGGCACAGTTGCACCACCGGGCCCACCAGACCGATTCCGTTGATTGACATCTAGCAACGAAGGCGAGACACTGAGGTTCAGGTGGCCATCGCGGATGGTGGCAAGCCCTAACTCTTACCTCCAAACACCAGCTCCCCTGTCTTGCGTAAAGCATTGCCAGTATGACATCAGCCACCATTTCTCTGAACGGTCTGCATGTTTCATTCGTGGGTAAGCTTGGCGGCGTCAATCGTCGTGAGGCGGCACAGCTGGTGCGCAAGCACGGTGGCACCCCTGTCGACCATCGGGAAACAACGGCAGATCTGGTGGTCATTGGGGCGGATGAATTACCGCTAGGCGATGACGAGGGTTTGCTGGATGAGGCGACGCGTCAAGCGGCAGCCGAGGGCAAACTGGAAATCATCTCGGAAACACAATTCTGGCAGTGCATTGGCCTGGTTGAGGGTGAACAGAACATCCGCCGACTTTACACCCCGGCCATGTTGGCAAAATTGCTCGATGTATCGGTTGCCACCGTCCGCCGCTGGCACCGTCGCAAGTTGATTGTTCCGGTGCGCGAAGTGCACCGCCTGCCCTATTTCGATTTCCAAGAAGTTGCCACTGCGCGACGCCTTGCCCAGCTGCTGGCAGCGGGTGCATCGCCTGTCGCCATCGAAAAGAAGCTGGCCGAACTTTCTCGTTACTTGCCCGATGTCGAGCGCCCCATCGCCCAGCTTTCGGTGATCATCGAAGGCAAGCAATTATTGCTGCGACAAGATGAAGGGCTGATCGAACCCAGTGGCCAAATGCGCATCGACTTCGATGCGATCGAGTCGCAGCATGTGACTTCGGATGAACCTCAACAACAAATCATCTCGATCCAGGATCAGCTCGAACAACGGGAACTCGTCACCCCGGAAGACATGATTGAATACGCGGGTCAACTGGAAGACGAGCGTCAGTTAGAAGCAGCCGCCGAGATGTACCGTGCTGCCTTGGCGGCCGGCGGTCCCGCCCCGGAAGTCTCATTTCAACTCGCCGAGGTACTTTATCGCATGGGTGACCTGACGGCAGCCCGCGAGCGTTACTACATGGCAATCGAGCTTGACGAAGACTACGTCGAAGCCCGCGCCAACCTGGGCTGCGTTCTGGCGGAGACAGGACAACCGGAACTCGCGATTGCAGCCTTCCGCGGCGCGTTACAGCATCACAATGACTATCCCGACGTCCATTATCATTTGGCACGCATCCTGGACGACCACGACCTGCAGGAAGACGCCGAGATCCACTGGAAGTCGTTCCTGGACCTAGCGCCTGACAGCCCTTGGGCTGACGAAGCACGCCAACGCCTGGCTTACGAACCGGAACTCGCGGCAGAATACGATTCGTAAAGCCGCTTCTGGCACGACGACATGCACCTCATGCGCCGCCCGCTACCGACTCGTCTTGACACCCAACTGGTGAAAAAAGAAGGCGTAAATGTCGACCGACTGTTCAATCCGCTCGCTCAAGGAGTTGTCACCCCCGTGACCTGCATTGGCACTGGTGCGCAGCAAGACCGGATTTCCAGAAGCTGTTGCCGCCTGTAGGCGGGCGGTCATTTTGCGCGACTGCATCGGATCAACGCGTGGGTCGTTTTCGCCTGTCACAAACAAAACCGCAGGATATTTGATACCGTCCTGGACATGATGTAGAGGCGAATATGCGTACAGTGCTCGAAACTGCGCCGGGTCTTTTACCGTGCCGAATTCCGTCACATTGAAGGCACCGTTCGGCGAGAGCTCGACTCGCAACATGTCGTAGATGCCCACCAGCGCAACCGCACACTTGATCATGGCAGGATGCTGAGTCAATGTCGCACCCATCAACAGGCCTCCGTTACTGCCCCCCAGGATTCCCGTTTTTTGCGGGNTGGTGTATCGGTTGCGGATCATGTAGTTCACACACGCCGCGAAGTCATCGAACACATTCTGCTTGTTGGTCAAATTCCCTTGTCGATGCCACTGCTCGCCGAATTCACCGCCGCCTCGAATATTGGCAACCACGTAGATGACTTTGCGATCCATCAAGACCCGTCGCAACGGATTAAAGCTCGGTTCAATATTCACCCCATAACCACCGTAACCATAAACAATGCAAGGGTTGTTCCCATCCAACTGCACGCCCGCCGGCATCAGGATGTTAAGCGGAACACGCGTGCCATCTTTGGAAGTGGCAAATTTACGCACAACNGTNACGTCACTCAGGTCAACAGGAGACGAACTGGCAATCGCCGTTTTCTTAGTCTGCTCGCCGTCATAACGATAGTAACCGTCGGGTTGCGTGAAGGACGTATTGCCGAAAAGAATCGTGTCATCGTGGACATGCAGCAGCCCGTGGACTGCGGAGACGGGTAGTTGCCGTGGTGCGGCAGCCTTTTCGCCGTTGTAATGAAATGCGCGAATCACCGACGGACCGCCCTGCTGATAAACGACATACAACCGTGTCGCGGTCGGCAACACCGTGGTTTCACCCCAAAAAGCAATTCCGCTGCTGACGATGGTTTCATCACTTTGCTGGATCAACGTAGCTGCTTGAGAGACATTCAGTTCCCCACGGATCGGCAGCTGGACGATCCTGCCGCGCGGTGCATCTCGGAGCGTCACCACAAACAAATCATCTTCGTTTCCAAAGACGGCCTGTTTCGTACCATCGCCAAAGCGACTGAACTGGCGCCAGGTACCATCGGTTTCCCGCAGGTAATGAGCAAACTCACCGCCGTCTCCTTCCTGGACCGTCGCCAGCACGCGACCAGAACGATCATCCGTGACCAGTTGGATCTCGGCGATCTGCGGAAAGCCTTTACCGAGTTCGTAACGATCCGTGTCGGCAGCTGTCCCCAAGCGGTGCAGATACACGTGCTGATAGACATTGTGATCGGCCGGGTCATCCGGTCGGACTGGCAGATGCTTGGTGTAGAAAAAACTTTGGCTATCGGGAGTCCACGCCAGTGAACCACCGGCGGTCCCGCTGTTGACGTGCGCAATGTTCTCGAAGACCTGTCGTCCACTGCCCACGTCATAGACGGAAAGATTTCCTGTTTCGCTCCCACCTCGAGACAACGAAACAGCCACGTAGCGTCCATCCGGGGACACCTTAAACCAGTCAATCGCCGTGGTACCCGCAGCATCGATCTTGGTTGGATCCACCAGCACGCGAGCCGCGTCCGGGTTGTCCAATGCGTCAAATACCACAATAAATGGTTGCTCTTTGGGGGGCTGCCGCTTGATCGCAAAGAACCGTTTTCCTCGATAGACAAGGTCCCGATAACTGGTTGTCGCCGCACCCAGAATCTTGGTCACTTGCTTGCGCAGCGGCCCTGCACTCTCCAAATCGTCGAGGATACTGCGGGCAAACTTGTTCTGGCTGGCGCTCCATGCCCGCACCTGAGGGTCAGACCAGTCTTCCAGCCAACGGTAATCTTCTCGTACCGACACCCCGTGATAATCGTCGCTGACGGGCTGTTTTTTTGTCTTGGGCTGCTGTGCCCCAACGAAACTGGAGCTAAGGAGACAGATGCAGAGAAATTGGAGTAAAATACGCATCAATCAGATCCTTCCTGTTCGTGATGATGTGCGGGGACTTCACCTGCCGGTCATGATACACCAACCCACCCTGTGAAAGACATCATGCTTCAGCAAACTCACTTGCGTTTGATTCGCGCTGCCAGCCTGTCCCTCGTCCTCTGTGCACTCAGCCTGATGATTCACGCGGGCGAGCCCGAATGGCCCCAATTCCGTGGCCCGCAGGGCAATGGGCACGCGGATGCAAAACAGCTGCCGACCAAGTGGAGCGAGACGGACCATGTCACCTGGAAAACCAACTTGCCCGGTCGCGGCTGGTCGTCACCGGTCATCAGTGGCCGCTACATCTGGATGACAACCGCGATCGAGAAGGAGGCGTCCGAAGAAGAAAAACAGCAGAAAACGCAGGGGCGTTCTGACGCACGCTCGCTGGAACTAGCATCACACGTGACCCTGCGAGCACTCTGTGTCGATCGCAAATCGGGTGAGCTGTTACACAATATCGCGCTGTTCGAACTCTCCAACCCGGAACCAATTCATGCCTTAAACAGCTACGCCTCACCGACCCCGGTGATTGTCGACCAGCGCGTCTTCTGCCATTTCGGCCCCAATGGCACCGCCTGCCTGCACCTGGAAACGGGAGAACTGATCTGGAAAACACAAGCGTTCGCCTACGACCCACAGAACGGCCCCGGGGCATCACCGGTCGTATGGCGCGACAAACTGATCTTTCACTGTGACGGCCGTGATGTGCAATATGCTGTTGCTCTGGACCAAGCAACGGGTAACGTTGTCTGGAAAAGCACCCGGAGCGGAAAACTCCCAGACAACGAGAATTTCAGAAAGGCATACTGCACACCCACCATCATTGACGGCGATCAACCGCAAGTCATCTCACCGGCTTCTGACTGGGTTTACTCTTTGGATCCCGCCACCGGTAAAGAATTATGGCGAGTCAACTACGGCATGCTCGGGTTCTCGACCGTACCCAAACCCATTGTCGGGAACGGCAATGTCTACGTGCTGACCAGCTACATGAAGTCGCGTTTGCTGGCCATTCGTTACGACGGTCAAGGCGATGTCTCGGAGTCGCATGTCGCCTGGAAGGAAGATCGCAATATGCCCTCAAAACCTTCGCTGCTGCTGGTCGACAAGAACATCTACGCGATCACCGACAAAGGGATTGCCACTTGCCTGAGCGCCGACACGGGAAAACGCCTCTGGACAGAACGTCTGGGAGGCGCCTTCTCGGCCTCACCCTTGTTCGCTGCGGGTCACATCTATGTCAGCGACCAGTCGGGTCAGACCACCGTCTTGAATCCAGCCGATACTTTGGAGGTGGTCGCCAAAAACTCACTTGATGGCCAAATCATGGCTTCCCCCGCGGTCGCCGATAATGCACTGTTCTTGCGCACCGACAAAGCACTCTATCGCATTGAGTGAGTCGCAATCCGGCGTTGCCTTCGGCCCGGTGGCTCCGGTAAAAGCTCGGCTTAATTCACAAACACGAATTCTTTGACGTTCAGCAGCACGTGACACAAATCGGCCCACGGACGGGCATCCTGATCGATGCTCTCCGGTTTCATCTGATATGCGCTCGCCTGCTCCGTAAGAAAAGCCAGCGCGGCGTTGACTTCCTGCTTGGAGGGCGGTCGCGNGAAAGCAGACTCATACAGGTCACGAATCCGCTCTTCCCGCGTTTGCGGTTCTGACAAGAGTCGCTTGGCCCACAGTTGACACTGCTCGACGATCAACGGATTGTTCATCATGATCAACGCTTGACCGGGAACATTCGACACCGTCCGCCGGCCAACCGTACTGAACGGTTGCGGCGTGTCAAACGCCATCATCATCGGAGACAGGAAGTTTCGTCGAATGGAAATGTAGATACTGCGCCTGCCATTGCCATCGAGTGGACCACTGCCTGGTCGGCCGCGGCCCTGCATGAAAGGCGTCAGATAGACCGGTACCGGCGGGCCGTACAACTGAGAATCCAAACGGCCACTCAGCGACAACACCGCGTCACGGATCACTTCGCCCTGCAAACGACGGATATTCATGCGGTGCAAGAGCAGGTTATCAGGATCGATCTCCTCGGCTTCCGCCTGCGGCACACTGCTCATGCGATACGTGCTGCTGAGCATGATGCGCTTGATCATGCGCTTGAGTGACCAGTCATCTTCCATCAATCCGACTGCCAAATGGTCCAGCAGTTCCGGATGCGTTGGTCGTTGTCCCAACACACCCAGATTATCCACTGAAGCGACAATCCCTTGCCCGAAAAGGTGATGCCACAAGCGATTCACGATCACGCGCGACGTCAGCGGATTCGAACGCGAAACCATTTGTTGCGCCAGGATCAATCGCCCACTGTTGGAACCGTAGTCTCGCGACGGCACATCGATCCCTGATAAAATCCCCCGCGGTACGACCGAACCTGCCGTCTTCACGTTCCCGCGAATCAACAACTGCTCGTCCACACCGTTTCCGTCCCACATGGCCATGGACGTGCGTGACTCCAATTTAATTTGTTCGGTGAGCGCCTTGTGCTTGTCCGCAAATACCTTGGCAATCTCCAATCCCTCTGTCTGTGGTTCCGCAAACAATTCCTCATGTTGGATGATCCAGCTCGCGGCAGCGATGTCCTCAGCCGCAAACTGCCGCCGTCCCAAGGATTCAATCGCTTGTTGAACCCGTTGCTCAATGGCTCCGGCCAACGTTTCCACGCGGGAATCACTCAAGGTGAGGTTGGCCAGTGGATGCTGGGTCACACCTGTGAATTCCGGTTGTCCCTGCGTCGTATCAACGACACGCAACACTTCCAGGTCATCGCGGCCGACTGCCGTGAATTCGACGTGCACACCATGGCCTCGATATCGACCAAGATTATGCACCACCCACTTCGGCTGATCGCCTGGAACATTAAATTCTTTCAACACCGAACCGTGCAACGGTCCGTTCAGCATCCGGTGCGAATCCACCACCGTGTACGCGACACCCTTACCGCGGACCAGAAATGCGATCTGTCCGTGTTGAATCGTGAACGTATCGGTGCGCAGCGTTTTACCCGCGCGGTCCCATTTGCCNATCCTCCCCGAGTCTTTCGCCACACCACCGGCGAGTTTGAGATCGCGGAACTCGGCCNCCCGGCGCACCGCACCATAAGCAGCAACCGCAGCAATCGGTTGGCGAGCATCTCCGGATAAAATCAAGTCACCGGCGCGCTGAGGGCGGAGGCCGAAAGTAACCCCATCGGTGCGAATTGGTTGTTGTGTCGCTTGGGTCACGTCAAAGATCACCTGTGTTTCCGCAGGTTGTTTGGGCGGTTGCGCCGCCTGGGTGAGTTGTTGCAATACCTTGGTGAGTTCACCCTGCACGTCACTTCCTGTCGCATCGGCCGCCAACGACCAGGGATGCAACAAGTCCGACGGCTCTTTTTTGGCCGCAATCAGGTGCGCCACCCAACGTGCCAAACGCTGGGCATCCAGCCCGTGCGATTTGGCAATCTTATTGATCACACCTCGATAATCATCGGTAAATTGATCGGCGGAGACCGTGTGGGTGGTACCACGTAGCTGGTCAGTGAAAACAATCTGGTCGATACCGATATTTCCCCAACCACCTTGCACCTGATCCACTACTTCGATCCGCGCAGTCTTGCCGCGAAACTCGGAGACATCCCATGTCTCCAAATGCATCTGGTTGTTATTACGACCTGTCGCCGTACGCACCACTTTTCCGTCAATGATCAAATTGACACATGTCTTGCCTTGATGTGCTCCGCCCCCAATCCAGAACTGAATCGCGTTGCGGTCGAGTCGCACTTCGCTGGAAATCAGTTTGCCCACATACTGATCGCCATGCTTGACCGTCGCGCCTCGTCGCACGTTATGCGAATTGACGACAAACTTACCGACGGCGTTGATCTTGCCTTGATAGTCTGCGATCTGCTTCAGAGGCACCGGACCTGTCCCAAAGGCTTCCCCCTCCGTCCGCCAACCCTCATAGTCGCCACTCTCAAAGTCGGCGAACACGCGGTCGTCGGCGTTTCCAAATTTCGGGCCGCGCTGCAATGCCTCGCGACTGGCCAGCAAATACGCTTTCGTCTGACCCGCAGCCAGACGCAAGTGCGCTGCAAACTGCTGAGCAACTCTGGCGGCATACTCGTCCTGCAGCGCTTGTAGTTCGCGCGCAATGCGACGGTTATGTGCCAAGGAGTCAAAACGTACCTGGCGATAAGCGCTGCTCTGCAAAAAACCAAAGAGCGCGTAGTAGTCTTTCTGTGAAATGGCGTCGAACTTGTGGTCGTGGCAGCGGGCGCAAGCCACGGTCATTCCCATAAACGTCTTGCTGAAGACGTCCACCATGTTGTCAAAACGGTCGGCCTCGTCCTTACGAATGTCAACCGGCGAGTGGACCCACTCTCCCATGAACCAGAAACCCGTACCCAGAATGGATTCGTTCGCTCCGGTCTGTGGATCCGTCCGNGGTGCTTCCAGCAGGTCACCNGCNACGTGCTCGGTCAGGAACTGGTCGTAAGGCACATCGGCGTTCAACGCCCGAATCAGATAATCTCGATACTGAAATGCATTCGGCGTGTTGTAATCAAACTCATGTCCTCGCGATTCGGCGTACCGCACCAGATCCAACCAATGCCGTGCCCACCGTTCACCAAAATGCGGAGACTCAAGCAAGCCATCCACCAGGTGCTCAAATGCCTTGGGAGACGCATCCTCCACAAACGCGTTGACTTGCTCCGGCGTCGGCGGCAAACCGAGCAGATCAAAATAGGCGCGGCGAATCAACGTCCTTCGATCCGCCTCTGGCGCTGGTTTTAAGTTCGCTGCCACAAGTTTGCGGAGAACAAAGCGATCGATTGAATCAGTCGCCCACTCATCGCCCGCAACCTGNGGCGGGTTTGGGTTCTGAATCGGCTGCCAAGCCCAATGGCCCTGCTTGCGTTCTTCCAAATTAAAATCGCTCGACGGTTGTGGGGCACCCGGTGCTGCCTCTCGAGGCCAGGGCATCCCGCGCTTCACCCATTCGGTCAGCTTGGCAATCTCAGCAGCAGGCAATTTGGACTTGGGCGGCATCTGGTAGATGTCACCGTAGTTGATCGCATCAATCAGCAGCGTCTCTTCAAGTTTTGCTTCCAAATCCACCGCGGCACCCGTTTCACCGCCGGCAAGGATCGCTTGACGACTGTCCAGACGTAAACCTCCCTTGGCTTTCCCGGCTCGGCCACTGTGGCACTCATAACAGCGAGCCACCAAAATCGGACGGATCTCCTTTTCGAAGTACTCCACATCCGCAGTAGAAAACGATGGCTCGACGCCCATCGCCGATGAGTGGAATCCCGCGAGACACAGCAGTCCGGCAACCAAGCAAAAACAACGATTCATATCGAGCAACCAAAAGAAAGGTGCGCTAGTAAAGGGCTACGTAAGGCCGCGCCATGCTTCGATTATAGTGCGAGTTGCAGAATGTCTCAAAGCAGACTCGCCGCCCCCCCGTTTCTGGGCTCATCCGAACCAGAATGCACCCCAGATAGCCCGCTTGGCAGCAAACGCTGCGGCTTGTTGTCGCAGCTGCCCGTAACCTGGTTTCGAGCAGGTCACTCGCCGGAGTCACCTCGTGCACCCGTCGGCCGAGTCACTCCCTGAAAATGACACACGACCAACAGTTGCACATGCTCCTCGACTCACTCGGGTCGATCTTGCCCCCGTAATCCGTTTCGCCTGCCGCCCGTCCCGTGGCTAGGTACCCCGGTGTTGAGTAGAATTTCGGGCGGCATTGCTTTTCTGATGACCGATCGCGAACGGACCGAGCGAATGCGCGGCACAAGAGGATACACCACAGCATGAAAATCTACACTCGAACGGGTGACGCCGGAGATACCGGCCTCTTTGCCGGGCCCCGCGTGACAAAGGATGATCCACGCATCGAAGCCTATGGCACCGTGGATGAACTGAACGCCATCATCGGTCAAGCCCGCGCTACACCATTGGAAGAACAGGTCGACGAAACCCTCGGTGAAATTCAGAATTACTTGTTCGTGGTAGGCGCCGAACTGGCCACCCCTGATCCACAAGCAAGTCAGCTTCAACGCGTAGACGCCGGGGCAGTCGAGGTGATGGAAGAACGCATCGACGCGTTTGAAAAACAACTCGCACCGCTAAACCAGTTCATCCTGCCCGGAGGCACACCCGAAGCCGCCCATCTGCACGTCGCCCGAACCGTCTGCCGCCGTGCCGAGCGAAGGGTCGTCACGCTGGCCCGAAGTAGCGATGACGAAATCGCACCGACGCTGATCCACTACTTAAATCGCCTCGGAGACCTGCTCTTCGTCCTGGGCCGCCTGGTCAACGCCCAAGCGAACGTCGCCGACATCCCCTGGGAACAACCACCAACGCCATAAACCCCAGCCACGTCGTGCCTACAACCGAATCCACGACAGGGAATGGGCACCTTCTGCCACCTCATCGCTTGCCACCGGAAAACGGTGAGCTACGTTTGTTTGAATTGCAATCCTCTGCCGGTAGCGAAGACAAGCATCTGCCTGTCTTCGCTACTTTTTTGCGCGCACCCCTTGTCCTTCCGTGTCACTTCGTGTATTATCTACACTAAGAAGAACGGAGGGAACGATGACCCGTGCTCTGGTATTGATTGACTTGCAAAACGATTTTTTACCGGGAGGTGCTTTGGCGGTGCCCGAGGGTGATCAGGTGATTGCCGTCGCGAATCAGTTGCAGCCGCATTTCCAGCATCTGTTCGTCACTCAGGACTGGCACCCTGCTGACCACGGCAGCTTTGCCGCCAATCATCCGGGCAAGCGCCCGGGAGACCGGATCGACCTGGGCGGTGTGCCTCAGATACTGTGGCCGGTGCACTGTGTTCAGGACAGCCCGGGAGCGTCGTTGGCGGCGGATTTACAGTTGCCAGAATCGGTGTCGATCATTCGCAAGGGCACGGATCCCACGATTGACAGCTACAGTGGTTTTTTTGACAACGCGCGGCGGCAGGCAACTGGCTTGCAGGCGTTGTTACAAGCCGCAGGCATTCGCAGCGTGTACCTGCTCGGGCTGGCCACGGATTACTGTGTCCAATTCACTGCTTTGGACGCCGTCTCACTGGGTTTTGATACCTACCTCATCGAGGATGGTTGTCGCGGCGTCAATGCACAGCCGACAGACGTAGCTGATGCCATCACTGCGATGCGATCCGAGGGCGTGATCATCACGCACAGCAGTCAGATTACTGCTGCGAGCTAATCCATTCAGCGGCATAGGAGGCAGGCGTCACGACCTCAGCCACCGGGGCTTTGGCGACATCCGTCGCGGGGTGCTGCTCGGCGACGGGTGGCGAATCGTTTGCTGGCAGGTGTTCTGCCAGACGATCCCATGCGGCACGACTCAACGTGTAGTCGATTTTCGGGTCAGCTTGATTCGCTCTTTCGATCTGAGCGGCCTGATCCTGGTAGCTTCCTTCCCATGGTCCGTCGGCCAGGCCCACACCGGCATAATCCATCAACGAACCTTTTCTCAGATGCACGTTCTTGACCGCCAAAGCGTAATCGGCGAGTGCCCGGAAATACCCTCGACTGGCATCTGCTTTACGCCGTTGTGCGTCGAGTAGCAGATTCAGATCGACACTGATGCCAACGCGTTCCTTTTCCTGCAACACGTCCAATTGTTTGGTCGCCGCCAAGCTACGATTCATGGCCGTTTGGACCACGGCATAGGATCGGTCCAATTCCGCCAGCGCGTTGCTGAGTTGATACACGACCGTTCGCTCTTGTTCCTCTAAAATCACTTGCGAGCGTGTGAGGTTCAGGCGGGCATTACGAAGTGCACTGTGAGCTTGCCGGAAGCCGATAGGCAGTATCATCTCCAAGCCCATTTCCCATTCTTGGAAATCTCCTCCGGTCAGATCTGCGTAAGCGTTATCAAATCTTGCATGGCCATTCGAGCTGTTCACCAGTCGGTCACCAAAGCCTCGCCAGCGGTAGACACCATACGCATCCACTCGCGGAAGCATGAAATTCCTGGTGGCAATCAGTTCCAATTCGTCGCGTTTCATCCTTGTTTTCTGCCGTCGCAATTCGACTCGGCGCGTCAACGCCTCAGCCGTCACGTCATCCCAGTTAAACACGACCTTTGCCAAAGACGGCTCTTGGTTGGGACGAATGACCTGCCCGTCATTCAACGGCAATCCCATTAACAAACGCAAGTCACGTTCCGCCACATACACGCCGCCACCAACGCTGAGGCCTTCTGCAACGCCTTGGCCAACGCGACCACTCAACGCATTTTGGACTTCTAGCTGAAATCGATAGTATTGCTCGCGCGCCTGCGCTTCTTTATCCGCAACACCACCTGGCAGATCGCGCTTGGCTGAAACCGAACGCCAAGCCGCCAAAGCGTCATCCCGTGCGGCAACGCGGACATCCAAAAGTCGGTAGACGTAATACAAATTCCAATAGGCGTCTTCGACACGACTCACGTAGTTTCGCAGTTCCTCTTCGAACTCATGCAAACTGATGTCGGTATTGATCCGTGCAATCACAACGCCATTGAGCTGACCCGGCAATCCGTTGGGTCCGGCAATGCGATTGAATGCCAGCCCACGTCCCTGTCCCAACGGCTGACGAAATTCAGCTTCGTAGTTTACGTTCCAGACCGTGGGAAAGAGGTTGCGGGGCTGATTGTTGGAGTCGTAGTCATGGTATTGCCGAATGTTGAATTGCGTTCCGGCAGCCGTCTGCTTGCTTAGCTGAACTTGATACGAGTGAAAGTCCTGCTTGAGCTGGCGTGTTCCGCCACCGAGTAACTCGTTGTTCAACGCCCGATCGTTTTTCTGCCAAGCGGAACTAAGGGCGAACTGCGCATCAAACGCAGCGAGTGCATTTTCCACACCGGTTTGCGGATTCGTTTCGACCAGCATCGGGTCGTGCCGCGTGCCGACCGTATCAGGTGCCGACAGCACCGTCCCTCCCAAATCGCGGATCACATCCGAGTTCGTCAACGCAATTTGAATCGTCTCTTCCAGACTCAAGTCCCAATAATCGGTTGGTTCTTGACTGGTGAGCGACAACGGCTTGGACGACGTACCGCGACGATCGGTCGCGGGGTCGCTGAGATCCGGATATTCCACCTCCCGAGCCACCGTCGCCAGATAGTTGTTCTCGTTCACTAACCCCACAGACGGTTGCCGCAAACGACAGCCCACCATCCACACGCCTAAAACGGCGAGTGCCACGATCACCTGGTACGTGGGCTGTTTCAGTGTCATTGCGGCTGACGTCTAGGTTACAAGTGCAACGAGGGCGGTCATCTCGAGCCCGGGGCCGTCAAGCTTGACCTGACGTATCACCCGCTCCGAATCGGTGAATCATCAACGCCCCGTTCGCATGGCGAACGCGATGCCCTCAAAGTCACCTCATCTTCTGTGATCGGCATAACCGGCCATTCGACAAAAGTTGTAATTTCCATATAACCGGAAATGAGGCTTCGATTCTGCGTTGTTCGTGCTAGCATCGATCTTTTGAAGGGTAGAGACATGGCCTCTGATCCGCTTTCCGACAATGACTCGCAGGACGCTGCGTGGGATGAGATCACTCGTCTCGTCGACGAAGTTGCGGACTTGGCCGACACCGATGCATCTCCGCCGCAATTTTATGACACGCTTCTAGCACGTGCTGTTCAAGCAATGGCAGCAGTCGGCGGTGCTGTCTGGCTGCGGTCTGAAAACCAATGGCGTCAAGTGGCCGCACTCGACCCTCCGCGTGATTTTCCGCTCGCCGTCCATACGGAACTCTTACACGCTTTGTCGGATCAGGCGGCGCCTCGTATTTTGGCACCGCATTCCCAAGCGCCCGACGGTCTCTGCAATCCCACACAACAGCTGCTCGTTACCGCGCCGATTGGACCACCGCACGCATGTTTGGGGATCATTGAAATCTTCCAACGTTCCACACTTCACCCAGCGGCTCAACGGGGCAATCTCCGTTTACTGGAAATGCTGCGTGAGATCGCCGGCGATTACCACCGCCGTCGCGAACTCACCGTGCTGAGAGACCGTGAGGCGGAACGCGAGGCGCTGACCGATTTTTCGCTTGCGATCCATCAATGCATTGGCCTGCAAGCAACCGCCTTCTCCATCGCAAACGAAGCGCGGCGCGTCCTGCATTGCGATCGCGTCAGCGTGATACATGGCCAAGGATCTCGTGCCAAAGTGATCGCGGTGAGCGGCGTCGATACGATTGACCTCCGCGCCAACGCCGTCCAGCAATTGACGCAAGTAGCTGCCATGGTTCGCCACACGCACGAGCCCATTTGGTACGACGCCAACACTTCCCAGACGTCGCCCGAAGTCGCCGAGTTGCTCCAGAGCTATGCGGACGAGCAGCATCTGCGTGCGTTGGCGATCGTCCCTCTGACTGAGCGCGCGAACGAATCCTCAGACCCCGTTGCCGCCTTGGTCATCGAGAGCTTGACGGCGGACGCGGTGGATCCCGAATCGACTTCCTTACAGCATGTCTGTCGCCACAGTGCCATCGCCATCCAGCGGGCTGCGACGCTGGAGAACATCCCTGGCTGGCGAACACTGCAGTGGCTGGCGACGACGGCAGGCTATCTTTTTGTCACCAGATTACCGCGAACCGCATTGCTCCTCAGCCTGCTGCTGGGTCTGGTGGCTGCCCTGTTTCTCATCCCAACCGATTTTCGCGTTCGCGCTCGCGGCGAGCTACAACCCGCGATCAAGCGTCATCTCTTTGCCCCTCGAGATGGGCAGATCATGAGCTTATCGGTGGCCCACGATCAAGCGGTTCAACAAGATGCCGAATTAGCTCGTTTGCGCAGTTCAGAATTGGAGGTGGAAATCCAACGGCTCACAGGCGAGTTGGATACGATCGGCAAGCGATTAGACGCCATCGCTTCAGAGCGCATCTTGGTGGAACGTGACACACGTGACGCCCCACGGCGTTCTCTCTTGGCCGCCGAAGAAGAACAGCTCAAGATCGAACGAGCCAGCTATGAACAGCAGCTCAAGATCCTGCATGAACAAAGCACAGCGCTCATCATTCGCTCGCCACTGGCAGGCCATGTCTTAACTTGGAATATCGAACAACTCCTGGCAGGTCGGCCAGTGCGTCGCGGCCAGCTGTTGCTATCCGTCGCGGATGTCGAGGGACCTTGGGTGGTGGAACTCCAAGTGCCGGATGACCAAATCGATCACCTGCTTGCCGCACAACAGGCCCAGCAACAACCGCTGAACGTGTCCTTGATGGTGTTAAATGAACCTGAAAACGCATATCCGGGGACCGTGTCTGAAATCGCTGGCGTTGTCACCACCACGGAATCTGGTGAGGCCACCGTGCAAGTGACAGTCAACGTAGATCGCCAACATTTTCAGGACGTTCGACCGGGAACGACCGTGGTGGCCAAAGTCCAGTGCGGTCGGGCCTCGCTGGGATACGTTTGGCTACATGAATTGCTGGAAGCTACGTACACATGGATCTTCTTTTAGGAGCCAGCTGATGAACTCGCGCATCCATCATCACCGAATTCTTTTCGGCCTCCTTTGTTCGGCTGCTGCCTGGCTACCCTGTGCAACGGCCATCTGCGAGTCAATCGCCGTCGAATCCGTCCACCTGAAGTTAATTCGCGAAATTGAAGTCCCTGCGCGTGAAGCGGGCGTCTTGGCAAACGTCACTGTCAAGGAAGGTGCCGTCGTCAAACAAGGAGAAACGATCGCCAGCATCGTCGATGATGAAGCCCAGTTGGCCCTGGCACGCGCTCAACTCGACCTGCAGGTTGCCGAGAAAAAAGCCGAGGCAAAGCATGAAGTGCGTCAGGCGCAAGCCGAGCACACGGTTGCCTCTCGCAATTTACAGCGGGCAAAAGATTCCGTGGCCAAATTCGAACGCAGCGTCTCGCCTGCGGAAATGGATCGTTTTCAGCTACAAGCAGATCAGACCCAGTTGGCCATCGAAAAGGCCGAATTCGCTCGGCAACTGGCGCGACTGGAGTCGTCGACACGCAATAACGACCTGCAAGCCGCTAAACAACGCTTGAACCGCCATACCATCGTCGCGCCCTTCCCCGGGATGGTCGCCGAAGTTCAGCGGTTCCGCGGTGAATGGGTCGAACCCGGGCAAACGGTCGTGCGCATGATTCGACTCGATCAACTCAAAGCGGAAGGCTTCGTGGATGCCTCCAAAATCCAATCCGACCTGCGGGGAATGCGCGTCCAACTCACCGTCGAACTGACACCGGGGAAGACGGAAATGTACACCGGCAAAATCGTTTTCGTCAGTGCCGAAGTGGAACCGGTCAGCCGACAGTCGCGCATCTGGGCAGAGATCGACAATAAAGATCAACGCCTGAAACCAGGCTTACCCGCCAGTATGAAGATCCTCGTCCCGTAACGATGCTCACCGCCACTGAACACCAGCCACTGACGCTCGTCATGCGAGCCGATCTGACAGCACGTCCTCTGCTGCGCAGTGGCCGGCGTTACTGGGTGCTCAAAGACCCGATCTCATTGCGCTATCACCAACTGCGAGACGAAGAGTACACCGTACTGCAATCGTTGGATGGCACCGCCACCCTGGCCTCCATTCGGAGTCATTTCGAAGCCAAGTTCGCGCCCGTGCAACTCAGCTTACGTCACCTGCAAGCGCTGCTCGGTATGCTGCACCAGCAAGGCCTCGTTCATGCTCAGGGCTCTGGGCAAGGAATACACCTCAGCGAGCGGTATTCAAGACAACGCTGGCGTCGCCTCCAGGAGCGCTTCAGCAATCCATTAGCCATTCGCTTTCGTGGCGTTGACCCCCAGCGATTTTTGGACGCCACCTACCCTTATATCCGCTGGTGTTTTCAGCCGTTAGTCTCTGCGCTCGTTCTCCTGATCGCTGCCGCCGCGTTACTGCTACTGATCACTCACTTCGACACATTCCAAGATCAATTTTCTGACTACCAGTCCTACTTCATCCCTTCCAATCTGCTCCTGCTGGCCATCGTCATTGCGGTTACCAAAATCCTCCATGAGCTCGGACATGCATACGCTTGCAAACACTTTGGCGGCGAGTGCCATGAAATCGGGTTACTGCTACTGGTCTTCACACCCTGTTTGTATTGCAACGTCTCCGATGCGTGGATGCTGCCAAACAAATGGCATCGCATCCTGGTGAGCGCTGCGGGGATCTGTGTCGAATTATGCCTGGCGTCCGTCGCCACGTTCCTGTGGTACTTTTCCGAACCCGGGTTGTTTCATTCTTTTTGTTTTTACACGATGCTCGTCTGCTCCGTGGGCACGGTGCTGTTCAATGCCAACCCGCTTCTGCGGTACGACGGCTACTTCATATTTGCTGATTGGTTAGACATCCCCAACTTATGGCAACGTTCACGAGAAGTCGTAGCGGACGTCGGTGGGCGTCTATTCTTTGGCAAACGCTACCTCGCCCGGTCGCTCGAAACCACGGGCATGGCCCCCTGGATGTTCCTCTACGGTCTGGCATCCATCCTCTATCTCTACGTCGTACTAACCGCCATCTTGTGGTTCGTGTGGAATTTCCTCGAACCGCTCGGACTTCGCTTCCTGGCGGACTTGTTCATCTTGGTGGTTGTTCTTCGCGTGCTCCTGATCCCTGCCATTTCACAGATACGTTCCATGTCTCACCCGGTCCACCAACGCCGCATCGATTTCTCGCAGATGCTTATTCGGGGAGCCGTGGCAAGCGCCCTGCTAACGGCCCTGCTGTTGATTCCACTTCCGCATCGAGTTGTCGCTCCGATGACGATTGAACCAGCCGACGCGGATCGCATGTATGTCACCGTCGCAGGCACCTTGCGCGATGCGAGCCCACCCGGATCCATCGTCCGCGAGGGAGCGATGATTGCCCGACTCGACGCCGCGAACTTGGAACAAGAAATCGTCGCGCTGCAAGGCGAATTGGCCAGCAAACAAGCTCGGCTGCGGTCTTTGGAAACGTTGCGCGCGATGGACCTCAAGTCGGCTCGCAAGATTCCTGCCGCCCGAGAGGCCGTCCAGGACACGGAAACTCGCCTGCAACAACGACTCGAGGATCAGGCGCGGCTGACATTGCGAGCCACGCGCAACGGTACCGTACTCGCCCCTCCACAGCGCCCCACCAGCGACACACCTCGCGAACTCAGTACGTGGCAGCGTTCACCGCTCGACCTCGCCAATCGCGGATGCTTTCTCGAAACGGGCACGCTGTGCTGTCTGGTCGGCGATCCGGCATCCTTTACCGCGGAACTCTTCGTTCATCAGAACGATGTCGAATGGGTCACTACCGGCCAAACAGTCCGCATCCGCTTCGAGGGGCATGCCGGCGAGATGCTGACGGGACAAGTGGACTCGGTCTCCAAAATGGATGCTGACGCGATCCCTCCTCAATTGGCTCGGCAGATTGCGACCCGCGGTTCCTCGGAGACCATCGCTCCTCTCCAAGCTGCGGATGTCTGGTATCAGGCACGGGTGACCCTGGACGACCATCCCTCCTTGATAGCCGGCACTTGCGGACAAGCCAAGATCATGGTGAACCGCGCATCACTCGGTTGGCGAATTTACCGCTATTTGCGCAGAACCTTTGCCATTCCGGTATGAGCTCGCTTGCATCACACCGCGCGGTTCAATCAAACAGCATTTGCAAATCATCCGTCGACAACGAGCTGATCAGGCTTTCATTGGCCGAGACAATCGCATCGGCTAACTCCTGTTTGCTCTTCTGCAACTTGACGATTTTGTCTTCGACCGTGTCACGGCAGATGATGCGATATGCCATGACACGTCGCGTCTGGCCAATTCGATGAGCTCGATCGATCGCTTGTGCTTCGACAGCGGGGTTCCACCAGGGATCCAGTATGAAGACGTAATCGGCGGCAGTGAGATTGAGGCCGTGACCTCCCGCCTTGAGGCTGATCAGAAACAGCTGGCACGCTTCATCATTTTGAAAGCGTTTGACACGGGTCTCGCGTTTGGTGGTTTTGCCATCCAGGTACTCGTAGTCCCACTCCCGTTGTTCGACCTGCTGCCGAACCAGTGCTAACAAGCTGGTGAATTGTGAGAACACAAGCGCTTTGTGACCTTCCTCCATCACTTCCGCCAGCTTTTCCATGAGCAATTCGATCTTCACTCCAACGATCTCACTGCTGTCATCCAATAATCTTGGATCGCACGCTGCCTGGCGCAAACGCAACAGGGCCTCGAGTACATGCATTTTCGATTTTCCCAGTCCCACGTCACGGACCTTACGACCGATGCGCACTCGGTAATGCTGTTTGAGCTCGTCGTACAACTGCCGTTGCGGATCGTCCATCTCGCAATACAGTGTCTGTTCGGTTTTCTCGGGCAACTCCTTCAGCACTTGCGATTTGGTCCGCCGCAAGAAGAAGGGTTTGAGCGTATGATTCAGCCACTGCAGGGACTCATTTTCGTCGGTCTTGGTCAGTTTCCTGAACCCCGCCGCCTTTCCCAGCATCCCGGGATTCAGAAAATCAAACAGGGCCCACAGTTCACCCAGGTGATTTTCAATTGGCGTACCGGTCATCGCCAGTCGGTATCGGGCGTCCAACAATCGCACCGCCTTGGCTGCTTGCGAATTCGCGTTTTTGATCGCCTGCGATTCATCGAGAATCGCATAATCGAACGCAATCTGCTTTAACTTCGCAATGTCACGGCGCAGGATCCCGTAGGTGGTAATCACCAGATCGCAGTCCGCCAAATCATCGAACACCTCGGACCGTTCGGGACCAGTGTAGTCTGCCAGCTTCAATTGGGGCGCGAATCGTTGAGCCTCGTCCGTCCAGTTAAACACCAGACTCTTGGGGACGACCACGATGGATGGCATCGAGCCGTCACCCTCCGCAGCTTCGGATGTGCGACGTTCCTCTAACATGGCCAGCACTTGCACAGTCTTGCCAAGCCCCATGTCATCCGCCAGACAGCCTCCAAAATCAAAGTCCCGCAGAAAGGCAAGCCATCCCAAACCATCTCGCTGATAGCCCCGCAACTCACCCTGAAAACTCGTCGGTTCGTGCTGGGGAGAGATTCCCGAAAATGCTTGCACACGGTCGCAGTAATCCTGAAACGGACGATCCGCAACCAAGTGTTCCTGTTCGGCCAACAAGGCGTCCAACAACAATGCTTGTGACTTGCTGAATCGTAGCGCACCCTCTTCGGTCACGGCCACATGAGCAAATCTGGCATACCGCGCAACCCAATCGTGCGGCACGATACCGTTGGTTCCATCGTCCAGCCGAACGAAGGTTTGTTTCTTTTTGACTGCGGCGAGTAATTGGGGGAGCGGTACGGTCACTCCTTCAAAATCCACCAGGGCATTCAAATCGAACCAATCCGTACCACTGCTGACAGCCACCTTCATCGCACTGGCATGGCGCATCGTCATCCCGTGGGCAATCACTTCCCAACCTTCCGCTGTCAGCTCGGAAACCACACGCGGCAACCACTTCTCGTGCAATCGTAAGTCCACCAGGCCGCGTAGATACGCGCGGGGAGTTTGAAACTTGAACCGCCGCAAGGATTGCATGAGCTTGGCTTCGGCCGTCCTGTCGCGCAACAACACGGTGCGCGTGTCGCCATGCCAAACCACATTGCGAGTCTCGTCGGGACGTGTCTCGTATTCGCCATAACGGAAAATAATCCGAACCTGCAATTGCGCGGTACTGTCGTAGTCCGGCGCCGTCAGCACCAACTTTCCCACAGGCGTTCCGCGCTGCTGCTGAATATCCACGCTGTCGTCGATCTGGATATCCGGCAAGTTCGGCGATTGGAGAAACTCTTCGAGAAAGCTATGCAGTTCGTCTCTCTCGACGTACTTCACGCCACGCGACTTCCAATCGTTTACCCACTTCGTGTCCGTTTGCCGTGATCGGGCAAGGCGATCAGAAAACAAGATCCAACCATCGGCAAATGCCAGCACAACGTCATCGAGGGACCGCTGTTCGCTGCCCTGCTGCAAATAGGGTGCTACCTGAACTCGTCGTGAACCTTCTTCGCTGATCCGAAATACCAGACGCCACGGCTCCGTATCTGCCCAAGCCAAGGTTTGCACATCTTCGACCGTTTGGTCAGCAGTATCGACCCAACCAAACCGTTCCGTTTCGGCAAGCAGGGTGAGTAATCGATCCTGTGAATATCGCGGCAGTTTGAACAAATCGCATTTGGCGTATTGGTGATAATATCCTTTGCCAAACTGAGGGTCTCCGACTGCCTCCAGCAAGTGGAAGATCTCCTGCTCAGGCGACTCCAACAAATCTTTGACATCGTTTTGCGAGAGAGTACATCGCTGAGGTCGGGTCCACTGCCCATTGGCTTTGTGTTGCGATTGAAAAATCCGCAACAGCAGTTCGTTGCGTTCGCCTTGATCTACTAGATTGATGAGAAACCAATGCTGCACATCCTGAGTGGTGTGCGTTTCCACCGAGTTGTTAATACTCAGCGGTAGATCCTCTTGCATGTGCTCGCGCAACACGAGCCATTGGCGATCCCGGTCAAGCTCCCCCTCGACTTCTTGCTCTTGGTCAAGTTCATCCGCATCAGGCGGATCGAGAATCGACGCTTCGAGTTGGAGGATCGTGGCCCAGATATGTTTGCAGTTGTAGCCGTCCTGATAGCGACGGCATTCACACATCGCGCCGATCGACCCCTCGGCAAAATCCGTCAGGTCAAGTCGCACCGCGCATGGATCACCAAATGATCCGCGTACAGATGCGGTCACGCTACTTTGGCTAACCAAATTAATGGTGACCTGTTGCCGCGAAAAATACTCGCGACCACGTCGTTTATCTCCGGAGAGAAATTGGTCTGCCAAACGACCAGATAACGTTCCATCCATGGGTGTTTACAGTAGAATCCGATTCCGTGAGGGCGTGAAAAGCAAGCCTCCCATTTTACCGCGCCGGTCGACGGTGCCATATGTGTGGCAAACATTCTCCCAATGCAAACACGTAATTGACTGATTTCACTTGAGTTACGACAAAACAACGCGGATACTCAGGTATACGGCAAGCAGTCAACTTCGCCACAAATTAACCGTCGGTACCAGATTTTCATGTTCCTCTCGAAACGCTCATTGACGCGCCGGACCCTGCTTCGCGGTGCCGGCGCCGCGATCACGCTCCCCTTGTTGGACGCCATGATTCCACCGCTTACCGCGGTGGCACAAACTCCAGCAGCCCCCAGCCGTCTGCGGCGACTTGGCTTCGTCTACATGCCCATGGGTTGTGACGCATCGCGGTGGGCGATCTCTGGCGATTCGCTCGACCAACTATCACCGACCCTCAGTCCGCTGGCGTCGGTAAAAAACCACGTCAATGTGGTCAGTGGCCTGGAACTTCGCAACGCCTACCCAGGGACTCACGCGACCTCGAACAGCGCCTTCCTCAGTGCAGCTAAAGCGAAGTTGACGGAAAGCACTGACTATTTTCTGGGAACGACCGTCGATCAACTGGCTGCGAAACAGATCGGTCAGGAAACTCAGCTCCCCTCGCTGGAACTGTCGATGGATCTGCTCGCCACTGTGGGGCAGTGCGATAACGGTTATGCCTGTGTGTACCAGAACAATTTGTCGTGGTCGTCACCAACCACACCACTTCCCGCCGAAGCGCACCCGCGCATTGTATTCGAGCATCTGTTTGGGGAAGGTGGCAGCACCGCAGACCGTCGTGCCGCACTGCAAACCCGCGCAAGCCTGTTGGATGGTGTCAAAGAAGACCTTGCAAAATTGCAGCGTGAACTCGGTGCCAGCGATCGCAATAAAGTTGCCGCATACCTGGACAGCATCCGAGAAGTCGAACGACGCATTCAACAAGCCGAAACACAAGCGACCGAAAACCCGCTACCTGATTTAGAGCGCCCTGTGGGAGTGCCCGTTGCCTACGCGGATCATGCGCGTCTGATGTTCGATCTCCAACTTCTCGCTTTGCAAGGAGACATCACACGCGTCATTACTTTTCAATTGGCACGGGAGACCAGCAACCGCACCTATCCAGAAATCGGCGTGCCAGAACCACACCACCCACTTACGCATCACGGCAATCATCCGGCCAAGATCGCGAAAGTCGCCAAGATCAATCGGTTTCATGTTTCGCTATTCGCCGATTTCCTTCAACGTCTTCAAAAGACACCGGAAGGAAACGGCACGCTGCTGGATCATGTTGTGTATTTATATGGCAGCGGCATGGGGAACCCCAACGTACACGACCATACGAACTTGCCAATCCTGGTCGCTGGGGGCGGCGCCGGTAAACTCCCAGGCGGCCGCCACCTTCGCTGCGCACCAGCCACACCGCTGGCAAATCTCCATTTGACATTGCTCGACAAGATCGGCTTGCAACTGGATCAGTTTGGTGACAGCGATGGCCAACTGACGGACTTATTCGAGCCGCTGTCAATCTAGCGCACGCCGCAGTATTCCATCACCCAGCGGGTATCGCTCGGCCCGTTCACCACGCCGCAACAGCCCCCAGACGGGCTGCACCTCACTGTCGGATCGCTAGAAACAACCCATTCCATGGCTGCCACAGCGGTCGGGGCCAGTCACATCCGCCGCGAAAAATGGGTTCGGCTGACTGGAACCAATCCACGTTCGAATCCTTGGGGTCGATCGGTTACACTGGTCGCTTCGTTTTATTCACTGGACCTGAACGTTCATCCCCTGCATCTCACCATGGCAAAACACATCTGCTCCTCGCTGCTTTCCATCGCTGTCATTTTCTCAATGGCTCTGCATCTTCAAGCCGCCGATACGGTCCAAGAAACCGCGCAGTGGATTTGGTCACCCGGCGAGATCGCTCCCGATGCACAAATTATTGTTCGCAAAAGCATTAAGATTTCCGAGCCTGTTAAATCGGCGCGGATTACTGCCACCGCCGATAATCATTGTCAGGTTTTCTGCAACGGCAAACAGGTCATGACCAACAACGACTGGGCCCAACTGGGTGCGGCCGATCTATCGAAGGTGTTAAAGCCGGGCAATAACGTGATTGCCATTGCGGCACAAAACGGCGGCGGCCCCGCCGGTTTGATCGCTCAGCTACGCGTCGTGGGCCAGTCCGGCAAAGCACTGGTATTAGGAACGGACGCATCGTGGAAAGTCGCGCTCGCGGATTCCATCAAACCGCCCAACAAAGATTGGAAGCAGGTCGCCTTTGACGACACGTCCTGGCAGCGGCCACAAATCCTGGGACGGCTGGGTGCGGGGAATCTACCGTGGTCCAACTCGGTTGGAACAGGTTCCATCGCCGGCATGTTGACAGGAAAACTCAAAGCCTCCAGCCAACCTCTCCCCGCAGGGACGCTTGTTGCCAAGGACGGTTTTCGGGTCGAAAAGATTTTTCAGGTGCCACGTTCAATGGGATCCTGGGTCTCGATCACGACCGATGATCGCGGCCGTTTAATCGCCTCGGATCAGGGGGGAGCCGGTCTGTACCTGATCACTCCCGCTGCGCTCGACAATCCGGAGGCCGAAACGCAAGTCGAAAAACTTCCCGTTGAGTTCACCTCGGCCCAAGGTATGGTCTGGGCTTTCGGTGCGCTGTACGCCATGGTCAATGGCAAGAACCCCGGACTCTACCGCCTGACCGACACAGACAACGATGGCCGGTTGGACAAAAAAGAATTTCTGATGGCGGTACCCGGCGGCGGCGAACACGGTCCTCACGGCATCGTGCTCAGCCCTGACGGCAAATCGCTGTACGTCACCTGTGGCAATCACACTCACCTTCCCAAGGATATTGCGCACAGTCGCATACCGACCAACTGGGGTGAGGATCACTTGCTGCCACGTCGCTGGGACGCGAATGGTCACGCCGCCGGACGTCTGGCACCAGGAGGATGGATCGCAAAAGTGGACCCGACCGGCCAACAATGGGAAATCGTCAGCATGGGCTATCGGAACCAATACGACATTGCGTTTAACGCCGACGGCGAACTGTTCACCTACGACGCCGATATGGAGTGGGACTTGGGATCGCCTTGGTACCGCCCCACACGCGTTTGCCATGCCGTCAGCGGCAGCGAGTTCGGTTGGCGAAGTGGGACTGGCAAGTGGCCAACTCACTACGAAGACTCCCTGCCACCGGTCGTCGACATTGGACCAGGGTCTCCCGTGGGAGTGGTCTTTGGCTACGGCGCCAAGTTCCCCGCCAAGTACCAGCGGGCGCTCTACCTGCTTGATTGGACCTACAGCACCATCTACGCCGTCCACCTCACACCTCAAGGATCAAGCTACACAGCCACCAAAGAAGACTTCGTCTATGGAAGTCCCTTGAATGTTACGGACGCGATCATTGGCCACGACGGCGCCATGTACTTTACGATTGGCGGACGAGGCACTCAATCCGCGCTGTATCGTGTCGTCTATGACGGCGACTCCGATCCTGTCGCGGCCAACGATCAAGCTGGAGCGGACGAGCGTCGGCTTCGCCACCAATTAGAAGCCATGCACAGCGGTGACGGTTTCAATAAACAGCTTGTGCTGGAATCACTTCAAAACCCGGATCGCTTTATCCGTTATGCAGCACGCATTGCCTTGGAACATCAACCCGTAGCAACTTGGCGCGACGACGTGTTGAAATTAACTCATCACCAAGCACGCTTGATGGGCCTGATGGCGCTGGCGCGGCAAGGAGAACCAGACGACTTGTCTGCCATCCTCACCGCGCTCAATCAGCTTGCGTGGTCACAGCTGGACCAACAACAGCGTCTCACAGCAGCTCGCGTATACCAACTCGCTTGTGTCCGCCTGGGTTCACCGACGGGTGATCTCCAAGACGCCACACGTCAGCGACTAGAAGCACTGTTCCCAGCCAATGATGCAGCCCTGGATGTCGAATTGGCCCAGTTGCTGATCTACTTGAAATCACCCGAAGTGGTCGCCAAGACATTGAACCTCATGGCCTCATACGAAAACGAACCGGTCCCCGACTGGAGCGCCATTGCCCAACGCAATCGCGGATACGGTGGTACGGTCCAACGCATGATGGACAACATGCCGCCCATGCGGGCCATCAATCTCGCTTTCCACCTGCGCAATGCAACGGATGGCTGGACCCTGGAGGATCGTGAACGTTACCTCCGGTTCTTCCTGGCAGCAGCCAAACACCCGGGCGGAAATAGTTATGCCAAATTCCTCACCCAATTCCGCGACGATGCGTTAAAAACCGTGACGCCTGCTGAACGTCTGGTCCTCGACCCGATCGCCGGCCAGTCGCTTGTAGCCGCTCCGTTGAAGTCAACACCTCCCAAAGGTCCCGGGCGGAAATGGACACGCAATCAAGCTCTGGAAATCTTGAGCACACCGCTTTCGAAACGAAACTACGACGCCGGACGTAATCTTTTCCACGCCACCTCCTGTGCGAAATGCCACCGCTACAACGGCGAAGGTGGTGCTGTAGGACCCGATCTCTCCACCGCAGGACGCAAATACCAACTGGCTGATCTGCTCGACAACATCATCACGCCGAGCAAAGTCATTTCCGACCAGTATGGTTCGCATCAGGTGGTCACCAGTGATGGAAAAACACTGGTGGGACGAGCTGTCGAAGTCGAAAACAAACTGTACGTGTACACCATCGACGCGGATGCACCTCCCCAAATCATTCCCAAAGAAGACGTTGAGGCGATTCAGGAATCCAAAGTGTCTCAAATGCCGCTCGGCCTAGTTGATCCACTTAGCCCCGAAGAACTGAAGGACTTGATCGCCTATCTACTCTCCGGGGGAAACCGGCGCCACGAGGTGTATCGCTAGATCGCCCAACAGGTACAGAGGGTACGCGAAAACAAGCAGTTCCCTGCCAACCAAGCCAACTCGCGGCGAATCTTGACTAGCGTCATCGCCTGATATAGCCTAACTTGTTGACGCGCAAAGGCTTCAACTCATTCGAGGTGTTTCATGTCTCCGCTCAAAGCCGCTCGTTTTCTCCTCGTGATCCTGGTTGCCAGTAGCCCGCTGGTCGCTTCGGCGTACAAACCGGACGACAAGGTCGTGAAAGATTTGGTTGCCAACGGCGTGACCTTTCTCAGCGGTGATCTCCATTACAAATACCACTTGGGGGAAGAGTGCCTGGTCGCCTACACGCTCTATAAAGCGGGAAAGCGCAACGATCCTAAAATCGCTGCAGCCCTGCAAAAATGCGCCGAAGGCGTTCGCAACGGCAAGGTCTCTGACTCCACTCGGCACTTTACTTACAACGTTTCCGTAGCCACGATCTTCATTTCGGAGGCCAGCCCGAAGGAACATCGAGCGATCTTGGAGACCTACACCAAAGCCTTGTTAAATAGTCAGGTCAAGGGTGGTCAATCGGATGGAGCGTGGACCTACGGTGGGGCGGGAGATGGTGATACCTCACAAACGCAATACGCCATGCTGGCGTTATGGTCCGCCCACGCAGCTGGCGTTGAAATACCGATCGACCAAATCGATCGCGCGATGAAGTGGTTAATGCGCGTTCAAGATCCGAGTGGTGGGTGGCGTTACACCCCGGCACAAGGTGAACGGTTTAAACTCACGCGCACCATGGCAACTGGCGCTGTCGGCAGCCTCCTGATGGGCGCGGACATCGGCAAGATCCAACTCTACGAGAAAAAAGAACGTAAGGGAAAAGACGACACACCGGGTATCGTCAAAAAGAAGAAGAAACCCGACGCTCCACAGGCCCGCGCCGCAACCCTCTCGTCGGTCGATATCAACGCCCTCCGCACCAGCATCGGGCGAGGCAATTCCTGGATGCAAAACAACTGGGCCATCACCACGCCCAACCATAACAACTACTACCTGTACTCCATGGAACGTTACTTCAGCTTCCGCGAACAAGCGGAACACAACAAGCAAGAGAATCCTGGTTGGTACAACCAAGGTGTGGATTATCTCCGCAAGACGATGAAACGTGCCGAAAAGGGTGGCGGATACTGGTCTTGGGGCGCCCAAGACAGCATTCGTGCTGAAACAGAACCGGTCGACACCGCCTTTGCGCTGCTGTTCCTGCTGCGGGCTTCTGGCGAGCGAATCCAAGAGGCGCTGGGAGAAGGTTTATTGAAGGGCGGACACGGTCTACCAGACGACCTGACCAGCTTGACGCAAGATGCAGATGGGACGATTAAAAAGCCGCAAATGGAAGCCGATTTAGACGAAGTCTTGAAAGGCCTGGAAAGCTCTGCGAGTTTCGACAATCTGCCCAAAGTTCCCAAGCTGAGCGATAAAGGCGGTGAACGAGAACAGCAGATCGCTCAGTTGAAGAAAATGATCTCGGGCGAGAATTTCGAAGCCCGCAGATTCGCTGTCCGAGCCTTGGGACGTGCCCGCAACTTGGACAACATTCCGCCACTGATCTACGCACTCACCGACCCCGACCAGCGGATTGTTCGCGAAGCCCGGGATGGGTTGCGATTCATTAGCCGGAAGTTCCGCGGATTCCGCATTCCGGATGAACCAACTCCCGTGCAGGTCAACAAAGGCATCTCAGACTGGAAGAACTGGTACACCACCATCCGACCTGATGCCGATGTCGATTACCTGCCATAGGTGGATGCGCTCGCGTTTGACCGACCAACAGCTAACCGCCGCTGGTAAAGCTGCCATGGCTTTCTAGTCGCACGGGTGGTCTCATGCCATGTTGCGGTCTGCACCCCGTTCGGCGGCGCCGGACAGATCCGGCTCAGGCGATAATTTCGTGCACCACATCGCCGTGGACATCGGTCAAGCGAAAATCGCGACCCTGAAAGCGAAACGTCAACTGTGTGTGGTCCAACCCCAGCAAATGCAGCATGGTTGCCTGCAGGTCGTGAACGTGAACCTTTCCTTCAGTGACCCCGAAGCCAAGTTCGTCCGTTTTGCCATGACGGAACCCCGCTTTGACGCCACCCCCGGCCAGCCACATCGTAAACGCATCAATGTGATGATCGCGTCCGGTCGGCGTCCTTTGCTCGCCCATCGGCGTTCGACCAAACTCGCCTCCCCAGATGACCAACACATCATCAAGCAATCCTTGTTGCTTCAGATCCTTCACCAGAGCTGCCGATGCCTGGTCCACCTCTTTGCAGCGGATNGGGAGTTCGCCATCGAGCGACTCGGCGCCTCCGTGTTGATCCCAATTCGTGTGATAGAGCTGCACAAACCGCACTCCTCGCTCGACAAGACGCCGAGCCAGCAGGGCATTGTTGGCAAAAGAAGCTTTTCCTGGCTCCGCACCGTANTGCTTTAATATGTGGGCTGGTTCGCGGCTGATGTCCATCAATTCCGGTGCGCTGGTCTGCATACGATAAGCCATTTCGTAAGCGGCAATGCGCGTTTGAATTTCCGGGTCACCGACCGCATCAAAGCGGGCCTGATTCAGGGCACTGACGGCGTCGGTGAACTGCCGCTGTGCTGCCGAATCAAAACCGGCTGGGCTGCGCAGGTTGAGGATCGGATCACCTTGACCACGAAACGGGACACCCTGATGTGTGGTCGGCAGAAAGCCACTTGACCAAAGTGCCGAGCCACCGCGGGGGCCGCGAGGACCAGACTGCAGGACGACAAATCCTGGCAGATTTTCCGCTTCGCTCCCGATACCGTAGGTCACCCAAGACCCCATGGATGGCCGGCCGGGCTGTGGAGATCCACTTTGCATGAACACTTTGGCCGGTCCATGGTTGAACACATCGGTCGTCATGCCCTGCAGCCAACACACTTCATCTGCGATTTCCCGATGGTGAGGCAGCAAGTCACTCAACGTGACATCACTCTCTCCATGACGTTCAAACTTCCGCCGCGGTCCGAGCAGTTTTTCCGTACCTTTGAGAAACGCGAACCGACGATCTTTCATGAAGCTCTCTGGCGGCGTCTGACCTGATAACTCGGCCAGTTTCGGCTTGTAGTCAAACAGCTCTAACTGACTTGGGCCGCCTGCCATGAACATGAAAATGACCGCCTTGGCTCGCGGAGCAAAATGCGGCGTCCGCTGACGGTCGGGGGTTTGTGCGGTCAAGTCGCCAGCCAGCAGTGAGGACAGTCCGACGGCGCCCAGGTTCAACCCCGCTTGCTGGAAAAATCCTCGACGATTGCTCTGCATATCCATGGTCATTTTCTGTCAGGTCACCAGTGTCTTTAACAATCCCAGGGCCGCTCATTCACGCGTGATGAACTCATCCAAGTTAATCAGCACACGGGCTACGGCGGTCCAAGCACCTGCTTCGGTGTCGAACTGCTGGCGAGCATGCTGCAAATAATGCGTCAGCAACTGTTGTTCTTTGGCGGACGGGGGACGCACCATACACAAGCGAAAACCGAAGTCGATCCGTTGTCGATCCTGATTCACCTGGTCACCGTCTGCTGTGAATTGGCGTATTCGCTCGGCCAAATACCCCGCCAGCTCAAACATCGCCTCCGAATTCGCAATCGTCAGTGACTGCAGAGGCGTGTTGGATCGATCCCGTCGCGTGCATGTCGTGTTGAATTTAGGCACGTCAAATGTCGCCAACATCGGATACGGAGCGCTGCGATAGAAATAGGTATACATCCCACGTCGATACCGATCGGCCCCGTCACTCGTTCGCCAATTCTTCTTGCGTTGCGTAAAGGCATACACGCCTTGCGGCTGGGGTGGATACACACTGGGGCCCCCAATGCGTGCCGCCGCATAACCACTCGCTGCCAGTGCCAGATCGCGCACAATCTCAGCCTCGACCCGCAACCGCGATTGGCGACCGAGGTACAAATTCCTGGCGTCGACCGCCTCCAACTCCGACCTGCTATGCGAACTCTGGCGATAGGTTGACGAGCTCATCAATACCCGTAGTAATCGCTTGGTGGACCATTGCTGCTGCTGGAATTCATCCGCGACCCAATCGAGCAGCGCCGGGTGGGTGGGCAATGTACCTTGAATGCCAAAATCGTTTTCGGTTTCCACCAGCCCGCGACCAAACAAACGCATCCAGATGCGATTCACGCGCACACGTGCTGTCAGCGGATGGTCACTTTGCATCAACCAGTGGGCCAGATCCAAACGCGTCAATCTTCCTTGACTGCCGCCGATCTGTGGTAGCACCTCAGGAACGCTGGCGACGACCACGTCACTCGTTCGCAAAAAGTCACCCCTGATCTGCAGATGGGTCTGCCGCGGTTGTTCCAACTCCTGCAACACCATGGTCGAAGCAATCGAGCGCCGCACTGCGTCGATGTCTTTGGTGGTGGTATCCAAAGCACGCTTCACAGGCGCAAGCTTCTCGTCTTGCTTCAGGAATGCTTCTGTGAGTTTTTGACGCTGACTACCGCTACGTTTTGCTTCTGGTATCGCAATCAGTTTTGCCAGGGTCGCATCATCCGGATTGTCGATCCATTCGTCGGACGAGATGCTGATCCGAAACCGCCCCAAACTGTAAACTGCCTGCGGGTGGTCGAACTGCATCTTGAAAGTCAACGCGTGATTTAATTCCACTTCCAAAGGCTCTGGCAGGACGAACCAGGCAGTTCGATTACGGTTCAAAGTCCCTTCCGGCGCGTTGTTGATTGCCCATCCGGTATCGCTTTTCCCATCAATCGATTTAGCAACTTCATACTGGGGCTGCGAATGTTCGGCACTGGCTCGAGCGAACCGCAACTCGCGGCCATCGCCCGTCCGAAACCAAAACTCAGACAAAACAAAGTTGCCATTACTGGCCCGACCGGGCCCGGTTTTCGGCAAGCTTTCGTCCGTCAATACTTCCAAACGAACCGATCGCACTTTGGTCAGTGGACTGTTCGCTGTCGCATGATATTCGTCATCCCGCGGTGATTTGCCACTGACCAACAGGGATTGGTCTGGCTGGGACGTCAACTCGGCGCCTCCAAGCGACTTGCCGGATAACTCCAGCACCGTCCATTCTTCATCATCTTTTGTCGCGGCTTCAGTCGCTTGCTGCGCCCGCGCGACAACCGCAGCTTCCCATGCCTGTTGTCGACTTGGTCGATCTGCATCCGATGCCAAACGCTCCTGCAACTCCTGTTGCTTGTCAGTCAAATCCGCCAATCTCTCGGTTTGCACGATCGTTGGCACCTTGAGGATCGGCGTCACCGAGTTCGTGTCGGCCGTCGAGTTGAAAAAAGCATAAAGCTGGTAGTATTCGTGTTGAGTCAGCGGATCAAATTTGTGTGTATGACATTTGGCGCATCCCACCGATAAACTCATCCACACCGTGCCGGTCGTATCCACACGATCCTTGACTTGCTCATCACGAAACTGATCTGCCTTGGTTCCCCCTTCACTGTTGATCAGGGTGTTGCGATGAAACCCCGTCGCCACCTGCTGAGCCATCGTCGGGTCATCGAGCAAATCACCGGCCAATTGCTCGATCGTGAACCGATCGAATGGCAAGTCCCGATTGAAGGCGGCGATCACCCAGTCGCGATACGGCCACATCGAGCGCTCGTTGTCGTTCGTATAGCCATGCGAGTCGGCATACCGGGCTTGATCTAACCAGTGGCGACCCCAACGTTCACCAACATGCGGGCTACTGAGCACGCGATCCAATAATCGGGAATACGCATCGGGGCGTGTGTCGTGGACAAACGCGTCCGTGGCCTCAATCTCGGGAGCCAACCCCAGCAGATCAAGATAAACTCGGCGGATCAACGTATATCGATCTGCCACCGCCGATGGCGTGAGCCCTCGTGCGTCCAGCGCTTGGAAAATGAACCCATCCACACCGTTCGTGGCTTGGTCGCTTGTTGAATGCTCCGGCAACTGGGGGCGCTGAACCGGTTCGAAGGACCAGTGCTTCGCATACGTAGCCCCTTGCTTGACCCAACGTTGCAGGATGTCGATCTGTTCGGCAGACAGCGGTTTCCCGGTTTCTGGTGGCGGCATTTGGAGATCAGCATCTGTCGATGTGATGCGGGCCACTAAAGCGCTTTCCGCAGGTCGTTTCGGCACGATTGCGGCTTGGCCGTCCCGGGATGCCAACGCACCTGCGCGGGTGTCCAATCGCAACTCGGCTTCGCGCGCGTTGTCATCTGGACCGTGACATTGAAAACAGTGATTGGATAAGATCTCCCGCACGTCNCGGTTAAAATCGACGTCAGCACCGAAAAGGAGATCGGAACCCAATAGCAAGCATAGGAGAGGCAGGATAAAGCGAGACTTACACATAAATCGGCAGTCTGGGCAAGGTCAATGACTCAGGAAGGCAGCATACAACGTTGACTACCTCTCATCATAACACACCCGACCTGCCAACTCGAACCAATCCACTTGGCGATCCAACGCGCCGCCATGTCCGGTGCACGCCAGTACCGGTGGAATACAGCGTTTCTCCAACTCGTCGACATTGGACGCTACGCTCAGATCCCCTGCGGCTGCAACCACTTGATTCAGAACCACACCGGCGACGGGCAACCCATCGCAAAAAGTCTCGGCCACAATGAGCGTCTGCAGGGTCTGATTGATCACCCCCAGCGCATTCGGGGCCACCACGATCAGCGGATAACCAAACTCACTGGCCAGGTCGGCAACATAATCATTGTCACTGATCGGGGACATCAGCCCGCCAACTCCCTCTACCAGCACGATATCGCTTCGTTCTTGCCAGTAACGAATACCGCTGCGCAGTAAGGCTTCGTCAACGATGCCACCCTCATGACGGGCTGCAACGTGAGGCGCAAGCGGGGCAGAAAATCGTTGCGGACAGACTGCAGCCAATTCACCCGGCTGGCCTGCCGCATGCCACAGTATTTCCGGATCGTCCTGGCTCTCCGATTCTTGTGGCTGAGGGTGACAGCCACTAGCGCACGGCTTATACACTCCCACCTTTTTTCCGGCGGCCACCAGTGCCCGCGCGATCTGTGCCGTAACGTAGGTCTTACCGACTTCGGTGTCGGTCCCTGTAATGAAGAGGCCCGGAGGCGCTTTTGTATCCATAACAGTTAGGCTACCATCGGGCATCTGTACGTCAACGCGTCTCCATCCCCATGAGCCCGGTTCATGAGTGAGTCACCAGCTACATCTCGAATCCTCCGCATGGCACTCGTACAAATGGCGTGTTCTGAGAATCCTGCTGAAAACCTCTCTCATGCGGTTCAGGCCATTGCAACCAGTGCCTCAGCAGGAGCCCAGATCGTTTGCCTGCAGGAACTGTTCGCTAACCTCTACCCCTGCCAGTCCGAAGACCACGCTCGCTTTGCTCAGGCCGAGCCAATACCGGGTCCTACAACGGAGGCATTGGCCGCCGCCGCCCGAGAGAACAACGTGGTCGTCATCGGATCGATCTTCGAGCGACGCGCTGCGGGAGTTTATCACAATACGGCAGTTGTCTTGGACCGTGACGGTACGCTAGTCGGTCAATATCGCAAGATGCATATACCAGATGACCCGCAGTACTACGAGAAGTTTTATTTCACTCCCGGGGACCAAGGCTTCATCACCGTTACTACCTCTTGTGCGCGCATTGGCGTCTGCATTTGTTGGGACCAATGGTTTCCCGAAGCCGCTCGACTGACTGCACTGAGCGGTGCAGAAATCCTTTTTTATCCAACCGCAATCGGCTGGCTCCATGAGGAAAAAGCTCAATTTGGTGCCAGTCAGCGATCTGCCTGGCAAACGATGCTCAAGAGCCACGCCATTGCAAATGGCGTTTACGTGGCTGCGCCGAACCGAGTGGGAAGCGAAGGTGGGATCGAATTCTGGGGCACCTCGTTTGTCAGTGATCCGTACGGAGAGGTGATCGCCACCGCGTCCGACCAAGACGCCGAAATTGTGTTCGCCGACTGCGATCTGGACCTGATTGACGTCGCCCGGACACACTGGCCTTTTCTGCGCGACCGCAGGATTGACGCATACGATGGACTCACGCAACGGTGGCTGGGAGATGGCTGAGACGACTGCTGCCTCCAAATATCGCTGGCCGGCAGAATGGGAACCCCATCAGGCGACCTGGTTGGCTTGGCCGCATAATCGTGACACGTGGCCCGGGATCTTCGACCGCATCCCGCCGATCTATGCCAAGCTAGTCGAGACCATCGCTCGCTACGAGCCGGTGCACATCCTGGCTGGTGGCGCAAACATATTGCGGCAAGCCCAGCAACTCGTCGGACATCTACCGCAAGTCACCCTGCATGAGATACCCACGAATGATGCCTGGATCCGCGACCATGGACCAACCTTCGTGCAGTCCGCTGAACCAACAGCGCCCAGCGTAGTCGATTGGCAATACAACGCCTGGGGTGGCAAGTACCCACCGTGGGATCGCGACCAAGCGGTGCCGCAAAAGATTGCCGCGATGCATCAACATCCCCATCTTCCGTGCGAGCTTGTTCTCGAAGGCGGTGCAATCGACGGCAACGGAGCAGGCACGTTGCTGACCACGCGCTCTTGTCTACTCAATCCAAATCGTAATCCTGGCCTCTCCGCTGAATCTGCCGTCCGCCACCTCGCCCATTACCTGGGAGCCCAACATGTGATTTGGCTGGATGGCGCTGGTATCCCTGGGGACGATACCGATGGCCACGTTGACCAACTCGCACGCTTCGTCAGCCAACGCACGGTAGTTTGCGCTCGGCAGTCAGAGCCACAAGACTCCGCAGGCGATGCCTTGGAAGTGCAGTTCACTTCTCTGCAAAGGAGCACGACTGCGCTAGGCGATCCTCTCGAGGTGATCCCGCTGTATCTGCCCGCCCCAAAATGCTTTCAGTCTCAACGCCTGCCAACCAGCTACTGCAATTTCTACATCTTGAATCAAGCTGTGATTGTTCCCACCTTTGACGACCCTGCGGACGAACTGGCATTGGATACCCTGCAGCAGTTATTCCCCCACCGCGATGTCATTCCGTTCCCGTCGCTCGATCTGNTCTGGGGACTGGGGGCGATTCACTGTTTGACGCAGCAGCAACCCGCTTAGCACNGCGAGCACGTCCTCGGGCAAGCCCGTACTGCGCCCAACTTACAACCACTGCTGCAACGTCTTCAGATCGCGTCGCAGTGCGGACACGTTCTCCGCTGTGCCGGACTGACCTAAATATTCGACATGTAGTGAAACTGGTATGTCACTTTTTGTCCGGGCCAAGCTTTGAAAGAATTTCGGGTCGACCTGACCTTGGCCGAGCGGAACATTCTTGGGCTGCCTTCCCTCCCAGACAAAATCCTTGACGTAGACTGCCCCCAAACGGTCTTGCACCAACTGAAAATCCAGCTGCCAGCCGGTTCCCCCTTCAACCGTCGCATGCCGGATATCAAAGGCAAGTGCCAAAGCTTCGCGGTCGTATGGCGCNAATAAGCGATGGACATCCCAGATCGAACAACCGACCATTTTGGCGCCGGCGTGGTTCTGGTACACGCCCGTGATACCCAATTCCGCATTCAAAGCCGCCAAGTCCTTCACCATTGGCTGAAGTGCCATCAGCTGCGGCATGATGGGTTGAGCCAAGTCATAGCGATAGTACTTCATCCGATATCGCTGGACGCCCAGCTTGGCTGCTGTCCGTAGCACTTTCTCCGACACTGGATCATCCGCACGATTCACGTCGGATGCCATCACGGTGATTTCGAGCTGATGTTTTCGCAACGCCTCCACCAGCTTGGGCAATTCCTCTTCCGCCTGTTCCGGTTGGATGTACCCGTTCTTGCGCACAGTCGCCTCGATTCCATCAAACCCCAACTCGGCGATGGTCTCCGCCATCTGATCGTAGGTCAGCGATTGAATGAACTTGATGAAGGCAGCGACTTTCCGTTTTCCTGCCGGCGCAGCATCCAACCGCGTCGGGTGTCCTACGGCAAGTGTCGAACCGGCCGTTACCAAGGCGCCAGCGAGGGCGTCGCGTCGAGTCATTCTCCCCAGGAACCGCATGCGGTCACTCCTTATCTTGTTCGTTGATCTTGCGTTCGGCTTCTATCATACTGGCGGCTCCCCACGAATAAAACAAAACGCTTTGGGAGTTGATTGATGACAAGAACTTCGTTCCTCGTCTGTACCTTGACCATCTGGGCCGTCATGTCATCCAACCTCTCCGCGGGTCGGCAAGACGGTCGGCTCGACGTTTACTGGATTGACGTCGAAGGCGGAGCCGCCACGTTGATGATCACGCCCGCTGGCGAATCCATTCTGATCGACACGGGAAACCCAGGCCTGCGCGACCCGGGACGGATCGCCAAAGTCGTCAACGAGGTCGCCCGGGTGCGGGGCGTAGATCACTTGATCATCACTCACTATCACCGTGACCATTACGGCGGTGCGGAACAGCTTTCCACTATGTTGCCAATCAAGAACATTTATGACAATGGCGTGTTTGACGGGATGCCGGACAACCCTGGAAAAGCCTACTTCGAGTTAAAAGCGGGCCAACGCCACGTCATCAACCCGGGAACGCGTTTGTCGCTCAAGAAAGCCGACGGCTCCAAAGTCCACCCGCAATTGGTCTGTCTGGGAACGCGAAAGCAGTTTGTTTCTCCTCAAGCCGTCGCCGCCACCAAGAATGATGCGCGAGGTTCGCTACACAAACCCAAAGATCGTGACGGTTCGGACAACGCCAACAGTGTCGTCATGCTGCTCTCGTATGGACCGTTCCAGTTCTACGACGGTGGCGACCTTACTTGGAATCAAGAAAAGCGACTTGTCCATCCCTACAACCTGGTGGGCGAAGTCGATGTCTACCAGGTGACCCACCACGGTCTCAACAGCAGTAACAATCCGATTGTGTTGCAATCGTTGCAACCTCGTGTCGCGATCATGAACAATGGCGACCGCAAAGGCTGCACACCGGAAGTCTTTGCGAATCTCAAAGCGACCCGATCCATCGAAGCCATCTATCAGGTACATAAGAACTTGCGTGCGGATGGCAAGAACCACAATGTGGCCGACGAGTTTATTGCGAATTTCGCCGATGCCAAAGGCTGCCAAGGCCATTACATCAAACTGTCGGTGGCTCCCGATGGTGCCTCCTACACCGTCGCCATCCCGGCCCATGGTCACCAGGCGGAATATCAGACGAAATAGACAACAACAAGGCCCAGATGCACGGCTTGGACTGATTGTTGTGCCCCCCCGATCCTTGGTAGACTGACAGCATTCAAGCAGCGTTCCCCAGCGAACACCAAACGCGACGGAAGATTCGTCTCAGCGACTCACGGCAACATCCACCATCCCCTCACGCAGGCGGACGATATTTGGTTGCCTCTCGCTGATTCGCCTCACCCGACCTAACCCGCTTACCGTTTCAACAAAGCATGCTGCGGAAACACCAATCCCTCGGCAAGCCTGTGGCAAAAAATACTGGGCGTTGCGAGTGGATCATCACCGCAAGCCGGACCATCACTCTCCAGAAACAACGATCTTCACGGAGTCAATCGCTCATGACACGACGCATCGCCCTGGCACTCGTTTTACTTCTGCTCACCACTGCAAGTGCGCAAGCAGAAAAGATGAAAGCCCTGATCATTGACGGTCAGAACAATCATGGTATGTGGCCCAAGACCACGATGATGATGAAGAGCTATCTGGAAGCAACCGGTCTCTTTTCCGTCGACATCGAGCGGACCTCCTTCACCAAAAACGGCGATAACTTACTGAAACAATACCCATTGAATGACGGCAAGAAATACGTCACGGGCCAAGCCAAGACCGACCCGAACTTCAAGCCAGAGTTCTCCAAATACGACGTCGTCATCTCTAATTTTGGTCACGGCGCAGCACCATGGCCGGAAGCGACTCAAGCGTCTTTCGTCGAGTACATCAAGAACGGCGGCGGATTGGTCGTCGTGCACGCCGCCGACAACTCATTCGGGAATTGGGATGAATACAATCGCATGATCGGACTCGGCGGATGGGGTGGCCGCAACGAAAAGAGTGGACCGTATGTCTACCTGGACGACAATGGCAAGTTGATTCGCGACGAAAGCAAAGGCGGTGGTGGACACCACGGACCACAACACGACTTCCAAATCGTCGTCCGAGACGAATCACACCCGATCACCCAGGGCATGCCGACGGCGTGGATGCACGTCAAAGACGAGCTCTATGACAAACTGCGTGGACCGGCTGAAAACATGACCATTCTGGCAACCGCTTACGCCGACAAAGCCAAAGGTGGAACAGGTCGTCACGAACCGATGCTGATGACGATCGACTACGGTAAAGGTCGGGTCTTCCATACACCCATGGGTCACGCCGATTATTCTCAAGAATGTGTCGGTTTTATCGTGACATTACAGCGGGGTACCGAATGGGCTGCCACCGGTAAAGTCACCCAGAAAATCCCCGATGATTTTCCCAAGCAAGGCGCCACAAGCCAACGCAAGTTCGATTAAGGTATCACGGTACGCCACCTTTCATTCCGCAACAGAAGAAACTCATGATTCGCACCGCATTGTTCTCGCTGACCGCGTCCCTCTTGGTCGTGTCTGCTGTAACCGCCGCAGACACCCTTCATCTTGANCCCGTGAAGAGTAACGGCAAACACATCGTCCTTATTTCGGGCGACGAAGAGTATCGATCCGAAGAATCGATGCCCATGCTCGCCAAGATCCTCAGTCAAAAACATGGTTTCGAATGCACCGTCGTGTTCTCCTTTGGCCCCGACGGAGCGTCCTATATCGACGCCAACAATCAACAGGGCCTGCGCGGACTTGAGGCGCTCGACAAGGCCGACCTGATGATCATCGGGACACGGTTCCGCAGACCAAGTGAAGACCAAGCACAATACGTCACGAATTTCCTCAACGCCGGAAAACCAGTGATCGGCATCCGCACGGCAACCCATGCGTTTAACGGAGGAGGAAAGTTCGGTGGCAAAATCGGCTTTGGTGAATTTGGTCGCAAGGTCCTTGGCGAGCAATGGGTCAGCCATCATGGCGGACACAAGCGGCAGGGAGCACGTGGTGTCATTGAAGAGAAGCACGCTAAACACCCGGTGCTCACAAGTGTCAGCGATGTTTTTGCGCCGAGTGATGTGTACGGTGTGATTCATCTCACCGACGCAGACACCATCTTGATGCGTGGCGCCGTAACGGAAACGCTTGATCCGAAATCCAAACCGATCGCGGGCCCAAAAAACGATCCCATGCAGCCGTTTGTCTGGCTCCATAGTTACACCGCTCCCAACGGTACCGCCGGCCAATCACTCTGTACCACCGCCGGCGCATCCGTCGATTTTGTCAGCGAAGATTTGCGGCGCTTGATCGTCAACGGCAGCTACTTCCTGACCGGATTGGAAGTTCCCTCCAAGGCCGACGTCGCGTTCGTCGATCCGTTTTACCCAAGTTTCTACGGGTTTATCCGCGCCAAAGATTACTGGAGTAACCACAATCTCAAGCCGGCGGACTTCGGGCTTGGGAAATCCCCCACGATGCCGGATCCTCCCGGCACGCCTGACTGGCCATTTCGCCCCACAAAGAAATAACCCGTAGGCGCCTGGTTTCGGCAGGCATCTCTGCTCACAACGGCAACCCACACCACGTGCCAGATACATGGAGCTGGTCACATCGTGGGTGCGTTGCGCGGTGGCAACCTCCTGAACCACTTCGGTGTCGGCGACACACGGTGATTTCCACTATCCCTGGCTAAACCAGGGGTTACAATCGAAACTAGGCACACTGGGCAAGATCAAACCGTCAATCATNGGGGAAAACAGCACTCCATGGCAACCATTCCGGAAACCTCATCCACCTCCACGCCTGCGGAGACGCAGCAAACGATTGAGTTCATTCGCGCAATTCGCGAACGGGTGGCCACCGTTGTGGTAGGTCAAGACATCGTCGTTGAGCGTCTGCTGATTGCGCTGTTTACGGGCGGTCACCTGCTGCTGCAAGGCGTCCCAGGTTTGGCCAAGACGCTGCTCGTATCCGTACTGTCAAAATCCATCGCGCTCGAGTTTGCCCGCATCCAGTTCACCATTGACCTGCTGCCTTCTGACATTCTCGGGTCCGAGATCCTGGATCAAAAAACCAATCAGTTCCGAACTCACAAAGGGCCGATCTTCACCAACCTGCTGCTGGCGGATGAGATCAACCGAGCGGCTCCTAAGGTACAAAGTGCGCTCTTGGAAGCCATGCAAGAGCGGAAGGTGACCATCGCCAACGAAAACTACCAGCTCCCCGCTCCCTTCCTTGTCATTGCCACGCAAAACCCTGTCGAGCAGGCTGGGACCTTCGAACTGCCCGAGGCGCAGCTTGATCGCTTTATGCTGCTGCACCGACTCGACTACCCCTCGGTAGATGAAGAGCGCGAGGTACTCAAACGTAATATGGCGTTGGGCATCCGCCGCGAAGACAAAGGCGCGGTGGCACGCACCGAGTTCGATATTTTGGATAAGGAACCTGTCGGCACAAGCGACTCGTTAATCGCCGCCATGGAAGCGGTGCAAACCGTGTACGTAAGTGAGACTTTTCTGGAACACGTCGTCGATCTGGTCAATCGCACTCGCAATCACCCAGCCTTGGAGCTCGGTTGTAGTCCGCGGGCCGGGATTGCTTTGATCAAAGCTTCTCGGGCGCGTGCCTTAATCCACGGCCGTGATTACGTCATCCCCGAAGACCTCTACGCTTTGGCCGAAGACGTCGTGTTACATCGTATCCGTCTGAACTACGAAGCACTCGCGGACGGGTATACCAGCCAAGCAATATTACAGCAGATGCTCGGCGACCTCGGTGCAACCTAAACCCTGATTGCGATTCATCGTAAACGACTACCCCAGGCACTTCTTCACCCGGCGCGTCATGTCACAGACAGGCTACCTCGAGACAGCCGACACACTTGACTCACGGCAGTTTTATCTGGCGGTGAAGAAATTGGCGGACAGTCTCAACTACGGTACGGACCGATCGCCCTTTCTGGGGTCCGGGATTGAATACGTCCAATCACGTCAGTACCAAATCGGCGATCCGATCCGTGCCATCGATTGGCGGGTCACGGCGCGTACCGGCAAGATCTTTGTCAAGGAATTCGAGGCGCCCAAGAGCATGCCGTGCTACTTGTTGGTTGACACATCCGCGTCGATGACCATTAGCTCACAGCGGCGCAGCAAATACGCCACCGCCATCCACATCGCCGGCGGGCTGGCGTTTGCTTGTCTCGATCGTGTCAGCCCGGTAGGTGTTCTGGGTGTGGGCAGCAGAGATTTTCGGATTCAGCCGAGTCTTTCCAAACATCAGGTCATGGAATGGCTCCATCGCTTAAGGCACTTTCGCTACGATGAAACAACCACGTTACCGAAACGGGTCAGTGAACTCAGCAGCAGTTTGAAAAGCAAGGCGCTGGTCATCGTGCTCAGCGATTTGCACGCCCCCGACGGCGTGACCGCCCTCAAACTTCTGGCACAGGCCCACGATGTCGTGGTCTTGCAGATGCGCGATCCGGTTGAGCGGGAACTGACAGGGGTCGGCTTTTTTCGTGGTCGAGAAGCAGAAACGGGGCGCGAATTCATCTCTCATGGAAGTCGTCATTGGCTACAGCAAGAAGTACTTGAACAGCAACTGAAACGGGCCGGCATCGATCATCGCCTGGTGTCGATTGAACAACCTTTCGCTCATTCACTGCGCAGCTTTTTCGAATCACGCGACCTGCTCGGGAGAGGTGCCCGATGAAGTTACGTGCCGTATGCTCGCTCATACTCACCTCCACTTGGCTGCTTGCCGGGGCACTCACCGCCGACGACCTGCAGACCATCAACGTGCCGGTGGGCATGACACATCAGATCGAACAGCTTGTCCTGCCGGGAACCGACCTGGTCGTCAAACCATTGGAGCGTACTAGTCCCATTGTCATCCGCATCATCGAGACGTTNCCCCATGGAAGCGACACTCGTTACGATCTGGAATTCTATGGTTTGGAGCCCGGANCTTACGATCTGTCTCAATACCTGGTGCAATCCGACGGCACCCCGGCTGCTGACCTGCCCGCCATCCCGGTANTGATCGAGTCACTNTTGCCAGCNGGCCAGGTGACACCACATGCCTTGAGCAACACCCCACAACGCGCTTTGGGTGGTTATGCTTTCTCGCTGATCGTCGGCGGGGTTCTCTGGTTCGTCATCTTGCTGGTCATCATCGTTTGGGTGCTTCGTGGGTTCATCAAACCCCGTCAGGAAGCCACGGAGGACACACGTATCCCGNTTGCCGACCGACTCAAACCGCTCGTCGAAGCGGCAATGTGTGGTGAATTAGACCAGACGCAACAAGCCCTCCTGGAGCGCACACTCGTAATGTTCTGGCGTGACCGGCTGGAACTCCATGACGTCAGCGCCACAGAAGCACTCGCCACGTTGCGGGCTCATGACGAAGCCGGTCAATTGCTCCGACTCCTGGAACAGTGGCTACATCAACCACCACAAAGGCGGCCGCAGATTGACATCACTGACTTACTGGCCCCCTATCAGTCATCGATTTCCCCATCTGCCGACATGCGGCGGCCAGACAAGCCACGAGTCGCAGAGGCATGAATTCTTTATTCTTCAACATACCCTTTCGTTATCCGATGGCATTGCTGATCGGAATCGTTCCATTGGCCTTGNNCATCTGGGTNTGGGTNCGCTCCGGACGNAATGTCGTCGTTCCCTTCGACCATGGTACGCAACGCAGCGGCAACTGGCTGTGGACTCTGGTAAATTTCGCCGAGCTGCTGCCAGCCATCTTGGCGCTGGTCATCATCTTGATTCTCTGCGGGCCGGTAACCTTTGGTGTNCCTGAAAGCAAACGCAAGCTCACCAACATTTACTTTTGTGTTGACATTTCCGGCAGTATGACCGCCAGCTTTGGAGAAGGCTCTCGCTANGATGCGTCCATGACCGCAATCAACGACTTTCTCGAATTTCGCGAAGGAGATGCATTCGCCTTGCTGTTCTTCGGCAACAACGTCATGGACTGGGTTCCTCTTACAACAGACTCCTCCGCGATCCGCTACGCACCACCCTATATGCGACCGGAAAATGCACCCCCTGGTTTTGGAGGAACCGAAATCGGCAAAGCCTTGCTGGCGTGCCAAAGGCGACTCAAGAACGCCGCCGAAGAAGGAGATCGGATGATTATCCTGATCTCCGATGGCTACAGTTCGGACCTGTCTGGCGACAATGCGACNNCAATCGCCAAACAGCTTCGGAGCAATGACATCACCGTCTATGCGATTCACATTGCCGAATCAGGAATCCCGGACGAAATTGTCAACATCACGTCGTTTACGGGGGGCGAAGTATTCAACCCCGGGGATCCGGAAGGATTACAGGCAATCTTTCAACGGATTGATGCAATGGAACAAGCCGAATTGGAGAAAACCGTCGCTGATTTAATCGACAACTACTATTGGTATTGCATCGTAGGACTCGGCATCTTGGTTACCTGCCTGCTCTGTTCGTTTGGCCTGAGGTATACGCCGTGGTAAATCTGTTACTGACTTGCTGCGTCGCCTTGCTGGCCACCGTCGCGGAATTGTGGCATGGCTTGCGGATCCGTCGTTTATCGCCGCTGGCATTTGGTGCTGCACTCAAACCACAGCATGCGCGATACGCTTTTACCTGGTCGACCGTCGCGGGAGTTTTGCGAGTCGTCTCGTTAACGGCCATCTGCTGGGGCCTGTTGACGCTACTTTCCATCGATCCCAAAGTGCATCAGCGGGTCAGTGCGGAACAAGATCGCAATAGTCATCTGGTGATTGTGCTCGACGTCTCACCAAGTATGCGGCTCCAGGATGCCGGTCCTGAAAAAGACCAAACCCGTCGCAAACGTACTTTTGCCATCATGCAATCGTTTTTTAAACGCGCCGGGATCGGTGACTACAAGGTCTCGGTGATTGGCGTCTATACGGGTGCCAAACCGGTGGTGGTCGACACCACGGATCTGGAAGTCGTGCGAAATATCCTTAACGAACTGCCGTTGGAATACGCGTTCACTGCCGGCAAGACGGATATCTTTGCAGGTCTTCAAACCGCCGCAGACATCGCGCGCCCCTGGAATCCACGGAGTACCGTCCTGCTGGTGCTTACCGATGGGGACACGGTTCCACCGACCGGCATGCCGAAAATGCCCGCATCTGTGGCCAAAGTGGTGGTCATCGGCGTTGGCGACCCGGTCAAAGGGCAATTCATCGCCGGACAACAATCGCGACAGGACGTTTCCACCTTGCGTCAGATTGCCGGCAGACTTCAGGGCACCTATCACAACGGCAATGAAAACCATATCGGCACAGCGCTGATCAAAGAAATCGCGGCCAGCCAAAGCAACTCGACAGACGAGCGTTTGACGTTGCGCGACCTGGCTCTACTGGCATGCGGTGGGGGCGCCGCAACCTATGCGCTGCTGCCGCTGATCCTGCACTTTCTGGGTTCGCTCTGGAATCCGGGAGTACCCGCTACACGCGATCGACAGCGTTCGACGGCTGACCGGCAGCCAAGCACCACCCAACAAGCCTCCTTGTAAACGAGCTTGCGACCCATGCGAGGTGCTGGCGCCATTCCAACCGCGGCATACATCCATGTGCCCTTTTGTCGTCACCGCTGTGGCTACTGCAACTTCACGCTTGTCGCACGTCGCGATGATCTCATTGAATCCTATATCAAGGCGATCCAAGTCGAGCTCGCGTCGTTGCAACATCCGCGAACCGTTGATTCGCTGTTCTTTGGGGGCGGTACTCCAACGCATCTCTCGGTTGACCAGTTGCAGCGCCTGGTGACTGCAGTTCGCGAATGGTTTCCGCTCAATCACCATGCAGAGTTCAGTGTGGAGGCGAATCCAACGGATATCACCACTGAAAAGGCAACCGTACTGGCCGAACTGGGCGTTACGCGCATTAGCCTGGGTGTGCAATCGTTTGCTGACAGCAAGCTCGAATTACTTGAACGCGATCATCGAGCAGACACCATCACACGCTGCGTTCAAATCTGCCAGAAGCACTTTCGTTCGGTGGCATGCGATTTGATTTTCGGTGCCCCGGGGGAAACACGTACCGACTGGCAACGAGACATCAACCAACTAGTCGCTCTGCAACCTCAGCACATCTCTACTTACGGACTGACCATTGAAAAGGGGACGTCGTTTTGGGGCCGGCATCAACGCAACGAGTTCATCACGGTCGACGAAGAAACGGATCGAGCGATGTATCTGGACACGATCGATCGCTTGGCAACTGCCGGATTTGAACACTACGAGATTTCCAACTTTTCCCTCCCCAACCATCGCTGCCAACACAATCTCGTTTACTGGCGGGGCGAACCGTACTATGCCGCCGGTCCAGGTGCAGCGAGCTATGTGAACGGCGTGCGACGCATGAATCACCGTAGCACGACCACTTACCTCAACCGTATCCTATCGGGTCAATCACCGGTGGCAGAAGTTGAAACACTGGACGATCGTGAGCGAGCTCTCGAGCGACTTGTCTTTGCGTTACGCATGATCGAGGGCGTCGATCGCCGACAATTCCAGCAGGCATGCGGATGGGACATCGACGATCTGATCGGTCATGACTTAACACAGCTCGCGGCACATGGCATGCTAGACGTCTCCCCCAATCGTATTCGCTTGACTCGTGAGGGAATCGTCGTCAGCGACGCCGTGTTCGCACAATTACTGGGCTAAGCACCTCAGCGGGCAGGGTTTTCGTACCAGACAACATTCTCGCTTTGCTGACCGGCGATCAACAGATCCATGTCTTTGTCGCCATCCATGTCCAGCGCCCGAATATCGTATGCCGCCTGATCGGTCCCCACGACATGCGTGGTAAAATTTCCTTTGCCATCGTTTTCGAACCAAGCGACCACACGACTCTCGTAGGCACAGGTGGCGGCGTCCAGATCACCATCACCGTCAAGATCCAGCACCTGCAGGCAGTGAGGGCAAGCGAGTTTGTCGTTGATGCGATGCTCGCGCCAAGTCGGGGCCTCAAACCACACCACTCCCTCCCCATGCCCTCGTGACGCGATGAAGTCGGTCTGGCCATCTCCATTGACATCGGCTGGGTGGATATTCGTCGCCCCCGGTTGCATCCCGGCGATCAGTTCTTTTTTCCACACGCCACGTGGATCTGCAGGTGCTTTCCACCAGGCAAACCACTCGCCGAGCCCGGTCGTATCTTGCGGACCGCCCTTGGCACCACTACAGGCATCGGGGCGTCCATCTCCGTCGACATCACCGATTCCCAAATAATGGCTCAAGCCGGGAGCATCACCTTTCGCAAACACGAATCTGGGCCAAGGTTGTTCGGCCTGCACCTGCCCAGGTCTCTGGTACCAGACTAACGAGTTCGCGAACGGTCCTTGCGGCTGGGCACTATTGGCCAGCAACTCCGGCTTGCCATCGACATTCACATCTCCCACCAGCAAACCGTGAATGCCATCGACTTGGTCATCGATCGTATGNGCGACCCACCGTTGCTGCAAAGGTTTGTCAGGTTGTTCAAGCCAGAAGATCAATCCGGGCTTATATCGGGCACCAATGAAGTCCAAATCCCCATCACCGTCTGCATCCATCACTTCACTATGAATCAACCCAAGCTTTCTCGTCCCATCCAAAATGACTTCATTCCACTTGGGAGCCACCAACAAGCGGGTGACATTCCCCGCGTTGCAAATGATGTCCACTCGCCCATCTCCCGAGAAGTCACCTGCAACAGCCGTGTTACAACGTGCCCCCTGAAATACCACGTGCTTTTTCCACTGAGGCGATGCATCCTGAGCGAAGCCATGAGACACAACTTGGGTTAGCGAGAATACCAGCAGCAATAAAGTCGTGGCGCGACGCATGGACCTGTTCCCGGAAAAGCAGTACGGAATTAGATACGGCACTAGAAGGAAATCGGGATCAAGTATAGTCCCGGGTCAATCATCAAGCGAGAGTTTTGCCAGCCATTTCGACGAAGGCGCATTGCGCAGTGTGCGTTCAACTTGCGGCCAGATGCGTTTCACTTCCTGCACCTGTTCGCCAATGCGTTCCATCGATCGCTGGCGTGCCGACGCTTCGACTCGCGCGGCCAACTGTTCCGCCTGCTCGGCTCCAAAACAACGAAAACCACTCTTCAGTGTATGCGCTTCTCGATGCAACTGCTCGAGATCGTCGTTAGCAACTGCCTGTTCCATACGCAGCATCAACTGCGGCGCGTCGACCAGGAAACCCTCGAGCAAGGCCACCAACAAGGTGTAGTCTCCCTCGACCGTACTCATGGCCGTTCTCCAGTTGACCGTCACATCCGTCGAAGGCGCAGCTTTTGATTCTTCCTTTGCCACCCGTGCGTCATCGATGCGTTGCACGACTGCGAGCAATTCTGTAGCCCGCACGGGTTTGACGAGAAAATCGCACACACCGACCGCCAGCAAGGCTTCACGCTCATCCGCTGAGACGCTGACCGACATGGCCACGACAGACAATCCAGGTTCCGGCCTTACGGCGGACAATCGTGCGACATCGGCCGCACCGTCGAAACCGGGCAACAGGGGATCCATCAGAATCAAGTCGAACCGTTGCGATTCCAAACACAGGATCGCACTTTCTCGATCGACCGCGACGGTAACCCGGTGTTGTTGCCCCTGCAAAATACCGGCCACCAGCTTCTGGTTTACCAAACTCTCTTCCAGCAGCAGAATCTGCAGGGGACGCGGGACAGATTCATCTGACGTACTCGCGTTGTTGTCCTTCACGAAATGGGATCCCCATACATTGCCAAACGAATACTCCGTCAAATACCCGGTGCCGGACGGTCGGATCGAGCGCACCCACAGCGAACCGCCTGGCGCTCTTTCACCGTTTCACCATCGCAACCGCACACTCATGATAACCGCCTGGAATCTCCGTCGCGCATCTCCGCGTGGCCGGGTGCTTCCAAGCTGTCCGTTCACAACGCTTACCGGCACGCCCCGAACCTGGTCCGTCAGTCGGTGACTTACTGGAGACCCCGTCTCCTGCAGAAAACCGGTTTGTGGCTGGTAAAGCGCGCGCGAATTTATTCATCCGAGGGGCAATTCCCCGTGACTGACCGCGAAGNGACAGTGGAGAAACGGGCGGTCCGCCTCAACCCGGGGCGTGCTCTGTTGTGCAGCCTCTGCTATTCTAAGGAACATTGTCTTCTTTTCCTTCGCGAGCGTTTCATGGACCAAGATCAAGAACATTGGATCGGTTTCGACCTTGGCGGCACCAAGATGCTGGGTGTCGTTTTGAATTCGGAACTGCAAGCCGTAGGAAAGAAGCGAAAAAAAACCCGCGGCTATGAGGGTGCGGAATCGGGTGTGTCGCGGATCATCCAGACGGTCCGTCAAGCGTTGAATGACGCCAAAGTCAGCCCCAAACAATTGGCTGGTATCGGCATCGGCTGCCCGGGCCCCATTGATCTGGCTCAAGGTGTGGTTCTCGATGCCGTCAATCTCAGCTGGCAGAACGTACCGCTCAAAGCACTCCTGGAGGAGGAGTTTCAGTGCCCGGTGTCCGTGCTCAACGATGTCGACTCAGGTGTGTACGGTGAATATTGCTTCGGTGCAGCCAAAGATTGCCGCAGCGCCCTTGGGGTCTTTCCCGGCACGGGCATTGGCGGGGGCTGCGTCTACAACGGTCAAATCGTCCACGGGGGAACATTTTCTTGCTTTGAGATTGGCCACGTGCAGGTCACTCGGGAAGGAAAGAAATGCGGCTGTGGACTGCGTGGCTGCCTGGAAACCGAGGCCAGTCGCTTGACCATCGCAGCGGAAGTTGCCAAAGCCGCTTATCGTGGCGAGGCCCCCCATATCATGGAAACCGTGGGCACGACCGTTGCAGATATCCGCAGCGGCGTATTGGCAGAAGCTGTGAAAGCAGGTGACGTCGTGGTGGAACAGATTATCCGCCGAGCTGCTAACTTTATCGGGATCGCCGTAGCCAATGCCATCAATCTCCTTGGACCCGATGTGATCATCCTGGGAGGTGGATTGGTAGAAGCGATGCCGGAGATTTTTGTTGAGTCTGTAGAAGCTTCCGCGAAGGCCAACGTTTTACCTTCCTTTGCAAACGAATTCAAAACCGTTGCAGCAGAACTTGGCGACGACGCGTGCGTCCTGGGTGCTGCCGCATGGGCCCGTGAACAAGCCCGGGGCCGGTCGTAACGTCATGGTGCATTACTCTGATCTGGACAAGAATGATCACGCCGCTTCGGCGTCGGAAATCGTGCGGCAAGTCGCCGTCATCGACATGGGCACGACATCCATTCGCATGGCAGTAGCGGAGATCCACGGCGATCGAGAAGTAAAAACTCTGGAGACGCTTCAGCAGGCCGTCAACTTGGGGCGGGACACCTTTACCGGCGGCGTGATCAGCAAAAACACTATCGAGGAGTGCGTCGCGGTCTTATCGAAATATCGACAGAAACTGGACGAACTGGGAATCACCGACCCGCAGCAAATCCGCGTGGTTGCTACCAGCGCCGTTCGCGAGGCGAGAAATCGCTTGGCCTTCGTCGACCGCATTTTCGTTGCCACAGGAATCGAAATTCTCATCGCCGATGAAGCCGAGGTCAGCCGCATCACCTACCTTGGCGTGCATCCGTTCTTGAACAAAGAGCCACCCCCTGGTTCCGCCAAAACGATAGTCACCGAAGTGGGCGGCGGCAGTACCGAAGTGATCGTTCTCCGCGGGACCGATGTCATTCATTCCCAGACTCACCGCCTGGGCTCACTGCGTTTGCGCAAAAAGTTGGAAGCATATCACGCTCCGATGAGCAAAGGCCGTGAGATTATGGAGAGCCATATTCGCCACACGGTCAGCCAGATGCGAGAAGACGTCGTGGATCGGCGAGTCGAGCTGATTGCGCTGGGTGGTGACATGCGGTTTGCGGCGCGCGAACTGCTCCCAAATTGGGAGATCAATACCGCAGCCGCTCTGGAAACGAGTTTTCTAGAAGAGTTCACCGATCACATCTTATCGATGAGCCGCGACGAGATCGCGCGCAAGTACCATCTCAGCTTTCCCGAGGCCGAAACCGTCGGCCCGGCCCTCTTGATCTACGTGCTGCTGGCGCGGGCCTTTGAATTGGATCACGTCAAGGTCACCAATACCAATCTACGCGACGGCCTGCTGCAAGAGTTGGCGGCGACGGATGTCTGGATTGAGGAACTTCGCAACCAGATCGTGCGTTCCGCCATTGATCTCGGTCAGCGTTATGACTTTGACGAATCACACGCCCGTCATGTGGCTGACCTTAGCAGTAGCCTTTTTTGGCAGTTACGCAGCGAACACCAACTCGATCCTGCCTATGAGATGCTCTTGCATGTAGCCGCCTTGCTACATGAAATCGGCGGTTATATCAGCCATCGCAGCTTGCACAAGCACTCGATGTATTTGATCCGCCACAGCGAGTTGTTCGGCCTCGGTCAGCGCCAACTGTTGCTGGTCGCACTCATCGCTCGCTACCATCGCCGGGCTTCCCCGCAACAGCAACATGACGCCTACAGTAACCTGCCGCGCTCGGACCGCGTCGCGGTCGCCAAGCTGGCGGCAATCGTGCGGATTGCCATTGCCATGGATGATTCCCGTAGCCAGTGGATCAAGCAGGTTGACTGCAAACTGGTTAAGGACAGACTCGTACTCAATATCCACAACACGGAAGATATCTCCATCGAACAGATTGCAGTTCGCCAAAGTGCCTCCCTGTTCGAAGAGATCTATGGAAAACGGGTCGAACTACGACAAGCCCGATCATAACGATACCGACGATGACCACATCACGCTATTTGAACCGTGAACTGAGCTGGCTCGAATTCAACCAGCGCGTCTTGGACGAGGCATGCAATCGTGCCGTCCCGCTGCTTGAGAGACTAAAGTTTCTGGCCATTACCGCGTCCAATCTGGACGAGTTTTTCATGGTCCGCGTCGGTGGCTTGCATCTGCTAGTCACGCACGGCCATACCAAAGCAGACCCCACTGGGCGGACACCGCAGCAACAACTGACTGAAGTCACCACGCGCGTTCGACAAATGGTCCAAGATCAGTACACGTGCCTGCAACAGGAGCTCGATCCCGGTCTCGCAGAAGCGGGGTTTGTGCGACTCAAGCCAGAGAACTTAAATGATCAGCAGATCAAGAGTTTGGAAGATACGTTTGATGCAGAACTCGCAGCTCGATTTACGCCGCAGGCCGTTCATCAACACGCGGAATTCCCACTGCTGACCAACCAATGCCTGACTATCTGCGTGCGACTTGCACCTGCCGCAGGCGAAGAGGACGATCGTTTCGCCGTGATCCCGTTGCTGGGTGACTTGCAACGTTTTCGTGTCGTTCGCAGTGAGTATCGACATGGATACATGCTGATCGAAGACGTCATTCGCTTGTTTATCCAACGATACTTCGTCGGTGAACAAGTGTTGGAAGTCGTCCCCTTCCGCATCTCACGCAATGCCGACATGAGCGTCACCGAGGACGCCTCGGCCGATCTTCTCGCCGAAATGGAAGCGGCCCTCTGGGCACGAAAACAGGGAGACACCGTCCGGCTGGAAATTGATCATCAGGTCAGCGAGGCAACGTTACAGTTTCTTCAAACGGCACTTAACGTCCAAGACCAAGCCACTTACTTGATCGATGGACCACTGGACCTGGCGAGCTTCATGCGTCTGGCAAGTACTTCCGGGTTTGAATCACTGCAGTATGAAAGTTGGCCCCCACAACCATCACCCGCAGTTGATCACGCGACAAGCATGTTCGATGTCATCTCCGAAAACGACATCCTGTTGTATCACCCGTATGAAGCCTATGACCCAGTCGTGCGCTTTATCGAAGAAGCCGCAGATGACCCGGACGTACTGGCAATTAAGCAAACCCTTTATCGAACCAGCCGCAACAGCCCCATTGTCTCCGCGTTGCGCCGCGCCGCAGAAAACGGCAAAAACGTTACCGCACTTTTGGAGCTCAAAGCCCGATTTGATGAAGCCCGTAATATCAGCTGGGCCAAACAGCTTGAAGAAGCCGCAGTCCAAGTCATCTATGGCGTCAAAGGGCTCAAAACACACGCCAAGATCTGCGTGATCGTGCGACGCGAAGCTGCCGGCATCAAACGCTACATGCACTTTGGCACCGGCAACTACAACGAATCGACCGCGTCTCTCTACAGTGACGTCAGCTACATGACATGCGACGAGGATTTAGGTAGCGACGCGACCGCGTTCTTCAACGCGATTACAGGTTTCTCACAACCACAACAGTTCCGCAAACTCGAAGCAGCTCCGATCGGACTGCGGGAAAAACTGGTGGAACTCATTGAAATCGAAACGCAACAAGCGCGCGAAGGCCAACCAGCTCATATTGTCGCCAAGTTGAATTCACTGGTCGACCCACAAATCATCGATGCGCTCTACGAGGCATCCCAAGCAGGTGTCAAGATTCAACTCAACATTCGGGGCATCTGTTGCCTGAGACCGGGTCAACCGGGACTCAGCGAAAATATCAGCGTCGTCAGCATTGTCGACCGATTCCTGGAACATGCCAGAATTCTGTATTTCTACCACGGCGGAGAAGAACGAGTTTACATCTCCAGCGCCGACTGGATGCCTCGCAACCTGGACCGTCGTGTAGAGCTCCTGGTGCCTGTTGAAGATAAAGATTGCCACCGGCGATTGATCGAAATTCTTAACGTCTGCTTTATCGACTCAGTCAAAGCCAAGGCCCTGAATTCCGACGGCAGCTATTCCGCCGTGCAACCGGAGGAAGGCGCAAAACGGATCAGCAGCCAGAAACTACTCTTTGATCAGGCGGCGCAAGCATGTAAAGAAGCGGCCCGGGCGCGGCACACCATGTTTCAACCTCATCGCGCAGCAAACTCGGAATCGTGAGCTACTGCATGAAATCTTTGTTGATCCTGCGTCATGCAAAATCGAGTTGGAAAGAACCCGATGCAAGCGACCACGACCGGCCTTTAAACCAACGCGGAGAACGGGACGCGCCGCGGATCGGTGCGTTGCTCCAAGTACAGAATCTCGTTCCTGATCTGATCGTAAGTTCCACCGCCAAGCGGGCTGTGATGACCACCCAAGCGGTTGCCGAAGCTGCCGATTATGGCGGCACCATCCAGTTAGAGGACAATCTGTATCTCGGTGCACCGGCCGCCTATGTCGAACAATTGGCNCTCCTCCCGGACAATGTCCAACGCGTCATGATGGTTGGGCACAATCCAGGGTTGGAAGAACTCTTGTTTCTCTTGACACGGCAAACTCGTACTTTCCCAACTGCCGCACTGGCCGTGGTGCAGTGGGATGCCGAGGACTGGGAAGCCGTGGCGGCACATCCTCGTAATGGACAACTATCCGACTTCTGGATACCCAAAGCCTTGCCTTAAAACGGCTTGACCCGGACACGGCTTTCAGTCACGGATCAGGACGCTTATCCCGATGACTCGTTGTCGGCAATCGCCACCACGGCCGGGGCGTACGTCCGCACATCCCAAGTCGCAAACGGCATGCGATCGTGAATATCAAAGCGTTTATCGGACTCCACGATGAATGCGCTGTGCGGCGGCGCAGCATCTTTCAAGGTGCGCATCAAATGCACCAAGTCCGCTTCTCGATCGCAAAATAGATCGTACGGTGGGGAACAAAATACAGCCCACGGCTCACGCGATAATTGCGCGACGTTTTCCTCAATCCAGAGAAACGTATTCGCAGCGACCACCTGGCAGATTTCGCTGCACCCGAGGTGCTCAGCGTTACGCTTGATCAATCGGGCGGTGGGGAAATGACGCTCGATAAACGTCCCGCCAATCGCTCCTCGGCTAATCGCTTCCAGCCCGATCGCTCCCGTACCNGCGAACAAATCAATCGCGTATTTGCCTTTCGCTGCCGGCCCCAACAAATTGAAGATCGCCTCACGGACACGCTCCTTCATCGGTCGCGTCTGCGGATCACCATGATATTGGAGCTTGCGGCCCCGCAAGCGGCCCCCAACGATCCGCATCGTGTGTTCCGTGGCCGCTCGAGACTGCAACTTACCTGTTTTTCCGGATTTTCGTTTTCCCATAACGTCCAAAGTGAACCATTTCCACTAGATCGCTCGTATTAATCACTTCGCGTCCAAGCCGCGTTTTGTGGCCACGCGTTCTCACAAGTCATTGACTATGCTAATCTTATGTTAGCTGTCTCGACAGTGGTTCACTTTCCAACAAACCGGAGTCTGTAGATGTCCCGTCTGATGATTCGCATTGGCCTGCTGGTGGCAAGTGTCGGTATCGTATCATTCCTGGCCCCTNCACACGTTTTCTCGCAAGAGTCGGAACAATCAGCCCCCGACACGGAGGCTCCCAAGAGCGAGCCTGCTGACGACGCACCAGAGGGGGATACCCCGGTAGCGACCCCAGCAGCCACCCCGGCTCCCGCACAACCGCCTGCCGAGACACCAGCGGAAACGCCTGATCAGGCTCCCGCCGGTGCGAATGCCGCTGTGGCTCAGGCAGCATACGAAAAAACGCTGCAGGAATGGAAGGACGTGCTCAAGGCCCTGCGAGCCCTGCGAGTTCAGTATCAAAACGACGGTGAGTCTCCCGCATTGCTCAAGCAATGGGACGAACTGGTGGCCAAGGGAGAGAGCATGATTCCCGCGCTACGTTCGTCCAGCCTGGCTGCCTACAACGCGGCACCCAATACCGATCCACAACTCACCCGATTCCTCGTCAAACTACTCGAAGACGACATTCAACACGATCGCTACGAAGCGTGCGTTGAGGTCGGCAAAACGCTGGCCGACAACAACTGCGGTATCAAGCAAGTCTACGATTTGGCTGGCATCGCCTGCTTTGCCACCCACGACTTTGCGAACGCCGAAAAATATCTCACCGAGGCGCAAGCACGCGGCGTCCTCTCTTCTCAAGAAGGTGGGATGCAAGGGCAACGCTATCTGCCACTGATCGCAGAGTACAAACAGTTGTGGGAAGACGAACAAGCTCGACGCGGCAAAGAAGCGGAAGCGGATGACCTCCCCCGAGTGCGGATTGAAACGTCCAAGGGAGTCGTCGTCGCTGAGCTATTTGAAAATGAGGCCCCCGATACCGTCGGCAACTTCATCAGCTTGATCGAAAAAGGATTCTACGACGGATTAAAGTTCCATCGTGTGCTGGCCGGATTCATGGCTCAAGGCGGTTGCCCTCTGGGAGACGGCACGGGCGATCCCGGCTACAAAATTTACTGTGAGTGCCAGAAAGAAAACCATCGCAAGCACTTTCGCGGCAGCCTGAGCATGGCCAAAGGCACTCCCAAAGATACCGGTGGTTCTCAATTCTTCTTCTGTCTCGTTCCGACGGCACACCTTAACGGCCAACACACTGTCTTCGGGCGCGTCATCGAGGGAATGGATGTCGTCACCGAACTCCAACGTATCAAGCCTTCCGATCCTGCCGTCGATCCGTCTGAATCGTCTGTCGATGCGGACGTCATCCAAAAGATCACCGTCCTTCGCAAACGAGATCACGAGTACAAACCCAACAAGGTTCAGTAGTTCGTAGCCCGCTTCACCGCACCAACCACTAATCAAGAGGACGTTGATGGATCGGTTCGTTTTCGCCTGCAGCATTTGGATTCTCCTGGCCGGCACGATCGTTGCTGACGATAGTCCGGCAAGTACATTCAAGGCCGAAATGGCCCACTGGAAAACTCTGAACGCCACCCTGGCGCAGACCAAAAAAGATTACAGTGCCGCGCTGCCAACCGAACGGCCAAAGATCCGGGAGAAATACGACCAACAGCTTNAAAAGGTCACAGCGCAATTGGATGTCTTGCGCACTGCCGCCATGGCAGCTTACCAGGCCGCCCCGAATCAGGATCCGCAACTCACCGACACGTTGCTCGGCATCCTGGCCAATCGGGTTCGCAGTGANGCCTTCCGTTCCGCAGCCGAAATCTCCGATTTACTGTTGGAGAACCAATGCGACGCCCCCACGCTCTACAAGTATGCCGGTGTCGTCGCCTTTTTCCGTGACGATTTTGCTCAGGCGGAAAACCTGCTCACCAAAGCAATCGAGGCCAAAGTCAGCGACCAGATCAGCAACCAGTTACCTCCCGTCAGCGCTTTTCTGGACGATGCCAAAGTCGCCCAAGAACTCTGGCAAGCGGAAGTCGCGATCCGCCAGGCAGAAGCCGAGAAAGATGATCTGCCGCGCGTCAAACTGGAACTGAAACAGGGCGACGTGATTCTCGAACTGTATGAGAATGAAGCACCCGAAACCGTCGGGAATTTCATCAATCTGGTGAAAGACAAATTCTACGACGGACTCGGCTTTCATCGCGTGCTCTCCGGATTTATGGCCCAAACCGGCTGCCCGGTGGGAGATGGATCGGGCGGCCCCGGCTACAACATCTACTGTGAATGTGACCAAGCGAATCACCGCAAACATTTCTCCGGGACACTGAGTATGGCGAAACAGGCGGCCAAGAATACAGGAGGGTCCCAATTCTTCATCACCTTCCGCCGTACCAGCCACTTGGATGGACTGCACACCGTCTTCGGACGCGTCGTGGAAGGTGCCGACCTGCTGGAGAAAATCCAGCGACGCAACCCCAATGGGATTTCGCCGCCTGAACCAGATCGGATCATCAAAGCGACGGTCATCCGAGACCGGGGGCATGACTATGTCCCCAACAAAGTCAAAGAAGAAGGCAGCCAAGCAAACTAGGCAACGGTGCCAGTCGTTCGCTGCCAACGCCTCAGCCCACTGACAACGAGCCATGGATGTCGTTGATTTTCCGGCGTTTCGTCCCCATGCACTCTTGCGCAGTGGCCATGCGCAAACTATTGCGGCTGCGCTACTCCCGCAGCCTCGGTTGCCGTTTGACTCGTGCACCTACGAAGTTGCATTGGAAGACAAAGATCGCCTGGTTTTGCATGACGACCGCCCTGCGGAATGGCAGGTAGGAGACCGGGTCTGTTTGCTGGTGCACGGACTGGGAGGCTCGCACCAATCACCGTATATGCAGCGGATTGCCGCGAAACTGACCTCTCGAGGAGTTCGTGTATTCCGCATGGACCAACGCGGGTGTGGCGCCGGTCGGGATCTGGCACAGCATCCCGGGCACGCGGGCCGCAGTGAAGATGTTCTGGCAGTGCTGCGAGAAACCATCAAACAATGCCCCGGTTCGTCCGTTAGCGTGATCGGTTTTTCCCTCGGTGGAAACATGACGCTAAAAATGTTGGGCGAAGGCAATCCACTGGTAAACGTCGTGGACAAAGCCTTGGTCATCGCACCACCAATGGACCTCTTGGTCTGTGCCCAACAAATGCAGCGTTGGACGAATCGACCCTACAACCGATCGTTCCTCAAGCAATTATTCCGACAACTCCGCCAGCGGAGCCTGACGGCAGAACACTTGCAACCGTATCTCGCCCTCCGAGGTATCAAAACGATTTATGACTTCGATGACCGGATCACTGCTCCTCTGAGTGGCTTTCGTGATGCCGTCGACTACTACACTCAGGCCAGTTCGGCTCCCTTGCTGCAGCAGATCGACGTACCCACATCGATTGTTGCCGCTGCAGATGACCCCTTGATTCCCGTGTCCACGTACCGGACGGCCAAACTCTCATCCTCCATGCAAATGCTGATCACCGAACGTGGAGGTCACGTCGGATACCTGTCGGCCAAAGGCCTTGACCCAGACCGCCGTTGGATCGACTGGCGCGTGTTGGACTGGATGGACTGATCGCTGCGGCGACTCGCCAACTCGCTCCAAGACAGTGCGAATCGATCGCAGCAGCTAGCAGGCACTTGCTCTCTACCGATGCCCCGGAAATGGCCTTGCCACAAGTCGCTGCGTCCACTAATCTCCCGCCGCGTCCCTCTATTAAGGCGATCATGTAGGAGTTGAATGCCATGCGCCATCATTGGCGTAATTCGTACTGGATTCTGCCGCTGCTCGCAGCGTTGTGTGGTTGTCGCAACAACCCCTACTTTGCTGCGCTGCCGTCCAAGACCGTTGTTGCGCAACAACCTCCTGCCGGTGCGCCCACGGTTTACGGAACTCCCCCTGCCGTCACGAGTCAGTCCGATTCTGAAAAACGCATCGCGCAACTCGATGCGGACAATCGTGATTTACAAGCACAGCTCGCCCAGGTCCAGCAAGAACGCCAGCTCTTGAATGACGAACTGAAACTCGTCAAGCGTCAATTAGTAGACACAGCAAGTCAGGTCACTGAACTGCGATCGGCGAAAGACAAGGCGCTCACCCAAGTCGAAGGGATGTTGGCGTCCACTCGCAAGGTCACACCTACCATACGAGCCAATAATAGCCTGCAGTCGGCGCTGCAAACGTTTTCGCTGCCCGGTGCCGATGTACGTCAGGAGCAGGATGTCATCCGTATCGCGCTACCGTCTGACCAATTGTTTGTCCGCAACACAGCGCAACTGCAGGCTGGCGGCATTCGGTTGCTCGATCAGGTGGCGGCACAACTCACTCAGCTCTACCCCAATCAACACATTGGTATCGAAGGCCATACAGACAACGCTCAGCCTTTTGGGGGAGCGACGCACCATCAGCTGGCAGATATCCAAGCGCAAGCGGTGTTCAACCATTTCACCCAGCGCAATCAGGTTCCGACCGTCCAGTTAATGACCGTTGCCCACGGGGCTAATCATCCCCGCGCACCCAATTCCACCGCAGCGGGGCGTTCCCAAAACCGCCGCATCGAGGTCGTTGTCTATCCCGAAACAGTGACCGGACGGTAACCGTCTGACATCCGAGGGCTGGTTGGCTTAGACTAGAGTCGGTGAACCTTGTGTACCAGGGTGTGTCTCTGCGATACCCCTTTCTTTCCCCCGCTGCTACCACAACTCGCGAACCTATGATTGCCATCATCGATTATCAAATGGGGAACCTGCGTAGCGTCCAGAAGGCTCTTGAGAAGGTGGGGCACGAAGCGATCATCACCAGTGACCCCAACCAACTCACCACCGCCAGTCACGTGATCTTACCTGGCGTTGGTGCTTTCCGTGATGCCATTGCCGAGCTCCACAAGCGAGATCTTGTTGGCCCGATTAAGGATATCGTCGCATCTGGCAAACCATTTTTAGGGATCTGCCTGGGACTGCAGCTGCTGTTTGATATCAGCTACGAGGACGGAGAACACGAAGGGCTGGGAATCCTTGCCGGCGAGGTGGTACGTTTCCGCGTGCCGTCCGATTTCAAGGTCCCGCATATGGGTTGGAACGAAGCGATCATTCGAAAAGCCAATCCGCTACTGGATGGCGTGGAGAACGGAACACACTTCTATTTTGTCCATTCCTATCATGTCGTCCCCAAGGACCACGAAGTGGTGGCAATCGAAGCGGACTATCACCAACCGTTCTGTGCCATGGTTTGTCGCGACAATCTGTATGCCACCCAGTTTCACCCCGAGAAAAGTCAGCAAGACGGCCTGCATCTGCTGCAAAACTTCGCCAACCTGGCGTCTACCAACCAGTAACGTGACTGGTGCCCTCTGGCATCCCTTGCACTCCGTTTTCTCGCTCCGCCTCTGCGTGCGACAATCCTCTTGAGGTCTCGCCGCAGACCCGCATCTACTTGTATTCACCTCGCGCGTGTGCGATATTTCAAAGTTTCCGAAAGAAACGTATCTACCTCGCACACTATGCTTATTCTACCCGCAATCGATCTTCGCGGCGGCCAAGCCGTACGACTCAAGCAGGGCGATTACAACCGCGAGACAGTGTATGGCGATCCGGTTGAAATGGCCCAACGCTGGGTAGCAGCAGGTGGCGAATATCTGCATCTGGTCGACTTGGATGGCGCCCGTGATGGAAAGCTGGTCAATCAAGCTGCAATCGCCTCGATCGTAAAAGCGGTCGACGTGCCGTGTGAGTTGGGCGGCGGAATCCGCGACGAAACCACCATCAAGACACTGCTCGACCTCGGCCTAAAACGACTGGTGGTGGGTACCAAAGCGTTGAAAGAACCCGACTGGTTCCGACAGCAATGCACCAAGCATCCCGGCGTTTTGGCACTCGGCATTGACGCTCGTGACGGGAAAGTCGCCACCGATGGCTGGCTGGAAACGAGCGAGACATCCGCAGTCGACTTGGCAAACCAGTTCAAGGATGTCCCTGTTGCCGCGATCATCTACACCGATATCAGTCGCGACGGCATGCTGCAAGGAGCCAATGTTGCTGCCATGGCAGACATGCAACAAGCAACCCGTTGCCCGGTGATTGCGTCAGGTGGAGTCACTACCACGGAGGATGTCGTACAGTTAGCCAAGATCCCTATGGATGGATGCATCATCGGCCGAGCGCTGTATGAAAACACGTTGAGTTTACAAGCTGCGTTGGAGGCATCGGCAAACGCCGTCGTTCCACCAGCGAGTCCCTAGCACACGAGAAATGAAACGCAGAAGGAGTTTGGCATGGCAAAAGCAAATGTTGAAGATATTCGCAACATTGCCTTATGTGGTCACGGGTCGTCCGGCAAGACAACACTTGTCGACAAGTTGCTCGTGACCACGGGAGCTGTCAACGCCAACCCCAGTGTTGACGACGGAACGAGCATCTGTGACTTCGACGAGGAAGAGAAAAACCATAAGTACACCATCGAAGCCAGTGTGGGGCACTTTGAACACAACGGGAAATCGTTCAACATCATCGACACCCCCGGGTATCCGGACTTCATTGGCCAAACCATTGGTGCGCTCTATGGCGTCGATACCGCGGCCATCGTCGTCAACGCTCACTCAGGAATCGAAGTCAACACGCGCCGCGTCTTCGAGGAAGCCGGCAAAGCGGGCCTCGGCCGCATGATCGTCATCAACAAGATGGACGACGAAAACCTGGATTTCCCCGCCCTGGTCGAAGCGATTCAGGAAATGTGGGGACAAGGCTGTGTGCTGCTGAATGTTCCACTCGGAACGGGTGCCGATTTCAAAGGCGTCGCCAGTACGCTCAATCCGCCCGATGATGTAACCGGCGCCGTGATCGATCCGTCCGAAATTCGTGATCCCCTGCTGGAATCGATCATCGAAGTGGATGAAGCGGTGATGGAACGATATTTCGAAGGCGAACCGCCCACGGAAGAGGAACTGTCGCGTTTGATCGTTCAAGCCGTTGCGGAAGGAAGTCTCATCCCGATCGTCTGCACGTCGGCAAAACTGGGCATCGGACTCACCGAGTTCCTGGACGCGGTTTCCATGTGCGGCCTCTCGCCTGCCACAAAACAACGAACTGCCACCAAGGACGGCGAAGACGTCGAAGTCAAAGCAGATGCTGATGGACCTCTGATCGCGCAAGTTTTCAAAACGCGTATCGACCCCTTCGTCCAGAAGCTGAGCTTCATCCGGATCTTCTCTGGCACGCTGAAAAAAGATCAGCAAGTGCAAGCGTCCGGCGCTCGCAAACCAATCAAAATGGGACAGCTGCTCCAGGTGCAAGCTTCGGATACCGCAAATGTCGATTCCGCAGGGCCAGGTGACATCGTTGCCGTTGCCAAAATGGAAGAATTGACCACCGGTGCCTCCATCGGCGAATACACGCTGCCTGCCATCAAGTTCCCCACCCCAATGGTCGGACTGGCAGTTTCGCCAAAAAGCCGCGGAGACGAGACAAAACTCTCGGGTGCGTTGCATAAAGTCGACGAAGAAGACCCGACGTTCTCCTTGGATCGGGATGCTCAAACCAAAGAGCTCGTCATGACCGGCATGAGCGAGTTGCACTTGAAGGTCATCCAAGAACGCTTGATCCGACGCGATAAACTCGAAGTCGAAACGAAGGAACCCAAAATTCCTTTTCGCGAAACGATTCAGATCGATGCGGAAGGAAGCTATCGACACAAGAAGCAATCCGGCGGACGGGGGCAGTTTGGCGAAGTACACATTCGCATGAAGCCATTCCCTCGTGGCACCGATCCCGAAGAGTTCTGCACCAAGGCTTCGTTCCCGTCAATGAAAGAGTATCACTTTGACGAGAAACACAACTTTCTGTGGGTCGACTCCATCGTGGGTGGTACCATCCCGGGTAACTTCATGCCCGCCATCGAAAAGGGATTCAAAGAACGACTCGCCGGTGGCGTGATGGCCGGCTACACCGTCGAAAACGTCTGCGTTGAAGTTCACTTCGGTAAATTCCACCCGGTGGATAGTTCCGAAGCCGCATTCAAAACAGCGGCCCGCATGGCCTTCAAACAGGTCTTCGAGCAAGCCAAGCCCTGCTTACTCGAACCCATTGTGACCATGGACGTGACCGTACCCGAGGATTCGGTCGGTGATGTGTACAGCGATATGTCCGGACGTGGTGGACGTGTTTCCGGAAGTGACTCGGCTGGCGGTAACCTCACCACCGTCCATGCGGAAGTTCCGCTCCGCGAGATCACTACCTATTCACGAACGTTGTCCAGTATGACTGGTGGCCAAGGTAGCTACACCATGGACTTCAGTCACTACGATGTGATGCCTGCCAACGTGCAGCAAGACATCATGTCCAAAGCCAAAATGCAAGACGACGAAGAAGAATAAGTCGCTTTCATACAGCTTGGATTCATACAGCTTGGATAACCCGTGTCGGAGATGTTGGAGGCGGAGTGGTTGTTGCTGGGTACACCCAACACAACTGCCGCCCGACAGCTCAACAGACATGCCGCACCTATAAAGGCAACCAAGGCAACTTGCGCCCAGATAGCGCATGTTTCGCTGCATGCCGGTATTCGTACCCCGCGCGTCGCCTTCAACACGCCACGCCCTGCGGTGCCGACGCGCGCATGCAAACTCGCCACGATGGCGTCCTGACACTCATCATCGCGCCCCACCGCCAAGCGGTGATCGATCCTCAGCCACAGGGGTCAGGCGATCCGTTCACAGCGCGACTCCGACCGCAGCTGCCCTGCGGTGCAAAACCGACTCCATGGGCCAACCTTCGGCTGACCGATGCATTTGCACGAGCTGAGATCCGGAGCTCTTTAGCCGTTACTGTCTGCGTTGGCCGGTGGAAAGAACTTGGCCAGCACTTTCTCTTCCGGTGGTTTCGTGATCAAGGAAACCACGACCATCGCAATTAATCCGACGGAGAAGATCGCGACCACCGGCATCAACTCGTAGGTCGTGCCACCGATTTCCAGTTCCAGGACGTAACTTCGATTCCCGCCAAATTTCGCTTCTTTGAACAGGTAAATCCAAGTTGCAAGGACTGACAGGACGCATGCGTACGCACCGGGCGCCGTTAATCGCCGCCAATAAACCGAGGCGAAAACCAGCGGAAACAGACTGGCAAAACCGCTAAAGCACCAGACACCCATCGAGAACACACTGCGTGGATTCGCCAAACTGAGCAGGTAGGTCACAGCCACAATCGCCACGATAAAGGCTCGCGTAATCAGCACCTGCTGACGGTCCGTAAATCGATCTTTGCCAAAATAGTGCGTCACTAGATCCGTGCCAAACATTGTTCCAATGCACAAAAACTGGCTATCCAGTGACGACATGATCGCCGCCAAAATACCGGCAGTCAGCAGACCACCAAGGATAGGTGTGGTTTGTGTCTTGACCAGGAAAGGAAGCACCGCATTGGGGTTGGAAGGCAAGGGTGGACGTGCTGGAACCAGCGACGTCGTGGCCCAGATACCGATCAGCACGCAAGGTACCCAAACGATCATAATGAATACCGGATGGGCCACGACCGGCAATTTAAAGCTCTTCGCACTCTTGGCCGTCAACCAGTGCTGGAACAGGTGCGGGAACATGCCGACCGACAACGGAATCAACAGGTAGGTAAAGAACTTGGTCTTCGACATCTCGGAACGCGTTGCGTGCGATTCCCCAACCGCCTCACTGCAAATCCTCAGGCTCTCCATAAACCCAGGTGCTGGAGCGTCCGGATTGGCGTTCGCCGCCAGCTTGGTGGCAATCACACAAAACGTCACCACACCCAGAATCATGAAAACAATGGTCTGGAAGGCATTCGCCCAAGCCGTACCACGCATGCCTCCAAAAAAGACGTAAACCAAAACCACCACGCAAATCAAAAGCGAACCTAACCAGGGTGGCAAACCTCCATTGGTGGCTGGGCTATCCGTCGGGAACAAGCCCGGGAATGCTCCCGTGTCCCCAGGGCCTCCCGTCATGGTCTGCATCACAATACCACCCGAGATGACCCCGATGAGGAGATAAGGGATGATCATGCCGACCAGGATAGGAAACAGCAGCAAACCGATGGAATCGTTATGCAATCGATCGCGGAAGTATTGAATCTGTGTGGTATAGCCATATTTTCGCCCCAAGCCCCACAGCTTCACGCCAATCACAAAAAAGCAGAGTGAGTGGATGATACCGCTGGACGACGCCAACATGCCATAAACACCGATCCCCTCTTTAAACGCCTCGCCCGATGAACCCACCAAGGCAAATGCGGTCATCGTCGTACCAAAGATAGACATCAGCAAGAGAAACGGCCCAATCGAATGGCTCGCCAGCTGGTAGTCTTCTTTCGTACCCTTGAACAGGGAACTGGCAAACATACCAAGAATCAATAACAAGGCGAGATAGATACAGATGATGATGAATTGTGTCATCAGTTCGCTCCTTTCTGGTCGACTGGCGCGGACTGTTCATCCAATTCATCTGGCCAGGCAATCCGCGTGGCCAAAAACCAAGTAATGGATGCTCCTATGGAGATTCCGGCGTGGTACACCAAGCCGATCGGCAAAAAGCCAAAGACCAGTGTGCTGTTGTCCCACAACCAATTGTCTTGATGCAAAATGATCAGCAGCACCACTAAGCCCCAGATCAAATAGGCAGGGGAGGGCTTCTCTTTCATTTGGTTATCGCTCCAGTGGAATCAGAAAAGATTCAAGGTGGGGTGTCCGCTCAGGGTCCGTAGTTTAATTCATGCCGGGGGGACAAACCAGTGTGAGTCATCCGAACGGCAAACACGCTTGTTATCGTGCTTGCTGCTCGAACTCTGGCCGAAGCCCGAATCTGCGGCATGGCTGACCAGGGTTTGCTATCCACCCTACGGGGCCGAGGCCAAAAAGTGCTCGAAGAAAGCGTAGATCACTGCATTCGACTCGGGATTTGGCGAGTGATCTGGACGATTGGTCATCCCCACCCGATGTGGATA